>NZ_JBAGKF010000079.1:0-208 GCF_037034185.1 Amycolatopsis sp. VC5-11 | reverse complement strand
GGGGTTTCATATATAAGCTCTACTGGCTTAGTTCACTAGCACACTGTTGAGTTCTCAAGCAACACACCCCGAACCAAACCCAACCCCCGTGAGGGCGAGCCTGACCGAAGCGGTCATTCCTAGCAGTTTTTGGTGGGACACCCACTCAATCACCCTAGAGGCGAGAGCTTGGTTCGTGTCCCGGCGGCCGCCCGGTTTCCCTGGCGAC
>NZ_JBAGKF010000078.1:0-212 GCF_037034185.1 Amycolatopsis sp. VC5-11 | reverse complement strand
CTCCCCCGCGTCCGCCGTCTTCAAATCCGCGAACACCAGCTTGTCCGGATGCGCCGCCTTCACCGCCGTCACCGCCGCAATCCCCGCCGACTTCACCAACGGCGTCCCCAGCTCCAAAATATCCACCTCCCCCGCCACCTGACGCGCCAACGCCAACGCCGAACCCACATCCAGCACATCCAACGCAACCTGCAACCGCACAACAAACTCCT
>NZ_JBAGKF010000077.1:0-220 GCF_037034185.1 Amycolatopsis sp. VC5-11 | reverse complement strand
CCCCCGCCATTAACCACACCGCACCGATGCACCCACGCATCGAAGGACCCGGCCCCAGCACCCAACCATCGAGACACCCCGCCGCACCCGGTGCACCCAACGATCAAGGCACCCAGCCGCAGCCGCAGCACCTAACCATCAAGGCACCCAGCCGCACCCAGTGCGCCCAACCATCGAGACACCCCACCGCAGCCGATGCACCCACGCATCACGGCACCCC
>NZ_JBAGKF010000076.1:0-223 GCF_037034185.1 Amycolatopsis sp. VC5-11 | reverse complement strand
AGCGCCCGGTCCTGGTCGGCCGACCACACCGCGCCGTGCAGGCCGTAGCGGGAGTTGTTCGCGATCCGCAGCGCGTCTTCCTCGTCGTCGAACGGGATGATCGACAGCACCGGGCCGAAGATCTCTTCCTGCGCGATCGTGGAATCCGGGTCGACGCCCGCGAAAACTGTCGGTGCGACGAAGTAGCCTGTGTCCGCAGGAGCTTCGATGCCGCCCGTCACCA
>NZ_JBAGKF010000075.1:0-226 GCF_037034185.1 Amycolatopsis sp. VC5-11 | reverse complement strand
CGCAAGTACGGGAAGGAGGTGGTGGCGGACATGATTTCGGTGACCGAGGGCCGGGTGGCGCGGATCCGGGAGGTGGCGAAGCTGGGGGTGTCGTTCGTGGAGATCCACGCGGGTTTGGACGAGCAGGCGCGTCCGGGGTATTCGATCGAGGCGTTGCTGGCCGACGGGCGGGAGGCGGGGGTGGCGTTCTCGATCGCGGGCGGGGTGAAGGCCGCGACGATCGGGT
>NZ_JBAGKF010000074.1:0-241 GCF_037034185.1 Amycolatopsis sp. VC5-11 | reverse complement strand
AGTACGGTCCCGGAACACCGCCCCCGGCACCGTCCCCTCGACCGACATCCGCAGCCCCATGAGATCGGTGGCGTCACCGCCCGCGCACACTGTCACGGTCAGTTCCGCGGGATCGGTGTCCCGTTCCTCGTCGACATCGAGCCGGCCCGTGCCCGGCAACGCGAGCATCGTCACGTCCGAACCGGTCAGCTCCAGCGCACGGCCCGCGATCAGCTCCAGCGCATCCACCGGATCCGTCCCG
>NZ_JBAGKF010000073.1:0-241 GCF_037034185.1 Amycolatopsis sp. VC5-11 | reverse complement strand
CGTACGGTCCCGGAACACCGCCCCCGGCACCGTCCCGTCGACCGACATCCGCAATCCCATCAGGTCGGTGACGTCGCCGCCCGCGCACACCGTCACGGTCAACTCCGCAGGATCAGCGTCCCGCTCCTCGTCGACATCCAGCCCGCCCGCGCCCGGCAACGCGAGCATCGTCACGTCCGAACCGGTCAGCTCCAGCGCACGGCCCGCGATCAGCTCCAGCGCATCCACCGGATCCGTGCCA
>NZ_JBAGKF010000072.1:0-248 GCF_037034185.1 Amycolatopsis sp. VC5-11 | reverse complement strand
GCGCCGGGTTCGCGCGTATGAGACACTTGATCGGTCATGACTGCCCTCCCTCTTGTTTTCGACGCGCCCAAGCGCGGCCTGCCGCCGCGCCATCTCGCCGACCTCACGGTGGCCGAGCGAGCCGAGGCGGTCGTCGAACTGGGGGAGAAGGCGTTCCGCGCCAAGCAGTTGTCGAACCACTACTTTTCGCGGCTCACCGTCGACCCGGCGGAGATGACCGACATCCCGGCCGCCTCGCGCGAGAAGCT
>NZ_JBAGKF010000071.1:0-251 GCF_037034185.1 Amycolatopsis sp. VC5-11 | reverse complement strand
GCGTCGCGGACCTGGTCCACGATTTCGGCGGTCGAGAGGTTGCGGTCGAGGCCGCCCTGGCCGGTCGCGCAGAACGGGCACGCCATGCCGCAGCCGGCCTGGCTGGAGATGCACAGCGTGGCGCGGTCCGGGTAGCGCATGAGCACGCTTTCCAGCAGCGTCCCGTCGTGCGCGCGCCACAGGGTCTTGCGGGTCGCGCCGCCGTCCGCGGCCAGTGCGCGGACCTCGGTGAGCAGCGGCGGCATCAGGTC
>NZ_JBAGKF010000070.1:0-253 GCF_037034185.1 Amycolatopsis sp. VC5-11 | reverse complement strand
GCGACCGCCATCCCGTAGCCCGGGGTGATGATCACCCGCGACGCCCCGGTCAGCAGTTCCGCCGCGCCTTCGGCGGTGATTTCCCGGTGCTCGCCGTAATCCTTGTCCCCCGACGGTCCCGCTTCGATGCCGAAGCCTCCGGCGATGACGGAGATGAAGGACCGGTTCATCGCCTTGCACATGATCCAGGACAGATACGCACCCGAGGAACCGACGAGGGCGCCGGTGATGATCAGCAGGTCGTTCTCCAGCA
>NZ_JBAGKF010000069.1:0-256 GCF_037034185.1 Amycolatopsis sp. VC5-11 | reverse complement strand
TCTCGCCCTCGCCGGGCTGTCCCGGCACGAAACCGCCCGGGTGGGGAATTATTTCGGGATCGCCGGGATGGTCGTCGCGCTGATCGCGACCATCGCCCAAGCGGTCACGGGGGAGATCACGGGGACGTCGGTCGCGTTGATGATCGTCGCGATGGCGGTCGGGGCGGGGATCGGGTTGCGGCGGGCGGCGGTGGTCGAGATGACCGGGATGCCCGAGCTGATCGCCCTGCTGCATTCCTTCGTCGGTCTCGCCGCG
>NZ_JBAGKF010000068.1:0-256 GCF_037034185.1 Amycolatopsis sp. VC5-11 | reverse complement strand
CCTCGCCCTCGCCGGGCTGTCCCGGCACGAAACCGCCCGGGTCGGGAACTATTTCGGGATCGCCGGGATGATCGTCGCGCTGATCGCGACCATCGCCCAAGCGGTCACCGGCGACATCACCGGCACCTCGGTCGCGTTGATGATCGTCGCGATGGTCATCGGCGCGGGGATCGGGCTGCGGCGCGCGGCGGTGGTCGAGATGACCGGGATGCCCGAGCTGATCGCCCTGCTGCATTCCTTCGTCGGCCTCGCCGCC
>NZ_JBAGKF010000067.1:0-265 GCF_037034185.1 Amycolatopsis sp. VC5-11 | reverse complement strand
TCCGGCGATCGGACTGCCCGGGTCCTCCGCCGCCGCGGGGTTGACGGTGTCGTTCGCGCCGATCACGAGGACGACGTCGGTGTCGGCGAAATCGTCGTTGATCTCGTCCAGCTCCAGCACGATGTCATACGGGACTTTCGCCTCAGCGAGCAGCACGTTCATGTGGCCCGGCAGGCGCCCTGCGACCGGGTGGATCCCGAACCGGACCTCGATGCCCTTGTCCCGCAGTTTCCGGGTCAGTTCCGCCACCCCGTACTGGGCCTGC
>NZ_JBAGKF010000066.1:0-265 GCF_037034185.1 Amycolatopsis sp. VC5-11 | reverse complement strand
ACAGGCCCAGTACGGGGTGGCGGAACTGACCCGGAAACTCCGCGACAAGGGCATCGACGTCCGCTTCGGCATCCACCCCGTCGCAGGGCGCCTCCCGGGCCACATGAACGTGCTGCTGGCCGAGGCGAAAGTCCCGTATGACATCGTGCTGGAGCTGGACGAGATCAACGACGATTTCGCCGACACCGACGTCGTCCTCGTGATCGGCGCGAACGACACCGTCAACCCGGCCGCGGCGGAGGACCCGGGCAGTCCGATCGCGGGC
>NZ_JBAGKF010000065.1:0-267 GCF_037034185.1 Amycolatopsis sp. VC5-11 | reverse complement strand
ACCACGATCCAGGGCAACGGGTGGGGCGCGCTGTCGTGGGACCCGATCGGCAAGACGCTGATCACCCAGCAGCTGCGCGACCACCACAACAACCTGATCCTGCCGACCGTGCCGATCCTGCTGGTCGACGTGTGGGAGCACGCGTTCTACCTGGACTACAAGAACGTGAAGCCGGACTACGTCAACGCCCTGTGGAACATCTTCAACTGGGCCGAGATCAGCAAGCGCTTCGACAACGCCGTCGCCGGCGGCAACGGCCTCCTGCTC
>NZ_JBAGKF010000064.1:0-269 GCF_037034185.1 Amycolatopsis sp. VC5-11 | reverse complement strand
GGCGAACCTGAAACTGTCGGCGCGGATGAAGTCCGCGCCGTTGATGCTGCCCGGGAAGAACTTCCTGAACCTGGGCGCGCTGGTGCTGTTCGTGGCGTTCACCGCGTGGTTCGTGGCGAGCCCGCACCTGTGGCTGCTGATCGTCGTCACCGTCCTCGCCCTCGCGTTGGGCTGGCATCTGGTGGCGTCGATCGGCGGCGGGGACATGCCGGTGGTCGTGTCGATGCTGAACAGCTACAGCGGCTGGGCGGCTGCGGCGTCGGGGTTCT
>NZ_JBAGKF010000063.1:0-269 GCF_037034185.1 Amycolatopsis sp. VC5-11 | reverse complement strand
GGAACCCCGACGCCGCCGCCGCCCAGCCGCTGTAGCTGTTCAGCATGGACACGACCACCGGCATGTCCCCGCCGCCGATCGACGCGACCAGATGCCAGCCCAACGCCAGCGCCAGGACGGTGACGACGATCAGCAGCCACAATGCCGGGCTGATCACGAACCAGGCGGTGAACGCAACGAAAAGGACAAGTGCGCCCAGGTTCAAGTAGTTCTTGCCGGGCAGCATCAACGGGGCGGATTTCATCTTCGCCGAGAGTTTCAGGTTCGCG
>NZ_JBAGKF010000062.1:0-325 GCF_037034185.1 Amycolatopsis sp. VC5-11 | reverse complement strand
GCCGTGGAACTACCCGCTGCACCAGATCACCTGCAAGATCGCGCCCGCGCTGGCGGCGGGCTGCACGGTCGTGGTGAAGCCGAGCGAGGTCGCGCCGTTGAGCGCCTACCAGCTGTTCGACGCCATTCACGAGGCCGGTTTCCCGCCCGGCGTGGTCAATCTGGTCACCGGCTACGGGCCGGTGGCCGGCGAGGCGCTCGCGACGCATCCGGAGGTCGACGTCGTGTCGTTCACCGGTTCGGTGCGCGCCGGCACCCGGGTCGCCGAGCTCGCGGCGCGCACGGTCAAGCGCGTGACGCTGGAGCTGGGCGGCAAGTCCGCCAAT
>NZ_JBAGKF010000061.1:0-325 GCF_037034185.1 Amycolatopsis sp. VC5-11 | reverse complement strand
GTTGGCGGACTTGCCGCCCAGCTCCAGCGTCACGCGCTTGACCGTGCGCGCCGCGAGCTCCGCGACCCGGGTGCCGGCGCGGACCGAACCGGTGAACGACACGACGTCGACCTCCGGATGCGTCGCGAGCGCCTCGCCGACCTCCGGCCCGTACCCGGTGACCAGATTGACCACGCCGGGCGGGAAACCGGCCTCGTGAATGGCGTCGAAGAGCTGGTAGGCGCTCAACGGCGCGACCTCGCTCGGCTTCACCACGACCGTGCAGCCCGCCGCCAGCGCGGGCGCGATCTTGCAGGTGATCTGGTGCAGCGGGTAGTTCCACGGT
>NZ_JBAGKF010000060.1:0-346 GCF_037034185.1 Amycolatopsis sp. VC5-11 | reverse complement strand
ATCTTCCGGAGGGGCACGGCCTGCTGGGGCTGGTGATCGACGACGCGAAGCCGTTGCGGCTGACGGAGATTTCGGCGCATCCGGCGTCGGTGGGGTTCCCGGCGAATCATCCGCCGATGCACTCGTTCCTCGGGGTTCCGGTGCGGGTCCGCGAGGAAGTCTTCGGGAATCTCTACCTCACCGAGAAGAAAGACGGGGCGGAGTTCACCGACGACGACGAGGTGATCGTGCAGGCGCTGGCCGCGGCGGCGGGGATCGCGATCGAGAACGCGCATCTGTACGAGCAGACGCGGTTGCGGCAGCGGTGGCTCGGCGCGACCAGCGAGGTGACCACGGAACTGCTGGG
>NZ_JBAGKF010000059.1:0-347 GCF_037034185.1 Amycolatopsis sp. VC5-11 | reverse complement strand
GGGTCGTTGTGCTTGACCGAGATCTTGATGTCGTGGAAGTCGTGCTCGGCGAACAGGGAGGCTTCCCACATCGCCGATTCGGCGAGCGCTTCCGGGGTGGCCTTGCCGTATTTCTCCAGCAGCCGCTTGTCCAGCGACCCGGCGTTGACGCCGATCCGGATCGGCGTGCCGTGGTCCTTCGCCGCCTGGGCGATTTCTTTGACCTGGTCGTCGAACTTGCGGATGTTGCCCGGGTTCACCCGCACCGCGGCGCAGCCGGCCTCGATCGCGGCGAACACGTATTTGGGCTGGAAGTGGATGTCGGCGATCACCGGGATCTGCGATTTCTTCGCGATCGCGGGCAGCGC
>NZ_JBAGKF010000058.1:0-440 GCF_037034185.1 Amycolatopsis sp. VC5-11 | reverse complement strand
TTGACGAAGATCTGGCCTTTGCCGTTGCCGGAGGCGACGCCGAGGTCGGCTTCGCGGGCTTCGCCGGGGCCGTTGACGACGCAGCCCATGACCGCGACGCGCAGCGGGATTTCCATGCCTTCGAGGCCTGCGGTGACCTGGTCGGCGAGGGTGTAGACGTCGACCTGGGCGCGTCCGCAGGAGGGGCAGGACACGATCTCGAGCTTGCGGGGCCGCAGGTTGAGCGACTGCAGGATCTGGGTGCCGACCTTGACCTCTTCGACCGGCGGGGCGGACAGAGAGACCCGGATGGTGTCGCCGATGCCCTGGCGCAGCAGCGCGCCGAACGCGACGGCGGACTTGATGGTGCCCTGGAACGCGGGCCCGGCTTCGGTGACGCCGAGGTGCAGCGGGTAGTCGCACTGTTCGGCGAGGATTTCGTAGGCGCGGACCATCACGAC
>NZ_JBAGKF010000057.1:0-445 GCF_037034185.1 Amycolatopsis sp. VC5-11 | reverse complement strand
GCTCTGACGGCTTGTAGGCACACGGTTTCAGGTACTCTTTCACTCCCCTCCCGGGGTACTTTTCATCTTTCCCTCACGGTACTCGTCCGCTATCGGTCTTCAGGAAGTATTTAGGCTTACCGGGTGGTCCCGGCAGATTCACAGCAAATTCCACGAGCTCGCTGCTACTCGGGAACACCACCAAGACCTACGACAACAGCTTTCGCGTACGGGGCTCTCACCCGCTCCGGCCGCCCGTCCCAAGGCGTTCCGCTAACCATCGCGTACATCCGGAGAAATGTCAGTCTCTCCAAGGTGGGTCCCACAACACCGCCTGCACAACGCCTGACAGCTTGACATGCAAACGGTTTAGCCTCTTCCGCTTTCGCTCGCCACTACTCACGGAATCACTTTTGTTTTCTCTTCCTGCGGGTACTGAGATGTTTCACTTCCCCGCGTTCCCTCC
>NZ_JBAGKF010000056.1:0-495 GCF_037034185.1 Amycolatopsis sp. VC5-11 | reverse complement strand
TTGAGTCGCGTGGTCTAGACCCGAAGCGGAGTGATCTACCCATGGCCAGGGTGAAGCGACGGTAAGACGTCGTGGAGGCCCGAACCCACTTAGGTTGAAAACTGAGGGGATGAGCTGTGGGTAGGGGTGAAAGGCCAATCAAACTCCGTGATAGCTGGTTCTCCCCGAAATGCATTTAGGTGCAGCGTCGCGTGTTTCTTGCCGGGGGTAGAGCTACTGGATGGTCTAGGGGCCTTACCGGGTTACCGAAATCAACCAAACTCCGAATACCGGTTAGTGAGAGCGCGGCAGTGAGACGGCGGGGGATAAGCTTCGTCGTCGAGAGGGAAACAGCCCAGAACACCAGCTAAGGCCCCTAAGTGTGTGCTCAGTGGGAAAGGATGTGGGATTGCCCAGACAACCAGGAGGTTGGCTTAGAAGCAGCCACCCTTGAAAGAGTGCGTAATAGCTCACTGGTCAAGTGGTCCTGCGCCGACAATGTAGCGGGGCTTAAGC
>NZ_JBAGKF010000055.1:0-631 GCF_037034185.1 Amycolatopsis sp. VC5-11 | reverse complement strand
TGCTTGGCCCCCCTTCTCCCGAAGTTACGGGGGCATTTTGCCGAGTTCCTTAACCACAGTTCACCCGATC
The DNA here is from genome assembly GCF_037034185.1 of Amycolatopsis sp. VC5-11. Taxonomy (NCBI): domain Bacteria; kingdom Bacillati; phylum Actinomycetota; class Actinomycetes; order Pseudonocardiales; family Pseudonocardiaceae; genus Amycolatopsis; species Amycolatopsis sp. VC5-11. Next base: position 561 of record NZ_JBAGKF010000055.1, on the reverse strand, counting down.
GCCTTGGTATTCTCTACCTGACCACCTGTGTTGGTTTGGGGTACGGGCCGTGCATGCACTCACTAGAGGCTTTTCTCGACAGCATAGGATCACCCACTTCGCCTCAAACGGCTACGCATCACGTCTCAGCCCATTGCCATGCGGATTTGCCTACATGACGGCCTACACGCTTACACCAGGACAACCATCGCCTGGCGGAGCTACCTTCCTGCGTCACCCCATCGCTTGACTACTACGGAATCAGGTCCCACGCTCCACACACCCGATCCGCCCGAAGGCTTCACGAGTGGCTTCGGGTGGTTAGTGTCAACCGCCTCGCCATGGGCGCACATGCTCGGGTACGGGAATATCAACCCGTTGTCCATCGACTACGCCTGTCGGCCTCGCCTTAGGTCCCGACTTACCCTGGGCGGATTAGCCTGGCCCAGGAACCCTTGGTCATCCGGCGGCAGAGTTTCTCACTCTGCATTCGCTACTCATGCCTGCATTCTCACTCCCGCACCCTCCACGACTCGCTTCCGCGGCCGCTTCCCTGGATGCAGGACGCTCCCCTACCCATCC
>NZ_JBAGKF010000054.1:0-742 GCF_037034185.1 Amycolatopsis sp. VC5-11 | reverse complement strand
TCGCGCCGGAGTCGCGGTTTCACAAGAAGCCGGTGTTCTGGGGGCAGGCGTCGCAGCGGGGGTCGGACGAGTTCGGCGAGGGCGGCGACGTCTCGGGTGGCGGTGCGTATACGCACATGACGATGGTGGCGGGGAACGCGACGGGGTTGCGGAATCTGTTCAAGCTGTCGTCGCTGGCGTCGATCCAGGGGTATTACCGCAAGCCGCGGATGGACCGGGAGCTGATCGCGGAGAACGCGTCCGGGATCATCGCGACGACCGGCTGCCCGTCGGGCGAGGTGCAGACCCGGTTGCGGCTGGGGCAGCGGGAGGCGGCGATCCAGGCGGCCTCGGATTACAAGGACATTTTCGGCGCGGGGAATTTTTTCCTGGAGTTGATGGACCACGGGCTGCCGATCGAGCGGTCGGTGCGCGAGGGTTTGCTGGAGATCGGGAAGCTGCTGGACCTCCCGCCGCTGGCCACGAATGATTCGCACTACGTGACGAAGGACCAGGCGGACACGCACTCGGCGCTGCTGTGCGTGCAGGCGGGCAAGACGCTCAACGACCCGACGCGGTTCAAGTTCGACGGGGACGGTTATTTCCTGAAGTCCGCGGAGGAGATGCGCGAGTACTGGGACCGGGAAGTCCCGGGGGCGGCGGACAACACGTTGCTGATCGCGGAGCGGGTCGAGTCGTACGAGGACGTGTACACGCACAAGGACCGGATGCCGGTCTTCGACGTCCCCGAAGGACACACCGA
>NZ_JBAGKF010000053.1:0-1119 GCF_037034185.1 Amycolatopsis sp. VC5-11 | reverse complement strand
CTAGCTGTGATGTCCAGGGACGTTGTCCCGGGTTAAGGCGGTGACCGGCCTGTCGTGCTGACAGGTGAAGGCCCCGGGGGTGAAGTGGAGCTGTCTAGGAACCGCTTCGCCCGCCGGAGGCCTTCGTGTCCCACCCTAACGCCGCCCTGACCCCGCGCACCCGCCTGCGCCTCGCCCGCCTGATCGTCGAGCAGGGCTGGACCTGCACCGCCGCCGCGAAAATGTTCATGGTCGCCACCAAGACCGCCGCGAAGTGGGCCGACCGCTACCGCGCCGAAGGCACGGCCGGGATGACCGACCGCAGCTGCCGCCCGCACCACAGCCCCGCCCGAACGTCCCCGCAACTGACCCGCCGGATCGTGCGGCTGCGGTGGCGCCAGCGGCTGGGCCCGGCCCAGATCGCCGGCCGGCTCGCCATCCCTGCCTCGACCGTGCACGCCGTCCTGACCCGCTGCCGGATCAACCGGCTCTCCCGCATCGACCGGGCCACCGGCGAACCGCTACGCCGCTACGAGCACGACCACCCCGGCTCGCTGATCCACGTCGATGTCACCAAGTTCGGCAACATCCCCGACGGCGGCGGCTGGCGCCACGTCGGCAAGCAGCAAGGCAAAAAGAACAGATCAGCGACCTCCCGCCGCACCGGAACCTGGAGCACCGACCGGCACGCCCGCACCGGCACCGCGTTCGTGCACACCGTGATCGACGACCACTCCCGCGTCGCCTACGCCGAGATCTGCGCCGACGAGAAAGCCGACACCGCCGTCGGTGTCCTGCACCGCGCGGTCGCCTGGTTCGCCGACCGCGGCGTCACCGTCGAACGCGTGCTTTCCGACAACGGTGCCTGCTACCGCTCGTCGGCCTGGCGCGGGACCTGCACCGAGCTGGGCATCACCCCGAAACGGACCCGGCCTTACCGGCCGCAGACCAACGGCAAGATCGAACGGTTCCACCGCACCCTGGCCGAGGGATGGGCTTACGCCCGCTTCTATCCCAGCGAACACGACCGCCGGGCAGCGCTGCCGGGATGGCTGCACTTCTACAATCACCACCGGCCCCACACATCCACCGGAGGCAAACCACCCGTCACCCGGCTGACCAACCTCCCTGGACATCACA
>NZ_JBAGKF010000052.1:0-1129 GCF_037034185.1 Amycolatopsis sp. VC5-11 | reverse complement strand
CGCCCCAATGGGGATTTTTCATCCTGGTTTGTGCTGGTCATGGCGGGTTGGCGGGGTGTGGTAGTTGTCAGGCCGGGGTGGGCTGGGCGGTGTCGCGGGTGTGTTGTTCGTGCTGGGTGAGGACGAGCAGGGCGCGGACGAGGGTGGTGGCGTGGCGTGGTGCGATGCGGAGTTTGTCGAGGATGCGCCAGGTTTTGAGGGCGGCGAAGCCGCCCTCGACCGCGCAGCGCATGGCGTTGAACGCGGAGTTGGCGGTTTTCTGGGCGTGGGTGAGCGGCCGGTTCGTTTCGGCTTTGTAGGGGGTGAGCACGATCTGTTCGCACGGCCCGTCGCACTGGTCGCAGCGGCGGGTGTCGCGGACGTCTTTGCGCCAGCCCTGGTAGCCCTTGTCCGCGGCGGGGGTCAGGCCGCGGGCGTGGATGCGGTCGCGCAGCCGGTGGCGGCGGGCGGCGGTGATGTCGGCGGTCCTGCCCGGCAGCGCGGCCGAGACCCACAGCAGCCGTCCGTGTTCGTCGGTGAGGCCTTGGACGTTGAGGCCGTGGTGTTTGTGCTTGCCGCTGTAGTTGCGGCGATTGTCTGTGCCGGTGCGGCGGCGGGTGCGGATCAGGGTCCCGTCGGCCAGCACCACCGCCGCGCCGCGGGCGGCCAGCCGCCGCAGCACCCGGTCCAGCCGCGGCGCCCGGGCCGCGAGCAGGTCGATGGCTTCCAGCAGCCAGCGGCGGATCGTGGCGGCCGACACCGCGTTGGCGCGGGACAGGTCCAGCAGCCGCTGGTCGTGGCGCAGCATCGCCAGCACCAGCACCGCCTGCTCGGCCGGGGACGCCTTGCGCCACCGCGACCCGATCGCCCGGCGGCGGCGGCCGATCAACCCGGCCAGCATCGCGATCGTGGGCGGCGACACCGGCAACACGCTGCGATACGAGGCCAGAACCTGCTGTGAGACAGTGGGACCGGAGCCCCCGGACGTTTTTTCTTGAGTCACGACTTGATCAACATCCGGGGGCTCCGCCACGTTCCGGCCACGGGCAGGCAACCGGCAGGCCCGTTGCCGCACAACCACTCCCGCCACCGTCAACCCCGCCTGACCAGCACCAACAGGATGAAAAACCCCCAATGTGGCATTGGGTGC
>NZ_JBAGKF010000051.1:0-1155 GCF_037034185.1 Amycolatopsis sp. VC5-11 | reverse complement strand
TGTCCTGCGTCGTAAATTCGTCGCTAGTTAGACTCTGATGGTATGTCTGATGGTGTTGCGGGACGTCGGGGTCCGAAGCTCGAGCCGGTGGTCCTCACCGACGAGGAACGGTCGACGTTGGAAGGCTGGGTGCGTCGGCGAAAGTCTGCTCAGGCTTTGGCTGCGCGGTCGCGGATCGTGCTGGCGTGCGCTGAGGACGGCGTGCCGCCGGTCGTGGGCGTCGCGAAGGATCTCGGCGTGTCGCCGGACATGGTCCGCAAGTGGCGGCGACGCTTCCTGGCGCGCCGTCTCGACGGGCTGGTCGACGAGCCGCGGCCCGGCCGTCCTCCGGTGGTCGGGGTCGAGGACGTCGAAGCGGTCGTGGTGGCGACCCTGGAGGAAATCCCGAAGGACGCCACCCATTGGTCACGTGCCTCGATGGCGCAGCGCAGCGGCTTGTCCAGGTCGACTGTCGGCCGGATCTGGCGGAAGTTTCAGCTCAAGCCGCACCTGACCGACACTTTCAAGCTCTCCGCCGACCCGCTGTTCGTGGAGAAAGTGCACGACGTTGTCGGGTTGTATTTCAATCCGCCCGACGGCGCGATCGTCCTTTCCGTTGACGAGAAGTCGCAGATCCAGGCTCTGGACCGGTCCCAGCCGGTGCTCCCGATGATGCCCGGCATGCCTGAGCGTCGCACCCACGACTACGTCCGCAACGGCCTGACCACGCTGTTCGCGGCGTTCGACGTCGCCACCGGCGAGGTCATCAGTTCCCTGCACCGCCGGCATCGGGCCGCGGAGTTCAAGAAGTTCCTCGTCAAAATCGACAAGGAGGTCCCTGCCCATCTTCAGATCCATCTGATCTGCGACAATTACGGCACCCACAAAACACCGGCTATCCGGGCATGGCTGGAACGCCACCCTCGATTTCATATGCATTTCACCCCAACCGGTTCTTCCTGGATCAACCAGGTCGAGCGGTGGTTCGGCTTCCTCGCCGATCAGCAGATCAGGCGCGGCGCCCACAAGAACGTCCAGAACCTCGAAGCCGACATCCGCTCGTGGATCACGCAATGGAACGACAACCCCAGGCCCTTCATCTGGACCAAGACCGCCGCGGAGATCCTCGAGTCACTCGCCAACTTCTGCCGACGAATTTCTGACGCAGGACACTAG
>NZ_JBAGKF010000050.1:0-1174 GCF_037034185.1 Amycolatopsis sp. VC5-11 | reverse complement strand
GGTGGTTGGCCGCAGAGACCAGCGGAAAGCGACTGTTTACTAAAAACACAGGTCCATGCGAAGTCGCAAGACGATGTATATGGACTGACGCCTGCCCGGTGCTGGAACGTTAAGAGGACCGGTTAACTCCTTTCGGGGGGTGAAGCTGAGAATTTAAGCGCCAGTAAACGGCGGTGGTAACTATAACCATCCTAAGGTAGCGAAATTCCTTGTCGGGTAAGTTCCGACCTGCACGAATGGCGTAACGACTTTCCGGCTGTCTCGACCACAGGCCCGGCGAAATTGCATTACGAGTAAAGATGCTCGTTACGCGCGGCAGGACGGAAAGACCCCGGGACCTTTACTATAGTTTGGTATTGGTTTTCGGTTCGGCTTGTGTAGGATAGGTGGGAGACTGTGAAGCGCTCACGCTAGTGGGTGTGGAGTCGTTGTTGAAATACCACTCTGGTCGGATTGGGAATCTGAACCTCGGACCATGATCTGGTTCAGGGACAGTGCCTGATGGGTAGTTTAACTGGGGCGGTTGCCTCCTAAAGGGTAACGGAGGCGCCCAAAGGTTCCCTCAGCCTGGTTGGCAATCAGGTGTCGAGTGCAAGTGCACAAGGGAGCTTGACTGTGAGACAGACATGTCGAGCAGGGACGAAAGTCGGGACTAGTGATCCGGCACCTCCTGGTGGAAGGGGTGTCGCTCAACGGATAAAAGGTACCCCGGGGATAACAGGCTGATCTTGCCCAAGAGTCCATATCGACGGCATGGTTTGGCACCTCGATGTCGGCTCGTCGCATCCTGGGGCCGGAGTAGGTCCCAAGGGTTGGGCTGTTCGCCCATTAAAGCGGCACGCGAGCTGGGTTTAGAACGTCGTGAGACAGTTCGGTCCCTATCCGCCGCGCGCGCAGGATACTTGAGGAAGGCTGTCCCTAGTACGAGAGGACCGGGACGGACGGACCTCTGGTGTGCCAGTTGTCACGCCAGTGGCATGGCTGGTTGGCTATGTTCGGAAGGGATAACCGCTGAAGGCATCTAAGCGGGAAGCCTGTTCCAAGATGAGGTATCCCACCCCATGTGGGTTAAGGCCCCCAAGAGACGATTGGGTTGATAGGCCAGAAATGGAAGCACAGTAATGTGTTGTCGAGTTGACTGGTACTAATAGGCCGAGGACTTGCCCACAAAGAT
>NZ_JBAGKF010000049.1:0-1452 GCF_037034185.1 Amycolatopsis sp. VC5-11 | reverse complement strand
CCCCGTTACCTTTTTCGTAGTTCCTGATCAAGGAGCTGTGGTCGCTAGGCCTGGCATGACTGACGCCCCCAGTCGAGTGCATGATCCGGGGGGTGGTGTCACCGGGCCTGGTGGCATCGAGGGACCGCTGAATAGGGACACGGCCGCCGCTGGGCAGGTCTCGTCGTAACGTGGGTGCCGGCCATCGATGCTCGACCGGCGGCCACGTCGCAACGGATGAACGGCATGGTGGATGAGCAGCGATTTCGGGGTGTTCCTCGGTCTGGATGTCGGCAAGGACGCCCATCACGCGGTCGGCCTGGATCCGGACGGGAAGCGCTTGCACGACGGGCCGCTGCCCAACAGCGAACCCAAGCTGCGGGCCCTGTTCGACAAGCTCGCCGCCCACGGACCGCTGCTGGTCGTGGTCGATCAACCCGCGACGATCGGGGCGCTGCCGGTCGCGGTCGCCCGCGCCGCCGGGCACCAGGTGGCCTACCTGCCCGGCCTGGCCATGCGGCGCATCGCCGACCTCTACCCCGGCCGCGCCAAAACCGACGCCCGCGACGCGTTCGTCATCGCCGACGCCGCCCGCTCGCTGCCGCACACCCTGCGCCCGGTCGACCTCGGCGACGACGCCCTGGCCGAACTCGACGTGCTCGTCGGATTCGACGACGACCTCGCCGCCGAGGCAACGCGGATCGGCAACCGGATCCGCGGCCTGCTCACCGGCATCCACCCCGCCCTCGAACGCGCCATCGGACCGCGCATCTCCCACCCCGCGGTGCTGGAAATCCTCTCCCGCTGCGGCGGACCCGCCGGCATCGCCAAAGCCGGACGCCGCAAAATCACCGCGATCGCGAAGGCCCACGCGCCCCGCATGGGCGAGCGGCTGGCCGCCTCGATCCTGGCCGCATTGGACGAGCAGAGCGTGACCGTCCCCGGCACCACCGCCGCCGACACCGTGCTCCCGCGACTGGCCGATAGTTTGAAAGCCGTTCTGCAGCAACGGAAACAGGTCACCGAACAGGTCGAGGGGATACTTGATGCGCACCCTCTTGCCGGGGTCCTGACGTCGATGCCCGGCATCGGAGTCAGGACCGCCGCTCGGATCCTCCTCGAAGTCGGCGACGCCTCCAACTTCGCCAGCTCGGGGCATCTGGCCGCCTACGCCGGCATCGCACCCGTCACCCGCGCGTCCGGGTCCTCGATCAAAGGCGAACACCCCGCCCGCACCGGCAACCGCAAACTCAAACGCGCGTTCTTCCTCGCCGCATTCGCCGCCCTGCACGACCCCATCAGCCGGGCCTATTACGACAGGAAAAGAGCCGAGGGCAAGAAGCACAACGCCGCCCTCATCTGCCTGGCCCGACGCCGTTGCGACGTCATCTACGCGATGCTGCGCAACAAGACCTACTACCGGCAACCCGACGCCGCTCCGGTCCCAGCCGCGGCTTGACAAACACATAGGGA
>NZ_JBAGKF010000047.1:0-2044 GCF_037034185.1 Amycolatopsis sp. VC5-11 | reverse complement strand
CGCCGCGGTCATGCGAGACGGCTCCATGCCCGGCGGCCCGGGGCGGCTGTCGAACATCGTCTTCATGGGCATGGGCGAACCAATCAAGACCCTTTGACAACGGTCTGACCAGCGCGGATACTCCGTGTGTGGTCAACGTGATCTTTGCCGAGCGCATCAGTCGCGATCGAGGCAACACTGAGTCGATCGAATCTCAGGATGAGAAGCTGGAGGCTCGGCGAGCCGATGAGGCGAAGGTTCGCGACGTCCTGGTGGTTGGTAAGGCCGTCGACCGCTCAGTCTCTGGAGACGTTGACTTCTTCGACCGTCCGGACTTGCGGAAGTGGTTGACGGACGAAGCGCGTGAACAGTGGGACGAACTCTGGGTGACGAACCAGGACAGGCTGTCGCGAAACGACATGCACTTCTTGGCGTTCGTCTTCAAGATCCTTGAGTGGGGCAAGACGATAGTGATCCTTGACGACCCGTCCTTAGACCTGAGAACGCCAGAAGGGCGCTTGATCGCTCACGCGAAGGCACTCGGGCCTGCGAAAGAGCTTGCGCGGATCAAGGAACGAGTCAGGGACAGTCATGAACGTCGTCGTTATACCGAAGCATGGCCCGGCGGTGTGCCGACCTATGGCTACACCACTGTGCCCAAGCTCCTGCCCACCGGTGATAAGGGCAAGATGGTCACCCGGAAGGTACGTGTCTTAGATGAGTACGAGACCACCGTCCTTCATGAGATGCGCAGCTGGATGGTCGATGAAGAGAATCCTCATACCATCAAGCAGGTGTTCGTTCGATTGAACAAGCGAGGTGAACTCACCAACCGAGATCGTTGGCGGAAGTATGTTTTGGGACAGGAGCCGCGGGGTGAGAAGTGGTCGCCTTCCAGTGTGAAGCAGATCCTTACTTCGCTTTCACTCCTTGGGTGCAAGCTGCACGGGTTGAAACCCTTATACGAACCTGATGGCAGTCTGCTAGTCACGGCGGATGCGGTATTCACGAAGGAAGAATGGGATACGCTGCAGGCTGCTATCAAGAAACGCGAGCGGGAGCCGTATCGGTTATTTGGTACGTCTCCGCTGCTCGGGGTGCCATTCTGTGCCAAGTGTGGTGCCTCCGCAACGCACGTCGTCATGACCCGGGTAAGTGGCGAAGGCGATGCCAAGACGGAAAAGGTCTACCGGTACTATCGGTGTACAAATCAGCGGCAGGAAAAGCCGTGCCCGGGTGTGAGCATGCGAGCCCATGATGTCGAGCGGCTTGTCGAGCAGATATTTCTGGAGCAGGTCGGGACAGTTGAGGTGTTGAAGCGGATTTGGGTAGTCGGGGAAGATTACACTGAAGAGTTGGCGAGCGTCCGTGCTGCGATCAGCCGACTCGAGAACGAGCGAGACACGTCGGTTTCGTGGGACGACGAGGATGAGGAGTCTTACCGAGCGCGCAAGGTGAAATTGGTTGAGCGGCGAAACATTCTAAAGCAGAAGCCGCAGCGTGAGTCTGGCTACATATATAAAAGTAGTGGCGTCACGTATGCACAGGTCTGGGTTGACGCTGACGAGGGTAAGAAGCGGCGCTTGCTGGTCGAAGCGGGAGTGCGGTTCGAGATCACCAGCATGACCGAGTGGGAGATAAAAATCCCTGAGGATATCAAGGGTCGTCTCGCCGCTGCGGGTGAAACTTCGTCTCATCGCCCTGTTTAACCCCAAGGTGAGAGTCGAGATGTGAACCGGCTGCCCCCAGTCCTTAAGCGCCAACTTCAATGATTGCCTTGCATTCGCGGCGGCGCTTCGGGTTCTGGTGTCGCGGAGTGTAATTCCAGATGGTTAGCGTCTGCTTGTGAAACGCGGTTGTGATGAGTCCTCGATCGGATGCTTGATGCAGGTGAAGCTATGCAAGGAGATCGTTATGGCGGCCCCGTCGAAGGAGGGGCAGCCATGCCTTGTTCCGTACTGCGGAATGGCGGCCCGGTTTGCAGGTGGCTACGTCCCCGTCGGCGACCGGGTCGCGCCGGGGCCGCCCGCTGACCCGGTTCGCCCGCCGCTCGCGAGGGGGCGGC
>NZ_JBAGKF010000046.1:0-5007 GCF_037034185.1 Amycolatopsis sp. VC5-11 | reverse complement strand
AAAGATGCCTTGACAAGCACCCCCGAACCGCAGGGGAGCTTCGTATCGGGGTGCGGGGGTGGTGTGGGTGCCTCGCTCGTTGGGTGCACCGGGTGCGGTTTTAGGGCCGTGAGGGGAACCCTGGGGGAATCAGAGTCAATGAGGGTGGCCCTCACGTGCGTTGGCTCAGTTTTCGCGGTCGATGTTCAGGGCGGAGAAGGTTTGCACGACCGGCATCAGTTCGATGACGTTGATGTTCACGTGTGCTGGCTGGGAGCTTGCCCAGAAAACTGACTCGGCGACGTCGTCCGCGGTCAGCGGGGTGGTGCCTGCGTAGACGTTGTTCGCCTTCGCCTGGTCGCCGCCGAAGCGGACGGTGGAGAATTCTGTGCCGCCTACCAGGCCCGGCTCCACATTCGTCACGCGGACGCCGGTGCCGCGCAGGTCGGAGCGCAGGTTGAGGCTGAACTGGTGCACGAACGCCTTCGTCGCGCCGTAGACGTTCGCGCCGGGGTAGGCGTAGCTGCCTGCGACCGAGCCGATGTTGATCACGTGTCCGGCGCCGCGTTCGACCATGCCGGGCAGTACTGCGCGGGTGAGGTGGACGAGACCGGTCACGTTGGTCTCGATCATCTGGTCCCAGTCTTCCAGCTTCGCCTCGTGCGCGGGTTCCAGACCCTTCGCGAGGCCGGCGTTGTTGACCAGGATGTCGATCTTCGCCCACTCCTCGGGCAGCTGCGCGACGACATCCGCGACGGCGGCCGGGTCGCGTACGTCCAGGACCAGCGGGAACACCGCGTCGCCCAGTTCGTCCGCCAGCGTCTTGAGCCGGTCGCCGCTGCGGGCCGCGGCGACGACCCGCGCGCCTTCCGCTGCGAACCGGCGCGTGATCGCTGCACCGAAGCCGGCGCTGGCGCCGGTCACCAATACGGTCTTCATGGAGTGCGTCACCGTTCTTCCGCGTGGTCCTGGTCCAGGAAGCGGCCGAACACGTCGTTGAACTCGGCCGCGCGCTCCAGGTTAGGCAGGTGCCCCGCGCCGTCGAGCACCACCAGCTCCGAGCCGGCCACGAGCCGGTGCAGCAGCTGCGCGTCGGCGACCGGAGTGAACTCGTCCTCACTGCCCACCGCGACCAGCGTCGGCACGCTGACCTGCTTGAGCGAATCGCGGTAGTCGGGGCGCTTCGCCCTGGCCCGCAACGCGGCCGCCGCGCCTGTCGCCGGTGCGTGGCGCATCATCTTCCGGACGTGCCCGGTCACCGCGGGGTTCTCGCGGAAGGTGCCCGGCGACACCATCTTCGGCAACAGCTCGTCGGCGTACGCGGTCATGCCTTCCGCGAGCACCCGGTCCGCGGTCTGGTTGCGGGTCACCTTTCCTTCGTCGGTCTCGGGCTCGGCGAACGTGTCGGCGAGCAGCAGCGCGGCAATGCGCTCCGGGCAGTCCCGGACGGTCTGCATCACGATCTGCCCGCCCATCGACAGTCCGCCCAGCGCGAAGCGTTCGATGCCGAGGTGATCGGCCAGCCCGACGAGGTCCTCGGCGAAGTCTTCGAGCCCGCGAACCGCTGGACCGGTGCTTTCCCCGTATCCCCGCAGGTCAGGCACCACGACTCGGCGGCCGTTGCGGGCGAGGTGCTCGGCCTGCGGACCCCACATGGACCGGTCGAACGGGTGCCCGTGCACGAGAAGCACCGGGACCTCCGACCGCGGTCCGAGGTCGTCGTAGGCGATCCGGGTGCCGGAGGGGAGAAGGACTGTCTGCATGGTCCCGACGCTAATCGGGGCGATTTCTCCGTGCAATAAGGTGCAATGTAGTCGGAGCAATGTTTTTCTAGCGCAGCTTCGCGAAGAACTGCCGGACGTCGCCCGCCCACAGCTCCGGCACCTCCTGCGCCGCGTAATGCCCGCCGCGGCCGTACTCGTTCCACGACACGAGGTTCCGGCGATGTTCGGTGAACACGCGGATCGACGGCAGGTCGCCGGGAAACTGCGCGACCCCCAGCGGCACCGGATTGCGGCCTTCGGCGGGCGTCTCCCGGGCTTCCTCTGCGTAGATCCGGATCGCCGAACCCGCCGTGCCGGTCAGCCAGTGGATCGTGACGTGGGTGAGGATCCCGTCCGCGTCGAGGCCGTGGTCGTGCATCGCCTGCGCGTTCCAGCCGAGCAGGCCGACGGGGGAGTCGGACAACGCGTGCGCGAGCGTCTGCGGCTGCTGCGCCTGGACGACGCCGTAGGACGCTTCGTTCGCGAAGTAGTGGTGGAACGCGTCCCACGCGGCTTTGTCCTTGTCGGACAGGTCGGCAATCCACTGTGGATCGTCGTCCGGCGGCGGATCCCAGGTCTGCGTCACGTGCGCGCCGATCACATGTTCCGGCGCTACGCGACCGACCTCCGGCGCGATCCCCGAACCCCAGTCGTTGCCCGCGGTCCCGTAGCGCTCGTACCCGAGCCGGCGCATCAACTCCGCCCACGCCCGCGCGATCCGCCGCGGACCCCAGCCGGTGTCGGTCGTCGGTCCGGAAAACCCGAACCCCGGCAACGACGGCAGCACGACGTCGAACGCGATCGACGGATCAAGCCCGTGCGCGCGAGGATCGCTCAACGGCCCGACCGCGGCCAGATACTCCGCCGCCGAGCCCGGCCACCCGTGACTGAGGATCAACGGGATCGCGTCCGGCTCCGGCGAACGAGCGTGCAGGAAATGCACGTTGCTGCCGTCGATCGTGGTCGTGAACTGCGGATACTCGTTGAACTGCCGCTCCCAAGCCCGCCAGTCGTAGCGTTGTCGCCAGTGCTCGGCCAGCTCGCGCACCCGGCCGACGCTGACGCCGTACCCCTGATCACCGCCGACCGGCTCCGGCGCCCACCTTGTCCGGTCGAGCCGTTCTCGCAGGTCGACCAGGTCTGCCTCGGGGATCTCCAGCCGGTACGGCCGGATCTCGTCAATCATGCTCAGCTCCTTCGGAAAGCCGCCGGGCGCAGGCGTTGAGATACCGCACCTGGCGGATGTTGGTGGCGAGTTCGGCCGCGCGCAGGTACGCGCTCCGGGCCGCTTCGCGGTCGCCCGCCTTTTCCAGAAGATGTGCGCGCGCCGCATAGAACCGCCGGTCCCGGTGGTCCAGCGCGTCGAGCAGTCCAAGCCCGGCGGCGGGTCCGTCCGCCATCCCGACCGCGACGGCGTGGCTCACCTTCGCGACCGGACTCGCCGAAACCTTGAGCAGCAGCCGGTAAAGCCCGACGATCTGCCGCCAGTCGGTCTCCTCGGCGGTGGCTGCCTCGTCATGGACCGCCGCGATCGCCGCCTGCAGCTGATACGGCCCGACCGGCCCGCGCGGCAACGCCGCTGTCACCAGCTCCACCCCGCGCCGGATCGACTCGGTCTTCCATCGCGTCCGGTCCTGCTCATGCAGCGGAACCAGCTCGCCCTGCGCGGTCACCCGCGCCGGCGACCGCGCGTCCGTCAGCAACATCAACGCAAGCAACCCCTTGGCCTCGCTGTCGTCCGGCAGCAAGGCAGCCGTCATCTCGGCAAGCCGGATCGCCTCTCTTACGAGGTCGCCGCGGCGCAGATCCGGTCCCGACGTCGCCGAGTACCCCTCGGTGAAAATCAGGTACAAGACATGCAGGACGGCTTCGAGCCGCTCGCCGCGCGTTTCTTCCGGCGGCATCCGGAACGGCACGCCGCTGTCCTGGACGGTCCGCTTGGCCCGGGAGATCCGGCGGGTCATCGAGTCCTCGGACGTGAGGAACGCCCGCGCGATCTCCGCCGTCGTGAGCCCGCCGACGGCCCGCAAGGTGAGCGCGACCTGCGACGCCACCGAGAGCGACGGATGGCAGCAGAGCAGGAGCAGGATCAAGGTGTCGTCCCCGGCCTGCTCGCCGACATCCTCGCGCGCGGCGCGGCTCTCCCGCTCGCGTCTTGCCTGGTCAGCGCGGAGCAGATCGATCAGCTTCCGGCTCGCGACCTGCAGCAGCCAGCCGAAGGGCCGCTCGGGAATCCCCGTCTCCGGCCACCGCTGGGCGGCTGTGAGCAGGGCTTCCTGGACCGCGTCCTCGGCCGGGTCGAACCGCCCGTAGCGGCGGACCAGCGCGCCCAGCACCTGCGGCGCGAGGGTGCGCAGGGTGTCGTCGAGCGTGGCCGGGAGGGAGGGGTCGGTCATCTCTGCCGCCTCGGTCGCTTGGTTCCTGGGTTCAGAGTTCGCTGTCGCTTCCCATCACCGGCCGGACCACGACCCCGGCGTCGGCCAGCCGTCCCGGGGCTTTGAGCAGTCCCGCCGCGATGTCGGTCGCCCGGTCGATACTGGCGCAGTCGACCATCCAGTACCCGGCGATGACCTCCTCGGTCTCGCCGAACGGCCCGTCGGTGACGACCGGAGCCCCGTCCCTTAACTGGAGGCGGCGCGCCAGTACGGGAGCGGCGAGCCCCTGGGCCTCGACCAACTCTCCCGAATCGGCCAGAGCCCCGGTGAACCCGGCGAGGAACTCGTCGACCGCCGCCATTTCCGCCGGGGTCGCCCCGCCCTCCTTGCCGCTGAGGTGGTCGTAGTCCTGCTGGTTGCCGTACGCCAGGATCAGGTACTTCATCGGATGCTCCCTCTGTCTTCTGTCTCGCATGGCCGTCAGTCGGGGAAAGAACGAAGCCGCCTGCCCCGCACCGGACATCGTCTCGACGTTCTTCTGGGTGACCCGGGTCACTCGCTGGTTCGGCGCTCATGATGCCTCCGAACCGCCCGCCCTCGGTGTCGTCCGGCGCGGGCACGCCGATGTCCAGCGGCAATCGGCTCTCGCCGGCGCCTCGCTCGGCAAGCGGGTCTCGGCATTCACCGATAACGCGAGCCGCCCGTTCTTCCGCATTACGGCATCCGCGACCCGATAAGCCACCGGATTCGCCGCGCTCCGGTCCGCCGGATCGGGGCCGCGGCGCCCGCCGGATCGGCCGCAGCGGGCCTATTCGGCCGGTTGACCTGCGAAGATCGCATTAAGGGACCCCCCTGTTTAGGGCCGTTTTGAGCCGTGTAATCTTCTCTTC
>NZ_JBAGKF010000045.1:0-5378 GCF_037034185.1 Amycolatopsis sp. VC5-11 | reverse complement strand
GACGTAGGTCGCGTGGTGCTTGCTGTGGTGCAGCTCGTTGATCTCGCCGGAGATGTGCGGCGCGAGGGCACCGTAGTCGTAATCGAGTTCGGGCAGCTCGTACCGGGCCATGGGCCCTCCTTCTGGTCGACGCGCGGTTGTGCTTGGCGGCTTCCCTCGCGGGAGCCTTCTGAAACCGAGCCTCGTACTTCGAGCTAGGTGGAGGTCAACCCGCTGTGACCCGGCTCATGCCGCCGGGTCCCGGTACCGCGCGAGGTCGAGGGCCAGTTCGTCGAACACCGCCACGTTGTGCTCGAACGCGACCACGGATTCGTCGATCACCCGGGCGCGGTCGGCCTCGCTCCACGGCGCCTCGTCGAGCTTCGCGCGGTAGCGGTCGCGGAACCCGGGGGCGCTGCCGATCTCGTCGAAGCGGTAGAAGAGCGTGCCCGCCTCGGCGAGGTCGAACTTCTTCTCCAGCAGCCGCCGGATGATCTGGCCGCCCGCGATGTCGCCGAGGTAGCGCGTGTAGTGGTGCGCCACGAACCCGCCGGACCAGCGTGCCGCCTCGGCGATCCGCGCGGTGTAGGCCTCGGTCGCGGCGAGCGGGGCGATCTCGGTGCGCCAGCCGGGGCCGACCAGGCGGGCGAGGTCGCGTTCCAGCGCGGGCAGCCGGCGCAACTCCTCGAACACGAACTCGCCGCCGACCGGGTCGTCGGCCATCGCGTCGCCTGCCCGCTCGATCGCCTCGTAGATGAAGTAGTACTGGGTGGCCAGCGCCGCGTAGCCGTCCAGTGTCAGCTCGCCGCCGAGCAGCGCGTTCATGTACGTGGAGTGGTTGGCCTTGTCGTGGACCGTCCTCGTGGACGCGCGCAGCTGTCCGGAGAACGGGCTGGCTTCGAGGTCCGCGGTCACCGTCATCAAAGGCCTCCCGACGTTCTTTCTGACAAGCTGTCAGAAAGAACTGTAGGCCACGACCGGTACTTAGGCTACCCTAAAATCAGTGGTTTTCACTCGAACCGACCGCTCGCCGGACGAACCGCACGGCGGCCTCGATAGCGTCTTCGAGCTGGTCAGCGGGGACATCGATGACCTGACGGCTGCCGAGCGCGGCGGTGATCATCGGGACCACCACGTCGAGGTCCTGCGCGGGCCAGCTGCCCGCGTCGACTCCGGCGAGCAGTACCGAGCGAAGCTGTTCGATGATCGGGTCGGCGTGCGCGCTGATCCGCTGATACGCCGCGGGCGCGAGCGCGGACTCCAGTGCGGTGCCCGGCGGAAGGTGGTGTTCGGCCAGCACGCGCAGCTGCAGCCGGACGAACGTGGCCAGCTGGGCGACCGGGTCCGGTTCGGCGTCCACCGCCGCGCGCAACCGCTCGACATACCGCGCGGACTCGTCCTCCACGAACGCGACGAGCAGGCTCTCCTTGTCCGGGAAGTGGTTGTACATCGCGGTGCGGCCGAGCCCGGCCTCCGCGGCGACGCCGGCGAGCGTGATCGCGTCGAACCCGCGCTCGTACAGCTGCGCGCGGACGACGTCGAACACTCGCGACCGCACCTCGCGGCGGTGCGCTTCGAGCGAACCGCCCAGCACCTTCGGCACGCGCGCCACCCCCTTCCCGTGCGAAACACTGTAGGGGACCGCGCGAAAACAGCTCAGTCGTCGAGCGGCCAGGTGTGCACCGGCTCGCCAGCCTCAGAGAGTTCCAGGTACCGCCGCAGCATCCAGTTGAGCGCGGTTTCGCGGTCGGCCCCGCGTTCGTGCGCGCGCAGCACGTAGTCGCGTTGCCAGGCCGCGCCGCTGCGGCGGGCGAGGCAGCGGCGTTCGATGATGCCGAGGTAGCGCACGCGGGCTTCGTCGGAGACGTCCGACCGGCGCAGGCCCTCGTGGGCCAGCGGCAGCAGGACGCGCAGGGCCAGTTCGTCCGGCGGGATCCAGCCGATGCCGGGCCAGTACAGCTGCGCGTCGAAACCCTTGCGCGCGCCCTCGTACAGGTTTTCTTCCGCTGCCTGGAACGACATCTGCGACCAGACCGGCCGGTCCTGTTCCGCGAGCGCGCGCTGGGCGCCGTAGAAAAATGCCGCGTTGGCGACGATGTCGGCGACCGTCGGACCGGCGGGCAGCACGCGGTTTTCGATGCGCAGGTGCGGCAGGCCGTCGACGACGTCGTACACCGGCCGGTTCCACCGCCAAATCGTTCCGTTGTGCAGCCGCAGTTCGGAAAGTTTTGGCGCCTGCCCGGATTCGAGCGCTTCGATCGGGTCCTCGAGATCGGTCTCCGGCAGCAGTCCCGGGAAATAGCGGACGTTTTCCTCGAACAGGTCGAAGATCGACGTGATCCACCGTTCGCCGAACCACACCCGCGGCCGGACGCCCTGGTTTTTCAGCTCCTCCGGCCGGGTGTCGGTGGCCTGCTGGAACAACGGGATCCGGGTTTCGTGCCACAGCGCCTTGCCCAGCAGGAAAGGAGAGTTCGAGGCGAGCGCGATCTGGACGCCGGCCAGACATTGCGCGGCGTTCCAATGCGCCGCGAATTCCTCGGGGGCCACCTGCAGATGCAATTGGACTGAAGTACAGGCGGCCTCCGGGAGAATGGACTCCGCGTAGTGCCGCAGCCGCTCCGGCTGGGCCCCGGGCAATGCCGGGCCGTCCATCGCGAGCGCGATCCGTTCGCCGCGGGCGGCGAAGATCTCGTCGTTCAGCGACGTGTAACGCGTTTTGTGGGAAAGCCACTTCTGGTCGAAATGCTCCGCTCCCAGCGTGGGCAGAATGCCGATCATGGCCACCGACGAGCCGGTGTGCGCCGCGCTCTCCTGCGCTTTCGCGAGGTAGGAGTGCAGGTCTTCTTCCAGGCGCAGCGCGGAATCCCCGGCGAGCGGACGCGGCGGCACGTTCAGTTCCAGGTTGTGCTGGCCGAGTTCGGTGGTGAACGACGCGTCGTCGAGCGCCTCCAGCACGACCGAGTTGGTCATCGACGGCCGCAGCTGCCCGTCCACCAGGTTCAGCTCGACTTCGAGCCCGATGTTCTTGCGGGGAAAGGAAAAACTCCCGTCGGTGAGCATCCGGGCCAGGGTGTCCAGGCATCGCTGGACCTTCCGGCGGTACCGTCCGCGATCGAGCCGGCCGGGGTGTGCCGAGAGATCCGTACCCATGGTTCGACGCGCTCCTTGGCTGCTGTCCGCAGTGGTCTGGGCGGCTAGTACGCCAGGCAGACCACCGTCGCACAGCGCCGCGCCATGGGCTAGCGGCCAAACTGGTGCTCTCCGTCACCGGCGGTTGACCCTGCGCGTAACTACGCCGTTTGCCCTAAAGCGCCTCGCACGTTCGGACCAGTGGGCACGGGTTCGGGCGGGTGCGAGACTGTCCGATGTGGCTCAACTGATCTTCACCGAGGACCGGGCGCATCCGGGGCTCGACGACTTCCGCGACCTGTCCACAGCGGACCGTCGGCCGGACCGCCCCTGCGGGCGTGGGCTGGTGATCGCCGAGGGAACCGTCGTGGTCGGGCGGCTGCTTGCTTCGCGCTATCCGGTGCGAGCGCTGCTCGGCGTGGAGCGACGGCTGCGGGAATTGGAAGACGAACTCGCGGGCGTCGACGTGCCCGCGTATGTGACGTCGGCGGAGACGATGGCCGACGTCGTCGGTTTCCACCTCAATCGCGGGGTGCTCGCGGTCGCGGATCGCCCGGAACCGCCGACGGTCTCCCAAATCGTGGACAGCGCACAGGTTTTGGCCGTGCTGGAAGGCGTCGGCGATCACGAGAATCTCGGCGCGCTTTTCCGCAATGCCGCCGCGCTCGGCGTCGGCGGGATATTGCTCGGTCCGGGTTGTTCGGATCCGCTTTACCGGCGCAGTGTGCGCGTTTCGATGGGACACGTGCTGCGCGTCCCGTTCGCGACTTTCGACAGCTGGCCCGGCGGCCTGGATGTGCTGCGGGCACGGGGTTTTACGGTGGCTGCGCTCACTCCGCGCGCGGATTCCGTACCGCTGCGCGGATTGCGCGAAAAAGTGCCGGGTCCGATCGCGCTGCTGCTCGGCGCCGAGGGGCCGGGGCTGACGGACGAGGCGATCGAGGCCGCGGACGTCGCGGTCCGCGTGGAGATGGTGGCCGGGGTCGACTCGCTGAACGTCGCCACGGCCGCGGCGATCGCGTTCCACGAGGTATCGGCGGGCGTCGCCCCACTAGAGTGACCCCCGGCACGTTTCTTGCGGGGAGGGGCACGATGGAGCTGCGCATCCGCGGCGAGCAGGCGGTGCTCGCCGGGCCGGGCGGCGAGCACGCGCGAGAGGTCGACCCGCGCCGGCTCGCGATCGGTGCCGAGCTGGCGCAAGCCCTGCACGAGTGGGCGCGCGTGGCGTCGGCGGTGGCGCGCTCCGACTCGGACGTCGACGTCGCCGGTTCGGTCGTGTCGCAGCGCGGACGTCAGCTCGCCGCGCGACTGGCCGCGGTGATGGGCACCGAGGTGCGCTTCGTCGACCCGGTGACCGGCGTGGAAACGGTGGTCGAACCGCCTCGGCGGCCGGATCAGCCCGCGCGGGCCCGGACTCGGGAAGAGCCGACGCCTTGGCTCACCGGGCTGACCGTGTCGGTGTTCGCGGCCGCGGTGGTGGTCGTGGCGATGCTCGCGCTGGCCACCACGCTCGCCCGCGAGACGAGCGTGTGGCTCGCGCTGATCGCGGCGCTGGTGGTGACCGGCGGCGTCGCACCGTCCCTGTGGCTGGGCCGGAAGGTGCCGATCCTGCGCTGGGCGGTGTACGGCGCGGGCGGCGGCTTGGCTCTCGCGTGGATCGGCGTGCTGGCCACGGTGTTCTGACTCGCGGATACTGACGCGATGGCTCCGCTCGACAAGCTGCGCGCCCTCTGTCTCGCCCTGCCCGAAGCCACCGAACGACTCAGCCACGGCGAACCGACGTGGTTCGTCCGCGGGCGCAAGACGTTCGCGATGTTCGCCGACCGGCACCACGACGACAAGCTCGCGTTCTGGTGCCCCGCGCCGCCCGGTGTGCAGGAGGAACTGGTGCGCACCGAGCCGGAGCGATTTTTCCGGCCGCCCTACGTCGGAGTGCACGGATGGCTCGGCGTGCGGCTCGATGTGGACGTCGACTGGACCGAGGTGGACCAGATCGTGCGCGAGGCGTATCGGCACGTGGCGCCGAAGAAACTGGCCGCGTTGCTGGACGCCTGACCCCGACCGCTGCGCTTCCGCCGCCGTCCGTGAGGGCCACCCTGAGGGAATCGGATTCCCTGAGGGTGGCCCTCACGTACCAGGATGCTGCGAGCACCGGCCGACGAGCCGCGCTGGGCGGCTTTCTTTCCTGCTGAAAGTCCGTGAAGGGCTCCTTGAGGGAATCAGATTCCCTCAAGGAGCCCTTCACGGACCGAAGCTGTCTCAGGTCG
>NZ_JBAGKF010000044.1:0-5857 GCF_037034185.1 Amycolatopsis sp. VC5-11 | reverse complement strand
ATCGCGCTGTCATAGCCGAAAAACCCGTCACATCCGCGGTGCTGCCCGAGCTCGGGTGAGGCAAACTTGGGCGGTCAACGGCGACGCGGTCCGGTCCGGAAAGGACAGTGCTGCCTCGCCGTCCGAGAGTCGCGATAGGAGAACGGCGCGTGTGGCGAAAAGAATTCGGGTTGCGGGTCAGCGACTTCGACGGCCTGGGCCGCCTCAGCGTGACTGCGTGCTTCATTCTCTTCGAGGAGACGCGAGCGGACTGGCTGATGAAATCGTTGCAGGTGCCCGCTTTTCGCTGCGTCGTGGCCAGTCAGCGCCTTGACTTCGTCCACGAGGCGATGCCGGATGCCGGACCGGTCACCGTCTCGCTGGCCGTGCGCACGGTGGGGGAATCGAGCGTCGACATCGTGGAGTCCTTGTCTGCGGAATCGACAGTGTGCGCCCGTTCCGAAGCCACGCTCGTGCTGTGGGACGCGGAACGGCGCGCGCCACGCCCGATTACCGAAGCCGAGCGCGCGATGTTTGAGTCGCATGCGACGGCACAGGACAACTCTTCACCGGTATAAGGCATTCCGCGGAAATAGTCGACCTGAACGATTCCGCGTGGTCGGCAGCGGCGCATTCGTCAAGAACGCGCCGCTGCCGACCCGAGGAGACCCGGTCGGTCACGCGCTGCGGGCGAGCCCGGGCTCCTCGGCCGGGAGCAGGTCCTTGACGACCTTGCCCTCCTGCACCACGAGTTCGATCGAGTCGGGATCCGCCAGCACCGAAATGTCGCGCAGCGGATCCCCGGACACCACCACCAGATCGGCCGCTTTGCCCGGTTCCAGGGTGCCGGCCTCGTCGGCGAGGCCGAGCAGTTCGGCGGCGTTCGCGGTGCCGGCAGCGATCGCGTCGGCCGGGGTCATGCCGAGTTCCACCAAGTGCGACAGTTCGAGCAAGTTGCGGCCGTGCGGGCAGACGCCGACGTCGGTGCCGAGAGCGATCTTGACCCCGGCGGCGATCGCCTTGGCGATGTTCTCGCGGGCTTTCGCCGACCACCGCACCTTCTTCTCGTACAGGTAAGCCGGAACCAGCGCCGGGTCCGGCACGCGCAAGGCGGCGCTGAGCGTCGGGACGAGCCAGGTTCCCTTCTCCAGCATCAGATCGATGCCTTCCTGATCGATCTCGTACCCGTGCTCGACGCTGTCGACGCCGCCGCGGATCGCCGCAAGGATTCCGGCGGTTCCCTGTGCGTGCGCGGCGATCTGCCGCGGGCGCGAATGCCGGTCCAGTTCGGCGCGGATCAGCCTGATCTGGTGTTCGGTGACGCCGAGGTCGTCCGGCTGGTCGGTCGGGCTCGAGACGCCGCCGGTGGTGCAGACCTTGATCACGTCGGCGCCGGAACGGAGCAGTTTGCGGACCGTGGTGATCACGTCGTCGTCGGTGTCCACCAGGTGCAGGCTCGGCCCGCTGACGACGGGCATCAGCAGTCCGTTGGGCAGGGTCATGTCCGCGTGCCCGCCGGTCGGCGAGAGCACGGACACGGCGATCCGCGCCCGGGGGCCTTCGATGAGCCCCTCGGCGAGTGCGCGCTGAGTACCGTGGTCGAGGCCGCCGAGATCGCGGATGGTCGTGATGCCCGCGTCGAGCGTCGCGCGCAGCCGTTGCGCGGTCTTGTATGCCGCGTAGCTGCCCGAATCGGCGATCACCGAGCGAGGTCCGTCTTCGATGGCGATCGTCGCGTGGACGTGGGTGTCGAAGAAACCGGGCAGCACGGTGCGCCCACCGCCGTCGACAGTGCGGACCGGGGCCGGGCCGCCCGGACGGTCGCGGCGCGGGCCGACGTAAGTAAGTCGCCCGTCCGTCGCGACGATCTCGCCGTCCTTCACCGGCTCGGCGCCGGTCCCGTCGACGATCCGCACGCCGACCAGCCGGATGGTCCCGCGGTTGCTCATGGAATTCGTCC
Source organism: Amycolatopsis sp. VC5-11 (assembly GCF_037034185.1). Classification (NCBI taxonomy): domain Bacteria; kingdom Bacillati; phylum Actinomycetota; class Actinomycetes; order Pseudonocardiales; family Pseudonocardiaceae; genus Amycolatopsis; species Amycolatopsis sp. VC5-11. The sequence continues at coordinate 3,918 of NZ_JBAGKF010000044.1, read as the reverse complement.
TCATTTCTCGATCGGTTCGGGTTCTTCCCGCCGGGCCCAGGCCGCGGCGAGCACGAGGAGGCCCAGCGCCGCGCACCCGGCGCAGACGGACCAGACGACGGTGTATCCGGTCTCCGCGGGAGCGCCCGCCCCGCCGGAGAGGAAGCTCGAAAGCAAGGTGCCGACGACCGCGGTCGCGACGGATCCGCCCAGCACTTTGACCGTGCTGTAGGTGCCCGAGGCGATGCCGACCCGGTCCTTCGGCGCGGCGCCGGAGATGTACGCGGGCAAGCCGCCCAGCAGCAGGCCCATGCCCAGCCCGGTCGCGACGAGCGCGCCCAGCACCGCGCCGATCGTGGCGTGCAGCAACGCCATGCTGAGGAAACCGGCGGCGGACAGGCCGATGCCGATCGCCAGCACGCCGCGCGGGCCGGCGAGGGTCGCGAGCCTGCCGTACCCGGCCGAACCCGCCACCGCGGCGAGGAAGTTCAGCGCCACTACCAACGAAATCGACTGCGCGGACAGCCCGAACCCGTACCCGGCCGCCGCCGGTTTCGCGGCGAGGAACGTGACGAGCGGAACCTGGTTGCCGAAGAAGCAGACGCCGAACAGGAGCGTCGCGGCCATCGCCGGCCACATCGCCCGGCTGGTGAACATCCGCGTGTCCACCAGCGGTCCCGGCGTCCGCCGCTCCCACCAGACCCAGGCGGCGAGCACGACCGCACCCGCGACGAGCGTGGCCAGCGCCGCCGGCGAACCCCAGCCTGCCCGGCCGGCTTGCGACAGCCCGAGCAGCACCAGCGCCAGCGCCGCGGACAGCCCGGCCGCGCCGGTCCAGTCGATCTTGCGCACGGTCCGCACCGAAGACTCGGGGATGAGGAATTTCGTGACCAGCCCGCACAACGCGGTCAGGACGACCGGGACGGCGAGCGCCGGGCGAACCCCGCCGAGCAGTTCCTCCAGCGGGCCGCTGACCAGCCCGCCGAGCACGAGCCCGGCGGTGAGCGCGCCGGCCAGCCAGCCGATCGCGCGGTTCGCGGCCGGGCCGGTCGCCTTGTCCCGCACCAGCGCGATCTCGAGCGCGATCCACGCGGCCAGCGGACCCTGCAGCACCCGGCCGAGCAACGCGAGCGGATAGACCGGCGCGAGCACGACGAGCAAGGCTCCGGCGGCGACGCTCCACACCGCGACGCTCAGCAGTCGCCGGTGGCCGAACCGGTCGCCGAGCGCGGCGAAAACCGGCACCGACACCGCGGCAGCCAGCAGGTGCACGCTGCTGAACCAGTTCAACGGCCCGGCTCCGACGTGCAGTTCCGCGCCGAAGCCGGCCAGCAACGGCGGGTAGAAGCCTTGCACCATGCCGCTGACCAGTTCGACGCAGATCAGGAAACCGACCGCGGACCGCAGGTTCGAGCCCGCGGGCGCCTTCGCGCCGGACGTCGCCGGCCGGCCGAGACGGGGGGTCGAAGAGGTCATCGCCGCTCCTCGCGTGGGGACGTGGGAATCTGTGGCGACAAGTGTCGGAGTCGAGCGCGAAAGGGCCGTAGAATCCCAGATATTCGTCACCGCGGCCGGTTTCCGGCGGTTTCGCGGTCAGAAGGAGGCTCATGACGCAGAATCTCGTCGACGAGCTCGACCTGCGGATCATCAACTGCCTGCAGATCCGGCCGCGCGCGACCTGGAGCGTGCTCGGACGCGTCCTCGACGTCGACCCGGTGACCATCGCGCGCCGCTGGGAACGCCTGGAGGAGGCCGGGCTCGCCTGGGTGACCTGCTATTTCGGGCTCCCGAGCGCGGACCGGGTGATGGCCTACCTGGAGATCGAGATCGCCGGCGCGCAGGTCACCGACGTCGCCGCCCGGCTCGCGCAGCACCGCGAAATCGTCAGCGTCCACCACACGACGGGCGCCCGCTCGCTGGTCGCGAGCGTGGTCGGCCGCGATCCGGCCGAGGTGTCGCACTACGTGTCGGAATCGCTTGCCACGCTGGACGGGATCGTCGCGATCCGAGCCGAGATCGTCACCGGCAAGTACAGCGACGCGGGGGAGTGGCGGCTGCGGGCGCTGTCGCCGTCCCAGCAGGACGCCCTCCAAGCCGCGTACCCGCGCCGGGACACCCCGCCGAGCACCGCGCCCGTGCAGCCGGACGAAGGACGCGTCGTCCGCGAACTCGCCGCGAACGGCCGCCTGTCGACGAGCGAACTCGCGCGCCGGATCGGCGTCAGCGAGGCGACCGCCCGGCGCCGGCTGAACCGGCTCCTCGCCGAGGGCCGCGCGACGTTCCGCTGCGAGATCTCCCAGCAGATCTCCGGCTGGCCGCAAACCGGCATCCTGTGGGCCCGCGCTCCGGTCGGGGTGCTCGACGGCGTCGCGCGGAAACTCGCGGTGCTGCCGGTGATCCGCGCGTGCCTGACCACGACCGGGCGCAGCAACCTCATGCTGTTCGCCTGGCTGCGGGACGTGCGCGAACTGCACCAGTTCGAACGCGCGGTCGCGCAAGCCGCCCCGGAAGCGGAAGTCATCGACCGCGCGTTCTGCCTGCGCTCCTTCAAACGGATCCTGCTCATCGACGACAGCGGCCGCATCGCGGACCCGCCGGTGCTTCCGGTCGACGACGGGAGCATGCCGTTCTGAACTCCGGGGTCTCGAAGTCAGGGGCAAAATGACAGCTTCGTCGCGACTCCGCGCTCGCTTGCGATGCAACGGAGTTCAGCGCGTGCATGTGCTCTACTGCGTGCACACCCCGTCGAGAGGATCTCGTGCTGTGAAAGCCGAGCGGATGAACGCAGACGACCAGGCCGCGCCCGCCGTCGACCCGGTGCACGACCTGGACTTTCCCGGTCCACACAAGCAGTGGGTCGCGGCGATCGAGAACTCGCCTACGACGCCGGTGTGGTTCGGTCACCGGACCGATGCCGGAGACCGGGCTGCGCTGGTGGGCACCTTGCCGCGCGGAGCGTTCGCGGCGGGTACGGGGCCGTTGAAATGGGGTGCGCCCGGCATGGCGCTCGGGCAGCTGCTGAACGTCATCGAACCGGCACCGCCCGGTGCGATCGCGCTGTTCTTCGCAAGGCTGTTCAGGCGCATCTGGCCGAGCGTGTCGCTGACCTGTCCAGCTGGCCGCGTTCGATGTGGACGGTGGACGGCGTCCGCGTGCAGGCGGCGGTGCTGCACTTCGCGGGCGCTTGGCTGGCGCTCGCTGACGAATTGGACGTTGTCTACTTGGCGACTGTCGGGGTGGGCATGTCACCGGACGGTCTGGAGTTTCATAAGACGCGCGGCGAGAAATACGGTGCTGATTCCTCGGTTCCGCTGACCATTGGCCAGCTCCACCGGCTCCGTGCGGAGCAGATGCCACAGCCTTCTCAGCCCCACCCGGACCTGTTGCGCCTCAAGTAACTCGCGGGGGTCAGTGGCCGGTTTTGAGTTCGGACAGGGTCAGCGCCATCTTACGATGGACCGCGGGCAGCCAGTCCAACGTGCGCATCGCGGTGTTGCGCATGGCCCGCAGCGCGGGGCTGCCGAGGGTGGCGGCGCGGGTCATTTTGTCGGTGAACGCCACGATTTCCTCGGCGACTGGGCGCCTCTCGGATTCGTAGCCGTCCAGGGTGCTGTCTGGGGCGCCGTCGCGTAGCACCGCGCCCAGTCGGCGGGCCAGGTCCAGTGCGTCTTGGATGCCGGTGTTCATGCCCTGGCCGCCGGCCGGGCTGTGGACGTGCGCGGCGTCGCCGGCGAGGAAGACGCGTCCGGCGCGGTAGCGGTCGGCCAGGCGGTGGTGCACGCGGAACCGCGAACTCCAGCCCAGATCGGTCACCTCGATCGAACCGGTCCGCGGACCGCGGGTGTCCAGCAACGCCTGTACCTGGGAACGGTCGGGGTGCGGCGGCGCGTCGTCGACCGTCGCCACGATTCGGTGCCGGCCGCCGGGCAGGGGTGCTAG
>NZ_JBAGKF010000043.1:0-6954 GCF_037034185.1 Amycolatopsis sp. VC5-11 | reverse complement strand
CGCTTCCTGGCTTCGCCACCAGGTGGCCGAGGGCCTCAAGTGGCGGTTCCCCGAAGGCATCCCGGACGGCTACGAGGAACGCTGCGACTACGAACTCGGCGTCATCGAGGGCAAGGGCTTCCCGTCCTACTTCCTCATCACCGCCGACCTCATCCAGCACGCGCGGGAGGTCGGCATCCTCGTCGGCCCCGGCCGAGGGTCCGCCGCGGGCGCGCTCGTCGCGTACGCGCTCGGCATCACGAACCTCGACCCGATCCCGCAGAAGCTGCTGTTCGAGCGGTTCCTGAACCCGGAGCGCATGTCGATGCCCGACATCGACATCGACTTCGACGACCGCCGCCGCGGCGAGATGATCCGGTACGCCACCGACAAGTACGGCTCGGACCGGGTCGCCCAGGTGATCACCTTCGGCACGATTAAGACCAAGGCGGCGATCAAGGACTCCGCCCGCGTGCACTTCGGCCAGCCGGGCTACTCGATCGCGGACCGGATTTCGAAGGCGCTGCCGCCGCCGATCATGGCGAAGGACATCCCGCTGTCGGGCATCGTCGACTCGAAGCACGAGCGCTACGCCGAGGCCGCCGAGGTCCGCACGCTGGTCGAGACCGACGAAGAGTGCAAGACGATCTTCGACACCGCCCGCGGCCTCGAAGGCCTGATCCGCAACGCGGGCGTGCATGCCTGCGCGGTCATCATGTCGAGCGAGCCGCTCACCGACGCGATCCCGGTGTGGCAGCGCGACGACGGGTCGATCATCACCGGCTGGGACTATCCCTCCTGCGAGGCCATCGGCCTGCTGAAGATGGACTTCCTCGGCCTGCGCAACCTCACCGTCATCGGCGACGCGCTGGAGAACATCAAGGCCAACCGCGGCGAGGAGATCGACCTCGACCGGCTCGGCTTCGACGACCCCGAGGCGTACAAGCTCCTCGGCCGGGGCGACACGCTCGGCGTCTTCCAGCTCGACGGCGGCGCGATGCGCGACCTGCTGCGGCGCATGCAGCCGACCGGGTTCGAGGACATCATCGCGGTGCTCGCGCTGTACCGGCCCGGCCCGATGGGCATGAACGCGCACAACGACTACGCCGACCGCAAGAACAACCGGCAGCAGATCAAGCCGATCCACCCGCAGCTGGAGGAACCGCTGCGGGAGATCCTGTCCGAGACCTACGGCCTGATCGTCTACCAAGAGCAGATCATGCAGATCGCCCAGAAGGTCGCGGGCTACACGATGGGCCGAGCGGACACGCTCCGCCGCGCGATGGGCAAGAAGAAGAAGGAAGTCCTCGAGAAGGAGTACGAGGGCTTCGAAGAGGGCATGAAGTCCAGCCCGCTGGTCGAGGGCGGCTTCTCGCCGGAAGCGGTCAAGGCGCTGTGGGACACGATTCTCCCGTTCGCCGGGTACGCGTTCAACAAGTCGCACGCCGCCGCGTACGGCCTGATCGCGTACTGGACCGCCTACCTCAAGGCGAACTACACCGCGGAGTACATGGCCGCGCTGCTCACGTCGGTCGGCGACAACAAGGACAAGTCGGCGATCTACCTGTCGGAGTGCCGCCGGCTGGGGATCAAGGTGCTGCCGCCGGACGTGAACGAGTCGGCGCTGCGGTTCGCGGCCGTCGGGAACGACATCCGGTTCGGTCTGGGCGCGGTGCGCAACGTGGGCGCGAACGTGGTGGAGTCGATCATCAAGACGCGCGAGGAGAAGGGAAAGTACTCCTCGTTCACCGAGTTCCTGGACAAGTCGGAGCTGGTGGCCTGCAACAAGCGGGTGATCGAATCGCTGATCAAGGCGGGCGCGTTCGATTCGATGGGGCACACGCGGCTGTCGATGATCCAGGTGCACGAGGACGCGGTGGAAGCCGTCGTCCCGCTCAAGCGCCAGGAAGCGATGGGCCAGTTCGACCTCTTCGGCTCGTTCGGAGCCGACGACGGAGACGCGGCCGAGGCAGCGCCGTCGTCCTCGCCGCTCGCGCACCTCAAGTTCGGCGAGGAGGAGTACCCGCGCAAGCAGCTCCTCGCCTATGAACGCGAGATGCTGGGCCTGTACGTGTCGGCGCACCCGCTCGACGGGGCCGAGCGCATCCTGCGCAAACACGCGCCGAAGCCGATCGCCGCGCTGCTCGCCGACCCGCCGAAGGAGGGCGAGGTCGTCATCTCCGGCCTGCTCACCTCGCTCGAACGCCGGGTCAACAAGAAGGGCGAGCCCTGGGCGATCTGCACCGTCGAGGACATGGACGCCGCGCTCGAGGTGCTGTTCTTCGCCAAGGCGTACTCGATGTTCGCCGCGGACCTGGTCGAGGACAACGCGGTGCTGGTGAAGGGCCGGGTCAACTGGCGCGAGGACAAGATGTCGGTGTTCGGCGGCGGGCTCGTGCCGCTGGACCTGTCCGAGATCGGCAACGGCGACGAGGAACCGCCGCTGGTGCTGCTGGCCGCCGCGGAGAAGATCGACCAGGCCGTGGTCAGCGAGCTGAAGTCGACCCTGCTGGCGCACAAGGGCGATACGCCGGTGCACCTCAAGCTCGTCGGCAAGAACCAGACGGTCTTCGCGCTTTACGATTACCCGGTGAAGGTCAGTTCGATGCTCATCGGTGAGCTCAAGGGCATCCCTGGGATCACCGCCAACACCTGATGACCGGGGCGGAGCCGGATCCCCGCCGCTGGCGGGCGCTCGCGGTCACCCTCGCCGCCGGGTTCATGACGCTGCTGGACGTCAGCATCGTCAACACGGCTCTGCCCTCGATCCAGCGCGACCTGAACACCGGCGCGGGCACCATCCAGTGGGTGGTCTCGGGCTACGCGCTCGCCTTCGGCCTGGTCCTGGTCACCGGCGGCAGGCTCGGTGACGCGCTGGGCCGCCGCCGGATGTTCCTCATCGCGCTGGCCGCGTTCGTCGCGACGAGCGCGCTCGCCGGCGCGGCTCCGGACCCGGCGACCCTCGTCGCCGCCAGGCTGGCCCAGGGCTGCGCCGCGGGCATGCTGACGCCGCAGAACAGCGGGCTGATCCAGGATCTGTTCCACGGCGCGGAGCGCGGGCGGGCGTTCGGCATGTTCGGCGCGGTCGTCGGCATCTCCACCGCGGTCGGGCCGGTGCTCGGCGGCGTGATCCTCGCGCTGTTCGGCGACCCGGACGGCTGGCGGTGGGTGTTCTACGTGAACGTGCCGATCGGCGCGATCGCGTTCGGGCTCGCGATGAAGCTGCTGCCGCGCACAGACCGGCGAAAACTCCGGCTGCGCACGGAAATCGACTACGCCGGGATCGTGCTGCTGGCCGTCGCGGTGCTCGGGGTGCTGCTGCCGCTCGTGCAATCCGAACGGGGCGGGTTCGGCCGGTTCTGGTGGCTGTTCGGGGTGGCGATCGTCTTCGGCGTGGCCTTCGTGTGGTGGGAACGGCGCGTCGTGCGCAAGAACCGGCCGCCGTTGCTGGACATCCGGCTCTTCACCGGCACTCCGGGCTACGCGAGCGGCGCGGCGGTCGGCGCGCTGTACTTCTGCGGGTTCGCCGGGATCTGGCTGGTGTTCGCGCTCTTCTTCCAGCAGGGCCTCGGCTACACGCCGCTGCAGTCGGGGCTGGCTGTCACGCCGTTCGCGCTGAGCTCGGCCGTGACGGCGGCCGTCGCCGGACGGCTCGTGGCCCGGTTCGGCCGGAAGCTGACCGTCATGGGCCTGAGCATCGTCGCGCTCTCGCTGCTTTCGGTGGGATTGGTCGTGCAGCTGGTGCCGCCGTCGGCCGCGGGATTCGCGGTGGCCGGACCGTTGCTGATCGGCGGGATCGGCGGCGGGATGGTGATCTCGCCGAACACGACGCTCACCCTCGAATGCGTGCCGAACCGGCTGGCCGGAGTCGCCGGGGGAGCGCTGCAAACCGGCCAGCGGATCGGCACCGCGATCGGCACGGCCGTGCTGGCGTCGGTGTTCGAATCGGTGGTCGCGACCGCCGGGCACCAGACCGCGCTCACCGCGGCGATGTGCTGCGCGGGCGGGCTCACCCTGGTCGCGCTGGCTTTCGCGACCCTGGAACTCCGCGCCCGCCGGCGGCGTGCCATCCTGACGGAGGACCAGCAAGCGGCGCAGTCTGCGGCGAATATTCACCGAACGTGACCACGCAACGCTGATCCTGCCTATTCGGTGAGCTACTTACCGCCACCAGGTGATACTCCATCCGGGTGACAGGTGACCTTCGCCCCTAGTGCTACTCAGAGCAACCGAGTAGACCTTATGGAGCCTTCAGAACGGCACTTTGGCTACCGACAGTGGCAATTCGCTCGATCGACCGGGGATGGGTCGATCGGCCGGACGGCCCGGGAGTCCGAAGTTCCGGGGAATGGACACCCGGAGTCGCATCCCGGTACGAAATTCGTCGGCGTCCGCGGGGGACCGTACGGCGAATCGCCGGGACACTGCCCGGAGTGGCAGGCCGAGTGCGTGCGAAGGCAACGGGGCGGGCCCGGGCGAGGGGGAACCGGGCCCGCCCGCCTTTCTTCCTCCCCGGCCTTCCCCCGGTTCCGCGAGGCTCCGCAACGCCGGGGCCGCCGCGCGCTTGACCTTCCCCTCGGGGCCGGCCCCACGCTCAGGGTGTTCCGAACGAGGGAGAACCCATGCCGGACCTGCTGACCATCGGTGCGTTCGCACGCCTGGCCCGTCTTTCGCCCAAAGCGCTGCGGCTGTACGACGAGATGAACCTGCTGCCGCCGGCCCGCGTCGACCCGGACACCGGCTACCGCTGGTACTCGCCGGACCAGCTCGAGCGGGCGCGCCGCGTCGTCCAGCTGCGCCGGATCGGGATGCCGCTGCCGCGGATCCGGACCGTCCTCGATCTGCCGCCGGAAGCGGCGGCGGCCGAGGTCCGCGCGTACTGGGACGAGCAGGAGCGGGAGTGGCGCGCCAAGCGGGAACTCGCCGGGTTCTTCCTCGACCGACTGGCCGGGAAGGAAACCCCGATGTACGACGTGTCCGTTCGCGAAATGCCCGCCCGCACGCTGCTCGTCGCCTCCGAGCACCTGACCGCCGACCGGATCGGCGCATTCGCCGCCCCGCTGTTCGCGTTCTTCGGCGGCCCGGCGGTCCCGCGTCCGTCCGGTGATGCCGGAAGGCCTTTCCTGCGCTACCACGGGGAAATCAGCGATGACAGCGACGGCCTGGTCGAATTCTGCTGTCCGATCGACCCCGACGGCGGGGACCTCGCCTTCCCGGACATGACGCTCAGCAGCGACGACGCGGGCCGCGAGGCGTACGTCACCGTGCCGAAGGCGAACATGAACACCGCGCTCGGGGCCGAATCGCTGCACCGCTGGCTGACCGACCGGGACGTGCGGGCCGACTGGAAGCCGCGGCAGATCTTCCTGTGCGATCCCGGACAGGCCGCCCTCGACGATCCGGTCTTCGAACTGGCGGTCCGGCTGCGCTGAGGCGTCCGGTTTCACCCGGTTCCGGCTGCTCGGGATGTCGCGCTCGCGCCGCGCCGTCGATCATGTTGGGATGGCCGCGTTCTGCGGAAAGGGGAGCGCACATGGCCCACGAGTCAGTGCCGGGCAACCGGATCCGGGTGTGGTACCGGCCGATGCGACCACGCGACACCAGCGAGGGGCACCGCGCGTCGACGCCGCTGGAGCTGCTGTTCGACCTGTGTTTCGTGGTCGCCGTCGGCCAGGCTGCCGCGCAGCTGCACCACGCGCTTACCGAGGGGCACGTCGGGCACGGGGTGCTCAGCTTCGGGATGGTGTTCTTCGCGATCTGGTGGGGCTGGCTGAACTTCAGCTGGTTCGCGTCGGCGTTCGACACCGACGACGTGCCCTATCGGCTGGCCACTCTCGTCCAGATCGGCGGCGGCCTCACCGTCGCGGCCGGCGTGGACAAAGCCTTCGAGGGCGACTTCACGATCGTGGTCATCGGGTACGTCCTGATGCGGTTGGCCGCGGTCACGCAGTGGCTTCGCGCGGCACGGCAGTCACCGGAAATCCGCACGACCGCGTACTTCTACGCGGCAGGCATCACGTTCTGCCAGATCCTGTGGATCGCCCGGCTGGCATTGCCCGGCACCGCGGGGTTCGTCGGCTTCTTCGTGGTGCTGGTCCTAGAACTCGCGGTGCCCGCGGTGGCGGAGGCGCGGACGACCACGCCGTGGCACTCGCATCACATCGCCGAGCGGTACGGGCTTTTCACGCTGATCGTGCTCGGCGAAACCGTGCTCAGCGCCACCAACGCGGTGAAGGAGGGGATCGCGGAGGGGGAGCACACCGGCGAGCTGGTGTCGCTGGCCGTCGCCGGCCTGGTCCTGGTGTTCTCGATGTGGTGGCTGTATTTCGACCAGCCGGGGCACGCCCGCCTCGAACGCGGCAACTCGCGGTGGACCGCGTTGAGCTGGGGGTACGGCCACTACCTGATTTTCGGTTCGGCCGCGGCGGTCGGCGCCGGACTGGAACTGGCGGTCGGATTCGACAGCGGGCAGGTGCACGTCAGCGGCATCGTGACGGCGCTGGCCGTGACGATCCCGGTCGCGGTCTTCCTGCTGAGCGTGTGGCTGCTGCACATCGGCCCGACGAACGAATGCCGCCCGATCGCGATCGGCTTCCCGGCGGCCGCGGTGCTCGTGCTCGCCGCGTCGTTCGGCCCGGCGCCGATCCACGTGACGGCGGCCCTCGCGGCGATCCTCGTCGGCGTCACGGTGATCGCGACGCACGGCGAGCGCGAGCCCGGCTGACCGGCTTCCGGCCGCAACAGCCGGATCGACGCAGGTCAGCGGCTTGGCGCGAAAAAAGGGACCCCCCTGTTCGAGGGCTGTTTCGGGGCGTGTAATGTTCTCTTCGTCGCCAGGGAGACCGGGCGGCCGCCGGGAACACGAACCAAGCTCCCACAGTAGTGGTAGAGTGGGTGGTCCCAAACCTCCGGAGCTGAACCAGCCCCCGACGAAGCCTCGAGCTTCCCAGGGTGTAGAGTTGGACTCCGGAAAAA
>NZ_JBAGKF010000042.1:0-13282 GCF_037034185.1 Amycolatopsis sp. VC5-11 | reverse complement strand
TTCCGGGAGCCTCGGTGGTCTGCCTTCGTCCGGGTGCCCCGGTGTCCGCTTCCGGGAGCCTCGGCGGTCCGCCTTCGTCCGGGAGCCCGGTGCCCGCCGCCAGGATTGCCTCCAGTCCTGCCCGGCGGGCCCCAGTCGCCCGGACTCCGACCTCGCCGATTTCGGCTGCCCTGCCTCAGGCCGGGCAGCGCATGTTCTTGTCGCCTGATCACCCAGCAGTTGGGTGATCAGGCGACCCATCACGTGCGACCGGTTCCGCCGCGATCTCTTCGCTGAAACGAGCCTGGAAGGTCCGTCGGGGGACAGTTCAGGCTCGTTCTCGCGCGCGGACCGGTGTTCAATGACCCCGTGTCCGGACATACGCACGACCACATCGACTGGGCTGACCGGCTGGTACTCCTCCGCGCAGCCGACACTCTCGACGCTCCCGCCCACGCCGTCATCGCCGCGCGTCTGGTGGCGAAACTCCCCGCCAACCCGACGGTGATCGACCTGGGCTGCGGAGCCGGCGGCATGAGCACCCACTTCGCCCAAGCCCTGGCCACCCAAGGCGGCGGCACGATCATCCTGGTCGACGCGACACCCGAATTGCTCCACGAGGCCGAGCGCGCCGTACGTGCCGCTGCCGATGCCGCGCAGGCCAACCCCAGGGATGGCTCAACGCAGTCGCGCAACGGCCGCGTGCCCGACGGCAGCGCCGAGCCATCGAACGGCCACCTCGCAGCAGCCGAGGGCACCGCGCCGCCGGTCGAGGGCCTCGCTCCGGCATCCGGGGACACCGCACCGACAGCCGAGGACAGCGCTTCGGCCATCGGCGACATCGCATCGACAGCCGAGGGCACCGCACCGACCATCGAGGTTCGTGCGGTAGTCGCCGACCTCGCCGACGGTGCCCTGCCCGATTTGCTGCCTGCCGCGGATCTCGTATGGGCATCGCGTGTCGTGCATCATCTTCCGGACCAGCAGGCTGCGATTGGCACGCTTACCGCGGTCGCGCGGGTTGGCGGCGTGGTCGCGCTGGCTGAGGGTGGGTTGTCTTTTTCTTGCCTCCCTTGGGATCTAGGGCTCGGACGGCCCGGTCTGGAGGATCGGTTGCAGGCGGCGCAGGCGGAATGGTTCGTTGGAATGCGCGAGGGCATCGACGGTGCTGTGCCGATGCCCTACGGCTGGCCGCTCGCGCTCGAACACGCCGGACTCGCTGACGTCAGCTCCTTCAGCGCGCTCGTGGACCACCCCGCGCCTGGTCCGGACGGTCTCGCTGATTACGTGCACCACCACCTTTCCCGTCTCGCAACGCACGGGGCTGACCATCTCTCTGACGAAGACCGCGCGACGCTGGCAGCCCTTCTCGATCCGGACAGCGCTCACTACCTCGGCCACCGCCGCGACCTCTACCTGCTCGGTGCCCGCACCGTGCACCACGGACGCCGACCGTGACCGCGCCTGACCCCACGTGCTCGCGGTGCGGCCGGGCACGCTCCGCCGAAACCGATCCGCTCGCGACCTTGGCCTGGGTGAGCACCAAGGAGAACGGGCAACAGCGCTGGCTCTGTCCGGACTGCGCGCGCAACCACGTCCGGGACATCGAAGGCAAGCTGCCCGACGAGTACTGGTGACTGGACCGCGTGCGCGATTCGGTCTGGGAGGCGGATCGCGTGACGAGCGTTCGTGCCCGAGTCGCGGGCGACCATGTTCGGAGCGCTGAGGTCAGGCCTCCTGCCGAGTGCCGGTAATCGGTGTTCGTGTTCGGGCGTCAGGTTCGGGTCATGCGGCATTTCCTGTCTTGTAGACGGCGCGCACTTTCGGGCGGGGCGTGCGTGCGGCGTGGCGGTAGGCGTTGAGGAGTTCTGTGCTCATCTCCTCTGGGGATTCCCGGAGTTGTCGTGGGGTGCACCGAAACAGCACGGTGCCGGTCGCGGCTAAAGCCAGGTGGCTGAAGTCTTCTGGGCCCGCGGCGGTGCGGTAGCGCCAGGCCAAGCCGATCTCGTCCCACCAAGCGTCTGCGGTGCCTAGGCGGCGGCCGCGGCGGTCGCAGACTGCGACGTTCCATTGCGGGGTGGGCAGCGGGGTTCGTTGAAGGACCCGGAGTGCTTGCCCGTGCGCGAAGGTTTCTTGGTCGTCGAGGTTGCGCAGGACATTGCGTACGGCGGCTGAACCGCGCTGGTTTCCGGTGTTCAGTTCGGTCGTCAACTCGGCGCGGTCGGCCAGGCCCCAATACAGCGGCAGCGACACCAACCTGGCGATCTCGTCCGGATCGTTCTCCCTCCGGGCCAGGTCGAGGGCGGCGCGGGCGGCGCTTGCGTACGGGAGGCCGTCGATCTGGATTGCTTTGGGCATTCGTGCGGTGCGGTAGGTGATGACGCTCGGTTCGTTGGCCGGCCTTCGGTTGTGTGGCACCAAAAGGTGGATCTCCGGAGTCCGCGGATGGCTGATTCCGTGTGCGCACAACGCATCCGTGCCGGTGATGATGGTTCCGCGTCCGTACCGGGCGACGGCTGCGTGCAGGAGTTCCTCTCGGCTCGGAGGTTTGTCGTGCACGAGATATACGCCGGAATACACCTGTCGCCACGGCCCGCCCGGGCCGGAGAGCTGGGCGGCTCTTCGGTCGGAGATTCCGGCGACGCGCAGGTGCCGTCTGTGGAGTACGCCGTGGGAAACCAGATCACCGAAAGCGAGGGAGTCAGTGCTTGTTGTAGTCGTCATACATCGAGAATGACGCCTTGATCAACTCCGCGAAACCACCCTGCGCAATCTGTGGACAACTCGGTGTTGTCGCCCCGCCTTGTGGATAACTCAGGCGGCGAACCCGGGCTGCCACCGTTCGACGATGCCGCGAGCGGGGATCTCGGCGTCGAGCTGGCAGAGGATGCCCGTCGAGCCGGCGGTGACCCGGTGGATCATCAGGTATTCCGGCGGCAGGTTCAGCGAGCGGCCGACGTGGAAGTCGTTGCCGCGCGAGTCGCCGACGCGGCCCGCCTGTCGCTGCATCCAGCGGCGCGTGAAGTGGAACGTCGGCTCGGCCAGCGGCTCGGTGAACGGCGCGAGATAGGCCAGGACCTCGTCCGCTTCCAGCGACGAATCCGCCCGCACGAAGCGGTTCTCGCGCAGCAGCCGCATCAGTTCGTCGGAGTGGCCGTCCAGGGCCAGCCGCGTGATTTCGCCCAGGTGGCGCGGAATTCCGTGCGGCAGTTTCGCGACGCCGCCGAAGTCGATCACGCACAGCCTGCCGTCGCTGGTGAGCATGAAGTTGCCGGGATGCGGGTCGGAATGCAGCAGATGTGCCCGCGCCGGCGACGAGTAGTGGAACTCCGCGAGCAACCGTCCGGCCAGGTTGCGGGTGGCCGGGTCGCCGTCCGAGATGATCTTGGCCAGCGGCGTGCCGGTGGCCCACTCGCTGACCACGACCTTCGGCGCGCTCGCCACGACGCGCGGGATCAGGAATTCGGGGTCGCCCTCGAACGCCTTCGCGAACGCGCGCTGGTTGTCGGCTTCGGCGAGGTAGTCGAGCTCCTCGTCCATTCGCTCGGCCAGCTCCGTGAGCAGCGGCTTCACGTCGGTGCCCGGGATGAAAGCCTGGAACAGCCTGCTGAAGCGCTGCAGCTGACGCAGGTCGCTACGCAGCGCCTCGTCCGCGCCCGGGTACTGGACCTTGACCGCGACCTCGCGACCGTCGTGCCAGGTCGCGCGGTGCACCTGGCCGATGCTCGCCGCGGCGGCGGGCTCGTCGTCGAAGTGCGAGAACCGGCCGACCCACGACCTGCCCAGCTGCTCGGCGAGCACGCGGTGGGTCTGCCTGGCTGGCATCGGCGGAGCGGCCGACTGCAGCTTCGTGAGCGCTTCCCGGTACGGCTGCGCCATGTCGTCCGGCACCGCCGCCTCGAACACGCTCAGCGCCTGCCCGAACTTCATCGCGCCGCCCTTGAGCGTGCCCAGCACCTCGAACAGCTGCTCAGCGGCCTTGGCCGAGAGCGTCGCGCTCACCTGCTCAGCGCTCTGTCCCGCCAGCCGCTTGCCCCAGCCGCCCACCGCTCGTCCGGCGATGCCGAGCGGAAGGCTCGCCAGCTTCGCGGTACGGGCAGCGCCGCGGCGCGGCATGGCGGAATCGCGGTCTCCGGCGCGGTCGCGAAAGTCGGTCACTCTGCGATTCTGCCTTGGCAAGCACGACGCTCGCAGCCCGCTGACGGCACCCAGGTGTGTCCTACGTCTCTTGCAGCACCTCCTCGGAAGCCTCCTCCGCCGCTTCGAGAGTGTCCTCGACAGGAACTGGCGCACCGCAGCCGCAGTCCGGGTGCGGTTCCCAGATCCGGCGGTGGAGTTTTCCGTCGAAGTTGTCGATCTCGAGCGTGGCGTTCCAGGCCGGCGGCGGGGTTTCGCTCGGCGACAGCAGCCGCATCGCTTGGGCGACGGCGAGCGAGGCGCACGCCTGCACAGCACCGAGATCAGCCCTGGGTATCCGGCCTACCAGCTGCGTCGCGATCCTCGGCCACGACAGATCCGCGTCGGTCCGGTGCAGGTCACAGCAGCGGAGGCAGGCGCTGCGGCCAGGAACCACGAGCGGCCCGACGATGCCCGTGCCCTCGCACACCCGGACCGGCAGGTGTGTGGTGCCCGAATCGACCAGCTCGGCCACCTCCTCCGGCGGCGGGACGAGGGTGTCGGTGAGCAGCACGAGGTCGGGGAGGCGGCGCTGGTTGCGAGCGGTGGTGACGTCGGGCGCGACCCGGGCGACGACGTTCCGTATCGCGCGTTGCCTGGGTTGGCCCAGCTCAGCGGGGGTGAACCCGGAACCGAGATCGGCTTCGGAGACCGTGCCGGACGCACGGATGTCGAGGTGCCCGACTCCGGACGTCGCGAGCAGCGCGGCGACTGCCACGGCGATCCGTCCGCTGCCGTGGACCGCGATGAGGCTCTGCCAGCGACGATCCGTGAGAGCTGGCTGGTAGTGCCGGGCACGCAGCGACCACAAGCCCGTCTCGACCCGTTTCGCCTCCTTCTTCGCCGCTTCGGTGACCAACCCGAGCGCGGACAGCTGTTTCAGCAGCAGATGGAACTGGTCCCGGTGTTCGCCTACAGCGAGCAGGACGTCCTCGAGCCCACGCCGTCCGTCGAGCCTGCGGACGCTGTCGACGATCGCCGGTGGCAGGCCGTTGGCGATGATGCCGTGGCGGCGGTCGAGGCCGAACTGGATCTCGTTGTCGTCGCGTTCGAGCACGTGGAGGCCCGGAAGCAACGTCGGGTACGCCGGGAGGAGCACGTCCGGCGGCGGAACACTGGACAGGGTCATGTGGTCAGCTTGGCAGCTCCGGAACGCCACTCGTGGGTGAGAAGCTGAGTTGTCCACAGGGAAATCTAGTTGTGGACAAGTCAGGGCTGTGACCTTTCGGCGCTCCAAGTTGTCGGTGCTGAGCCTTACCGTTGTCGAGTGGTCGAAGCACGGATGTCCTCCCTGAGAGGCAGGGGCGAGAAGGCCCCGTCGGACACTTCTCAACACAAGGTCGAGGTGCGGCGCAGCCAGCGCAGGCACCGGACGGTCACCGCGTACTGGAATGACGACACCCTGGTCGTCCTCATCCCGGCACGGATGACGCGCGAAGAAGAGAAACACTGGGTCGCGGAGATGGAGCGCAGGCTGCTGCGCCCGGGAGGACGGAAGACGGCGCCGCCCAAGACGTCGGACGCGGCGCTGCTGGCGCGCTGCGCGGTGCTCGGGGCGAAGTACCTGGACGGGAAGGCGTTGCCGGCGAGCGTCCGCTGGGTGCCGCCGATGCGCACGAGGTGGGCGTCGTGCACGCCGGTGGACGCCACCATCCGGGTCAGCGAACGGCTCCAGAAGGTGCCGCAATGGGTGCTGGACTACGTGCTGGTCCACGAGCTGGCGCACCTGCGGGAGCCGGGGCACGACCCGGCGTTCTGGGCGCTCGTCAACCGGTATCCGAAGACGGAACGGGCGATGGGGTATCTGGAGGGGCTTTCGGCGGCGGCTGGGTGGGGGATTTCGGAGGAGGACTGAGTCGGTGGCTGGCGTGGCTGGGGCTTGGAGGGGTGGTAAGTGGCTGAGGGCGTCGGCGGAGGGCTTGCCACCAGGTATGGGGGAGTGACCCGCGACCAGGTGTGGGGGGAGTGAGGGGTAGGAGGGCGGCTGGGTGAGTAGTTCGTGGCCGCTGGACTGGCTTGATCGACGGTGGCGGCTGCGTGAGGAGATGGTTCGGCGGAGGAGGCGATGAGAGGGCGGCGGAACGGGCGACGAGATGAGTCGGCGGGACCGGTGACGAAAGGCGGGGCCGGTACAGAGGCGGGGCGCGGGACGGGTGACGAGCCGGGTCGACGAAACCGGTGGCGCGCCCGCTGCGGCGGGGTCGGTGGCCAGGCGGTGCGGCGGGACCTGCGGCGGAAGCGTCGCGGAGTTCTTCGTGTGGCGGCGTGCCGGTATTCGTGATCACGCGGTGGGGCGGAACCCGTGGTGAGAGGCGGAGGTCGCGGCAAGAGCGGAGCGCTGGCGGGACAAACGCAACGCGGACCGTCTCAACTGAGTGAGACGGTCCGCGTTTAACGGCAGTGCGGCCGGGGCGTAAGGCGGCCCAGGCCGGGAAGCTCAGGAAGGCGAGTTCCCCTCGTCCTTCTTGTCCTCGTCCTTCGGAGTCTCGTCGCCCTTGTCCGCGGCGTCAGAGTCGGAGGAACCGGCGTCCTTGGCCTCGCCAGCCTCGCGGGCCTCCCGTTCCGCCTTCTCCGTGCGTTCCAGTTCCGCGATCGGGTCCAGGTCGGCGGCGAGAGACGGCGGTTCGGACATCCGGTCGGCGAAGTCCAGGGGCTCGTCCAGGTCGTCGGCGGTCGGCATGAGGTCGGGGTGCGACCAGAGGCCGTCGCGCTTTTCGAGGCCGTGGCGGTCTCCGACTAGCTTCCACAGGGACGACGCGGCGCGCATCCGGCGCGGGCGCAGTTCGAGGCCCACCAAGGTGGCGAAGGTCTGCTCGGCCGGGCCGCCGGTCGCGCGGCGGCGGCGCAGGGTTTCGCGCAGGGCCTCGGCTCCCGGGAGGCGGTCGCCGATGGCCTCGGCCACCACTACGTCCACCCAGCCTTCCACCAGGGCCAGCAGGGTTTCCAGGCGCTTCAGGGCCGCCTGCTGCTCGGGTGTGGTTTGCGGTTCCAGCAGGCCGGACGACATCGCTTCCTCGATGCTCGCCGGGTTCGCCGGGTCGATGCTTCCGGCCAGCGACTCGAGTGCGGAGGTGTCGACAGTGATCCCGCGGGCGAACTCCTCGACCGTCGCCAGCAGGCGCTGCCGCAGCCACGGGATGTGCGCGAACAGGCGCTGGTGCGCGGCCTCGCGCGCGGCCAGGAACACCAGCACCTCGCTGGCGGGAAGCTCCAGGCCCTCGGTGAACTTCTCGATGTTCGCCGGGAGCAGCGCCGACGTGGTGGCCTCGCCGAGCGGCAGGCCGACCTCGGTCGAGGTGAGCACTTCCTGCGCGAGCTGCGCCAGCGCGTTGCCGAGCTGGGAGCCGAAGGCCATTCCGCCCATCTGGCCCATCATCGACAGCAGCGGGCCCGCCGCCTGCTTGGCTTCCTCGGGCAGCGCCTGCATCCACGCGCCGGACACCTGCTGCGCCACCGGATCGCACAGTCGCTGCCAGGTCGGCAGCGTCTTCTCGACCCAGGTGCGCGCGGACCACGAGACGGTCGACGTCGCGCCCGCGGGGAGGATCGTCGCCGCGTCGAGCCACAGTTCCGCCAGGTGCGCGGCGTCGCGCACGGCAGTGGCGGAGTCGCCGCCTTCGGACGTGAAGCCGATCTTGGCGTCGTCCCGCCCGCTCAGGTTCTGGAGTGCGATCTGCTTCGCCAGGTCGTAGTTGACCGGCCCGCTCGACGAGCCCGCCTGGCTCAGCATCTGGCCCAGCTGGCTCAGCATCTGCCCGAGCTGGTTGAACGCCTCGGCTCCGCCGGGCTGGCCCGGGTTCGAGGGGTCGTTGTCGCCTCGCTTGTCGGGATCGGGCGGTCCGAAGCCGAACGGGGGATTGCTCATAGCTCCACCGTACGCGGGTGCGACCCGGCTCAGCGCGTCAACCGTGGCCTTCACCGGGAAGCGAACACAGTCACCGTACGCTGTCGCTCGTGACAAAACCGGACGAGGACACCGCGAACCAGTCCCGCCGCGCCGAGCCGTCGCGCGCGCCGGGCCGCAGCGACCGGCGGATGACCCGCCGCGGATGGACGATGCTGGTCAGCGGCGTGCTGTTCCTGGTGTTCGTCGTGGCCGGGTTCCTGGTCCAGGTGCCGTATGTCGCGATCAGCCCCGGGCCCACCTACGACACCCTCGGCCGCGACGCCGCGGGCAACCCGGTGATCCAGGTCAAGGGGCAGCAGACCTACGGCACCAGCGGCGAACTGCGGATGACCACCGTCTCGCTCAACGACGGCATCAACCTCTTCACCGCGCTCGGCCTCTGGGCCAGCGGCCGCTACGCTCTCGCGCCGCGCGAGGAGTACTACAAGCCGGGCGAGACGAACGAGCAGGTCAAGCAGGAGAACATCCAGCAGCTGCAGAACTCGCAGAGCAACGCCCAGGTCGCCGCGCTGCGCCACCTCGGCTACCCGGTGCAGGTCGTCGCGAAGCAGATCGTGTCCGGCAGCCCGGCCGACCACATCCTCGCCCCCGGCGACAAGCTCGTCGCGGTCAACGGCAAGCAGGTGCGCGAGGCGGGCGAGGTCGCCGCCTCCATCGTCAACACCAAGCCGGGCGACACCGTCCAGGTCACCTTCCAGCACCTCGGCCAGCCGGAACGCACCGTGCCGGTCACGCTCGCCCACCGCGACGACCGCACCCAGGGCTTCCTCGGCCTGACCGCCGTCGACCGCGCGGTCGCGCCGTTCTCCGTCGACATCTCGCTGCAGGACGTCGGCGGCCCGTCGGCAGGGCTGATGTTCACCCTCGCGATCATCGACCGGCTCACCCCGCCCGGGAAGCCGGGCAGCGACCTCGCGGGCGGCAGGCACATCGCGGGCACCGGCGAGATCAGCGAGACCGGCCAGGTCGGTCCGATCGGCGGCATCTCGTTCAAGGTCGTCGGCGCGAAGGAAGCGGGCGCGACCGATTTCCTCGTCCCCGAGCACAACTGCGCCGAGGCCAAATCGGCCGCGCCGGAAGGCCTCAACCTCATCAAGGTGTCCAACCTCGACGACGCGCTCAAGCAACTGGACAACCTGAAGGCCGGTCGCCCGACCGCGCACTGCTGACCCAGCGACACGGAAAAGGGTCCGTTGAAGGATCAACGGGCCCTTTTCGTCGTCAGGAAGGATCAGGGCTGCAGGGTCGTCTTCAGCGCTTCGACCAGGTTCGGCGCGAGGTCCGGGCTTTCCACCAGTTCGTCGACCGCGTTCTCGTCCTCGTTGCCCGGCTGGACGCCGCGCAACCGCATCACGCAGGCCGCGTCGCCTTCGCGCAGGACGGCGGCCACCAGACGGGCCTCGGTGCGGCGCGGGTGGTCCGCGGCGGCGCGGCGGAGGCTTTCGGCGTCCGCTTCGGCGATTCCTTCGAGTTCCGCCTCCACGTCCGGCGGCAGCACGATGATCTCTTGCGCCAGCGCGCAGCCGACCACGATCTCCGGCCACGCGATCCGGCCGAGCGATTCGGCGAGATCGCCGTCCGGCAGCGCCTCCTGGGCCACCGGCGTCAGCGGGTTCGCCCGGTCGAGCTGACCGGCCAGTTCGGGCTGTTCGTCCAGCAGCGCCGCGGTGGGCACCAGCGCGAACAACTGCGGCGGCTGGTTCCAGCCCGCGGCGGCGACGAACTCTTCGACTTCCCGGGCCAGCCCGGCGACAGGGTGGGCGGCAGACGGCTCACTCGGTGGCATGGCGACCATCGTGTCAGGCGTCCCCGCGACGCGCCGCGCGTGCCCGGTTTGGGCGGTCCCGGGAACTCGCGGCACCATCCGTAGAGTTAGAGGTCACGGGGGACACCGCTGTCCCCGGAGAACGTGTTCACGAAGACAGGAGCATTGCCGTGGCGACTCGGCCCCCGGTGAGCCTGAAGCTGTCCCGGCGCAGCCGGATCCTTCTCATCATCGCCGCGGTGATCGTGCTGGCCCTGCTGGCCGGCGTCCGGTTGCTCGACACTTACGTGGACTGGCTGTGGTTCGGCGAAGTGCAGGCGCGGTCGGTGTTCACCACGCAAGTGGTCACCCGCATCGTGCTCTTCCTCGCGGTGGGGCTGCTGGTCGGCGGCGCGCTGGCGGTCAGCCTGCTCATCGCCTACCGCACGCGCCCGGTGTTCGTGCCGGTGTCCGGCCGCGACGATCCGCTGTCGCGCTACCGCTCGGTGATCGTCAGCCGGATCCGGCTGTTCGGCATCGGCATCCCGGTGCTCACCGGCGTCATCTCGGGAGCCTCGGCGAGCGGGGACTGGCAGACGATCCAGCTGTTCCTCAACGGCACCTCGTTCGGGCAGAAAGATCCCGAGTTCGGCATCGACCTCGGTTTCTACGCCTTCTCGCTGCCGTTCGTGAACTGGCTGCTCGGCTGGCTGTTCGTCACCGTCGTCGTCTCGTTCTTCGGCGCGCTGATCGCGCACTACATCTTCGGCGGCATCCGGCTCGCCGGCCGCGGCGGCCAGCTGGCCGGGCCGACGCGCGCGCAGCTCGCCATCACCGTCGGGCTTTTCGTGCTGCTGAAGGCGGTCGAGTACTTCTTCGACCGGTACAACCTGCTGCTGTCCGACCGGAACATGCCGCTGTTCAACGGTGCCACCTACACCGACCTCAACGCGGTGCTCCCGGCGAAGCTGATCCTGCTGTGCATTTCGGTGATCTGCGCGATCGCCTTCTTCGCGGGCGCGTTCCTGCGGAATCTGCAGCTGCCGGCGATTTCGCTGGTGCTGCTGATCCTGTCCGGCGTACTGGTCGGCGTCGCCTGGCCGGCGATTCTCGACCAGTTCTCGGTCAAGCCGAACGCGAACGAGAAGGAAGCGACGTCGATCCAGCGCAACATGGACGCGACGCGCGCGGCGTACGGCCTCACCAACGTGAAATACGAGCAGTACCCGGGCAAGACCGAAACCACCGCGGACGCGGTGAAGGCCGACACCGGCACGGTGTCCAACATCCGGCTGCTCGACCCGAACATCCTCAGCGACACCTTCACCCAGCGCGTCGGCCGCGAGAACTTCTACGGCTTCCCGTCCAAGCTGGACATCGACCGGTACACCATCGGCGGCACCACGCAGGACTACATCGTGGCCGCCAAGGAAATGAAGACCGACGGGCTCACCGGGAACCAGAACAACTGGATCAACAAGCACATGGTCTACACGCACGGCAACGGCTTCGTGGCCGCGCCGGCGAACACGATCGACCGTGCGGTGAAGGATTCGAACTCCGACGGCGGCTACCCGATCGCCACCACCAGCGACACGAGCAACCCCACCGGCGCGGGCTCGGTCAACGGCCAGCCGGGCATCAAGGTCGACCAGCCGCGGATCTACTACGGCGAGCTCACCAACCAGTCCGACTACGCGATCGTCGGCGGCACGCCGGGCAAGGCCCCCGGCGAGTACGACACCGACGCCCAGCGCGGCTACCTCTACCAGGGCAAGGGCGGCGTCTCGCTCGACAACTGGTTCAACCGGCTGATGTTCGCCGCCGAATACCGCGAACCGAAGATCCTCTTCTCCGACGCCATCGGCGACGGCTCGAAGATCATGTACAACCGCGAACCGCGCGACCGCGTCGCGAAGGTGGCCCCGTGGCTCACCCTCGACGGCGACCCGTACCCCGCGGTGGTCAACGGCCGCATCCAGTGGATCGTCGACGGGTACACCACGCTCGACAACTACCCGTACGCCCAGCAGACGCAACTCGGCGAAGCGACCAACGACTCGCTCAACGGCGTCACCAAACAGGCGAACAACTCGATCAACTACATCCGCAACTCGGTGAAGGCGACCGTCGACGCGTTCGACGGCACCGTCAACCTGTACTCGATCGACGACAACGAGCCCGTCCTCAAGGCGTGGGAGAAGGTCTTCCCCGGCACGGTCAAGCCCAGCTCCGAGATCTCGCCGGAACTGCGCTCGCACTTCCGCTACCCCGAGGACCTGTTCAAGATCCAGCGCGAACTGCTCGCCCGCTACCACGTCGACAGCCCGCAGGAGTTCTACGCGCAGCAGGCGTTCTGGAGCGTCCCGCAGGACCCGACCGAGGACGGCAGCTCCACCACGGCCGGCGCGAACGTCGCCAACCAGCCCGGGTACTACGTCCTCGCCAACGCGGCGGGCGAAGGCAGGCCGACCTTCCAGCTGACCAGCGCGCTCACCGGTCTGCAACGGCAATACCTTTCCGCCTGGATGTCCATCTCGTCCGATCCGGAGGACTACGGCACCATCCGCGTCCTGCGACTACCCCCGGCCAGCGGTGCCAACCAGGTAGACGGACCCGTCCAGGTGCAAAACCGGTTCCAGAGCGACCCGCGCGTCGCCCAAGACCGGACATTGCTGAACAACCCCAACGTCATTCCCATTTACGGCAACCTGATCACGCTGCCGGTCGCGGACGGATTCCTGTACGTCGAACCCGTCTACATCCGGCAACGAAACCAGCTGAGCTACCCGCAGCTGGCGCGCGTGCTCGTCTCCTACGGAGCCAAGATCGGCTTCGCGTCCACCCTCAACGAGGCACTCGACCAAGTCTTCGGCAAGGGCACCGGCGCGGCAGCCACCACCCCGAAGGAAGGTGACCCCGGCACCACGACGACCCCGCCGACGTCCAGCACGGCCGCGCCGCCCAGCACCGGCGGCAGCAACCCGGCCATGGACAAGGCCGTCGCCGACATCCAAGCCGCGCTCGCCAAGCTCAAGGCGGCACAGCAATCCGGCAACTTCGCCGACCAAGGCGCGGCGCTCGCCGCGCTCGACGCGGCGACCAAGGAGTACAACTCCGCCAAACCGACCACGCCGCCGCCGTCCAACGGGCCGACATCGCAGCCCGGCGGGTGACCTCGGTTACGTAATAGGCACCTGCTTTGCGCCCGCTCGAAACCAGGGCGTAAGGTAGGTCCTACGACGCGGGGTGGAGCAGCTCGGTAGCTCGCTGGGCTCATAACCCAGAGGTCGCAGGTTCAAATCCTGTCCCCGCTACAGAGACAAGAGACCCGTCCTCGCAGAAAGCGCGAGGGTGGGTCTCTTTCGTCATTGCTCTGGGGGTCGAACCCCCAGACCCCCGCCAGGGGGCGCGCCCCCTGGACCCCCGTGTTGGGTTGCGTTGGGCGGGTGGCTTGCGGTTGGTGTGTGGGCTCC
>NZ_JBAGKF010000041.1:0-16709 GCF_037034185.1 Amycolatopsis sp. VC5-11 | reverse complement strand
CTGCGGAACCGGTTGCACGACGCGATCGCGGAACTGACCGACGACGCGCCGCTGCACCCGGCGGTGAGCATGGCAGGCCCGCTCGACGCGGTGCCCGCCCAGCTGGCCGAGCACGTGGAAGCGGTGGTGCGGGAGGCGGTCAGCAACGCGGTCCGGCACGCAGGCGCGGACACATTGACTGTCTCGGTATCGGCGCGGGACGACGCGGTGCGAGTGACGGTCACCGATGACGGGAAGGGACTCCCGGAGGACGTTTCGCCAAGCGGGCTCGGGAATCTCCGGGAGCGAGCGGAGTCGATGGGCGGCGCCTTCACTCTCGAATCGCACCCCGGCGGCGGGGTGCGGCTGGACTGGTCGGCTCCGCTGCGCTGAGCCCGCGCGTTCTCATCCCGTCGCAGCGGGAATCAACCGCCGCGCTGCTTCCGGCGTGATCACCACGACCGGGCACCGCGAATACCGGACGCAGTCCCGGGAAACGCTGCCCAGCAGCAGTTCCCGCGCCAGGCCAGTCCCGTGTGCACCGACCACCAGCAGATCCGCTTCCGCGGACGCGGTCACCAGTTCCGTCGCCGGGTCGCCGTGCGGCGTGGCGACCGAGACCTCCGGGGCGTTCGGGAATTCCCGCCGGATGGCCGCGATGCGCTGGTACGGCAGGGGTTGGCCGGCCGGCTGACGGCCGTGCGGCTGGAAAGCCAGCGACGTACCGGGAAGCAAGGCTTCCGAGGGGCGCACCACGATGGCATGCACGCGGTCGCCGGGGTGTGCGGCGACCTGAAGGGTCCAGCGCAGCGCGGCGTCGCCGTGCGGCGAACCGTCGACGCCGACGACGATGAGACGGCCGGGAGTGTTCATGGTTCTGCCCCTTTCTCTGGGCTGAAGCCGATCGTGCGACAGGGAACGCGCGCCGGGACAGAGCCGGAGGTCATCGCTGCGCAGGGGGACGTCTGCGGTCCGCGCGATGACTTTCGGCCCCAGCACCGCGTGCCGGAGCGCGGTCAGCATGGACGGGCCGGGGCAACGGATCCCGGCTCCGGGAGTGACCATGAAGACCTCGGCGACCGCAGACCTCGCCCCCTCCGAAACGGCCGCGCTCGTCCAAGCGGTCAGCCGGGCCCCGTCGGTGCACAACAGCCAGCCCTGGCAGTTGCGTGTCCGCGGCGCCGACGTCGACCTCGTCGAGCGCGCTGACGTCGTGTTGCCGTGGCACGATCCCGAGGGCCGCGACCGGCTGCTCTCGTGCGGAGCCGCGCTCGCGAACCTGCAATTGGCCGCGCAGGCACTCAGTCGCGAAATCACCACCTCGTTCCCCGCAGACGCAGACATGGTCGCGACAGTCCACACCAGACCCGGCGAACCCCCGGTTCTCGCGAACCTGGCGCGCTACCACGCGATCGGCCGCCGCCGAAGCTATCGCCGCGAGTTCGCGCCGGAACCCGTGCGCGCCGCAGACCTGGCAGAAATCCTCGACGCGGCCGACGACCCGGCGGTGCACGCCGTGACACCGCCGCATGGCGCAGCGCTCGCGGAGATGCTCGGCTTCGCGACCCGGGTGTTCCGCGCCGACACGGCCTACCAACGAGAACTGGACGCCTGGACCGCGCACACCTTCGGCTCCCGCGCACTGGGCGCGGTCGACGGAGTCCCGGAGGCGGCCCTCGGCGACGCGCCGTTGCCCGCGGCGGGTCTCGTCCGCCGGACGACCCCGGTGCCCGACGATGTCCGGCTGGCCGAACGGCTCGCGGCGGAAACGCTCGTGGTGATCTGCACCGGCGACGACACGCGGCGGGCACACCTCGCCGCGGGCGTCGCGCTCCAGCGGATGTGGCTGGAGGCGACCGTGCACGGCTTGGCCGGGTCGGTCCTCACCCAGCCGCTGCACCTGACCGGCTTCCGGGAACACCTGGCCGATCGCCTCGGCCTTCCCGGACTGCCGCAGGCGATCTTCCGCTGCGGAAACCCGGTTTCGACGGCTCCGCCGTCGCCCCGGCTGCCGCTGGGCGACCTGCTTTGCCATGACGTTCCCGGAGGCCTGGAATGAAGACTGTCATCGAGATCTCCGGACTGTACAAGGCTTTCGGCCGCACTCAAGCGCTGTCCGGACTGGACCTCAGCGTCGAAACGGGTGAGGTGCACGGTTTTCTCGGCCCGAACGGGGCGGGGAAGACGACCGCCTTGCGGCTGCTGCTCGGCCTGGTGCGCGCGGACGCGGGCCGGATGCGGCTGTTCGGAGGCGACCCGTGGCGGGACGCGGTGGCCCTGCACCGGCGGCTGGCCTACGTCCCCGGAGAAGTCGCGCTGTGGCCGAACCTCACCGGCGGCGAGACGATCGATTTCCTCGGCCGGTTGCGCGGCGGCACGGATCCGGTGCGCCGGACGCGTTATCTGGAACTGTTCGAGCTGGACCCGGCGGTCCGGGTGCGCGCGTACTCGAAGGGCAACCGGCAGAAGATCGCCGTGATCGCGGCTCTGGCCGCCGACGCCGAACTGCTGGTGCTTGACGAGCCGACGACCGGCCTGGACCCGCTGATGGCCGAGCAGTTCCGGCAGTGCGTGCGCGAGGAACGCTCGCGGGGCCGGACTGTGTTGCTGTCCAGCCATGTCCTCGCCGAGGCCGAGGCGCTGTGCGACCGGGTGAGCATCCTGCGCGCCGGAAAGGTCGTCGACACCGGGAGCCTCGACCAGTTGCGCCACCTGACCCGGACCTCGCTGACCGTGCGGATGTCCGGGCCCGCGGACGGGCTCGCCCGGCTCGCCGGGGTGCACGATCTCGCCGCCGACGACGGCTTGGTGCGGCTGAGCGTGGACAACGCCGCGTTGAGCGAAGTGCTGGCGGAACTGGGCAGGCGCGAGGTACGCAGCATCGAGAGTCGCCCGCCGACGCTGGAAGAGCTGTTCCTGCGGCACTACCGCGAACCGGAAACGGTGTCCGCGTGAACTCCGTGGCGGGAGCCGGCGCGTTGATCCGGCTCGCCCTTCGCCGGGACCGGGTGCGGCTCCCGGTGTGGATTCTGGTGTCTGCTGCGATGATGGCCGCCGCGGCGGCAGCGACCGCAGATGTGTATCCCACTGACGAGGCGCGTCGCGCGGCGGTGGCGAGCATCAACGCCGTGCCCGCGCTGGTCGCTCTGTACGGCCCGGTCGCCGAGCCGACCGCGGGCGCGGCCGCCGTCTTCAAGCTGACCGCCTTCGGCGCCGCGCTCGTCGCACTCCTGACGGCGCTCACGGTCGTCCGGCACACCCGGGCCGAGGAGGAATCCGGCCACTGGGAGCTGGTGCGCGGCGCGGCGACCGGCCGGCATGCGGGCCTCGCGGCGGGAGGCGCACTGCTGGCAGTGACGGCGCTCGGGCTCGGCGCGGGCGCGGCGGCGGGACTCGTCGCGGCGCGGCTTCCGCCCGGCGGCTCGCTGGCCTTCGGGCTCGGCTGGGCGGGGACGGGGCTCGTTTTCGGGGCGCTGGCCGCGCTCGCGGCGCAGGTCGCACGGAGCGGCCGGGCCGCGTCGGAAATCGCTGTGCTCGCGCTCGTTGTGGCGTACCTGCTGCGTGCGGTGGGGGACGCGACCGGTCCGCGGTGGCTGTCGTGGCTTTCCCCGGTGGGGTGGGTCAGCCTGCTGCGGCCGTTCGCGGGCGACCGGTGGTGGGTGCTGGCGCTTCCGCTCGGAGCGGCCCTGCTGCTGGGGTCGGCGGCGTTCGCCGTTTCCCGGCACCGGGATCTCGGCGCCGGCCTGCTCGCCGTGCGCCCCGGTGCGACGCGGGCCGGACGCCTGTTGTCCGGTCCGGCGGGGCTGGCTTGGCGGCTCGACCGCGGGGCCGTGGGGTACTGGACGCTCGCGTTCGCCGTGCTGGGACTGGTCGTCGGCAATCTTTCCGGTTCACTGGGCACTTTCTTCGCCACCGCACAGGCCAGACAGCTGATCGCCGCGCTCGGCGGGGAGCAGGCGCTGACCGATGCGTTCCTGGCCGCCGAGTTCGGGGTGTCCGGCGTGCTCGTTTCGGCGCTAGCGATCGTGCTCGTCGGACGGTTGCGGGCCGAGGAGTCGAGCGGCCGGGCGGCCGCGGTGCTGGCGGGGCCGGTCGCCCGGGCGCGACTGGCCGGCGGTGCGGTGTCGGTCGCCGTCGCGGCCACGGCGGCGCCTTTGCTCGCCGCCGCCGTCACCGCGGGCCTCACCGGCGGCGGGTCGCGCCTGATCGGAGCGGCGGTCGTCCAACTGC
This sequence comes from Amycolatopsis sp. VC5-11, assembly GCF_037034185.1. Lineage (NCBI taxonomy): Bacteria > Bacillati > Actinomycetota > Actinomycetes > Pseudonocardiales > Pseudonocardiaceae > Amycolatopsis > Amycolatopsis sp. VC5-11. Next base: position 12,500 of record NZ_JBAGKF010000041.1, on the reverse strand, counting down.
CCGGGGTATGGGTGCTCACCGGGGTCGCGCTCGTGGTCTTCGGGGTCTTTCCCCGGGCGGGCTGGCTGTCCTGGGCGGCGCTGGCGGTGTTCTTGGTCCTGGGCGAGTTCGGCCCGTTGTTCCACGCGCCCGGCTGGGTGCTGGGGATATCGCCGTTCGCGCACCTCCCGCACGTCCCGGGCGGAATCATCGACATCGGGCCGCTGCTGTGGCTCACCGCGGTCGCGGCGCTGCTCGGCGGGGCCGGATTCGCTGCCTTCGGCCGCCGCGACTTGACCGCTTGAGGCCGTTGGTCCCTCCGATTCGGGACCGGCTCCGCTACCTCGCGGCGCCGCCGGAAGCGACGCTCGTTTCACTGCCCCGCGAACCCGGAGACCGCGATGAACACGTTCCTGCCCCTTGCTGTCGACCAAGCGCTCGCGGCTGCCGTGCGCGCGCCGTCCCCGCAGAACACGCAGCCGTGGCGGTTCGTCGTCGACGGTTGCCGGATCGAGGTGCGGCTGGACCGAGACCGCGTCCTTCCGGTCGCCGACCCGGCCGGCCGCGAGGCGCGGCTCGCCTGCGGTGCGGCGCTGTGCAACCTGACGCTCGCTTTGCGGGCCAACGGCGTGCGCAGCCGGGTGCGGACCGTCCCGGACCCAGCCGACCGCGACCTGCTCGCGGTCGTGCAGATCGAGGGGAACGGCCGTCCGTCCACTGTGGACCGCAAGCTCGCCGAAGCGGTCTTCCGGCGGCACACCAACCGGCGTCCGCTGTCCGACCGGGCGGTGCCGGTGGCGGCACGGGCGTTGCTGCGCTCGGCCGCGCTGGGCGAGGGCGGCCAGCTCGAGTTCCTGGACGCTTCGGGCCGGTACACGCAGGTGTCCGCGCTCGTCCGGCGCGCGGAGACCGAACAGGCCACGGACGCGGAGTTCCGGGCAGAGGCCGAGAAATGGACCGGCCGCGAAGCGGATTCCCCGGACGGCGTGCCCACCGCCGCGTTCGGCCCGCCCGCTGACGTTCCCGGCGTAGTGTCGCTGCGCTCGTCGCACGAGAACCGGTCGATCCCGCCGCGGCAGTTCGAGCAGGACCCGGTGCTGGCCGCGGTGATCACTCGCGATCAGGGCGCGGCGGCCGAGGTCCGCGCCGGGATGGTCATGGAACGCGTCCTGCTGACCGCGACCGCGGAGGGGCTCGCGACGTCATTCCTGTCGCAGCCGTTCGAAGCGCGGTCCACGCGCGCGCAGCTGCTGGCGGCCTTCCGCGGTCTCGGACAGGTGCACACGCTGCTGCGCATTGGGTACGGGCTCCCCACCCGGATGACAGCGCGCCGCCCAGCCGCGGAGGTGACGACGGTGCGGAGCGCGCCGGAGGTCCCGGCGTCGTGACTGACGCGCTGGGATAACCCGATCCGCTCAGGACGCCCCAGCGCCGGGAAGCACCCGAAGCACGTCCTGGAAGGTCACCATGCCGACGAGCACCCCGTCGTCCAGCACGGGCAGCGAACGGATCCCGGCCTCGCTCATGCGGCGGGCCAGCTCGCCGCAATCCAGGTCGGCCGCCGCGCACAGAGCCGGGGTCCGCATGACCGCCCCGGCCGTGCGGTGTCCGCCGAGCATCGCGCCGGCGTCCGGGTCCGCCCCGCCGGGGATCCCCGCGCGGATCACGTCCTCCTCGGTCAGCAGGCCCATCAGCCGGCCGCGGCTGTCGACGACCGGCAGTGCGGTGAACCCGTGCCGGGCCATCAGCCGGGCAGCCTCGGGCAACGGCACCGAGGCGGTCACCGCGATTACGGGCGTGGTCATGATGTCGCGCGCGTGCATGGGAGTCTCCGTTCGTCGCGCTCCTGCGTCGACGATCACCCTGAAACCTCGGTGCGCCAAGGGCATTTGGTCCCGGCCGCAGTGCCCTTCCGCGCGGGACCGGCGGCCCGCGCGTCCGGGCGGAATTCCTCTTCGGACGGAACGCTTTCCCGGCGATTCTGGGGGCTGGCAATCCTTACGGAAGGGGCGCGAGATGAACGCGTCAACGGACCGCGTAGTGCGGTGGTGGCACCTGCTCGTCCCCGGGCGCGGTTCGGTGGCCCGGCCCTCGGACCGGTTCCAGTCCGGTCTCCTCCTCGTGGCGGTTCTCGTCGCGCTGGCCGCGGTCCCGTTCGCGGCGGCCGCGGGTTCCGAGCTGTACGCGACCCAGAAACCCGTCTCGGCCGAGCAAGTCGCGCAGCGCAGCAAGGCGACCGCCGTGCTGCTGGCCGACGGCCCGGCGACGACGGTGAGCGGACGCAGCGGCGTCGTCGCGAACTCCGCGCCGACGGACGCGGTCTGGCAGGCTCCCGACGGTTCGCGCCGGGTCGGCAAAGTGGCCGCCGACGAGGGCTCGCGGCGCGGCGACCAGGTCACGATCTGGGTGGACCGAGCCGGAAACCCGGTTCCGCCGCCGCTGACCGCCGCGGCAGTGCTGGTCGACGCGGTATGCGCGACGCTGGGGCTGTGGGTGTCGGTGTGCTTGCTGCTGGCTCTCGTGTACGGCGGCGCGGTGTTCGCGCTGAACCGGCACCGGCTCGCCGAATGGCAGCGCGAATGGGACGCCGAGCAGGAAAAGCGCACCCATCCGTGAGGACGGCCGGTCAGCAGGCCGAGACTGCGAGAGCGCGGGCGACGCACGAGTGCGGCTCCTCCGTCAACGGAGGGGCCGCACCCGTGCGTCGCTTCCGGGCCGGGCACCGCGCTTCGCGAGATCATTGACGGTCCCGTGCACAGCGAGATCAGTGGACATCCGCCCGCCAGAACCGTGGCCGAGCACGCGTTCGGTCTGCGAGGCAGGGGGACGGGGCAAGTGAGCCGCTCCGGACCAGCGGTCGCGAAGCGGCTGAAGCGTGGGAAGTCCGGATGCCGACGAGAAGGATTTCGCTGCCGCACGGAACGTACCGCCGGTGCCGAGCCCGAATTCGTCGAGCGCGGCGAATGGCTCAGTCACGCCGTGCTCGACGGCGGTCGCAGCGACGTGCGCGCACCACTGCGGCTCGGCCTCGCGTCTCCGCTCAGTGCCGGAGAGCTTCGCGGCGGCGGTCGTACTCGTCCTGGTCGATCTCGCCGCGGGCGAACCGCTGCCGCAGAATCGCGGTGGCAGGGTCGGCGTCCGGCACGGAGCCGGACGGGCGGCGGACGAGAAGCGCGGTGACCACGGCGATCGCGGCGAGCAGCGCGACGGCCACGATGCTCATCACGACCGGCCCGACCCATTCGGCGGCGGTTCCGTAGTGCCAGTACATCATCGGGTTCTCCTCGGCTAGGGCCGGTCGCGGCGAACGGCGGCTTCGAGCGGCTGGAGTACGTCGCCGATCTCGCGCCGCGGAGTCGCGGGCAGCGGGTCCGCGTTGGCCGGAGCCCAGCCGACGCGCAGGACCATCTGCGGGAAGGCGCCGGACGTGACCTTCCGCTCGACCGTGCGGCGCACGTCGGGCAGTTCGAGCGGCTCGGTCAGCGGGCAGGTGGCGAGGCCGAACCGGGTCGCGGTGAGCAGCGCAGCGCTCGTCGCTTCCCCGGCGCGCAGCCGGGACATCCGGTCGTCGGACGCGGTGCTCAGCACGAGCAGCACTGTCTCGTCATCCTCGCCGGCCGCTCCGGCGGCTTCGGACAGTTCCGGGTCCGCGAACTGGCGGCCGGGCAGCGCACCGGGAGTCAGGTCGGGCATGGGGGTGTTACGGGACGGGACGCCGTCCGGGGACACGTGCCGTCCGCTCCAGGCGGCGAGTTCGATCCGGTAGGCGGGATCGCGGCGGTGCCGCAGCGACGCCTCCTCGACCGCGGTGGCCAGGTAGTAGCGCTCGGCGTCTTCGGCAACGCGCAGTACGACGCCTTCATCCGCGACCGCTTCGGCCATGCTCTCCAGATGTCCGCGGGGCACGTGCCACGAACTGTGCCGTCGGCGGTCGGTGCGGCGGCGGGGAATCGCGGCGGCGAGCGCGACCTCGTCGAGAGTCGGCTCGTGGCGGTGAAGTTCGATGGACGCCAGGTGGTCCGGTTCCGCGGGGTTGGGCAGCCGGTGCACTTCGGCGCTCCAGCCGAGCGCGGCGAAGGCGACACGTGCGTGGTGCAGCGCGGCCCCGCAGCTGATCATCAGGTCCCGCCCGTCCGGGTCGGTCTGGACGAGCTGCCGCGACGGATCGGCGTACAGGTGCAGGGACCGGTGCCCGACCGCGAATCGCCACGGCTGGGAGTTGTGCACCGACGGCGCGCGGACGGCCATCCCGACCGCGGTGGTGACGGTGTAGTCGTCGGGGAGTCCGCGTTCCATGGCGACCTGCCTTGTCGTCTCGTCCAGTGATGCGTCGACGGTGACAGTCGCGGCGGGACCCGGGACAGAGCCGGAATTCCCCGGGCGCAGGGACTTTCGCCGGTCGTCGTCCGCCGCGGTGACCTTCGCGGGCGCGCCCGGACCGAAAGACCTCTGCCGTCGCCGGTCGCTCGCGAGGTTGCATGACAACCCGATGGGGGCGTCGCGGCGACAGGAGCGAAATGTCCAGAGCACACGAAACAGACCCGGCCGAGTCACGGAGCCGGGCACTCGGCCTGACCTCGGCGACCGGATTGGTGGCGGGCAGCGTGATCGGCACCGGCGTGTTCACCATGCCCGCCGTGCTGGCCGGCGCGGGAACGAGTTCGCTGCTGGTGCTCGGCGTGGTCGCCGTCGGCGCCGCGGTGCTGGCTGTCCTCTTCGGACAGTTGACGAAACGCACGCCGAATTCCGACGGCGGCCTGTACGCCTACGCCCGCCGCGAGTTCGGCGATTTCGCCGGCTATCTGGTCGGCTGGTGCTACTGGGTTTCCGCGTGGGCAGGCAACGCCGCGATCGTCGCGTCGTGGGTGCTCTACGTCGAAGCCCTCTTCGGCATCGAACATCCCTCGACCTGGGTCGACCTCGGCATCGCGCTGGCCGGGCTGTGGATCCCGGCCGCGGTCAACCTCGCGGGCGTGCGGCAGATGGCGTGGTTCCAGAACACCACCGTGGTGCTGAAGTTCCTGCCGCTGCTCTTCGTGGGCGTGGTGGGCTGGTTCTTCGTGTCGAAGGGCAATTTCGGCGCGTTCAACACGTCCGGCGGGAGCCTTTACACCGCGATCGGGATCGCCGCGGGCGTCGCGCTGTTCGCGTTCATCGGGGTCGAAGTCGCGGCGGTCACGGCGAAACGGGTGCGCGAGCCGGGACGGAACGTCGGGCGCGCCTCGCTGCTGGGCACCGCCGCCAGCGCGGTGGTCTACCTCGCGGTGTCCGCGGCGGTGATGGGACTCGTCCCGCACGACGTGCTGGTTTCGAGCGGAACCCCGTTCGTGCCCGCGTTCGAGGCGATCCTGCCGGGCGGCGGCTGGGCCGGGAAACTCGTCGCCGCGCTCGCCGTGGTCTCGGGGATCGGCGCGCTGAACGGCTGGACCCTGGTGACCACTGAGGTGTCGCGCGCCGCGGCGGCCGACGGGCTGTTCCCGCGGGCGTTCGCCTGGGCCGACCGCAAGGACACCGCGTGGTTCGGCATCCTGCTGGCCGCGCTGCTGCCGTCGCTGCTGATGGTGTGGCGCTACACCTCGGGCACCGGGCTGGCGGTGTTCTCGTTCCTGGTGAACCTGGCCGTCGTCACGGTCGCCATCCCGTACTTCTTCTCCGCCTGCGCGCAGCTGGCCTACCTCGTGTCCCGCCGGCGCCAGGTGCACGGCTGGCTGCTGGCCCGCGACCTCGGCATCACCGCCGCCGCGGTGCTTTTCTCCCTGTGGGTGACCTTCGCCGCCGGCTACGCCGCGGTGTACGAGGCGATGCTCGTGCTGCTGGTGGGTCTCGTCCTGCACGCGGTGCTCAAGGGCCGGGCGGCGGCGCACGGCAAGCGCGAGACACCGGCCGAGGAGACCGGTGAGCAATGGCCGCGCGCAGCTTGACTCCGACCGACACGACGAAAGGCACCGCGTCCATGAGCTTCGCAGTCGCGTCCGAAACCGGCCGCCTCCGACAGGTGATCCTGCACCGCCCGGGCACCGAACTCTCCCGGCTGACCCCGCGCAACGTCCACGAACTGCTCTTCGACGACGTCATGTGGGCGAAGAAAGCGAAGGAGGAACACGACGTCTTCGCCGAGGCGCTGCGCGAGCAAGGCGTGCGAGTGCACTACTTCGACCGGCTGCTCGCCGAAAGCCTGGACGTTCCCGAAGGCCGCGCGTTCGTGCTCGACCGGGTCTGCACCCCGCGAACCGTCGGCCCGGCACTGGCTCCGACGCTGCGGAAACTGTTCGACGACCTCGACAGCACGAGTCTCGCCGAATCGCTGATCGGCGGCGTCCTGAAAGCGGACCTGCATCCGCTGCGCACCAGCAGCCTGAAATGGCACACCCTGCGGGCCGACGACTTCGTGCTGCCGCCGTTGCCGAATCACCTGTTCCCGCGCGACAACTCCTGCTGGATCTACGGCGGCGTCTCGATCAACCCGATGGCGAAACCTGCGCGGCAGCGGGAAACCCTGCATGCCCAGGCGATCTACCGCTATCACCCGCAATTCGCCGGAGCGTCGTTCGCGAGCTACTTCGGCGACGACGACTACTTCCCGGCGACGGTGGAAGGCGGTGACGTGCACGTCCTGGGCGACGGCGCGGTCCTCGTCGGCATGGGGGAGCGGACCACGCCGATGGCTGTCGAACTGCTCGCTCGCGCGCTGTTCGACAGCGGCCAGGCGCACACGGTGCTTGCGGTCGAACTGCCCCGTTCGCACGCGACGATGCACTTGGACACGCTGATGACGATGGTCGACGCGACGACCTTCGTCCTCTACCCGTACTTCGACCGGCAGTTGCGCTCGTGGACTGTCACCGCGGGCGCCGAGCCCGGTGCGCTGGAGGTCCGGCAGAACGACAGCCTCTGGAGCAGCCTCAGCCGGACGCTCGGCGTCGAGCGGGTCACCGTGTTGTCCACCCACGAGGACGTCCGTGCGGCAGAGCGGGAACAGTGGGACGACGGCAACAACTATCTCGCGGTCGCGCCGGGTGTCGTCGTTGGCTACGACCGCAACGTCGCCACGAACACCATGCTGCGCAAGAACGGCATCGAGGTGATCACCGTGCCCGGCGGCGAACTCGGCCGCGGCCGGGGCGGCCCGCGCTGCATGAGCTGCCCGATCGAACGCGACCCCGCGTGACCACCCCCGACACTCAGGAGCACTTGATGAATCTGCACGGCCGCAACCTGCTCAAGGACGCCGACCTCACCGCGAGCGAATTCCGTTCCGTCGTGGAATTCGCGGCCCGGCTCCGCCAGGAAAAGCGAGCCGGGGCACGGACGAAGCGCCTCGCCGGGCGCAACATCGCGCTGGTCTTCGAGAAAAGCTCGACGCGCACCCGGTCCGGATTCGAGGTCGCCGCCCACGACGAGGGCGCGCACATCACCTATCTCGGCCCCGAGGAATCCCACCTCGGCCACAAAGAGTCCGTCAAGGACACCGCCCGCGTGCTCGGCCGCATGTTCGACGGCATCGAATTCCGCGGCTCGTCGCAGGAAGCGGTCGAAACGCTCGGCACCTACGCCGGGGTCCCGGTGTGGAACGGGCTGACCGACACCTGGCATCCGACACAGCTGCTGGCCGACGTCCTCACCATGCGCGACCACGCGCCGGGCTCCCTCGACGACGTGTCGTGCTGCTACCTCGGCGACGGCCGCAACAACGTCGCGAACTCGCTGCTCGTCGCCGGTGCGCTGCTGGGCCTCGATGTGCGCATCTGCGCGCCGGAACCGTTGTGGCCGAAGGAAGAGATCCGGCGGATCGCCGCGGGCCTCGCCCGTGAATCGGGCGCGAAAATCCTCGTGTCCGACGACGTGACGGAGGCCGTGCACGCCGCCGACTTCCTCTACACCGACGTCTGGCTGTCGATGGGCGAACCGGAGGAAGCGTGGGGCGCGCGGATCGAACAGCTGCTGCCGTACCAGGTCAACGCCAAGGTCGTGGCCGCGACCGGGAACCCGGCGGTGAAATTCCTGCACTGCCTGCCCGCGCTGCACGGCCGGGACACGTCGGTCGGGCAGCGGCTCGGCGAACGGTACGGGCTCGACGCCCTCGAGGTCACCGACGAGGTCTTCGAATCGGCGGCGTCGGTCGTGTTCGACCAGGCGGAGAATCGCATGCACACCATCAAGGCCGTCATGGCCGCTACGGTGGGAGCATGAGGATCGTCGCGGCGCTCGGCGGGAACGCGCTGCTCGAACGCGGGGAACCGGCCGAATCCGACATCCAGGAGGAGCACGTCCTCGCCGCCGCCGAAGCACTCGCGCCGGTGGCCCGGGAACATGAACTCGTCCTGACCCACGGCAACGGTCCGCAGGTCGGCCTGCTCGCGGTCGAGAGCGAGCGCGATCCGGCGCTGCGCAGGCCGTATCCGTTCGACGTCCTCGGCGCGCAGACCCAAGGGATGATCGGCTACTGGCTCGTGCAGGCCCTGCAGAACGCCTGCGGGCGGCCGGTGGCCGGGCTGATGAGCCGCACGCTGGTGCGCGCCGACGATCCGGCTTTCGCGGACCCGGCCAAGTTCGTCGGCCCGGTGTACGACCGCGCGACGGCCGAGCGGCTAGCCACCGAACGCGGGTGGGACGTCCGCCCGGACGGCGCCGCGTGGCGGCGGGTGGTGCCGTCGCCCGAACCCGTCGAGCTGATCGAACTGCCCCTCGTGAAGACCCTGATGGAGGCCGGTGCGATCGTGGTCTGCGCGGGCGGCGGCGGGGTCCCGGTGGCCGCCGCCGAAGGAGGCTTGCGGGGCGTCGAGGCGGTCGTGGACAAGGACCTGACCGCGGCACTCGTCGCACGCGAGATCGGTGCCGACGCGCTGTTGCTGCTGACCGATGTCGAATCGGTACAAGACGATTACGGCACGCCGCGGGCCCGGCCGATCCGTGAAGTCAGCAGCCGCGAATTGCGTTCCCGGCGCTTCCCGGCCGGTTCCATGGGGCCCAAGGTCGACGCCGCGTGCCGGTTCGTCGAGAACGGCGGCAAGTTCGCCGCGATCGGCAAGCTGACCGCGGCGGGCGAACTGGCGGCGGGAACGGCCGGGACGATCGTCCGCGCGTGAGACCGGGATTCAGCCGACGAGCGCCCAGGCGAGCACCAGCCCGCCGGAGTTGGTGGCCAGGTGCACCAGCATCGGGGCGAGCAGCCCGCGGCCGGTGTAGCGCCACCAGCAAAGGAACACGCCCGCTCCGGCCGCGGCGACCATCGCCAGCACGGAGATCGTCGCGAGCGGAAGCCCGCCGACGGTCTGGTGGACGGCCGCGTTCTGGGTGAGGGCGAGGGAAGGCAGCAGATGCCACAGCCCGAACAACGCGGACGCGCCGAGCACCGGCCACCAGCGCCACCGCTCGCCCGCGCCGAGCAGCGCCGGGAGCACGCCGCGGAAGGCGATTTCCTCGATCAGCACGGTGCCGAGCGGGATGCGCACCAGCGCGAGCCACATCAGCTGCCCGAATCCCGGCGAACCGATCCGGCCGTCGTGGAACAGCACGCGCAGCGCCGGGATCGCGGCGGCGAGACCGAACCCGAACGCCACGACCGCGAAGCCGCCGAGCCCGAACCACAGCATCCGGCGCGTGTGCCGCCGGCTGAATCCGATCTCGGCCCATCCGACGCCGGCGAATCGGGCGAGGGCCAGGAGCCCGGCGGCGGCGACCGCGCCGCAGACCGGGTAGGCCCAGCCGGGCAGCACCCGGTTGGCCAGCACGGTGGCCGCCGCCAGCAGCAGCACCGCGGCGACGACGGCAAGAGCACGACGCCGGAAAGCAGTGACTTCCGGCAGTTTCGGGACAACCGCGGCAACAGACATCGTGATTCCAGTGTGCCCTCGGAAAGGGACAATGGCGATGACGACCAAGGAACGCGAACCGTATCTCGACTTCCTGCGTGCGGTCAGCCTGATCGTCGTCGTACTGTGGCACTGGGCGTTCACGATCCTGCACTGGACCCCGACCGGGCCGCAGCCCACGAACCCGCTCGCATACTTCCGGGGCTTGTGGGTGCTCACCTGGTTCCTGCAGGTGCTGCCGGTGTTCTTCTACGTCGGCGGGTCGGTGCACCTGGCGTCCTGGCAGCGCGCCCGCGCCGGCGGCCAGTCGCGGGGTTCGTACGTCTGGCACCACGTCAAGGAACTGGTGACTCCAGCCGGGGTGCTGATCCTTTTCTGGGCCGCCCTCGGCGTCGTGCTGACCCAGACGCTCGGGGTGCGATGGGTCGGCGGCGCGGTGCTGCTGGTCCTCAGCCCGCTGTGGTTCCTCGCGGTCTACGTCGGCCTGCTCCTGCTGCTGCCGGTCATGGCATGGCTGCACGAACGGTTCGACGTCCTCGTGCTGGTCTGGCTCGGCGGGGTCGCCCTACTGGTCGACGTCCTGCGGCTGCGCTTCGGCTGGTCGGAGGTGAGCTGGGTGAACGTGGCCGCGGTGTGGGGCTTGGCGTATCAGGCGGGGTTCTTCCATCACCGCATCGTCGCCGCGTCGCGGCACGTCGCCGGGGCGCTGTTGTGGGCGGGCTCGTTCGCCCTCGCAGGACTGGTGCTGTCGGGCTTGTATCCCGGTTCGATGGTGGGGGTGCCGGGGGAGCGGATGTCGAACATGTCCCCGCCGACGTTCGTCATCGTCGCCCTGCTGGCCTTCCAAGCCGGGCTGTGCGAGGTGCTGCGTCCGGCCGTAGAGCGCGCATTGGCCAAGCCGCGCTGGCAGCGGGCGACGGCGGTGTTCACCAGATACGCGTTGCCGTTGTTTCTCTTCCACACCACCGGAATGGCCCTGGCCCGAGCGGTTGTGTACTTCGGCTTCGACCGGCAGTTAGCCGACGACCGCGCCCCGGACTGGATCTGGTGGGCTGAACGCCCGCTCGCGATCCTCGGCCCGCTGGTGTTCAGCGTCCCACTGATCGCCTTCTTTGGGCGGTGGCAGGCAGTGCACCGCGCGAACAACCCGGGAACATCGCGGTGAAGCTGGCGACAGCAGGGCGTCGAAATCGCTCGGAGGCTCCGATTTTTCAGCTGGGGCGCATCAAGTCGTGCTGGGTTGTCCGTATCTGTTTTGGTTGGCAGGGGGGTGCGCATGATCGAGCCCGGCCCAGCACAGGCTGGGGGCGAGCGGCCAGCCTGTGCTGGGCCGGCCGGCGACAAGGTGGGCGGCGGTCCTTCCTCCCGGCAGCGAGGCGACGAAGCCCCGGCAGTCCGAAGGGTGCGCGATCCGGCCGGGCGGGAGCGGTCAGCGGTCGCCGATTTCGATGAGCGATCGGGCGCCGTGGCCGGACGCCATCCGTTCGAAGGCGGCGGGCACGTCCGCGAGGGAGATCCGGTGCGTCACGAGGCCGGCGAGGTCGAGGTCGCCGGCGACTACTTCGCCCGCCAGTTGCGGGATGTCTTTCTCCGGATCCGAGTCGCCGTAGATCGAACTGGTCAGCGTGCGCGCGAAATGGAAGAGCTCGAGCGGGTTGAACACCACCTGCTGGTCGCGTCCGCCGACACCGACGACGGTGCATTGACCGCCTCGGCGCACCGAACCCCAGGCCGTCCGGATCGTCGCGGCCGCGCCGACGCATTCGAACGCGTGGTCCACGCCTCGCCCGTCGGTCAGCCCGCGCACCTGCTTGGCGAGTTTGTCGTCGCTCACCAGGAAATCCGTCGCACCGGCGGCTCGGGCGAGCGACTCCTTCTCCGCGGAGACGTCGGCTGCGATGATCTGCGCGGCGCCAGCGAGCCTCGTGCCGAGAACCGCGGACAAGCCGATTCCGCCGAGACCGAGCACGAGCACGCTCTGTCCTTTTCGGACCTTCGCGGTGTTGCGCACCGCGCCGACCCCGGTGAGCACCGCACAGCCCAGCAGCGCGGCCAAATCCAGCGGGCCCCCGTCCGGCAGCGGGACGACCGACCTGGCCGGAAGCACGATTTCCTCCGCGAACCCGCCGATTCCCATGCAGGCGTGCAGTTGCGTGCCGTCGGCGAGTTCGCCGCGCGGCACGCTGGTGACTCCTTCGATCGCGCTGCAGAGCCAGGGCTCGTCATGGACGCAGAACCAGCATTCTCGGCACGGCGCGGCCCAGTTCAGAACGACGCGGTCGCCTTCGCGCACACTGGTGACCTCGGGTCCGGTTTCGGCTACGACTCCGGAAGCTTCATGCCCGAGAACGACCGGGTACTGCGGGGCAATGGTCCCGTTGACCATGGACAGGTCGGAGTGGCAGACACCGGCGGCGGCGATCCGGACACGCACGTCCTGCGGGCCGAGAGCGGGCAGTTCGACGTCGCGGACTTCCGGGGCGGCGCCCTGCTCGACGACTACGACAGCTTTGACCACAATGGTTTCCTCGGTTCGATGGGGAGCGGCTTCAGAGCTGGATGGATTTGAGTTCGGTGAACTCGTCGAGTGCGGCGCGGCCCATTTCGCGGCCGATGCCGGATTGCTTGTAGCCGCCGAAGGGGGCGAGCGGGTTGTAGGCGCCGCCGTTGACGTCGATCTGCCCGGTGCGGACCTTGCGCGCGAAGGCC
>NZ_JBAGKF010000040.1:0-21678 GCF_037034185.1 Amycolatopsis sp. VC5-11 | reverse complement strand
CACGGTAGAAAGGGAAACGCGACAGGCCACCAACCATCACCCCGCCGCCGGCGCCCGGCAATGCTTCGCCGCATGAGGAAAAACAATCCCCCGATAGGCACAATCAATAACCGTGGGCCGCCGAGGCGCGAGCGGTCCGGGCCTTCGCGACCCGGCAGACCTCGGCCGGCCGGTGCGCGGAGCGTCGGCGATCCGCTGGTCACGCCCGCTTCCCGGCTTTCGTCGGCGCTGGTGCGCACGGCTTCCCGCTCGTCTCGGCCCGGCCGCCGTTCGTCCGTGATTCGGCTCCGGTCGTGCTCGAGCGGTTGCCAGGCCCCGATGCGAGCGAAGAAGCTCTCCGGAGAATAGCCGAGTTCAGGGCGACGATACCGGATAATCGCGCCGGCGGAGCCCTCGGCGGGCAACGGCGCCTGTTTGTCCTGCCGTTGTCGCCGGTCGACCGTGCGGGAGGACCTTATGAGGCGCGAATTGCCGGATTCCATTGTGGCCGAAGTGCCTTCCGTGCCTCGTGGCCGGCGTTGACGAATGTTGATTCATTGCCTCGGGGCCGCCGCGGGCGGCGGCTATCCACAGTGGAATTGCGCCTGCGCCGGGTGCGGCAAGGCCCGCGCGAAGCCGGAGCACGCGACGGCGCACGCCGGGATCGCGGTTTCCGGCGACGGCGAGCGGTGGTTCCTGTTCAACGCGACTCCCGACGTCCTCCACCAGATCGCGGCGGATCCCGTGCTGCATCCCGGTCCGGGCATCCGGGAGACGCCGGTCGCCGGGGTCGTGCTGACCGACGCGGAATTCGACCACACCATCGGCCTGCTGATGCTGCGCGAGGAATCGTCGCTGACGGTGCACGGGACCTTTCCCGTGCTGGAGGCGTTGAACCTCTGGTTCCCGGTGCGGCAGCTGCTGAGCGACTACGCCGACATCTCCTGGTCCGAGGTCCGGGCGGGCGAGCCGGTCGATCTGGACGACCGGGTGCGCGCGACCCCCTTCCTGACCGGTTCCAAAGCTCCCCGCTACGTGGGGAATTCCCAGCTCCGCGAACAGCCGGCGGAATGGGAGGTCGGCTATCGCCTGGAAGACAAGCTGACCGGCGGGATCGCGGTCTACGCGCCGACGGTGCCGCGATGGGACGAGAAGTTCGAGCAGCAGGTGGCGCCGGCCGACTGCGTGTTCGTGGACGGGACGTTCTGGACGGACGACGAAATGTCCAAGACCGGCGCGGGAAACCGGACCGGCCGGTCGATGGGGCACCTGCCGGTCAGCGGGGACGGCGGATCGGCTCGCGCGCTCGCCGCGCTGCCCGCGAAGCGGAAGATCTACACGCACATCAACAACACGAATCCGATTCTCGACGAAGAGTCCCCGGAACGGCGCTGGGTGACGGACTTGGGCATCGAAATCGGCCGAGCCGGCTTGGAGGTGGAAGTATGAGCGTCAGGTCTGCCGAGGAGTTCGAAGCGCACCTGCGGTCCATCGGAGAGAAGCGGTACCACCATCTGCACCCGTTCAACGAGCGGATGCACGCGGGCGAGCTGTCCGAGGCGGAATTTCGCGGATGGGTGCGGAACCGCTTCTACTATCAGATGAATCTCCCGAAGAAGGACGCGTTCATCCTGACCAAGCTCCCTGGCCGGGACGACCGGCGCAGGTGGATCACGCGGATCACCGACCACGACGGCCGCACCGGCGACGAAGGCGGCCTCGAAAAGTGGGTCCGCTTGGGGAAAGCAGTCGGCTTGAGCCGGGAAGAACTGTACGACGTGGACACCGTTCTGCCCGGCGTGCGGTTCGCGGTCGACGCGTACGTCGACTTCTGCCGCCAGAAGCCGTGGCTGGAGGCGGTCGCGTCGGCGCTGACGGAACTGTTCGCGCCGGACCTGCTCAGCAGGCGGATCACCGATGTCCGGCGCCATTACCCGTGGATCGCGACGGAGGGCCTGGACTACTTCCGGGCCCGGCTCACTCAGCAGCCCAAGGACATCGCGCACCTGCTCGAATTGGTGGTCGAAAACGCGAAGACCGAGCAGCAGCAGGAAGCGTGCGGCCGAGCGCTGGAGTTCAAGTGCGACGTGCTCTGGAGCCTGCTGGACGCCGTGGAACTCGCCTACCGCAAGAGTTCGTGATGAACGAGCCGGAACTGACCGCCGTGCCGAAGCTGGCGACGAAGGCGATGCTCAAGCACGACAACGTCCGGGACGTCGAATTGCTCCTGTTGCCCGAACGCGTGGTGCTGCTGAACAAATCCGGGGCGGCGATACTGGGACTGTGCGACGGCAGCCGGACCGTGCGGCAAGTGGTCGACCAGCTCGAACGCGACTTCCAGGCCGCCGATCTCGCGAACGACGTGATGAAATTCCTGCACGACGCGCGAGGCCGGGGCTGGGTGGTGGTCGCATGACCGGCCTGCCGCAGCCCTACGGCCTGCTCGCCGAGGTCACGCATCAGTGTCCGCTGCATTGCGTCTACTGCTCGAACCCGCTGAAGCTGCTCGACCGGCAGGACGAGCTGGCCACCGAGGACTGGGTGCGGGTGATCCGCGAGGCCGCCGGGCTCGGTGTCGTGCAGGTGCACTTTTCCGGCGGCGAACCGCTGGTGCGCGGCGATCTGGAGACACTGGTCGCCGAATGCCGCGGCCTCGGGCTGTACACGAACCTGATCACCAGCGGCCTCGGGCTGACGGAGGGCCGGGCGGAAGCTCTGGTCGCGGCCGGGCTCAACAGCGCCCAGCTGAGCATTCAGGGCGACGCCGCCGAGTCGACGAACTTGGTCGCGGCCAGCAAGCGGTTCGACAAGAAGGAGGCCGCCGCGCGCATCATCCGCGACGCCGGCCTGCCGTTGAACATGAACGTGGTGCTGCACCGGCTGAACCTCGACCGGCTCGACGCGATCATCGACGTCTGCGCGGAATGGGGAGCCGAGCGGCTGGAACTCGCCAACAGCCAGTACTACGGCTGGGCGCTCCGCAACCGCGAGCGGCTGATGCCGAGCAAGGCCCAGCTGGACGACGCGGTCGCCGTGTACGAGCGCCGGAAGGCCGAACTGGGGGAGCGGATGGAACTTCTCTGGATTCTCCCGGACTACTACGAGCCCTACCCGAAGCCGTGCATGGGCGGATGGGCGCAGAACGCGCTGACCGTCGCACCGGACGGCACCGTGTACCCGTGTCCGGTGGCCGCCGAGATCACCACGATGGCCTTCTCCTCGGTCCGCGACCACGACCTGGAGTGGATCTGGACGAAATCCGAGGCGTTCCAGGCCTTCCGGGGAACGGCGTGGATGCCGGATCCGTGTCAGAGCTGTCCGCGCAAGGAGATCGACTTCGGCGGCTGCCGCTGCCAGGCGTTCGCGTTGACCGGCGACGCGGCGCGCACCGATCCGGTGTGCCAGCACTCCCCGGACCATCACCTGGTCCAGGACGCTCTGGTCCGCGCCAACCACAGCGACGGCGAAGCGGCGGACCTGGTTTACCGGCGTCCCGCCGTGCGGAGGCACTGACGGATGTCACCGGCAGGCACCAAACTCACGGAGGAAGAGGCGTCGGCGCGGTCCGCGACGGTCTCGCACGTCCGGTACGAGGTGGAACTCGACCTGACGACGGGCGAGCACGAGTTCGCGACGAGCACCGTCGTCCGCTTCCGCGCAGAGCCTGGCGAGGTCTTCCTCGACTTCGCGGGAACAGCCGCGTCGGTGGAGTGCAATGACCGTGAACTGGGGCCGGCGGCACAGGCCGGGACCCGCATCCGGCTGATCGCGAGGCCGGGGGAGAACACGGTGCGCGTGGGCGGGACCGCTCCGTATTCGCGCACCGGCGAGGGCTTGCACCGTTTCCGCGACCCGCTCGACGGGCAGGTCTACCTGCACACCAAGTTCGAGCCTTTCGCGGCGCACACCGTCTTCGCCTGTTTCGACCAGCCGGACCTGAAAGCGACGGCCGGCCTGACCGTGACCGCGCCGGATCACTGGACGGTGGTCGCCAACACCGACCCGGAAAAGCTGGTGCCGCTGGAGGGCGACCGCACCAGCTGGCGTTTCGGGCCCACACCGCCGCTGCCGACCTACTTGACGGCCTTCGCCGCCGGCCCGTTCCGTCGCGTCCAAGCCTTGCACGACGGACTGCCGCTGGGCCTCTACGCGCGGAACTCCCTCTACCGCGCATTGACCAGCCAGGCGCCCGAGCTCTTCGACGTCGTCCGCCGCGGGCTCGACTTTTACCGCCGGCTGTTCGACCTGCCGTACCCGTTCGCCAAGTACGACCACGTTTTCGCCCCCGAGTACGCGTTCGGCGGCATGGAGCACCCGGGCTGCGTCACGCTCAACGAGCGGTTTCTGTTCCGGCACCGGGTCACCGAGGACACGCGGCGAAGGCGAGCCGAACTGCTGACGCACGAGATGGCGCACATGTGGTTCGGCGACTGCGTGACGATGCGCTGGTGGGACGATCTGTGGCTGAACGAGGCATTCGCGACCATGATGTCGGTCGTCGCGCAGCCTGAAGCGACGCGGTACGGCGAAGGCTGGACCGGCTTCGCGCATCACAACCTTCCCCTCGCCCGGCACGCTGACCAGTTGCCGACGAGCCACGCGATCCGGGTGGCGACGCCCGACACCGACGCGGCGCGCTCGAACTTCGGCCCGATCGTGTACCGGAAAGGCGCGGCGGTCCTGCACGAGCTGGCGGAGCGGCTGGGCTGGGACTCGTTCGTCGCGGGGGTGCGGAGTTACCTCCGGACGCACGCGTGGGGCAACGCCGGTCTCGGCGACTTCGTGGCCGCGCTGCAGCGGGCTTCAGGCGAAGAGGTCGGCCGGTGGGTCGAGGAATGGCTGCTGAGCAGCGGCGTCAATACCGTCGAAATGGTCCGGGACCGGCTTGTCCAGCACGCGGATGTTCCGCCGCGGCGGCTGAACCTCCGGGTCGCCGCGTTCGACGACCGCGAGGGCGAGATGGTGCTGCGGCGCCGCGCGCACGTTTCGCTCGATTCGGCCGAGCGCGAGCTGACCGGCTTCGGCGATGCCGATCTGGTGGTGCCCAACGACGACGCGGTGAGCCACGTCAAGGTCCGGCTGGACGCCCGGTCCCGGCAGAAGGCGCTGGCGAGCTTGTCCGCGGTGGATGATCAGCGGGTGCGGGCGGTCGTCTGGGGAGCGTTGTGGGACGAGGTGCTCGACGCGCGCTTGCCGGCGCGGAGCTACGCCTCGGCCGTTCTCGCGCACGGCCCGGGGGAGAGCGACGCCGGGATACTGGAAGCGCTGCTGGATCGCGCGGTGCGGGCGGTCCGCGTTTACGGGGATCCTTTCCGCCGCACGGAGATGCTGGCGACGCTGGCGCACCGGGTGCGGACACTGCTGGCCGCCGAAGCTCCGGGGAGCGATCGCCAACTGGTCTTCGCCCGTGCCCTGGTCGGCGTCGTCCCGGCCGGGGAACACCGTCTGCTGAGCGAAATCGCGTACGGACGATCCCCGTGGGCGGACCTGGAAGTGGATCGGGATCTGCGCTGGCGCGCGGTGTTCCGCCTCGCGTCGACGGGACAAGACCTCGACGGATGCCTGGATGTCGCGGTGGATGCGGATCCCGGTGACAGCGGCCGCCGGAACGCTTTGACCGCGGAGGCCGCCCGGCCCGCGGCGGCAGCCAAGGAAGCGGGCTGGGAGCGGCTGTTCAACGGCGAATTTTCGCTCGCCGAGCGGAAAGCCGTCATGGCGGGACTGGCGCAGCCCGAGCAAGAGGAACTGCTCACCCCGTATGCGGACCGCTACTTGAGGACGCTGGAAAGCATGCCGGGCGCCGTCGAACCGGAGTTCGCGGTGGCCTTCGCTCGCGCGCTCTATCCCCATTTCACCACCGCTGAGCAGCGCGTGCTGGCGGGTACTGACAGCCTGCTGGAAAGCACGGTGCTGCCGCGGAACGTGGTGAAGGTCCTCCGTGAGGAGCGCACCGAACTGCTGATCATGCGTGCGGCGCGCGCGTGCGACACCGCGCTTCGAACGCACTGAATGGAAGGCGCAAGGCTTCAGTCGCGTGGGCAGACTGAAGCCTTGCGCCGGCTGGAGTGGCTGTCAGCCTCGGTAGAAGTAACCAGTGGCTTCAGCGCAAACCTCGACGACCGTGTACTCCGGCGTTTCCCACTTCACGTTATTTCCTCCTGTAGAAGGATTCCGGGCGAGTGCTTCGCCGGGAAGCATCCGCGACGCGGCGCGAGTGCGGCCACCGATCTGAGCCGGACGGACGGGAAATAGCCACGGACGGCGGTCTTTCGGTGCCGAGCGGGATAAAACCCTTATCCGCCAAGGCGTTTCGCCGCTCGACGGCCAGCGGGGAAGGCCGGAAACCCCCGCAGGTGACGTACTGTGCACCGTTCGTCTTCACAGCGGCTACGTTCGTGTCCCTCGGATTGACCAGGCTCACCGGCCAGTGCAGGCTCAGTGCACACCGCGGGTCCCGTGACCGCGGGTCGCGCAGTCCGCGCACCGTCAGTGCTGCTTTCTCAGGCACAGTACGACGTATTCCGGAGCGAGAGGGGGAAATCGTGGTTCTTCCCTCAAAAATGCCTCAGCTCGCCGACCTCGACCTGCTGCTGTCCGTCGAACGCTACGGCAGCGTGGGGAAGGCGGCGCAGGCGCACAGCCTTTCCCAGCCCGCGGCCAGCATCCGGATCAGTGCCATGGAACGCAGGCTCGGCCTGCGGCTGCTCGAACGTTCCCCGACCGGGTCGAAGCTGACCGAGGAAGGGGAAATGCTCGCGAAGTACGCCCGCAACGTGATGCACGCGGCGCGGGAGCTGCTGGAGTTCGGCTCCGGTTCGTCCGGCGCGAGCCGGTTGCGGGTCGCGGGCAGCCCGGGCGTGTCCGAGCACCTGATCCCGGAATGGCTGAACCGGTCCGGGCTCTCGTTCGGCGAGGTGCGGGTGGAGGTGCGGACCGGCCGCGTCGACGAGCTGCGGCAGCTGATCCGGGCGGACCAGGCCGACGTCGCGTTCATCGACGGCTGGTGCCAGGCCGGAAGCCAGCTGCCGAAACAGTTCCGGGAAGGCCTGGTCACTCGGTACATCTGCGACGACAAGCTGGCCGTGGTCGTCGGGGCGGTGCATCCGTGGGCGAAGCGCCCCGGTCCGGTGACGGTGGAGGAGCTCGCCTCGGCCCAGCTGGTGGTGCGCGAGCGGGGATCCGGGCTCCGGGAGTTCACCGACGAACTGCTGGGTTCCGCGCGTGCTTCGCGCAGCTATGTCGAACTCCCGTCCAGCGCGGCGGTCAAGCAGGTGGTCGCCGCGGGCAGGCGGGTGACCGTGCTGAACATCTCCACCGTCCGCTCCGAAATCGCGGACGGCAGGCTGCGGCTGGTCCCGGTCGAGCAGGAGATGCCGGCGAAGCCGATTTACGCGGCGTGGAGCGAACGCCGGGGATTGCCCGGCCACGCGAAGGAGCTGGTCGAGATCGCGGCGGCGAAGGGCAGTCCCATGCCAGGCCCGCGGCCTGGCCCGAAAGTCACTAGCACAGGAGGAGTAACAATCGATGTCCACTCTTGACAAGATCGCTCGCATCATGGTCTCCGACCGGCGCGGAATCCTCGCCGCCGACGAGAGCATCGGGACGATGTCTTCCCGGCTCGAAGGGGTGGGCGTCGAAGCGACCGAGGAGAACCGGCGCGTGTACCGGGAGCTGATCGTCACCACTCCGAAGCTCCCGGAATCGGTCAGCGGCGTCATCCTCGCCGACGAGACGTTCCACCAGAAGCTGTCGAACGGCCAGACGTTCCCGCAGTTTCTCGCCGACCGCGGCATTCTCGCCGGGATCAAGGTCGACACCGGGGCGAAGCCGCTGGCGGGGGCGCCGGGCGAGAACGTCACCGAAGGGCTCGACGGGCTGCGCGATCGCGTGAAGAACTACGCGGCGCTCGGGGCGACCTTCGCCAAGTGGCGGGCGACGATCACGATCGGCGACGGGCTGCCGTCGGACCGCGCGGTGCGGGCCAACGTGCACGCGCTGGCCCGGTATGCCGGTCTGTGCCAGGAAGGCGGCATCGTGCCGATCGTCGAGCCCGAGGTGCTGATGGACGGTTCCCACTCGCTGGCGAAGTGCAAGCAGGTGACGACTTCCGTCCTGCGCTCGCTGTTCGACGAGCTGAGCCTGATGCAGGTGCAGCTCGACGGCATCGTCCTCAAACCCAACATGGTGGTCGCCGGCAAGGACTGCCCGGAGCAGCCGTCGGTCGAAGAGGTCGCGAAGGCCACTGTGGACGCTCTGCGGGAGACGGTGCCGTCGTTCGTGCCGGGGATCGCTTTCCTGTCCGGCGGGCAAAGCCCGGAAAAGGCGACCGAGCACCTCGCGGCGATGCAGAAGCTCGACCCGCTTCCGTGGGAGCTGACCTACTCGTTCGGACGGGCGCTGGTCGGGCCGGCGCTGGAGACCTGGCGAGGCGACGAGAGCAAGCGGGAAGCCGCGCAGAAGGCGCTGTCGGACCGGGCGGTGGCGAACGCGGCGGCTCGCTGACCGTCCGACGAGGAAGCTCGGCCGATGCGAGCCACGGCTGGCATCGGCCGAGCTGGGCCAAGGGAATCTCCCGTTCGCGCACAGGATGGATGTCTATGAAGAGCAAGGAATGGCGCCTCGCCGCCGCGGAGACTGCCCGGCGCCCGGACGACGCCCTTGCCCTCGAACTCGTGCGCGGCACCGAGGCCGCCGCGCTCGCGGCCGGACGGTGGGCCGGGCACAGCGACGACAGCGCCGGACTAGCCGCCATGGACGCGATGCACACGTCGCTGCGCTCGGTGGCGATGGACGGCGTAGTGGTGCTCGGGGCGGGCTCTCAGGACGATGCCCCCGCCCTCTTCCACGGCGCGGAGGTGGGCACCGGCGAAGGCCCGGTGTGCGATATCGCGATCAGCATCGGCGATGGCGTGCTGTCGGAGGCTAAGGATGTGCCGCGCGCGCTGACCGCGGTGGCGGTCAGCGCGCGCGGCGCCATGGCCGACCTGGCTTCGCAGCACAGCATGGAGAAGCTGGCGGTCGGCCCCGGCCTCGCGGACGTCGTCGACATCACCCGTCCGGTGGCGGAGAACCTGCGGAGGATCGCCGGGGCGAAAGGGGTGCGGGTGTCGGACGTCGTCGTCGCGACGCTCAATCGACGCCGGCATGTGGAGCTCGCCCGGGAAATCCAGGACGCTGGTGCGCGGGTCCACTTGGTGGAGGGCGGCGAGGTCGCGGGCGCGGTCGCCGCGGCGAGGCCTGAACATCCGATCGACGTGTTCCTGTGCACCGGGAACGCCGTGGAAGGAGTCATCGCTGCCGCCGCGTTGTCCTGCCTTGGCGGATCGATGCAGGCGCGGCTGGCGCCGGAAGGCCCCGCGGAGCGGCCGGGCGCGGTTCTTCGCACCGAGGACCTGGTCGGCAAGGAGAGCGTGGTGTTCTGTGCCTCCGGGGTGACCAGCAGCGAGCTGCTGCGCGGCGTCCGGAACGACGGCGCGGGCCGCACGACCGTTCGGTCCCTCGTGCTGTGCTCGGATCCGGACACGGTGCGGGCGATCCGGTCTGAACACCGGTACGTCCGGGAGCGCGGCCGTGCGTGAGGCCGAACCTCTGCTCGCTCGTTACCGCGGGCTGATCTGCGACCTCGACGGAGTGGTGTACCGCGGGGCTTCCGCTGTCCCGCACGCGGTCGAGACCCTGAACGAGGCGGCCGCGTGCGGACTGCCGGTCGTCTTCGCGACGAACAACGCGTCCCGTCCTCCCGAGGACGTCGCTGACCACCTGCTCGAACTGGGGCTCGCCGGGGACGACTGGTCGGTGGTCACCAGTTCCCAGGCGGCCGCGGCGTATCTGGCCGGGCGGCTGGCTCCTGGCGCGCGAGTGTGCGCGGTCGGCGGCCCGGGCGTTGCCCGTGCGCTGGCCGAAGCCGGGTTGACGCCGGTCCGGGTCGCGGACTTGGCGGGCGCGCCGGTCGAGGCGGTCGTGCAGGGACTCGGCTACGACATCACGTGGCGGGAACTCGCGGCTGTCGGCTGCTTGGCGGAAGCCGGAGCTGTGTGGGTCGCCACGAACGTCGACCGCACGCTGCCCACGCCGTACGGGAAGGCTCCGGGCAACGGCGCGCTGGTCGCCTTGGTGCAGACCGCGACGAGCGCGTCCCCGCACGTGGTCGGAAAGCCGAAGGCGGCTTTGTTCGACTTGGCTCGCGCTCGGCTGGGCACTGCTCCGCCGGACACCTTGGTGTGCGGGGACTTGCTGGGCACCGACATCGAGGGGGCGAACGCCGCCGGCCTTGACTCGCTTTTCGTGCTGAGCGGATCCTCCCGGCTCCGCGATCTGGCTTTCGCGCAGCGGCGTTCCCGTCCGACGTATGTCGCCGCCGATGTGAGCGGGCTGCTCGCCCCCGCGCTGCCGCTGGACAGCACCTCGGCCGAGTGCGTCGCCGGCCTCGGGCCGGACGGCATCCCCGCGCTGCCCGGCGGCGGTGACAACGGCCGCTTGCTCCAGGCCGTCGTCGCGGGCGCGTGGGCGGCTCGCGACGGCGGCCGGGCGATCTCCGACGACGCGCGGTTGTGGGAGCGGATCGAACAGCAGCTCGGCGTCGCCGGTCCGGGGTGATCCGGGCGCGGCCGCCGAGAAGGGGGCGCGCTGCGTTCTGCTTGCTGGCCGAGCGAGAAGATCGCTCCGCCGCTGTCCGGCGCCGGACAGCGGCGGACGGTCATTTCCCGGGCAGGGCAGGCGGTTCGCCGGTGCGTTCGTACTCCGACAGCAGATCGATCCGGCGCTGGTGCCGTCCGCCCTCGAATTCGGCGGTGAGAAACGCGTCGACGATGCGCTCGGCCTCCTCGACGGTGTGCATCCGCGCGCCGATGCCGGCCAGCAGTGCGTTGTTGTGCTGGCGTGCCAGCCGGGCGGTGTCCTCGTTCCAGGCCAGTGCCGCGCGTGCGCCGGGCACCTTGTTGGCGGCGATCTGTTCCCCGTTGCCCGAACCGCCGATGACGATGCCGAGGCTGCCTTCGTCGGCGACGACGCGCCGCGCCGTCTCGACGCAGAATGGCGGGTAGTCGTCGCCGGCGTCGTAGGCGGCGGGGCCGACGTCGGTCACTTCGTAG
Source organism: Amycolatopsis sp. VC5-11 (assembly GCF_037034185.1). Classification (NCBI taxonomy): domain Bacteria; kingdom Bacillati; phylum Actinomycetota; class Actinomycetes; order Pseudonocardiales; family Pseudonocardiaceae; genus Amycolatopsis; species Amycolatopsis sp. VC5-11. Next base: position 10,609 of record NZ_JBAGKF010000040.1, on the reverse strand, counting down.
CCGAGGCCGGAAAGCCGTTCGGCGAAATGGTTCTTGAGTTCGAGGCCGGCGTGATCAGAGCCAAGATAGATTCGCACGGCGGCGAGTCTAGTGTCGTGCCCGGCGGATTGGCGGGAAACCTTTGCCGGACAGTCATTGGAATGCCTTATCGGCCGGAGTCACGGTGTCGCTGCCGTCGCAGGGGCGTGCGCGGCCGCTCCCGCTCGTCGACGGCGGCGCACCGTTCGGCACCGGTTGCCGACCGCTGGTGCACCGCCGGTTGCTGCCGCCGTGTCAAGGCGAAGAAGCTGGATCGTGACCGGGAGATTTCGTGACGGTGTCCTCGAGATCGAGCGGTTTTCGGGAGCAGCCAGCAGAAGGAGAACGACATCATGTGGGAAACCCCGGAGTACACGGTCATCGAGGTGTGTGCTGAGGCCACCGGCTACTTCTACCGGCGCTGACAGCCCGGCCGCACCGGCCGTGTTCCGCGAATAGGCATGGGCGCGAGGTTCCGGACGCGGGACCTCGCGCCCATCTCCGAGCGCGCTCGATCCCCCTGGAGAGGCGGTCCCCGTGAATCTCGAATTTCTTCCGCTGGTGGCGCTCGCGTTCGGCCTCAGCCTGGACAATTTCCGCTCGTCGATCGCGATCGGAACCATTCCGTTCGGCTGGCGCCGAGCGGTGCAAGTCGCCCTGGTCTTCGGACTCTGGGACGCACTGGGCCCGCTGCTGGGCGGGTTCGCCGGCCGCTACCTCGGCGAATTCGTCGGCGACTGGGGCGAGTACGTCGGCGTGGCCGCGCTGGGACTGTACGGCCTGTACTTCCTCGTCTCGGCGATCCGGAACCCGGAGACGGAAGCGGAAGACCTGGACCATCCGTGGGTGACGCTCTTCGGGCTGCCGTTTTCGCTCACCGTCGACAACTTCCTCGCCGGGGCCGGTCTGGGGATCGCCGGATTCTCTTTGGTGATCCCGATGTTCACGTTCGGCGCGATGACGGTGGTGCTGTCGCTCGCCGGGCTGTTCGTCGGCCGGATGGCCGCCAAGGTCATCCGGATCCGGGCGGATCTGCTCAGCGGAATCTCGCTCGTCGGCGCGGCGATCCTGTTGCCGCTCGCCTTCGACTGAGCGACGGGGGAGGACCGCGATGCCCGAGAATCCCGACACCCACGTCTATCGCACCTACGACCAGGTCCTGGCCGGTTCCGGCCGGTCCGGCAGGCGGAATCCTCCGGTGGCAGGCGGGACATCCGGCGACTGGTGGCCGCGCCGGCTCGACCTGAAGGCGCTGCACCGGAACGGTCCCGCGAGCGACCCGATGGGCGCGGATTTCGACTACGCGCGTCACTTCGCGACGCTCGATCTCGACGAACTCGCGGGGGACGTCGACGAGGTGCTGACGACCTCGCAGGAGTGGTGGCCCGCCGACTTCGGCCATTACGGGCCGCTGGTGCTGCGGATGGCCTGGCACGCCGCGGGAACTTACCGCGTCCGCGACGGCCGGGGCGGGGCCGGCGCCGGAATGCAGCGCTTCGCTCCGTTGAACAGCTGGCCGGACAACCGGAACCTGGACAAGGCACGCCGGCTCCTGTGGCCGGTGAAGCGCAAGCACGGCCGCAAGATCTCCTGGGCGGATCTGATGGTCTTCGCGGGCAACCGGGCGCTGGAGTCCATGGGCTTCAGGACTTTCGGGTTCGGGGGCGGCCGCGCGGACGTGTGGGAGCCCGACGAGACGTACTGGGGCCCGGAACGCAAGTGGCTGGCCGACGAACGCCACCACGGCCTGCACGAGCTCGAAGAGCCGTTGGCGGCGGAGGAAATGGGGCTGGTCTACGTCGATCCGCAAGGCCCGGCCACCAATCCCGACCCCGTGCTGGCCGGTCGCGACATCCGCGAGACCTTCAAGCGGATGGGGCTGAACGACGAGGAAACCGTGGCGCTCATCGGCGGCGGGCACACCTTCGGCAAGACGCACGGCCCGGCGGACCCGAACGCGACCGGCGGCCCCGAACCCGAGGGCGCGCCGCTGGCCGCGCAGGGCCTCGGCTGGCTGGGCGGCAAGGGCCCCGACGCGGTGACCAGCGGGCTGGAGGGCATGTGGACCCGCACCCCGGTCACCTGGGACCACACCTTTTTCGAAACGCTTTTCCAGTACCGGTGGGACGTCGAGCTCAGCCCGGCGGGCCTGTGGCAGTGGATCCCGAGCGGCGGAGAGGGCGAGGGAACTGTTCCGGATCCGTTCGACCCGGACGCGAAACACCATCCGGTCATGCTCACCACCGACCTCGCGCTGCAGGAGGACCGGGTCTACGCGCCGATCGCGCGGCGGTTCCTCGAGAACCCGGAGGAGTTCGAGGACGCGTTCGCGCGCGCCTGGTTCAAGCTGACGCACATCGACCTGGGACCGATCGAGCGCTACCTGGGCCCGCTCGTCCCGGCGGAACGGATGATCTGGCAGGACCCGGTGCCGGAGGCGGACCACGAACTCGTGGACTCCGGCGACATCGGTGCGCTCAAACGGGAAATCCTCCGCTCCGGGCTGACTGTGGCGCAGCTCGTTTCGACGGCATGGGCGTCCGCGTCGACCTATCGGGACAGCGACAAACGCGGCGGGGCGAACGGCGCGCGGATCCGACTGGAACCGCAGCGCGGCTGGGCGGTGAACGAACCTGAGCAGCTGGACGTCGTTCTGGCGGTGCTGGAAGAGATCCAGCACCGATTCGCCGCGTCCGCGCGCGGCGGCAAACGCGTCTCCCTGGCCGATCTGATCGTGCTCGGCGGATGCGCCGCGGTGGAACAAGCCGCCGCGGCGGGAGGCTGTCCGGTCGAGGTCCCGTTTCGGCCAGGGCGCACCGACGCGACCCAGGAATGGACCGACGTCGCGTCCTTCGGCGCGTTGGAGCCGGCAGCGGACGGCTTCCGCAATTACCTGGGCAGCGGATACCGCATGGCCCCGGAACACCTGCTGGTAGACCGGGCGAGCCTGCTGACGCTGACCGCACCGGAGACGACCGTGCTGGTCGGCGGATTGCGAGTCCTCGGCGCCAACCACGGGGGATCCCCAGCCGGGGTTTTGACCGCGGCCCCGGGTGTTCTGACCAACGACTTCTTCGTCAACCTCCTGGACACGGGAACCGAGTGGGAGCCGCGCGGCGACGGCTACGAAGGCCGCGACCGGGCCACCGGAGAGGCGAAGTGGACGGCGAGCCGGGTCGACCTCGTCTTCGGCGCGAACGCCGAACTGAGGGCGATCGCCGAGGTCTACGCCGGCGACGACGCGCGTGAGAAGTTCGTCCGGGACTTCGCCGCTGCCTGGGCGAAAGTCATGGAACTCGGCCGGTTCGACCCGCGCTGAGGATCCTCTCGTGCTGAGGTCCGTGAAGGGCTCCTTGAGGGAATCTGGTTCCCGCAAGGAGCCCTTCACGACCCTCGCCGCCGATCTGACTCAGGGTTCCCCTCACAGACGTCAGCCGGAGCGGAGCAGCAACGCGGCCCCGTCGATGCTGCGCATCGCCCGTAACGACGCCGCGCGCCGCGCTACTGAGAAAACCCAATGTGTCCATTGTGGACTCTACCGGTGTGGTCCCGCGCACACGAGCGGTACCAGCCGGCGGGGGAACGGCGCCGATCCGCCCTTCGGTGGCAACGGATATCGGAATTGCTTTCCCCGGCGTAGGGTCGGATTTCGTTACCGGCTCGGGAATTTCCCCGGTCGACCCGGTAATCGATGCGGGTGCTTCGGGAAAACTGTCAGAAGGTTCACGTGTGCTGACGAGGAGGTGACGTCCGATGACCATTGCCGAAGAGCGAGAAGACCTCTTGGCGGAACTCAGCGGACAGAACAAGGCGACGATCGGAGCCGTGCTCGGCACGGGCTCGGTCGGCAAGGCGACCGAGCGTGCCGACGGCACCATGGAAGCGACCATCCGGATTCCGGAGGACGCGATGCAGTGGGAGCCGGGGATCCTGATCCTGCCGCACGGCGGCGTCCTCGAGCTGACCATCATCAACGACGACAAGAACACGCACGCCTGCCTGCTCCCGAGCAACGGCGACCGGCAGTTCATCGGCCTGCTGAACCACTCCAAGGGCAGCGCGCGGCTCGAACTGGACGGCCCCGGCTGCTACTGGTACGGCTCGCCGGCGGGCAACGACGAGGGCAGGGGCCTGACCGGAGCCATCGTCGTCACCGGCGAGGTGCCGCCGGAAGCCAAACTCGACCGACCCGCCCAGCCGCGGCCGTAACAGGGAGGAACAGCCATGACCCTCGAATACGTCGACGCCGGCCGGGCGTTCAACCACAACAAGCTTTCCAACATGCCGCACAGCGCTCCGGACGTGACGAGCGGCATCAACTACGAGCGCATCCTTCAGGCGCGCAGCGAATCCCAGAACTGGATCACCTATTACGGCGCTTACGACGGCCAGCGGCACAGTCTGCTGGACCAGATCAACGCCGACAACGTCAAGAACCTGAAGGTCGCCTGGATCCACCAGGCGAGCGCGACCGGCGTGATCGCCTCCACCTCGACCTACGCGTTCGAGGCGTGCCCGATCGTCGTCGACGGCGTCATGTTCGTGACCGGCTGGGACGGCTGGCTCTGGGCGCTCGACGCGCGGACCGGCGAGCAGCTGTGGCGCTACAAGCACGCGATTCCGGTCGACGTGACGCTGTGCTGCGCGAACGTCAACCGCGGCTGCGCGGTCGCCAACGGCAAGGTCTACATGGTGACCCAGAACGCCCAGCTGGTGGCTCTCGACGCGACCAACGGCGAGAAGGTCTGGCAGAAGACCATCGGCGACGTGCGCGCGGGCGAGAGCGCTTCGATCGCCCCGCTGGTCATCAAGGACACTCTGATCACCGGTTCCGCCGGTGGCGAGTACGGGGTCCGCGGCCACATCGACTGCTGGGACCTCGAGACCGGCGAACAGCGCTGGCGCACCTACACCGTCCCGAAGCCGGGCGAGCCCGGCTCGGAGACCTGGCCCGCCGACGGCGAGGCATGGCAGCGCGGCGGCGCGAACCACTGGGTCACCGGCACGTTCGACCCTGAGCTGAACCTCTACTACGCGGGCACCGGCAACCCGGCTCCCGACTTCGACGGCGAGGTCCGCGAGGGCGACAACCTCTACACCGACAGCGTGGTCGCGCTGGACGTCGACACCGGCGAGATCAAGTGGCACTACCAGTTCACCCCGCACGACCTGTGGGACTACGACTCCACGATGGAGATGACCCTGTTCGAGCGGGACGGCAAGAAGCTGCTGGCCCACTTCGACAAGAACGGGTACATGTTCGTCCTCGACCGCACCAACGGCGAACTGCAGCACGTCACGCCGTTCGTCGACCGGATCGACTGGGGCGTCATCACCCGCGACGGCAAGGTGACGCCGCGGAAGTACCCGGACAAGGAAGGCGAGCCCTGCCACTTCTTCCCCGGCCCGGCCGGTGCGAAGGAATGGACGCACGCGTCGTACAACCCGGACCACGACCTGTTCTACGTGCCGGTCGCCGACGTGGGCGCCACCGCCACGCGGCGCCGTCGCGAGTTCAAGGAAGGCATGCCCTACTGGGGAGCCGCCGTCGAGGTCGACATCGACAACATGGCCGGTTCGGTCAGCGCGTTCGACTCGCACGGCGAGGAGAAGTGGCGCTACCGGATGGATCTGCCGATGGCCGCGTCGACGCTCAGCACCGCGGGCAACGTGGTGTTCGCGGGCACGCCCGCCGGCGAGTTCATGGCGCTGCACGCCGAGACGGGCGAGAAGCTCTGGAGCTTCCAGTGCGGCAGCGGGCACCACAGCAGCCCGAGCACCTATTCCCTCGACGGCAAGCAGTACATCACGGTGCCGGTCGGCTGGGGCGGCTGGCTCGAAGGCATTGTGCCCGGCATGTCCGGCCAGGGGCATGGCGCCGCGGTGATCACCTTCTCGCTGTGACCGGAGAATCGGTGTCGGCGGGAGACCTCAGGAAAACTTCCGGGAGTTTCCGTTAGGGCCCGCCCGGTGCTCGAATCGCCCCGACGATTCGAGCACCGGGCGGGCTTTTTTCCCGATAAGCAACGACCGGAAAGGTGAGCTGGAATGAGCCAGTCGTCGACGGCGAATCCGGGACCCGGAGCCGAACTGCTTTCCTGCTGGAATTGCGGGGAGGATTACCGGCAGGAGGACCGTGCGCGCCATACCGAACCGGTGCGGTGCGGGCCGTGCATCGTGTGCGCCGGAAAGCCGGCGTGCTGCAGTTGCCGTCTCATGTATTGCGTGTGCGAGGTGCACCGGTACCGCGGCTGAAGAGCCTCAGATCGCCAGCGCCCGCCGCACCGCCGGGGTGTTCCGCCGGGAAACCGGCACCATGGTCTGTTCCTGGTCGTCCATGACGAGGAACAGCTCGCCCTTGTAGCGGCGTTCGACCTCGCGGATGCGGCTCAGGTTCACCACGTACTGGCGGTGCACTCGCAGGAAGCCGGCGTCGCCCAGTTCGGTTTCGAGCTTGTCGAGGCCGGGAGAGGCGGAGCGCAGCCGTCCCTGGTCGGTCGACAGCCACACGTCATTGCCGTCCGACTGGGCGAAAGAGACTTCCGGAAGCCGCAGCAGCACCATGCGGTTTTCGCGGGTCGCGACCATCCGGTGCGGCTGCGCCCGCTGAGGGCCGTCCTCGCCGGACCGGGGCAAGGGAACGCCTTCCGACGTCCCGAAGGTGACCAGGTTGCCCAGCAGGTGCCCGGACAGGAACACCGGCCGGAAGCTGATCGGCATGGGTTCGGCGGCGAGCCTGGTGAAGATCTGCGTCGAGCCGAGCCAGTCGTGATTGCGCGTCGCCTGTTTCGCGGCGTAGACGGAAGCCTGGATGAATTCCGGCAGTTCCGGTTTCCACCGCACGGCGGGATCGGGGGCGGGCGTCGAGCCGGGAATGCCGAGAAGCACGCTCGCCGTGTCGTCGGCGAGCACCACCCGCCCCGAGGGATCGACCGCGGCGAGCGCCGCGCTCGAGCGCGCCCTGGCGTCGTTGAAGGAAGCCATCAGCTGGGCGCCGTCGTCTTGGGCGCGCCGGCGAAGAATGCGCTGGGTCATCGTGGCTGCGTTGCTGAGCCAAGCCCCGGCCGCGCCGGGAAGATCCCCGCGCCAGCACGAGATGTTGAGCACCGCGACCGATTCCCTCGTCACCACGTCCCGGATCGCGACACCGGCGCAGTTCCAGTCGTGGAACGCCTGGCACCAGTGTTCCGCGCCGCGGATCACCACCGGCGCGTAGGACATCAGCGCGGTGCCCATGCCATTCGTTCCGGTGGCCCCTTCGGACCAGCAGAACCACGGCGCCAGGTTGGCCTCGGCGGCGACGGTGCGGGTGGCCGGGTCGCCCCATTGGGCCAGGACCCGTCCGCTCGCGTCGGTGATGGTCACGATGCCGCCGCCCGCATTGACCTCGTGCGCGAGCGCTGCGGCGCGGAAGCCGAGTTCCGCGATGACGACGTCGCGCTCCAGTGCCTGGTCGACTTCGGCGACGGCGACCGGAGCTTCGGTGAGGAGCGGATCGACCCGGAACTGGTCCCGGCACCGGTGCCAGGAAATCGCGACCTCGGGCCGCACGCCGCGGAGGTCGTCCTCGCCCCGGGCGAAACGTTCCCAGGCCTGGTACACCGTTGCTTCGCCACGGTTGCGTGCTGCCGCGTCGAGCCGGCGTACGTCCGCCATGTGAGACCGCCTTTGGTCCGGTGCAGATCCGAACGGGTGCGGCCCGGGTCGTCCGGGCGCTCACGGAAGCTAAGCTCCGGCTCGGCGCGGCGGCAAGCCGAGCGGGATGACTGCGGGCGAATGCCGGATGAACGGCGGCGGAACGAGGACGACCGGCGGTCGTCCTCGCACCAGCGGCGGACCGGCCCGGACCGGGCCTGCCTGCCCTACCCTTCGGAGCGCGCGGCGTGCGCTTGACCTGGGCGGCGCCGCACGGAACGATTTTCCGCCGAACGGCCACGAGCCGGGAACATCGTCCCGTATGACGGGAAATCCGGATCGCCCGCCCGCGGCGGGACAACGATCTTGTTTGTCTACAACTTCGTGACTGGGCGACGCGGACATGTCTTGTAATGCCGCGCTACGCCGAGTTACGTTGGTTACCGCTGTCACAGCCCGGCGGTCCCAGGGGACCCCGGTGCTCGAGGCGACGAGGAGGTCGCGATGACCGTGAGCGTGCCGCCGTTGGCGATTGCACCGAGTGAGTCCGGCAGACGCGGCGACCTGGCGGGCGGCTCGCTGGAAACCTCGTCGTCAGCGAGAGAAGTGGCTCAGGCCTGGGAGAGCTTCGCCGCGGGAGAGGACATCGAAACCGGCGTCCGCCCGGAGATCCTGGCGTCGTGGTACCGGTGCCGGGACCGCTACGAGGTGGACCGGACGCTGGACGTCGCGCCGGGCGCACGGGGCGACGACATCCAGCGCCTCGACAACGGCGTCATCTTCACGACGCTCGGCGGCCTCGGCGCGCTGGCCGGTCGTGAAGTGGAGCAGGACGGCGCCGTGGTCACGGTCGCGGACGGCGACGGGCGCGTCCTCGGCGCGTGGGGCGACCCCAGCGCGCGGCGGCGGGCCGAACTGCACAACCTCGCCCCGTGGTCGTCCTGGTCGGAGCAGTGCACCGGCACGAACGGGATGGGCACTTCGCTGGAAGTGTCCGGTCCGGTGACCGTGACCGGGCCGGAACACTGGTGCGAAGCGTTCCACCGGTGGTCCTGCGCGGGCATCTCGGTCCGCGACGTGGTGACCGGTTCGCCGGTCGCGTCGATCAACATCTCGCGGTGGAACGCGGCGTTGTCCGAACTGGTGCCCGCGTGGCTGACGAAGGCCGCCGCCTGCGTCGAGCAGGAGATCTACCGGCGCGCCATTTACGAGGCCGACAAAGTGATCTCCGAGTTCAACCGCAAATGCGATCAGGTCGCCGATCCGTTCCTGGCGATGGACCGCGGCGGCAATGTGATCGCGGCGAACGACGAGGCGGTGTCGCTGCTCGGGCTGACTCCCGAAAGCGGTATTTCGCCGGGCGCGACCGAACCGGCGAAACGCTGGACCCCGGACATTTCCGGGCTTCCCGAAGTAGTGCGGTGGGCCAAGGAACGCGCGCAGGGGCCGGCTCGCTGGAGCGGCTACGCGTGCCTGCCCGTGAGCCCGGGAGAGGACGCCACCCCGGTGACCCTGCGGCCGGTCCTCGACTCGGACCACGTGGTGGGGATGCTGTGCGTGTTCGGGGTGCGAGAAGGGGAACCGTACGAGGAACGCGCGGAAGCCGCGGTCGGCCCGCTGCCCCGGCGGATCGTCGGGATCCGCAACGAGCGGCTGGTGCTGCTCGCCCCGTCGGAGATCCGCTACGCCGAGGCCGACCGGAACATCGTGTGGCTGAACACGGAACGGGGAAGGATCCAGGCCGCGACCCGGGGACTGGACAACATCGAGCGTTCCCTGCTGTCCTGCGGGTTCAGCCGGGTGCACCGGCGGTTCCTGGTGAACCTGCGCCGGGTTGCCGAGCTGGAACGGGGCATCAAGGGCGAGCTGTTCCTGATCATGGACCCGCGGTCGCACGAGTCGGTTCCCGTGTCGCGGCGGCAGGCTCCCGAGCTGCGGAGGATGCTCGGCATCTGAGGTCCGCGGCGGGAGAGGCGATCGGGCGCACGGGAGCGCCCGGCAGCCGAAGCGCGGCGGCGCGGGCGCCCTCGTGCGGAGGATGCCCGGCGGCCGGACTTCGCGGCGGCAGGAACCCGTGCCGCGGAGGACGCCCCGGCAGCCGGGCCGGTCTCGCGGCCGCGGCCTCCTGCCCCGCGGGGCCGCGGCTCAGCGTTTGGCGCTTTCTGCCTGCCTGCGCAGCCCTTCCACGGCGCGGGCCGGGTCGTCGGCCGCGTACACCGCCGAGCCGGCCACAAAGCAGTCGACGCCGGCCTCCGCCGCCTGTTCGATCGTGTCGCCGTTGATGCCGCCGTCGATCTCCACCACCAGGTTCAGGTGCCCGGTGTCGACCAGCCGCCTCGCGGTGCGCGCCTTGTCCAGGACCTCGGCGATGAACTTCTGCCCGCCGAACCCGGGCTCCACCGACATCACCAGCAGGGTGTCGTAGTGCTTGAGCACGTCCAGATACGGCTCCAGCGGGGTGTTCGGCTTGATCGCGAGTCCTGCTCTCGCTCCTGCCGCGTGCACGTTCTTCGCGAGCATGACCGGATCGTTCGCGGCTTCGACGTGCACCGTGACGTTGTAGGAACCCGCTTCCGCGTACCCGATCGCCCACCGGTCCGGGTTTTCGATCATCAGGTGGCAGTCCACCGGGATGTCCGTCGTCGCCAGCAGCGACTGCACGACCGGCAGGCCCAAGGTCAGATTCGGCACGAAATGCGCGTCCATGACGTCGACGTGCAGCCAATCCGCACGTCCGTGCACGGCGGCCGCTTCGTCGGCGAGCCGCGCGAAATCGGCGGAGAGGATGGACGGGGCGATCAATGGTTTATTCGACACGAGACAAATCGTAATTTCGGTTCGCCGCCGACGGGCATTGCTTGTGCGTATCGGGGGATTGCTTTTGCGCATGTGGCGCGGTGTTGCCGGAAACGGACCGGCGAGGCGATGGTGGAACGGAGTTCATCGACGACGGCGA
>NZ_JBAGKF010000039.1:0-22786 GCF_037034185.1 Amycolatopsis sp. VC5-11 | reverse complement strand
GGGTTCCCGACAGCTTCCGGGGCGTTTCCGGCATCAGACCTGCTTTCGGCGCTCGGCGTCCTCAGACAGATGACTTTCGCCCCTGTGCGCCCCCGTCCGGCGGACGCATGCTGAAGCGACTACGCACGACACAGTGTCCCGCGTTTCGCGGTCCCGGGGAGAAGGATGACCCTTCAGGTGGCGCCGTCCGGCCTGCTCAGCGCCGAACAGGTGGCGTCGGTGCTGCTCAGCGCCACCCTCGCGCCGTCGACGCACAACACCCAGCCCTGGCTGTTCAGCGTCCGCCCGACCGGCATCGAGGTGCACGCCGACCCCGACCGCGCCCTGTCCGTCGCCGACCCCGACCGGCGCGAGCTGCTGCTCTCCTGCGGAGCCGCGCTGTTCAACCTGCGCGCCGCGATCCACGCGACCGGAGTCCAGCCCGCCACCAGCTACTTCCCCCGGCGCGGCAATCCCGACCTGCTCGCCCTCGTGCGCCCGAGGGCCGTCGCCGCGACCGACCGGAAGCTCGATTCCCTGGCCGAAGCCATCCCGCTCCGGCACACGAACCGCACGCCGTTCACCGCCAAAACCGTTCCGGCCGGAGCGCTGGGCGTCCTGCGGCACGCGGCCGAGGTCGAGCACGCCTGGCTGCCTCGGCTCGACGAGGACCAGCTCGCCGGGCTCAAGGAGCTGATCCGCGAAAGCCACCGGCTCCAGACCGAGGACCCGGCGTTCCGGTCCGAATGGCAGCGCTGGACCGGACGCGGGCGCGACCGGCGCGACGGCGTGCCGTTCGCTGCCGGAGGGGCGGTCACCGCGGACGACACCTGGGTCCTGCGCGATTACGGCGGCGGTTCGCGCGCGCCGGGCGCCGCGCCGCTGGTCGTCGTGGTCGGGACGTTCGCCGACCAGGCGATCGACCGGCTCCGCGCCGGGCAAGCCATGCAACGCGTCCTGCTCACCGCCACCGCGCTCGGGATCGACGCCTCGTTCATCTCCCAGCCGGTCGAAGTGCCCGCGATCCGCGCCCGCCTCCGCGACCTGCTCGGCGGCGGGCTCTGGCCGCAGATCGTGCTCCGCCTCGGTTACGGCGCACCCGTCCCGCGAACCCCGCGACGGGCGCTGGAAGACGTCCTCGTCACTCCCTCCCGGCTCAACGTCTAACCGCCCGGCCGATGCGGACGGCCCCGCAACTCCGTCGCCAGCACCGCCGCCTGCGTGCGCCGCTCCATCCCGAGCTTCGTCAGCAATCGCGACACGTAGTTTTTCACCGTTTTCTCCGCCAGGAACATCCGCTCGGAGATCTGCCGGTTCGTCAGACCCTCCCCGATCAGCGCGAGCAGTGTGCGTTCCTGTTCGGACAGTCGCGACAGCGGCCCCCGCTGTTTTTCCGCGCTGTCGCGCAGTTTCGCCATCAGCGCGGCCGCCGCATGCGCGTCCAGCAGCGACTTGCCCGCCCCGACGTCCCGGACCGCCGAAATCAGGTCGAGGCCCTTGATGTCCTTGATGACGTACCCGGCGGCACCGGCCAGCACCGCGTCGAGCATCGCCTGCTCGTCGGTGTAGGACGTGAGCATCAGGCATTTGAGGTCCGGCGAGGTCGACCGCAGCTCGCGGGCCAGTTCGATGCCGTTGCCGTCGGGCAGCCGCACGTCGAGCACCGCGACGTCCGGCCGCAGCGCCGGGATCCGGGCCAGCGCCTGCGCGACGTCGCCCGCCTGGCCGACCACGGCGATCTCCGGGTCCTCCTCCAGCAGGTCGGCGACCCCGCGCCGGACCACCTCGTGATCGTCCACCAGGAAAACCCGCAGCATCGGTCCTTCTCCCACATCGGGTCCGTTCGTGCGTCGAGAGTACGGCGCGCCGGCGCGCTCCGGCGGTACCGAAAGTCCTCAATCACCGGCAGGCGGCCGCGTTTTCACCGGCACGGACCAGCTCAGCCGCGAACCGCCCGCCACGGTCAGGGTCCCGCCGCGACGGCTCGCCCGCTCCGCCAGCGCGGCCAGGCCAGACGCGGCGGACGCCGCTACGTCGCCCGCGCCCTCGTACCGGACGGTGACGGTCGTCTGCGCCGGTTCCGCCTGGATCCCGACCTCCACCGCTTCGGCCGAGGTGTGCTGGGCAATCAGCCGCAGCGCGTCGGACAGCAGCGGCACCACGACGTCCGCGTGCACCGCGTCGAGCTTCCCGGTCAGCTGCGTGGACACCGCCAGCCCCCATTCCTCGCGGGCCCGCGCCAGCACCCGCAGCACCTGGTCGCGGACCGGTTCCGGTGCGGGCGGCAGGACGTCGTCGAGGCGGAACACGGTCTGCTGCACGTGGTTGATCACGTCGTCCAGGTCGGCGATCGTCTCGCGCAGCCGGGTCGCGACCACCGCGGATTTGGCGAGCCCGGCCGTGGTCTGCAGCGACAGCGCGGTGGCGTAGAGCCGGTTCAGGATCTCGCTGTGCAGCCGCGCGGCGATCCGGTCGCGTTCGTCGTGCAGCGCGGCGTCCTCGCGTTCGGCCCGCGCCCGCGCCAGTTCGAGAGCCACCGCCGCCTGGTCAGCGAACCAAGCCGCGATCTCCAGGTCGTCGGAGGTGAACGCCGGGCGGCCGGCCAGCCGGGAGACGGTCAGCACCCCGGCCACCGTCCCGTTCCCGGCGAGCGGCACCAGCATCACCGAATCGAGATTCAAGCTCAGCACGGACGGCGCCGAGAGCTGGGACAGCTCGTCCGGCCACGACGCGATCCTCGGCTCGCCGCGGGCGAACACCGTGCCGGCCACAGTGGACTCGGTGAGCAGCTCCCGTCCGGCCAGCTGCTCCGCTCCCGCCCCGACCGCGCGTTCGACGAAGAGGTAGCCCTCCCGTTCCGCCGGACGGGTCACCGAAACCAGGTCCGCGGACGCGAGCGCCCGCGCGTAATCCACGACGCGGCCCAGCGGATCGCCGAGATCCGCCGACAGCAACTCCCTGGTCACGGCGGCGGACGCGCGCAGCCATTCCTGTTGGTTGCGCGCGGTCTCGTACAGCCGCGCGTTCTCGATCGCACTGCCCGCCGCCGCGGCGAGCGCGAGCGCCAGCTGCTCGTCCTCCTCGGTGAACCGGCCCTGTTCGGAGTCGGCGAGGTAGAGGTCGCCGAAAACCTCGCCGCGCACCCGGACCGGGACGCCGAGGAAGCTCGTCATCGGCGGATGCCCCTCGGGGAACCCGGTCGACCGGGGATCGTCCTGCAGCCGGTCCAGCCGCACCGGGCGCGGGTCCTCGACCACCACGCCGAGCAGGCCCTTGCCCTCGGGCAGCCGGCCGATCCGCGCGACCGACTCGGGATCCATCCCGGTGTGCACGAACTCGGTCAGCCGCCCGTCCGGCCCGATCACGCCCAGCGCCGCGTACCGCGCCCCGACCAGTTCGCACGCGGACTCCACGAGACGGCGCAGCAGCGCGGGCAGCGCGAGGCTGCCGGTGATGGACTGCGTCGCGCGCAGCAGCCCCCGCAGCCTGCCCTGGGTGCTGATGACCTCCTGGGCGCGTTCCACCAGCTCGCCGAGAAGCTGGTCCAGCTCCATCCTCGGCTGATCGGGGAACGTCAGCCGCTCGTGTTCGGGTGTGTCCCGCTGGTCCACCGCGGCTCCTGCCCGTCCGGCCCCCGCGTCCCGTCCGCGGCGCCACTGGGAATTCAGTCTCGCGGCTCGTACGACGGGCCGTCAAGAACGCGAAAAGGGCGCCGCCGCGATTTTCGGCGTTGCCCGGGAAAACGGGCGTTCCGGACGGTCTCGCTGCGAGGGAATCGCAACGGAAAAGCGATACTCGGGGCGCTGGTCCGCTCGTTGCCTTTCCCTTGGCTGTCCAGCGGAATCGGGTGCCGCGTCGCTAGGCCGAGCGGCGCGGGCGGGCGGGCGCGAAGATCAGCGGAATGGTTCTTCCGGCGGAATTCCTGATCATCGGACACGGGATTTCCGGCTGCTCCGGACGGGCGTTTCCGGTTTGTTGTCCTTTCGCCAGATATTCGCGGGAACGGTCAGCGCCGTGCTTCCGGGCACGCGGAGTGGCGGATCAGCTTCCGGCCGTGCTTCGCCTGCCAGCCGTCGAGCAGCCGTTCCCCGACCGGCTGGCGGCAAGTTTCCCATTCCGGCACCGGACGTGGGGTGCGCTCGATCGCGCCGCGAACGACGTCGGCCCAGGCGTGCACCGCGACCAGCGGACCGCCGCCAGCGAGGCCTCCGGCTCGTCGACCCCGACGAGCACCGCGCTGTCAGGCTTGGTCCGCTGTCCGAAATCGACAGCGGCCGGACCGGGGTACAACCGTCCACAGAGGACTCGTCAGCGGGCGACCGCGACCGGGCAGGACGCGTGGGCGAGCAGCCAATACCCCGTCGAACCGAGCAGACCGCCCGCCAGCGGGCCGTCCGCTCGGGCTCCGGCGACGATCAGCTGTGCCCCGGCGGAAATCCCGGACAGGGCCCGCGCCGCTGAGCGCACCCGGACGACATGCATGCGGACCGGCACGACGGGGTGTTTGCGAGACCACGCGGCCACCTGTTCCCGCAACCCGCCTTCCCGGCCGTCGTGCCATGCGTGGACCGCTTCGATTCCGGTGCCGCGCGAAACCGCGGCGTCGAAGGCGAAAGCGAGTGCGCGCTCACCGCCGTCGGAGTCGTCGAGGCCGACCACCACCGGTCCGTCCGCCGCCGCGCTGCCCCGGATGACCACCACCGGACAGCGCGCGGACGCGGCTGCCCGCAGGGCCACCGACCCGATCGCTCCTCCGCGCGCCCCGCCGAGCCCGTGCGCGCCCAGCGCGAGCAGTCCGGCTTCGTCGGACAGCGCGGCCAGCAATTCGGCCGCCGTCCCCAGCCGGACGCACATGCGCACCGGAACCGCGGGCGCGGCCTGGCGGGCAGTCTCGGCCGCCTGCCGCAGCAACCGGCGCGCGGGTTCCATCAGCAGTTCGGCGTCGCCGGGCGGTTTGCCGTGCGGCAGCAGGTCCGGGTCGTCGCACAGTTCGGCGTGGAACGCGACCAGCCCGGTGCCGCGCCGCCCGGCCTCGACCGCCGCCCAGCGGACCGCCGCGAGCGCCGCCGTCGAGCCGTCGACGCCGACGACCACCGGTCGCCTCACCGTCGTGGCTCCCGGTTCTCCTGTTCCCGTGTTCGCGGGCAGATCGCGGCACCGTGCTTGCCGCGTCCGGTGGGCGACCGGCGGGCAGCCCCTGGCAACGGGGCCCTCCGCTCCTCCATCACATGCCTCCTCCGTCCGGTTCCTCGCCGCCGACGCTAGGCCGCCGCGCCCCGGCGCCACTGCGGGCGGACGTCCGCGACGCAGGAGACTTTGGTCCCGGTGCGAAAGGCGCTGCGGCCCTCCGCGCGGGTTCGGCACGCTGGCCGCGACTGCGCCGATCAGGCGACCTCGCAGCGAAAGTGCCTGCCTCGAACGGGAACTCTCCGCGCGAGACCCGATCAGCAAAGGCCGGAACGGAAGTGCGCGCGGCACAGCGGGATTGCCGGACTGTTCCGCCTTCTCCGGCAGCAGGCAAGGCAGAGCGGCACCGGAGCGAAATTGCGCCGTTCCCCGCGAAACGTTCCGCCTTCCGGACGTCTCCGACAGCCGGGCTATTCCACCGGACGGCCGGATTTCGCGCTCCGCCAATCAGCCGCCACCGTTTCGCGGAGGATGCGTTGCGCGGTCATCCGGGTCGCCTGCAGCGACGAATGCGCTTCCCGCGAATTGAACACCCGGCGCGGTGCCGCCACGCTCAGCGCGGCGACCGCCGTCCCGGTCACGTTGAACACCGGGACCGCCGCGGCGAGCAGCGCGCCGGGGACGCGCGGGTTGAACGACACCTCGCGCTGCCTGATCTCGCGCAATTCAGCGCTCAGCCACGCCGGGAGACCGCCGCCGTTCTCGTCCTCGCCGCGGTAGCCGGCGAAGACCGCGAACCGCGCCGCGAGACCCGGGTCGAACGCCATCAGCACCCGTCCCGCCGCGCTTCCGGCGAGCTGCGAATCGTTTTCGATGCGCTCGGCCAGCGAGCAATAGCCGCTGCTGTAGATCAAATGCACGAAATCGACGACATTTCCGCTGGCCACGCCGAGCCCGACCAGGTAGCCGGTGCGCCAGTGGATGTCGATCAGGGACGGGAGAATGCCTCGGCGCAGCCGTTGCAGTTCCTGTGTCGAACCGGGTCTGGCGAGGCGGCACACGGCTTCCCCGTGCCGGTAATGGTATCCCGCCCGCACGACCATTCCGTATCCCTGCATCTCGGCGAGAAGCCGGTGCACCGTGCTTTTCGGCAGCCGTGTCGACCGCGAAATCTCGCTCAGCGTTTCGATCCCTCCCGAATCCCGGATCGCGCCCAGGATCGAAAGCGCCCGGGGAATCGGCCTGCGCGGCACCACGCTCGTGCAAGCCCACCGCCCGTTGTCGTCGCTCATAGTCACGACCGAAACCTCCACCGAATCCGCGAAAATCCCTCTCGTGCCCGCGCGGAGCTTCCTTCCCGCGCGCGCCGGGCGAGGCCGCGCGACCGCCGCCCCGCGCGGTCCTCGCGCCTCCGCCGTTCCCGGGCGGCGCCGCGCCTCGCCGCCGCCCGATTCGTTCGCCACCCACGTCTTTCCCGAGACAGTCCTGCTCTCGCGCCTTCATGCTTGCCCAGTGCCGCGTCCGGCACAACCGGACGCACCCGTTCACTGAAAGAGATCGCCCCAGTGGCGCAGCGCGCTGGCCCGCCCGCCTCGTCGTGCGACAAGTCCGTCCCCGGAACCGGTCGCGACCGGTCACGCTGCGTCGCCGTCCCGGGTTTCCGCGCCGTCGTGGTCGCACGCCGTGACAATTGCTTCCCACCGCTTTTCGTCCGTCGGAGAACCAGGGCGAAAGACCGCGCGGAAATCCCGGCGAACAATCGGCCAGGGCCGAGAATATTCCCGGCAGTCCCGCGTTTCCGCCGGAGCGCGTCGGCGGACTCCGGGCAGCGCCGCCGTCGCCCGCGACCCGGGAGCCCCCGCGGTCGGCGGGCGGCGCCAGTTCCGGAGCGACGATCGACCGGACCGGCCACGACGGCGAGGGTGGCGCCGTCCGTGCCGGCCGCGGGAGAACCGGCCGATCCCGTTTCCGGCGACCGCCGCTCCTCCGCCGGACGACAATACCAGCACTCAGTAGCCAGTGAGCGACTGAACGTGGACGCAGAGCAATGTTCCAGACCGCGGAACAGGGTCTTGACGCACCGTCGGGTTTCCGTTCGGGACCGAGAAGCGCGTTCCCCTCACGCAGCCGTCGCCCGGGGGGTCAGCCGCGCGCACACCCGCAGGATCGTCCGCCGGTCAACAACATGCCACGACTGCCCGGCAGCAAGCCGCCGAAGCTCCGCGTCCGGTTCAAAAACCAGCGCCTTGCCCACGCACGAAAAGACCTCCGCGTCCGAGGCGGAGTTCCCGATCGCCAGGGAGTTCTCCGCGTCGAATCCGGTCGCTTCGGCGAGACAGCGCACGAAGGCGAGTTTGCCGCCAGCCGCACCGGGAGCGGACAGCAGGCGTCCGGTGAACCGGCCGTCGGCTACCTCCACGACGGCACCGTGTCCGCCGGACAAGCCTAGGTCGAACGCCGCCTCCTGGACCGGGAAATCGTGGTTGCCCGACAACAAATGGATCCGGTAGCCGCTCGCCCGCAGCAGCGAAAGCAGTTCCGGGACAAAGGAAAACAGCATGCCCCGGCGCGCCCGCCAGGTTTTCTCCGCCGCGAACCGGGCCTGTGCGACCGACGCGCCTTTCATCCCGAGCGCGTACAACCGGTAGATCTCGTCCAGGAGTCCCGGCGGCGCTGTCTCCGCGGCCGCGTACTGCGCGATGGCTTCCAGGCAGGACAAGCCCGCTTGCCGGTCGCAGGTGCCGTCGTCGAGGAGGACCCGCAGGTAATGCCGCGAAGTGTGCCCGGGCAGCAGGGTCCCGTCCAAGTCCAGAATGGCGTATTTCGCCGCGGGGTTCCTGCCGCACCGATTCTTCGCAGCCACGAAACAGCCCTTCCGTGCGCGCGTTCACCGATTGTCCGGGCTGACGGTACAACGGCGCACGTCCGGGCAGCGCAGCTTGTTCCACGGTCCGGGACACCCCAGCCCGCGACGAGCGTCAGCTGATCAATCGGCGGGCGATCCCGGCGCGGGTGGTCAGGTCGAGTTTGTTCAGCACCCGCGCCACATGCGCGTCCACCGTCCGCGGGCTCAAGAACAACTCGGCCGCGATTTCCTTCGTCGTCAACCCGCGCACCACCATTTCCGCCACTTGCCGTTCCCGCCGCGAAAGCGCCCGCCCGCCCGGCGGCGACTCCAGTTTTCGCCGTCCGGCCAATCGCCGCTGCACCTTCGTCGTCTCGCGCAGCAACGCGCTCGCCCCCGCGCTCTGGAATACTTCCCGTGCCTCGCCGATCCGCTGGGTCGCGGCGTCGAAGTTTCCCTGTCGTCCCAGCACTTCCGCGACCAACAGCACTGCCCGACCGCGATGCAGCACCATCGCCGCCCGGCCGAACGCGACGGCCGCTGCGGAAGCGTCCGTCAACGCGGCAGCGAGGTCGTTCTCGGCCGCTGCCACCGTCGCGCGTGCCAGCAACGCGAGGCCGAGGTCGCTCTTCAATCCAGTGGCCGCAGCCCGTTCCATTGCCTCAGCCGCTCGTCGGCGCGCCTCCGCAACCGCTCCTTCGGAAAGGGCGACCCGGCAGTCCTGCGCCAATCTGGCTACCAGCAACGGATTCGCTGTCCGCTCCGCAGGTTGTTCGACCGCGCCGGGGAACATACCGAGTTCGAGACCCGCTTCGGCGAGGATGTGCTCCACCGTCCGCCGCCACCACGCGACCGTCGGCCGGGGCATTTTCTCCACCGTGCGCCATTGTTGCTCGGCCGCCGACCGGTCTCCGGTCGCGAGCAGCACCCGCAACTGGATCGCGGCGGCTATCGGCACGACGTCGTCATGGCCGAAGCGGGTCGCCGCGGTTTCCGCTTCGACAGCGGCTTCCGCCGCCTCGGTAAGCCGCCCCAGTTTCCACAGCACGTAACCGCGCACCGAGTACAGGAACGGCAAGCCCTGCCTCAGCCCCGGCGTGCTCAGCTGCAACGCCCGGTCCAGCAGAGCGAGCGCGCGCCGGTCGTCGTCGAGGAAGCACGAGGCCCAGCACAGCGCGGGCACGGTGTAGAGGACCGAACGCAGTTCGCTGTCGTCGAGCAGGTCGAACCCGTCGGCGGCGGTCTGCTGGGCATGCCTGGCCTCGGCGGTCCGCCCGGCGCAGGCCAGCCCGATCGCAGCGAGCGCCGCGATCGCGGCCTGCACCGCGGGCCCCGCGCTCGGATCCGCCGCCGTCCGACGGAGCCGCTGCTGCGCGCCGACAGCGTCGCCGTCCAGCAATTCCAGGTGTGCCAGTTCAAGGTGGGCTCGCGCGTCAGCCTGGCCCGACGCGGCGATCGCGGCCTCGGCGATCGACCGCGCGCGACGAGTGCGGCCGAGGGCGTGCTCGCACCGAGAAAGCAGCGCCAGCACCGGGGCCGACTCCGGCAACGCCACCAGCAACGCACGGGCGGCGGCCGGTTGCCCGGACGCCAGCAGCGCTTCGGCCCGCAGGACGGACAGACGGCAGTGCTCGTGCCCGCCGCGCATCCGTTCCGGCAGGTTCGCCACCGCCGCGCCGAGCCAGCGGGCGCACGCCGCCGGATCGGTGCCGAGCACCTCCTCCCCCGCCGACGCCAGCTCGCCGACCGCCACCAGATCGTGGCGGTACAAGGACTTCTCGAGGTGATACGCGCGCAAGGTGAGCGGCGCGTCGAGTTCGCGCAGGTAGGCCGCCGCCCGGTGGTGCGCGCCCGCCGCCCAGCCGCGTCCGGCGAGCCGCGCAGCGGCGGCTCGGACCAACGGGTGCCGGAACCGCAGCCCCGCGGCTCCGCCCGCCAGCACGCCCCGGCACAGCAGCCGTTCGATCGCGTGGCCGACCTCGGCCCGGGGCAGCACAGTCATCGCCTGGACCAGATCCGCGTCTAGGGTCGCACCGCCGCACGCCGCGGCTTGGACGACCAGCCGCTCAGCCTCCGGCAGCGCCGACACCTCGGCGAACAGCACCCGTTCCGCCGGCAGCATCGGCCGGTCTTCGGCCGCCGGGCTGTCGTCGTGGCCCGGCCACTCGTGCGGCGGCAAATCGGCCAGCAGCAACAGGTACAGCGGAATGTGCTCGGCCGCGGCGGCGATCCGCGCCCGTTCGACGTCGTCGTGCCCCGGCAAGAGGCGGGCGACCTCGGCGTCGGTGAACGCGGGCAGCGTCACGTACCGGGCCGGGACGCGCTCGGAATGCAGCAACCGGGTCAGCGCGGGCTGCCGCTGCCCGTCGCGGACCGACAGCACGAGCCGCCGGTCGTTCCCCGGTCTCGCGACCAGCGACATCAACAGCCGCAGCGAAGCTTCGTCGGCCCATTGCGCGTCGTCCACCACCACCAGCGATTCCGGACCGAGCGCGTGCGCCAGGCGGCGGGAGAACTCCGGCGCGCCCCCGGGCACCGCGCACACCGGATCCGGCGCCCGCCGGGCGACTTCGGCCAGCAGCCGGGTTTTCCCGATCCCCGGCCGTCCTTCCACCACGGTCACCGCGGCCGCGCGGTCCAGGCACGCGGCCAGTTCCGCCGCCCGGCCGACAAACTCCTTCTCGACCATGCTTCTCCCCCTTCGCCCGACCAGCGAATTGCGGTAATTCTACGGATGCTGGCACCCGATATCTTGCGGTTTATTTGAGCCCGGGACAAACCCCGGTAAATCTGCCGGGCAAGCGGGAACAGGTTAGTGCCCGCACCCCGGCCCGGGCTATCGGCCAACAGGGAGAACCTCGGCCGCGCGCCCGGCCGGCGACGAATCTCGCAGGAGGATCGGTGAGCAGCAGCGGACCTGGGCGTTTACCGCGACCGGGACGAAGGCCGGGCGGTCGATCGGACCGCCCCGGCGAAACGTTACCGAAATGGTCCGAACACTTTCCGCAGCCGACCGGACACGCGTTGCCCGCGATTACTCCGGAGTTCTTCCGGATCACCACTGGTGAGCACTCCCGGGGAAGTGCGGGCAATGCTGCTCCGATCGGCCGAATTGCGCGTCCGGTCGCGAATAACCGCTCAACGGAAAAGCGCTCCGAACGGCGACGGCACAATTGCCCTCACGCGGATCGGCGGCGGCCGGAATGAACGCCAAACGGGTTCTGGTGGCCGGGGCCGGGCTGGCCGGTTCGCTCGCCGCGATCCACTTCGCGCAGCTCGGGCACCAGGTGGAGATCCACGAGCGCAGGCCGGATCCGCGCGCGGCGGGCGCGGGCGCGGGCCGGTCGATCAACCTCGGCCTTTCCCAGCGCGGAATCCGGGCGCTGGACCAGGTCGGGCTGCTCGGCCCGGTGCTGGCCGCGGCCGCCCCGATGCGCGGGCGGGTGATCCACCAGCGCGACGGCGAGCTGGATTTCCAGCCTTACGGCAGCCACGAGGACCAGATCCTGCGCTCGGTGCTGCGCGACGACCTCAACCGGATCCTGCTCGCGAAAGCCTTGGAGTACCCGAACGTCCGCGCGCGCTTCGGAGTCACCCTCACCGATCTCGACCGCGGATCGGCGACCGCGGAACCCGTCTGCACTTTCGCCGGCGACAGTGGTCCATACCACGCCGCCGCGGACCTCGTCGTCGGCGCGGACGGCGCGTTCTCCGCCGTGCGCACCCGGCTGCTGCGCGGCCTGCCCGCCGACTTCCGGCAGCGCGTCCTGCCCTGGGGCTACAAGGAGTTCGCGATCGCCGCGGGCCCGTCCGGCGCGGTGCGCAGCAGTCCGGACGCGCTGCACGTCTGGCCGGGCGACGACGGGCTGATCGTCGCCCACCCCAATGTCAACGGTTCACTCACCGCGACCGTGTTCCTCCCGCTGTCCGGCGAGCGGAGCTTCGCCACGCTCACCACCGAGAAATCGGTGCGGGCGCTGTTCGACACCCGCTTCCCCGACGTGCGACGGCTGGTGCCCGACATCGTCGAGCAGTTCCTCTCGCATCCGACCGGACATCTGGTGACCGTCCGGAGTTCGCCGTGGCAGCACGAGGGCCGCGTGGTGCTGATCGGCGACGCCGCCCACGCCGTGTACCCCTTCTACGGCCAGGGCATGAACTCGGCGCTGGAGGACTGCGCGGTGCTGCGCGAATGCCTCGCCGACGACGACTGGGCCGAGGCGCTGCGCACCTTCGAACGCCGCCGCAAACCGCACACCGACGTCCTCGCGGACCTTTCCGAGGAGAACTTCGACGAGCTGCGCTCCCGGGTCGCCTCGCCGCTGTTCCTGGCCCGCAAGAAGGCGGATCTGGTGCTCAGCCGCGTCTTCCCGAAGCGCTGGATGCCGCTCTACACCATGGTTTCGCACACCACGATCCCGTACGCCGACGCCTTGCGCCGCGCCCGGCGCCAGCACGCCGCGCTGGCCTGGGGCACCGGTGCCGCGGCGCTCGCCCTCGCCTTGACCGGCGGCGCCCTCGCCCGCGGGCGGGGCGCCGGACCGCACTCGCCTGGAGACCGAAGCTGATGCTCATCCATCCGACCGATCCCGGCCGCGTCCTGGTGGAGCGGCACGACCTCGACCCGCTCGCGCTGCCCGAACGCCTGCTGCGGTACGAGATCCACCTGCGGGCGATCTTCGACTGGGGCCGCGGCTACCTGTCCGGCCCGCATCCCGACCTCGGCCGCGCCGGCAACGTCTGCCCGTTCGCGCAGCCGTCGCTCGAGCGCGGCCGGTTCTACCTCGCCGTCGAACCGGGCATCCCGGCCGCAGGCCCGCGGCTCACCGAAACCCTGCACCGCTACCGGGACTGGTTCCTCGAACTCGCGCCGCGCGGGCACCCGAGCGCGCAGCTGACCACGATCCTGCTGCTGTTCCCGGACGCGCCGCCGGACGACCGCTCCGGCGTGGTCGACACCGTGCAGCACGCGCTGAAGTCGGAGTACGTCGCCGAGGGCCTGATGATCGGCGAGTTCCACAACGGCCCGCCGGACAAGGGCGGGCTGTGGAATCCCGCGTTCCGCCCGCTGCGCAGCCCGGTGCCGATGCTGGTGGTGCGGCACATGGTGCCGACCGACTACCCGTTCCTGCGCGCCGATCCGGACCAGGCGCGCGCGTACCTGCGGCTGTTCGGCGACCAGGTGCCGGTCCAGCTGCGCGAGCTGGTGGAGCACGACCGGCTGTCCCGCGAACTGGGCGAGACCGAGGCCGACCAGGCCGGAATCGGGGCGCCGTGAACGTCTTCCCGTGCTCGCCCGGCCAGGAGCGGCTGTGGTTCCTCGACCGGCTCGACCCCGGCTCGCCGGTCTACCACGTGCCCACCGTGCTGCGGCTTTCCGGACCGCTCGACGTCGAGGCCCTGCGCCGCGCTTTCGCCGCGATCGCGGAGCGGCACGCCGCGCTGCGGACGGTTTTCCGGGAGAACGACGGTGTTCCGGAGCAGGTCGTCACTGAGAACGGCTTCTCGTTCGAGGTTCGCGCGGTCGGCGAAGACTCGGTCGAACAGGCGGCCTCGGCGGAGATCCGCACCCCGTTCGACCTGACCGCCGGGCCGCTCGCCCGGGTCCTGCTCCTGCGCCAGGCCGAGGACCAGCACGTTCTGGTCATCACCCTGCACCACGCGATCGCCGACGGCTGGTCGGTCTCCCTGCTGCTCGACGAACTGGCGGAGAGCTACCGCGCCGAGCTGACCGGCGCGGAGCCGAACCTGCCGCCGCTGCCGATGCAGTACGCGGATTTCGTGCGATGGCAACGAGAACACCTCGACGGCCCGGAAGGCGTCGAGCTGCTGCAGGAGTGGGCGGACCGGCTCCGCGGCACGCCGGAGCTGATCACCCTGCCGACCGACCGTCCCCGGCCCGCCACCGCCACCTACGAAGGCGGCATCCACGAGTTCCAGTTCCCGCCCGCGCTCACCGAGGCCGTCCGCACGCTCGCGGATAACGCTGGCGCAACCGTTTTCATGACCGTGCTGGCCGCTTACCACGCGCTTCTCGCCCGGTACAGCGGCCAGGACGACGTCGTGGTCGGCACCGTCGTCGGGCAACGCTCGCAGGTCGACACCGAACGGCTGATCGGCTTCTTCGTCAACACCGTCCCGGTCCGGATCTCGACCGCCGACGACCCGACTTTCGCCGAGCTGCTCCTCGACGTTTGCGACGCGTTGGTCGACGCGCTCAGCGGTGCCGAAATCCCGTTCGAGCGCGTGGTCGAGGCCGTCCGTCCGGAACGCAGCCTCGGGCATTCGCCGATCTACCAGGTCGGCTTCAACGGGCACGGCGACGGCGCGCTTCCGCAGCTGACCGGGCTGACCGTCACCGACTTCGCCGGTCCGCACACCGGCACCGCGAAGCTCGACCTGATGCTCGGCGTCCGCGACGAAGGCGACTGCCTGCACGGATACCTCGAATACCGCACCGACCTGTTCGACAAAGCCACCATCGCCCGCTTCGCCGAGCACCTGTGCACCTTCCTCACCTCCGTCACCGCCGACCCCGCGCAGCAGATCGGCGCGGTCTCCCTGCTGGACAACGCACAACGCCGCGCGGCCCTCGACAGCGGCATCACGCGTCCGCTGCCCGCAGCGACCGCGCTGGACCTGATCGCGCCGCACGTCCGGGATCGCGGTTCAGCGGTGGCGATCTCCGGTTCGCTGACCTACCGCGAACTGGACGTCCGGGCGAACCGGCTCGCGCACGCCCTGCGCCGCCGCGGCGTCGGCCCGGACGTCCCGGTGGGGCTCTGCGTCCGCCGTTCCGCCGAGATGGTGGTCGCACTGCTGGCGGTCTGGAAGGCCGGCGGCGCGTACGTCCCGCTCGATCCGGAATGGCCGCTGGAACGGCACGCTTACGTCGTCGAGGAGGCCGGCGTCCGGATCGCCGTCGTGGACAGCGAAAACGCCGGACGGCTGCCCCGCTTCGAGACCGTGTTGGACGTCGACCTGAACTACGCCGAACCGGACACCGCGCCGGACGTGGCGCACGACCCGGCCGACCTGGCGTACCTCATCTACACCTCCGGCTCGACCGGACGGCCCAAGGGCGTCGCCGTGCCGCACCGCGGCGTGGTCAACCTGCTCACCGGCTTCGCCGACCGGCTCGGCGTGACCGAGGACGACGTCTGGGCGTCGGTCACCACGCTGGCGTTCGACATGTCGGTGCGCGAACTGCTGATCCCGCTGATCCGCGGCGGCACAGTCGCGGTGATCAGCACCGAAGACTCCGCCGAACCGGTCGCGCTGGCGCGGCGGCTGGCGGACTGCGGCGCGACGATCCTCCAGGCCACGCCGACGCGCTGGCGGATGCTGCTCGCGTCCGGCGGCGTGCCCGCGAACGTGCGCGAACGGCTGTGCGGCGGGGAGGCGCTCGACCGGGAACTCGTCGACGCGCTGTCCGACGGCCGGGTCTGGAACCTCTACGGCCCCACGGAAGTCACGATGATCGTCGCGGCGGGCACGGTGACCAGCGCCAGCCCGGTCGTGCCGTTGGGCCCGCCGCTGCCGAACACCCGGCTGCACGTGCTGGACGGCGGGCTGAACCCGGTCCCGCCCGGCGTCGCGGGTGAGATTTTCGTCGGCGGCGCGGGGATCAGCCGCGGCTACCGCAGCCGTCCCGGCCTGACCGCGGAACGGTTCGTGCCAGACCCGTTCGCCGCCGACGGAAGCCGCCTCTACGCGACCGGCGACCTCGCGCGGCGGCGCGCCGACGGAACGCTCGAGTTCCTCGGCCGCACCGACCACCAGGTGAAAATCCGCGGCCTGCGCATCGAACTCGGCGAGATCGAAGCCCGGCTGCGGGCCGATCCGCAGGTCTCCGACGCCGTCGTGCTGGCCCGTCCGGCAGGCCCGGACGACGTGCGGCTGGTCGCCTACGTCGTGTCCGACGACGCTGAATGGGCACCGCTGCGCGAACGGCTCTCCGGGCAACTGCCCGCGTACCTGGTGCCGCAGACCGCCGTGTTCCTCCCCGCGCTGCCGCTGACCAAGAACGGCAAGACCGACCGCACCGCGCTGCCGGAACCGGTCTGGGAATCCCGCGAAACGGACCGGGTCGCGCCGCGCGACGCCGTCGAACGGGAATTGGCCGGGCTGTGGCGGGAGGTGCTCGCCGTCGAGGACCTGGGCGTGCACGACGACTTCTTCCACCTCGGCGGCCATTCGCTGCTCGCCGCGCGGCTGCTGGCGAAGGTGCGCGAGCACTTCCAGTCCAGCGTCGGCCTGCGGACGCTGTTCGCCGCGCGCACGATCGCCGCCTTCGCCGCGGCGCTGCGGGCGGCCGAGTCCGGACCCGGGGTCACCGACGAGATCGCGCTCCTGCGGGAACGGATCGCCGCGCTGCCCGACGACGAGGTTCTCGCCCTCCTCCACGCCGATTCCCCTCCAGGAGCGCATCGATGACGCACGACGAGCGAGAGCGGCTGTTCCGGCTGCTGGCCGCGCGCGACGGCCTCGGCGCCGCGACCGGCTCGATCCCCCGCCGGACCGGCGACGCCCCGGTTCCGCTGCTGCCCGCGCAACGGCAGCTGTGGTTCCTCGACCGGCTCGGCGCGAGCGACGGCGTGTACACGATCTCGCAGTCCTGGCGGCTCACCGGCGTGCTCGACATCGAGGCGCTGCGCCGAGCGCTGGCCGCGGTCGTCGACCGGCACGAGGCGCTGCGAGCCGGGTTCGCCGAAGCCGACGGCGAGCCGGTACAGATCCCGGCGCTGCCCGGAACCGCACCGGAACTGTCCTATGTGGACCTCCGCGGGGCGCCGGACGACGCGGATCAGGTGCTCGCCGCCGAACGAGCCCGGCCGTTCGACCTGACCAGCCCACCGCTGGTGCGCGGCCTGCTGGTCGCACTCGCCGACGACGTGCACCTGTTCGTGCTGACGCTGCACCACATCGTCGCCGATGCCGCGTCCGTCGGGATCCTGCTGCGCGAACTGTCCGCGCTCTACCCGGCGAACGCTCCGGCCCTGCCTGCGCCGCCGGTGCGGTACGGCGACTACGCGGCCTGGCAGGCGACCAAACCGCTGGACGCGGGCGAGCAGTACTGGCGCGAACAACTCCACGACGCCCCGGCGCTGCTGGAACTGCCGACCGACCGTCCGCGTCCACCCGCCGAATCCTTCCGCGGCAACGGTCATTCCTTCCGCCTGTCCACCGACCTCACGGCCTTCTGCCACCGGCACGGCGTCACCGTCAACACCGTTCTGCTGACCGCGTACGTGCTGCTGCTCGCCCGGCACGCCGGTCAGGACGACGTGGTGGTCGGCATGCCGATGCGCGACGAGACGGTGCCGGGGATCGAACAGTGCGTCGGGATGTTCGCCAACACCGTCGCCGTCCGGACCCGGCTGACCGGCGATCCGACCGTCGCCGAGGTGCTCGCGCAGGTGCAGGACGCCTGCGTCGGCGCGCTGGAGCACCAGAGCTATCCGTGGGAACGGGTGGCGCAAGACCTGCGGCCGGCCCGCGATCTCAGCCACAACCCGGTGTTCCAGGTGATGTTCGTGCTCAACTCGGCCGGGGCCGGGCTCGAACTGCCCGGCATCCGCGCGGACTGGCTCGACCTCCCGGTGACCACCGCGCGCTTCGACCTGACCCTCGCGCTCGCGACCACTCCCGACGGCATCGAAGGACGGCTCGACTACGCGACCGACCTGTTCGACGCTGCCACCATCGCCCGGTTCGCCGACCAGTACGAACACCTGCTGCGGGCCATGCTCGCCGCCCCGGACGCGCCAGTGTCCACAGTGGACGCCCTGCCCGCCGCGGACCGGACCCGGCTGCGCAACGGCGGTCATCCGGCCCCGCCGGTGGTCTCCGACGGAACCCTGGTCACCACGCGCATCACCCGCCAAGCCACGCTGACCCCGGACGCCGTCGCGGTCGAGGACGACGAGTGCCTGACCTACGCCGAACTGGTCTCCCGCGCCCGCCGCATCGCCGCGGCCTTGCAGGCTTCCGGCGTCCGGCGCGGAGACGTCGTCGCGCTCGCCCTGTCCACGGGCGCGATCACCGGCTTGCTCGGCGTCCTTCTGGCCGGTGCCGCGTACCTGCCGCTCGACCCCGGACATCCGCCCGCACGGCTGGCCGAACTCCTGGCCGACGCCGCTCCAGCCGCCCTGATCACCGACCACGACCTCGCGTTCGACGGCCCGATGCTGCACCCCGACCGGCTGCCCGAAGGTGCCGCGCCGGAACTCTCGCTGGGACCGGACGACCTCGCCTACGTCATCTACACCTCCGGCTCGACCGGAGCCGCGAAATCGGTCGCGGTATGCCATGGCGCGCTCGCCGAACTGGCCGAATCCTTCCGGAAGCTGCACGGATTCGGGCCCGGTGAACGGGTGCTGATGATCCCGCCGCTGACCTTCGACGCCGCCGCGGGCGACATCTTCCCCGCGCTGGTCTCCGGCGCGGCCGTCCTCCCCTGGCGCGACCCGGCGTCGCTCACCGGCCCCGGCCTCGTCCGGCTCTGCCGCGACCGCGGGATCACCATGGTCGACACCGCGTCCGCGCTGTGGCAGAAGTGGGTGGCCGAACTGGTCGCGGAAAACACCGTGTTCGACTGTCCACTGCGGACGATGATGGTCGGCGGGGAAGCCGTCCCGACCACTGTGGTGCAGACGTGGGCAGCGCTCACCGACGGCCGCGTCGAACTGCACAATCACTACGGCCCCACCGAAGCAACCGTTTGCGCGACCAGCTACCTCACCTTCGACGCCGGCGAACTCGACGGCCGGGTGCAGCTGCCGATCGGCGATCCGCTCCCCCACGCCCGCGCCTACGTCGTCGACGACCGGCTGCGTCCGGTGCTGCCCGGTGTCCCCGGCGAACTCTGCGTCGGCGGCGACGCTCCCGCCCGCGGCTACCGGGACCGGCCCGGCGCGACCGCGGAGAAGTTCGTTCCGGACCCGTTCTCCCCGGTGCCCGGCGCACGCATGTACCGCACCGGCGACCTCGCGCGTCTCGACGGCGAAGGACGGCTGGAATTCCTCGGGCGCGTGGACCGACAGCTGAAGGTCCGCGGCCACCGCATCGAACCTGCCGAGGTCGAAGCGGCCTGCCGACGCCACCCCGGAGTCCGAGATGTCCTGGTCACCGCCCGCGCGGACCGGCTGGTCGCCTATCTCGTCGGAGACGTCGATCCGCTGGCCGTCCGCTCCACGCTCCGCGCCGCGCTGCCCGGTTACCTGGTCCCGGACGCCTTCGCGGTGCTCCCGGAGTTGCCGCTCAACGCGCACGGCAAGGTCGACCACCGCGCGCTGCCTGAACCCACCGACGCCACGACGTCCGCGTTCACCGAGCCCGAAGGCGAACTGGAGCAACGGCTCGCCGCGATCTGGGCCGCGGTGCTGGACGTCGAGCGCATCGGCCGCGACGACGACTTCTTCCTGCGCGGCGGGCATTCCCTGCTGGCCGGGACGCTGATGGCGAAGGTCCGCGCGGAACTGGACGTCGAGGTCCCGGTGCGGACCCTCTTCGAAGCCAGCACCCTCACCGCCTTCGCCGACGCCGTCCGTGCCCCCGGCTACCGCGAGGACGACCGCCTCGCCGAGGTGCTCGCGGACGCCGTGCTGCCCGCCGACATCGACGCGCGCCGCACTCCCGCGCAGGCCGAGGCCGCGATCCAGCGCGCGATGGCCCCGCGGATCGCCCTGCTGACCGGAGCGTCCGGGTTCCTGGGCCCGCACCTGCTCGCGGATCTGCTCCGGCACAGCGACGTCGTGGTGCGCTGCCTGGTCCGGGCCGCCGACGCCGACGAAGGCGCTGCCCGGATCGAGCAGGTCCTGCGGGACCACCTGCTGTGGGACGAGCGTTTCCGTCCCCGGATCATCGCGGTCCCCGGCGACCTCGGTTCCCCGCAGTTGGGTTTGTCCTCAGCGGACCTGGACGCGGTCGCCGCGGACCTCGACGTCATCTTCCATTGCGGCGGCGAAGCGAATTTCCTGCGCCCGTATGCGCAATTGCGGCCCGGCAACGTGCTCGGCACCATCGAATTGCTGCGGCTCGCTTGCCGCGGCGGCACCCCGGTGCATCTGGTGTCGTCGCTGGGCGTCTACCCGCTGGACCGCGACGCAGTGATCACCGAAGACCTCCCGCCTGACGACCCCGCCGGGCTGGACCGCGGTTACGAACAGAGCAAATGGGCCGCCGACCGGCTGGCCCGGGCCGCGCGTGAACGCGGTCTGCCGGTGAGCGTCCACCGTCCGGCGCGGGTGACCGGGCACAGCCGGACCGGCATCGGCCCGCTCGGCGACCGCTTCGCGAACCTGCTGCGCTGCCTGGTACTGCTCGGCTCCGCGCCGGCGGAGGACTTCGACATCGAAGAGGACATGGCTCCGGTCGACCACGTCGCCGCCGCCATCGGCCACCTTTCGCGGCGGCGCACCGGGTACGGCTGCGATTTCCACTTCCACAACCAGCGCACGATGCGGTTCGGCGAGGTCGTCGCGGGATTGCGCGAATTCGGCTACCAGATCGAGGCGATCCCGTTCGAGGACTGGCACACCGCGCTGGCGTCGGCCGCCGCGGAGACGGCGGACCCGGCGCTGAGCGCGATCACGGCGATGATCGAACGGACGTCGCCGCCCCGGCGAACGGTCTTCGACTGCTCGCACACCGAGGTCGTGGTCGCGGCGGGCGGGCTGGTGTGCCCGGCCGCGGATCGCGTTCTGCTGCAACGGTATCTGGCGCATTACGTCCGGATCGGGCACCTTCCCGCCACCCGAAAGGAGCACCGTTGACCACGATGGGAACGCGGGGATTCGTCCTCCTCTGGTCGGCCCAGCTGGTCTCGATCGTCGGCTCCGCGCTGACCGGGTTCGTGCTCGGCGTCTGGACCTACGAGCGGTCCGGATCGGCCACGCAGTTCGCGCTGATCATGCTGTCCGGTGCGATCCCAGCGCTGCTGATCGCGCCGTTCGCGGGCGCGCTGGCCGACCGGTGGCACCGCCGCCGGATCCTCGTCGCCGCGGACTGCGTCGCGCTCGTTTCGGTCGGCGCGCTGGCGTTGCTGATCTACGCGGACCAGCTGCAGACCTGGCACGTGTACGTCGTGACCGCGCTGACCGCGATGTGCGGAACGCTGCAGCAGGTCACCTTCAGCGCGATGATCCCGCTGCTGGTGCCGAAACAGCACCTCAGCCGGGCGAACGGGCTGTCCCAGGTGGTGTTCAGCGCGCAGATCGCCGCACCGGTCGTCGCCGGGACGCTGCTGGCGCTCACCGGCCTGCGCGGGGTGGTGCTGATCGACCTCGTGACGTTCGCCGCGTCGCTGCTGGTCGTCGCGCTGGTCCCATTGCCCAGGGCCGCCGTGCGCACCGCCGCCCCCGAGCCGGGCGGCCCGTCGATCTGGCGGCAGGTCCCGGCGGGCTGGGAGGAACTGCGCCGCCGTCCCGGGCTGACCGGCCTGCTCGGCGTGCTGGCCGGGTTCTATTTCTGCTTCAGCATCGCCGGGACGCTCGTGCGGCCGCTGGTGCTGTCCTTCGCCAGCCCCGCCGGACTCGGCTTCCAGGTGTTCGCGGGCGGCTGCGGGCTGTTCGCCGGAAGCCTGGTGATGGGCGTCTGGGGCGGCCCGAAGAAGCGGATGCGCGGGATCGCCGCGTTCATGGCGTTCGGCGGGATCGCGCTGGCCGTCCACGCGCTGGCGCCGTCGCTGGCGCTGGTGATCGCGATCGGGCCGTTCTTCCTGTTCACCCTGCCGGTGATCACCGGCACCGCGCAGACCGTGCTGCAGAGCAAGGTCGACCCGGCGAACCTCGGCAAGGTCATGGCGACCTCGCGGGCGGTGTCGCAGGCCGCGAGCCCGGTCGCGTACCTCGTCGCCGGCCCGCTCGCCGACGACGTGTTCGAACCGCTCATGCGCCCGGACGGAGCGCTGGCGGGCTCGGTCGGCCACCTGATCGGCACCGGCCCCGGCCGCGGGATGGCGCTGATGTTCCTGCTCGCCGGGCTGCTGCTGGTCGTACTGGGCTGCCTGGCCGCGCGCCCTTCGCTGCGGCGGGTCGAGGACCTGCCGGATCTGCTGGAAGAACCCGTCGCGGTGGCGGCGAGCCGAGAGGAAAGCGGAAAATGACCACCCTCGAACGAACCGTCCCGGTGCGCGTGCTCGCCGCCGACCCGTTCCTGCGCGCCGGCTTGGAAAGCGCGCTGTACGGCCGCGGCGAATTCACCGACACCGACGGCGGGGTCGCGGTACTGGCAGTCGACGAGGTCGACGACGCGGCCGTCGAGGCGATCCGGACGGCCAAGGAACGCAACGCGACCGTCCTGGTGGTGACCGGCAAAGTCGACGCTCCCCGCGCGGCGCGCGCGATCGAGGCGGGCGCTTGCGGGGTCCTGCGGCGGGAGCAGGCTTGCGAACAAACGCTGGTCTCCGCGGTACGCGCGGCGGCGACCGGCCACGGGACGATGCCGCCGGATTTGCTGAGCGACCTGTTCGATGCCCGGCAGGCGGTACCTGCCGCGCCGACTTTGGACGCGCGGGAACGCGATGTCTTGCGGATGGTGGCTGATGGGCATGAGACTGCCGAGATCGCTTCCGCGCTGGCCTATTCAGCACGCACGGTGACGACAATCGTGCACGACATCACCCACCGCCTGCGGCTGCGAAACCGGGCGCATGCGGTGGCGTTCGCGTTGCGGGAGGGGCTGATTTAGGGGTTGTGCTGGGGCGGCGCTGGTGCTTGGTGGTGGCTGGCCGCCTGGTTTTCCGCTGCCCGCCGCCAGTTGCTTGCTCGGCGGCTCAGCGGCTCAGCGGCTCAGCGGCTCAGCGGCTCAGCGGCTCAGCGGCTCAGCGGCTCA
>NZ_JBAGKF010000038.1:0-34473 GCF_037034185.1 Amycolatopsis sp. VC5-11 | reverse complement strand
CATCCAGCCGCCCAAACGCCCGAAAACGCGGCAGGGCCCCGACCTCACCCGAGGTCGGGGCCCTGCCGCGAAGCAACGAATACCGGGGCTATTACTTCTTCTTGGCCGCCGAGGTGCGCTTCGCCGGGGCCTTCTTGGCCGCGGCCGTGGTCTTCTTCGCTGCCGCGGTGGTCTTGGCGGCAGGCTTGGCGGCGGCCTTCGCCCGCGTGGTGGTGGCCTTCGGGGCCGCCTTGGCGCGGGTGGTGGTGGACTTCGCGGCCGTGGCGCGCGTCGTCGTCTTGGCCGCGGTGGCCTTGGCGGGAGCCTTGGCCGCGGTGGCGCGGGTGCGCGTGGCGGCGGGCTTCGCCGCCGTGGCACGGGTGCTGCGCGTGGCGGTGGTCGAGGCGGCGCGGGTGGTGGTCGCCTTCGCGGTGCTGGCCGTGGCCCGCTTCGCCGCCGTGGCCTTCGGCAGCTTCTTCGAACCGGAAATCACGTCCTTGAACGTGGTGCCCGCGCGGAACGCCGGAACGTTCGTCTTCTTCACTCGCACGGCTTCGCCGGTGCGCGGGTTGCGCGCGGTGCGGGCGGCACGAGCGCGCTTCTCGAACACCCCGAAGCCGGTGATGTTCACCTTTTCGCCCTTGTTGACCGTCCGGATGATGATGTCGACGAGACCGTCGACGGCCTCCGAAGCAACCTTTTTGTCGCCCAGACGCTCCGACAGCGCCTCGATCAGCTGGGCCTTGTTGGCCATTCCAGTCCCTCCAAGAAGAACTCTTCGTCCACGGCCAGGTCGGCCGGCTAACGCACACGGTATTACCAAGACAGCACAAATTCCAAACGGCACGCGAAATTTTCCCTTGCGGCGGGAACGGTTCCGCCCTCCCGAAGGACCCGTTTCCGGGTCCGGGAGGCTCCGTTTGGCGTGGGCGAAGAGGGGGCCCGCCGGGGGCGGATTCCCTTTCCGAGCAGGGAATCCGGCCCCGGCGGCGCAGGTCAGGAGGTCGCGGCGGGAAGCGTCGCGGGCTTCCAGGAGGGCCGCTTCGACTCGAACTCGTCGATGTCCCCCGCGTGGCGCAGGGTCAGCGCGATGTCGTCGAGTCCTTCGAGCAGCCGCCAGCGGACGTAGTCGTCGATCTGGAAGGGCGCGGTGAAGTCCTTGGCCCGCACGGTCTTGGCTTCGAGGTCCACCGACACCTCGGTGCCGGGCTCGTTCTCCAGCAGCTTCCAGAGCAGTTCGACATCCGACTGCTCGCACTGCGCGGCGACGAGGCCGCCCTTGCCGGAGTTGCCGCGGAAGATGTCGGCGAACCGGGACGAGATGACGACCCGGAAGCCGTAGTCCATCAACGCCCACACGGCGTGCTCGCGCGACGAACCGGTGCCGAAGTCCGGCCCGGCGACCAGCACCGACCCGTTCTTGAACGGTTCCTGGTTGAGGATGAAGTCCTCCTGGCCGCGCCAGGCGGCGAACAGCCCGTCCTCGAATCCGGTGCGGGTCACGCGCTTGAGGTAGACGGCCGGGATGATCTGGTCAGTGTCCACGTTGGACCTGCGCAGCGGGACCCCGATCCCGGTGTGCTGGGTGAACGGTTCCATGGTGGGAGCTCCTCTCGGGGAAGTCAGGCGGGCAGGTCGGCGGGCGAGGACAGCGTCCCGCGCACGGCGGTGGCGGCGGCCACGAGCGGCGAGACGAGGTGCGTGCGGCCGCCCTTGCCCTGCCGTCCCTCGAAGTTGCGGTTGGAGGTGGACGCGCTGCGCTCGCCGGGGGCGAGCTGGTCCGGGTTCATCCCGAGACACATGGAGCAGCCCGCCTGCCGCCATTCGGCTCCCGCCTCGGCGAAGATCTTGTCCAGGCCTTCCTCTTCGGCGGTCTTGCGCACCCGCATCGAACCGGGCACCACGAGCATCCGGACCGAATCGGCCACCTTGCGCCCGCGCAGCACCTCGGCCGCGGCGCGCAGGTCCTCGATCCGGCCGTTGGTGCAGGACCCGAGGAAGACGGTGTCCACCGCGATCTCGCGCAGCGGCGTGCCCGGCTTCAGATCCATATAGGACAGCGCCTTCTCGGCGGCGAAGCGCGCGTTCTCGTCCGGGATCGCGGCCGGGTCCGGCACCGAATCGCCCAGCGGCAGGCCCTGTCCCGGGTTGGTGCCCCACGTCACGAACGGCGTCAGCTGGTCCGCGTCGAGGTGGACCTCGGCGTCGAATTCCGCGCCCTCGTCGGTGCGCAGCTCGCGCCAGGCGGCGACGGCGGCGTCCCACTCCTCGCCCTTCGGCGCGTGCGGACGGCCCTTGAGGTAAGCGAAGGTCGTCTCGTCCGGCGCGATCATGCCGGCGCGCGCGCCCGCCTCGATCGACATGTTGCAGATGGTCATCCGGGCTTCCATCGACAGGTCTTCGATGGCCTTGCCGCGGTACTCGAGGACGTAGCCCTGCCCGCCGCCGGTGCCGATTTTGGCGATCACCGCGAGGATCACGTCCTTCGCGGTGACGCCCGGCTGCAGCGTGCCGTCGACGTTGATCGCCATCGTCTTGAACGGCCGCAGCGGCAGCGTCTGGGTGGCGAGCACGTGCTCGACCTCGGAAGTGCCGATGCCGAAGGCCATCGCGCCGAACGCACCGTGCGTCGAGGTGTGACTGTCGCCGCACACCACGGTGGTGCCCGGCTGGGTCAGCCCGAGCTGCGGTCCGATCACGTGCACGATGCCCTGTTCGGCGTCGCCCATCGGGTGCAGCCGGACGCCGAACTCCTTGCAGTTGCGGCGAAGCGTGTCGACCTGGGTGCGGGACACCGGGTCGGCGATCGGGAGGTCGATGTCGACGGTGGGGACGTTGTGGTCCTCGGTGGCGATGGTGAGGTCGGGGCGGCGCACCTGCCGCCCGGCCAGCCGCAGTCCGTCGAACGCCTGCGGGCTGGTCACTTCGTGCACCAGGTGGAGGTCGATGTAGAGCAGATCCGGTTCGGCGCCTTCGCCTCGGCGCACGAGGTGGCTGTCCCACACCTTCTCCGCCAGCGTACGAGCCTTGCCGGTGGGGGTGGTCATCTCCGGCTCCTTCCACGGGATCGGCCGGGAGCACGGAACCCGGACAGAGCCGGTGAGGAGGGGCGAGCCGCGGCTGGCCGCGGGCCCGGGTTTCGTTTTTCCCAGATTCTGGACTTCCCACACTGCGGGAAGATAGTATCGCGTCGTGGGACAGCATAGCGGTATCGGAGTACTGGACAAAGCCGTGGCCGTGCTGCAGGCCGTCGCCGAGGACCCGTGCGGGCTGGCGGAACTGTGCACGCGCACCGGGCTTCCGCGCGCGACCGCGCACCGGCTCGCGGTCGGGCTCGAGGTGCATCGCCTGTTGCGGCGCGGCCCGGACGGGCGCTGGCGGCCGGGCACCGCGCTCGCCGAACTCGCGGGCGGGTCGACCGACCCGTTGCTCGACGCGGCGAGTTCGGTGCTGCCGAAGCTCCGGGACATCACCGGCGAAAGCGTTCAGCTTTACCGGCGCGACGGCGTGCAGCGCGTGTGCGTTTCGACCGCGGAGCCGCCGAGCGGTTTGCGCGACACGGTTCCGATCGGCTCGCGCCTGCCGATGACGGCGGGCTCGGGCGCGAAGGTCCTTGCCGCGTGGTCGGATCCGCACACGCAACGGACGATCCTCGCCGACGCGGTTTACGGCGAACGCACTCTGCTCGAAGTCCGCCGCCGCGGCTGGGCGCAAAGCGTCGCCGAACGCGAACCCGGCGTCGCGAGCGTTTCCGCCCCGGTGCGCGATTCCTCCGGCACCGTCGTCGCCGCGGTATCGGTCTCCGGCCCGATCGAACGCATAGGGCGCAAGCCCGGCGCCCGGTGGGCGGCCGATCTCCTCGCCGCCGCCGACGCGCTCCAGGAACGCCTCTAACGCCCGCCTCCCACCACGCGCCAACCCCAGGCCGCCTTCCGCCACCCCGGCGGGAGGCGGCCTTTTCGCATCGACAGCCCTGACGCGGGTTACCGCGAACACACCCCGCCCGGTAGCCAGACCCCAAGCGCCGCCGCCGAAGCACCCGGGGAACGACTCCGCCGCTCAGCTCTTCTCCGGCAACCCTCCCCTAACGCGAAACCGCACCCCTCGCCCCACGCGACGAACCCAAAGCCCCAACCACCTCTCCGCCACACCCGGCGGGAGGCAGCCTTTTCACATCGCCGCCCGCCTGACCCGAATCCAAAGCCCGCCCACCCCAGCCGCCGCTCCACCGCACCGGCAGGAAGCAGCCTTTCCCATCGACAACCCTGACGCGGGTTACCGCGAACACACCCCGCCCGACAGCCAGACCCCAAGCGCCGCCGAAGCACCCGGCGAACGACTCCGCCGCTCAGCCCTTCTCCGACAGCCCTCCCCTAACGCGAAGCCGCACCCCTCGCCCCACGCGACGAACCCAAAGCCCCAACCACCTCTCCGCCACCCCGCCAAGAACCGCCCTTCCCCCACAACCGATCCCACCGACGCGACGTCCCGCGAACCCAACGCACCCCGCAGCCGAACCCAAACCCGGCACCGCGACCGATTCCGCCCCGCCGCGCGATTCCCCCGCCGCCACGGCACCGACCCGATCGAACGACCTCGAGCCCCTCCCGCAGACCCTCCCGGCCGCCAACCACGACGCCCCGCGGAACGCCTCTGTCGCCCAGCCCCCGCTCCGCCACGCCCGTGCGAGGCAGCCTTTTTCGCGCGGTTTTCGATCGTCCTCAGTAGACCGTCCGACCGCTGCACGGGCCCTCCGAGCGCCTCCGCCGAACCCAGCCACGACACCTCAAGAAAAGGCAAAACCGCAGGCCAGCGGCTGTCCACATGCGACTTTGCCGGTGCCGCAAGCACTCTCGCGGGTCTTCCGGCCAGTGAAAGAA
This sequence comes from Amycolatopsis sp. VC5-11, assembly GCF_037034185.1. Lineage (NCBI taxonomy): Bacteria > Bacillati > Actinomycetota > Actinomycetes > Pseudonocardiales > Pseudonocardiaceae > Amycolatopsis > Amycolatopsis sp. VC5-11. Next base: position 29,614 of record NZ_JBAGKF010000038.1, on the reverse strand, counting down.
TCCGGCGCTTCGGGCGGCTCGCCCGCTCTCCGGTTAGCCGACACGGCAACGAAAAAGGCAGGTCCCGATTGGACTTGCGAAGTCTATGGGTGATAATGACTGCGTTCGGCCTGTATGGCCGTATAAAACAAGTTCTGGTTGGAGGAACTGGAATGGCCAACAAGGCCCAGCTGATCGAAGCTCTGTCGGAGCGCATCGGCGACAAGAAGGCAGCCGCGGAAGCCGTCGACGGTCTCGTCGACATCATCATCCGCACCGTCCACAAGGGCGAAAAGGTCACCATCACCGGCTTCGGTGTCTTCGAAAAGCGCGCTCGTGCCGCCCGCACCGCGCGCAACCCGCGCACCGGCGAAGCCGTGCGGGTCAAGAAGACCAACGTTCCGGCGTTCCGCGCGGGCACCACGTTCAAGGACGTCATCTCCGGCTCCAAGAAGCTGCCGAAGGCGACTGCCGTGAAGCGTGCGACCGCCAGCACCGCGAAGGCGACCGCCACCCGCGCCACGGCGACGACCACCACTCGCGCCAAGGCCACCGCCGCCAAGCCGGCCGCCACCCGCACCCGCGCCACCGCGGCCAAGGCTCCCGCCAAGGCCACCGCCGCGAAGGCCACCACCACCCGCGCCAAGGCGACCGCCACCAAGGCCACCGCGGCCAAGGCGGCTCCGAAGGCCACCACCACGCGGGCGAAGGCCGCCGCCAAGCCGGCCGCCAAGAAGACCACGGCGACCGCGAAGAAGGCTCCGGCCAAGCGCACCTCGGCCGCGAAGAAGAAGTAACTCCGCTTCTCCGGAAGCAGACCGCAAGCCCCGCCCGGCTTCTCCCCGGGCGGGGCTTGCCGCATCTCTGCCCTTTTTTCCCGCGCCGCATGCGCTCTCCGGCATTCGGAGCAAACGGCGCACGGACGACCCCGATTCCCCAGCAGCGCGTCGACCGTCAAGATCCGTTGGCGCGCTTGCCCGTACGGCTCTCCCGGACCATGAAGCGACAGCTGGGTCGCAGCGGCGGGCATTGTCCCCGCCGCATCACAACGGCGCAGCGCGAAGGAAATCGAGGGAACGCCTCTGCGTTTTCCCGATCGCACCGGCCATCTCGCCGCCGCCTCCAGTCGATCACCTGTTCCCCCAAGCAAGTGCGAACGCCCGCGCGAAACGGTCTCCGGGGTTTCCTTGCCGTGTCCGGCCCGGCACCATGCGTGGCCGCCAGGTGTCCGCGATCACCCAGGCCGCGCAAGGTCCACAACAGACTTTCGGGTTGTTATGCGAACGTGACAACCACGCACTGTCGCCACCGGTAATCCAGTCGGGCGAACCGGCGAATCCGGACTGGTTTCGCCAGCGCACACCGTCTTTTCCCCGCCGCCGCACCGGTGTCTCGCGGGCGCGCGCACCGCGCCCGCGAAAGTGGGTGCCGGGCCACGAAAACCGGCCGTCATCGGTGAAGCGGTCGCGCGATCGGCTCCGATCACTGTTGGTCTATGCAATCATGACGCCCGGCAAGGACCCCGAATGCGAGAACATGAGACGACTGTGCCGATAGTTCGTGTGGAGAAGCTGTACAAAGTGTTCGGCCGCCGGGCGGAAGAAGCGGTCGGCAAGCTGGAGAACGGCGCCGACCGCGCCGAATTGGAGCTGCCCGGCGTGACCGCGGCGGTGATCGACGCCTCCTTCACCGTGGAGCGCGGCGAAATTTTCGTGGTGATGGGACTGTCCGGTTCGGGCAAGTCGACCCTGCTGCGCACGCTGAACGGATTGCTCCCGGCCACTTCCGGGCGGGTGCTGGTCGACGACATCGACCTGACCGACAAGTCCGCGAGCGAGGTGCGCGAGCTGCGCCAGCGGCGGATGAGCATGGTGTTCCAGCACTTCGCGCTGTTCCCGCACCGCACGGTCGCGGAGAACGTCGCCTACGGGCTGAGCGTGCAGAACGCTCCGCGCGAGCGGCAGCGCGAACGCACCGCCGAAGCGCTCGAGATGGTCGGGCTCACCGGATGGGAGGACCGGTTGCCCGGTCAGCTTTCCGGCGGGATGCGCCAGCGCGTCGGCCTCGCCCGCGCGCTGGCCGCGGACACCGAGATCCTGCTGATGGACGAGGCGTTCAGCGCGCTGGACCCGTTGATCCGCAAGGAGATGCAGGACCAGCTCCTGACGCTGCAGCGGCAGCTGGGCAAAACGATCGTGTTCATCACGCACGACCTCAACGAGGCCATGCGCCTCGGCGACCGGATCGCGATGATGCGCGACGGCAGGATCGTGCAGGTCGCGACCGCGCAGGAGATGCTCACCGAACCGGCCGACGAATACGTCGCGAAGTTCGTCCGCGATGTCGACCGTTCCCGGGTGCTCACCGCGTCCGCCGTGATGGCGCCCGCGGACATCTCGTTCACCCCGGCCACGACCGTCGCCGAAGCGCTGGAAACGATGCGCCGGAACGAACTCTCCGGCGTGCTGGTGACCGAGGACGGCAAGTTCGCCGGCGCGGTCGACCGGCGCGCGGTGAGCGAGGCCGCCGACAACGGCACGGAAACGATCGCCGGCCTCGTCGACCGGTCCGCCGCGCGCACCAGCCCGGAAACCCAGATGGCCGAACTGTTCGGCCACGCGGCTTCCGCGCCCGCGCCGCTCGCGGTGGTCGACGCCGAGGGCGCGCTGCTCGGCGCGGTGACCCGGGAGGCGCTGCTGAACGCGCTGAGCTCAGGAGAAAACGACGAACAGGAGGTGAACGCCCGTGTCTGACAGCGTCCTCTTCGGCGATCTGCCGCAGATTCCCGTCGGCACCTGGTTCAAGGCGATCATCGACTGGCTGCAGGGCAACATCGGCCCGTTCTTCGATTTCGTCGAAACCGTCGTCAGCGGTGCGATCAACGGCCTTTCCTCGGCCCTGACCTGGGTGCCGTGGCCCGTGCTGCTCGTGATCTTCGCGGCGCTCGGCTGGTGGCTGCGCGGCTGGAAGTTCGGCCTCGGCTCGGCGATCGGGTTCGCGCTCATCGACAGCCTCCGCGAGTTCCCCTCCGCGATGCAGACCCTTTCGCAGGTGCTGATTTCCGGCGTGGTCGCGGTGGTGATCGCGGTGCCGGTCGGGATCGCGGCCGCGCGCAACGAAACAGTGAGTCGGATCGTGAAGCCGGTGCTGGACTTCATGCAGACGCTGCCCGCGTTCGTGTACCTGATCCCGGTCATCTTCTTCTTCTCGATCGGCGCGGTGCCGGGCGTGGTGGCGACTGTCGTGTTCTCGCTGCCGCCGGGCGTGCGGCTGACCGAACTCGGCATCCGCCAGGTCGACCCGGAAATGGTCGAGGCAGGCGAGGCGTTCGGCTCGCCGCCGCGGCGGATCCTGCGGGAGATCCAGATCCCGCTCGCGATGCCGTCGATCATGGCCGGGATCAACCAGATCATCATGCTGTCGCTGTCGATGGTCGTGATCTCCGGCATGGTCGGCGCTCCGGGACTCGGCGCCGAGGTGTACGCCGCGGTCACGAGCCTCAAGCTGGACTTGGGTTTCCAAGCCGGTCTCAGCGTGGTCGTGCTGGCGATCTATCTCGACCGGCTCACCTCTTCGCTCGGGGCGCGCTCGGCGGTGGGCCGCGCCCTCCGCCGGGCCGACGCGGCCTGATCCACCTCCACCGCAACGAGAAAGGACGAACGAGTGCGCACATCGAAACGCTTCGGCCGGATCATCGCCATCGGCGCCGCCGTGACGGCCCTGGTCGGCCTCACCGCGGCGTGCGGCGGCCGGGAGTCCCAGTCGGGCAACAGCCAGGAAGCCAAGAGCGTCACCATCGGCTACATCAACTGGGACGAGGACGTCGCCCTCACCAACCTGTACCAGGCGGTGCTGGAGGAGAAGGGCTACAAGGTCAAGACGCAGATGCTCGACGTCGGCCCGATCTACGCGGGTCTCGCGAAGGGCGATGTCGACCTGTTCCTCGACTCGTGGCTGCCCGCGACGCACAAGCAGTACTGGGACCAGTACAAGAACCAGCTCGAAGACCTCGGCGTCTGGTACGACAAGGCGACCCTGAACCTCGCCGTGCCGGACTACGTGAAGGACGTCAACAGCATCGCCGACCTCAAGGACAAGGCGAGCATGTTCGGCGGCAAGATCACCGGCATCGAGGCGAGCGCGGGCGAGACGGGCATCGTGCAGAAGCAAGCGATCCCGCAGTACGGCCTCGACGGCGCGATGACCCTGCAGAACTCGTCGACCACCGCGATGCTGGCCGCGCTCGACAGCTCGATCAAGGCGAAGAAGCCGATCGTCGTGACGCTGTGGCACCCGCACTGGGCGTACTCGCGCTACCAGCTCAAGGATCTCCAGGACCCGAAGGGCGCGATGGGCAAGGGCGAGCAGATCCACGCGCTGGGCCGCAAGGGCTTCGAGAAGGACTTCCCGGCGCTCGCCGGCGTGGCCAAGAAGCTGAAGATGTCGGACGAGGACCTCGGTTCGCTCGAGGACGCGATCCAGAAGGCTCCGAAGGGCCAGGAAAAGACCGCCGCCAAGCAGTGGGCGGATCAGCACAAGCAGTTCGTGGACCAGGCTTTCGCCGGTCTCTGAGCAGGCTCCGGAACGACCCCGCCTCCCGTTCGCCGGGACGCGGGGTCGTTTCTTTTTTCCGCCGGCCGGGCAGCCGGAATGGCCCGATTCCCCCTGATTCGTTGCCCAGCACCGTTATCGAGCGGAATCCGCCGCGAGATGCGGCACACTAGGCATATGTCTCGCGCGCCGATCTCCGCTCGCACCGACGTACCCGACGACGTCGACGCGGTCACCGAAGCCGTGCTCACCGCTTCGCGGCTGCTCGTCGCGGTGTCCGCGCGGTCCATCGCCTCCGTCGGCGACCTCATCACGATGCCGCAATTCCGGCTCCTGGTGGTGCTGCATTCCCGCGGTCCGCTGAAACAGGCCGCGCTCGCCGAACATCTCGGCGTCACGCCGTCCACCGCGAGCCGGATGATCGACCGGCTGGTCGCCGTCGAGCTGGTCGCCCGCTTGGGCAACCCGTCGTCCCGGCGCGAGGTCGTCATCGAACTCACTCAGGAAGGCGATCGGATCGTCCGCGTCGTCACGCAACGGCGGCGGCGCGAAATCGCCGCCGTCGTGGAGAAAATGCCCGAATCGGCCCGCCGCGGCCTGGTCGACGCGCTGACCGCGTTCGCCGAAGCGGGCGGCGAACCGCCCGCCGGAAACCCGGCCGACTCCGTCTGGGTCTAGCTTTCCGCCGCCACCGCGCGAATCCCGTCGGTCACTTCTTTCGCCGACGGGGCCTCCTCCGGGTCGAGCAACCACTGCACCATCAGCCCGATCACCAACGCGCTCTGCACCGCCCCGCCGACCCCCGCGCGCGCCTCCCGCAGCCCCTGCACGAGATGCCGGCGCACGTCCGGTGACCGCTCGGCCTGCACGAGCGCTTCCAACTGCGCGACCCACAGGGCCCGGTGCTCGCCGAAACTGTCGATCAGCCGGCTCAGCCCCTGCTCGGACAGGTCGAAGGACGAATCCGCGACCTGACCGCCCAGCTCGTCGACCGCCGCGACCAGCGCCTGCGTGAGCAACGCGTCCCGCGACCCGAAGTGGTAGCCGATCGCCGCGTGACTGACCCCCGCGGCGGCCGCGATGTCGCGCACCGTCGTGTTGCCCCAACCCCGCTCGATCAAGCAGCGCTTCGCCCCGGCCAGCAGATCCTCGCGATTACCCATGGCGCCCAGCCTAGCCGAAGTCTTGTCCAGATGGTTTATCCAAACGGTTTGACCAAATGGACAAACCCCGGCTACGGTCTCTCCCATGACCTCCTCGAACGTCCTGATCTCCGGTGCCGGCGTGGCCGGCGCCACCCTCGCCGAGCTGCTCACCCGCGCCGGCCACCGCGTGACGATCGTCGAACGCGCCCCCGCTCTCCGCCACACCGGTTACGCCGTGGATTTCCGCGGCGCCGCCTTCGATGTCCTCGCCGAGCTGGGCATCCTCGACGACGTCCGCCGGCACGACACGAAAATGACCGGCACCGCCATCGTCGACCGCGACGGCACCCAGGTAGACCTGCTGCCCGCCGAAGCTTTCGCGGGCGAACTGGAGGTGCCCAAGCACGTCCTGAACGAGCTGCTGTACGCCCTGACTGTGGATCATGTCGAGTACCGCTTCGGCACCTCGATCACGTCGCTGACGCAAACTGAGGCCGCCGTGACCGCCGAACTGACCGACGGCTCCACGAGGACCTACGACCTGGTCTTCGGCGCGGACGGCGTGTACTCGAAGGTCCGCCAACTGGCCTTCGCCCCGCACTCAGCAGTGCTGCAGCACCTCGGCCTTTCCGGCGCGGGCTTCACCATGCCGAACTTCCTGGACTTGGACCACAGCGGCCTCCTCCGCACCGCCGACGGCACCGCGATCTACTTGTTCAACTCAGCGGACCCCGACCGCCTGACGGTCAGCCTGTCCTTCGGAACGACCTCAGGAGCCCTGGACCGTCTCCCCCGCGCCGACCAGGAAGCAGCGACCCGCGCCGCCTTCGCCGGTGACGCTTGGCACATGCCGCGCCTGCTCGAGGCGATGTCGGAGGCCGCGGATTTCTACTTCAGCTCGAGCACTCAGGTGCACCTGGACCACTGGTCGACCGGCCGCATCGCCCTGGTGGGAGACGCCGGATACTGCGCCGCGCCGACGGCGGGCATGGGCACCTCGCAGGCCCTGCTCGGCGCCCGTTCACTGGCCCGGCATCTGGCGGACGCTCCATACCCGGAAGCTTTCGCCAAGTACGAAGCCGAACTCCGGCCGTATGTGACCGAAAACCAGGCGAATGGCCGCGCGGCGGCAGCGATGTTCGGCGGCGCGCAGGAGTGATCGCGGATTGCCCGGGTTTTCCCGCCGAATACAACAAAGCCCGGTTGATCTTTAATCGATCAACCGGGCTGGCTGTACCCCCGATGGGATTCGAACCCACGCTACCGGCGTGAGAGGCCGGCGTCCTAGGCCGCTAGACGACGGGGGCTTAGGAACTTCCCCGTTTCCGGGGCGTTTCTTGCGAGAGAGAACTTACCAGAAGCGATTTTCGCACTTCCGAGAGGGGGTCCCCTCTGCAGCTGGGGTACCAGGACTCGAACCTAGACTAACTGGACCAGAACCAGTCGTGCTGCCAATTACACCATACCCCAGTGAGGTACTTTCCCGGTTGCCCAGGTCAGTGCCGCACGAGAAGAAATACTAGAACATCCCGCCGCGGCCCGTCGCAGCGGGGGTCCCCGCCGCCCGCGGGGCAGGCACGCCGACCGTCGCGTACTCCGAAACCAGCAGCTCAGGAAGCTCGCCGAGCCCCGCCACGGTGTGCACCCCCTCGGGCGCCCGCTCGCCGGTGCGACTGGTCCCGTCGCGATCGAGCCAGACCGCGCCGAGCCCGGCGTCGAACGCGCCGATCGCGTCGGTGTCGAGCTTGTCCCCGACGTGCACCGTGCGTTCCGGCGGGCAGTCCAGCGCCAGGCAGACCGAGTGGAACATCACCGGATCGGGTTTCGCGACCCCGACCTCGCCCGCGATCGCGACGTGGTCGAAATACGGCGCCAGCCCGAGTTCCGCGATTTTCTGCCGCTGATGAACCCCTGAGGCGTTCGTCACGGCGGCCAGCTGAAGCCCCGCGGCGCGCAGCCATTCCAGGCAAGGAAGAACATCGTCGAACAACCGCCAGGACCGAGCCAGAATCTCCCGCCGGCGCGCCTCGAACGCGCTCACTTGCGCGGAGTCGCCGAAGATCCCCAACTCGGCGAGGAAACATTCAGTACGCCGGTGATGCATGACGTCGTAACCGAGTTTCCCCGCCACCACGAGCGCGACGTGCTCCTCGGTGATCAAATCCCACAACGGCCAAAGATCGTCGCGCCCCGTGAGCGCGTGCAAGGTACGCCGGATCGCGGCGGTGCAGTCGATCAACGTGTCATCGATGTCGAGGCAAACCAGACTCAACTCAGGAGGAGCCCACGGTTCGCGACCGGCAGCGGCCGGTGGGGCAGTACGAGCACGCGACAGAGCGGCCGGGGCGAAATCCACCCCGTGAGGCTAGGGCACTCGCCGCGTTCGCAACGCGGCCAAAAAGGTGATTACCCCAGAGCCGTTGCCGCTGACCGGCTCTACCGCCGGTGCACAAAGTGTCCGCCCCGTGACGTTCACCACCGCCCCAGAGGGCCGAGCGGGTGAAAGCCGCTTACTCCACGCTCCCCTTCGAAAACTTACCAATTCCGAACGGTCCCCCTCGGCGCCCGCGCCACTGCCCCCTCCTGCTTCCGCCTCGAAACCCTGTAGCCACAACCCTTTCCCCGCGCACAAAGTCGGCCGCCCTCAGTCCTGACTGTCCTCAAAGCAACAACAACCACGCATAAGTTCCGCGACCGAACTAACCACCCGAAATCCTTTCCGGAAATACTGCCGTCCTGATCTTTCCGGCCAGATGGCAGCGACCCCTCATGCCACCGGAGATCCACATACGCGAACCACGTGCCATTACGCAAACTCCCCACATTCTGGCCGCCCGCGGACTACATCAACTCCGCTGCCGACACCAGCCAGTGGCAGTTCCGCGCTCTCCCTGAAGACACCGCGCTCCGCCGATCCCGCCCCACGATCCCCGGTGGACAGAACCGACCCCACCCACGATCCCCGGCGGGCAAAGCCGATCCCACCCACGATCCCGGGCGGGCAAAGCCGATCCTGATCACGATCCCCGGTTGGCAAACATGCTCTCGACCGCGCCATTGCTGCCCATCGCCGCTGAGGCAACCCCTCTCCCGCTCGCCTTGCCTGCCCGCCTCGCGTTGCATGCCTGCCTCGCGTTGCATGCCTCGCGTTGCCTGCCTGCCTGGCCTACCTCACTTGCCTTGCCTGGCTCCCCTTGCCTGGCTCCCCTTGCCTGGCTCCCCTTGTCTGCCTCGCATGCCTTGCCTGCCCGCCTTGCCTGCCTCGCCCGCCCCGAAGCCTCCGCCAACTCCGACCCCAACCGCACTCCCCGACACCCACCCCACGCCTGACCCCCACCCCATCGGCCGACTTGACGCACCCTCCGCCCAAGGTGCATCCTCGGTGTTATTCAACAGGCGATGAATAAGAGGGAGCTGGGGAAGATGACCGAGCACACGGGCTGCGTCATAGTCGGCGGCGGACCGGCAGGCATGGTGGCGGGCTTGCTGTTGGCCCGAGCAGGCGTAGAGGTAACCGTGCTGGAAAAGCACGCAGACTTCCTCCGCGATTTCCGCGGCGACACCGTCCACCCGTCCACCCTGAGGCTCCTGGACGAGCTGGGCCTGGGCGAGAAATTCGAAGCGCTCCCGCACACCAAAGTGACCACCGTCGGACTCCCCACCCCCGACGGCGACGCGCTGACCCTCGCCGACATGTCCCTGTTGAACGTCCCCCGCCCATACGTGGCGATGGTCCCCCAATGGGATTTCCTGGACCTGCTCGCCGAGACAGCGCAGAAAGAACCGACCTTCACCCTGCGCCTCGAAACCGAAATGACCGGCCTGCTCCGCTCAGGCCGCCGAGTCACCGGCGTCCGCTACCGCACCGCAGACGGCACCGAAGGCGAACTGAAAGCCAATCTGGTCCTCGCCGCCGACGGCCGCTGGTCACTAACCCGCCGCTCAGCCGGCCTCACCCCGCGCGAGTACTACACCCCGTTCGACGCCTGGTGGTTCCGCCTCTCCCGGAAGCCCGAGGAACAGGAAGCCACGCTCATGCCGAGGATGCGCAACCACCGCTTCGCAGTGCCGTTGCCACGCAAGGGCTACTACCAGATCGCCTACCTCACGCCGAAGGGCAAGGATCTAAAAGACGCCGGCATCGAAAGCTTCCGCCGCGACGTCACCGAGGTCTGCCCGGAATTCGCCGACCGAGTGCACGAACTGAAGTCCATGGACGACGTCAAGTTCCTCAACGTCCGCCTCAACCGCCTGCACCGCTGGCACGTCGACGGCCTGCTGTGCATCGGAGACGCCGCCCACGCGATGTCCCCAGTCGGCGGCGTCGGAATCAACCTGGCAGTACAAGACGCCGTCGCCGCCGCGAGGCTACTGGCCGAGCCGCTCCTCCGCGGCAAACCGACCGAAAAGGACCTCACCGCAATCCGCCGCCGTCGCCTCCTGCCGACCGTCGCCGTTCAGGGGCTGCAACGCCTTCTCCACCGCCGCGTAATGGGCCCCGTGATGACCGGCCACGCCGACGGCCCGCCCGCACAATTGATCGCCCTGCTCAGGCGCTTCCCGAAACTCGCCCGAGTTCCGGCGTACCTCATCGGCGTAGGCATCCGCCGGGAATCCGCCCCAGCCTTCGCCCGCCGCCCAGCAGAACCGGCCAGCCGCTAAGCCACCGCCGGATTCGCCACCAACCGGCAACGCCGAGCACCTCTCACCCACGCGACGCACCCGCCCACCGGCATCACCCGCCGGTGGGCAAAGCCGACAACGGGAATGCGTTTCGCCACCCAACGGCAACAAAGCCACCGACCCGCCGACTGACCATCAGCGCTCTCGCCGCCCAGCGGCCACAACGCCACCAACTCGCCAACTGACGATCAGCTGCGCTCTCGCCACCTACCGGCAACAGCACCGACTCCCAGCCAGCTCAGCACCGATCGTCTTTCGCCGCTCCGAGGCAACGGCGCCGACCGCTCGCCAAGCGAAGCGCCAGCGACCATTCGCCACTCAACGGCAACAACACCCGCCGCTCCCGCCAGAGCAGCGATCGCCTCTCGCCACTCAACGGCAACGGCTGCCACCAACCCAGGCACTAGCCATCCGCTCGCCACCGAGCGGCAACAGCCCAAGCCGCCGCATCTTCACCCCGGCGGCCAGAAAACCAGCCCCGACCAGGGATTCGCCACTAAACGGCAACGCCCGAACGCACTCCGCCGAGCCGCTGTCGCCACTAAACGGCGACACCCAGCTCAGAGGTCCTGAACCGGGTTCGTCAGAGTCCCGATGCCGTCGATCGTGATGGACACCGACTGCCCGTTGACGATCGGACCGACCCCCTCCGGCGTGCCGGTGAGGATCACGTCGCCGGGAAGGAGCGTCATCACCCGCGACACGAACTCGACCAGTTCCGGCACCTTGTGCACGAGATCCGAAGTACGGCCGTCCTGCTTCAGCTCGCCGTCGACCTCGCTGCGGAGCGCCAGGTCGGACGGGTCGATCGACGTGTCGATCCACGGACCGAGCGGGCAGAACGTGTCGAACCCCTTCGCCCGGCCCCACTGGCCGTCGGACTTCTGCAGGTCGCGCGCGCTCACGTCGTTCGCGACCGTGTAGCCGAGGATCGCACTGGCCGCGCGGGCCGCGGGCACGTTCTTGACCGGCTGTCCGATGACGACCGCGAGTTCGCCCTCGAAGTCAACGCGTCCGACGTCCGACGGACGGCGGATCGGAGCATTCGGCCCGACCACCGTCGTGGACGGCTTGATGAACAGCATCGGCGCGGACGGCACCTCGTTGCCGAACTCCGCCGCGTGCTTCGCGTAGTTCCGGCCGACCGCGATCACCTTCGACGGCAGGATCGGCGCGAGCAGCCGGACGTCGGCGAGCGGCCAGCGCTTGCCGGTGAAGTTCGGCTGGCCGAACGGATGTTCCGCGATCTCGAGGACCTGGGCATCGTCGCCGTCCCCCTCGATCGAAGCGAACGCGACACCACTGGGATGAGCAATACGAGCTAGACGCACGGCACCAGTCTACGTACCCCCACCGACTGTCGCGCACCCCGAGCGTGCGCGACAGTCCCCCTCGCTCCATTCCGCATGAACGGACCCCTCGCACCGGTGACCGGCCGTGACACAACCGGCGCGAAAGGACCCGTCGGGCCCGCCAGAAACGACCGCACGAACAAACCAGCCCTACCACCAGCACGCACGGCCACCAACGACCCGATTGTGAGCCGCAATACCACCCGCACGAAGGCCAGACCCGAAAGCCTCAACGCCCCCCGCAGGAAAAGCCGGAATCACCCGCCCACAGCAGCCACCCCCACCTCGGGCACCGACGGCTCCGCCGCGACTGCCAGGCTCTTGTGCACCAACGCGTCGCACAACGCCAGCCAGCTCGCCTCGACGATGTTGCCGTGCACGCCGACCGTCGTCCATTCGTGTTCGCCGTCACTAGTTTCGAGAAGCACCCGCGTGACAGCGTCCGTCCCTGGGTTCGACGGCAGGATCCGTACCTTGTAATCAGCCAGCTCCATGCTGTCCAACCAGGACAGATATGGCGTCAACGCCTGGCGCAGCGCCGCGTCGAGGGCGTGCACCGGGCCGTTCCCTTCAGCAGTCGCGATGACTCGCTCGCCCGCGACGTGCACCTTCACCGTGGCCTCGGAGACGACTTCGCCGTCCTGGCGGTGGTCCAGCACCACCCGGTACGACTCGAGCTCGAACGGCGGCGGATCCGACTTTTCGCCGGAAACCTCCTCGACCTCGCGACGCAGCAACAGCCCCAGTGACGCGTCGGCCGCTTCGAACGACCAGCCTTCCGATTCGAGTTCCTTCACCTTCCGCACCGCGTTCGTGAGTGCGTCGGGCCGGCCGGCAAGGTCGACCCCGAGTTCACGTCCCTTGAGCTCGAGACTGGCCCTGCCGGCCATCTCCGTGACCAGTACTCGCATGCCATTGCCGACGGAAGACGGATCGATGTGGTTGTACAACAACGGATCCACCTTGATCGCACTCGCGTGCAGCCCCGCCTTGTGAGCGAAAGCGGACGACCCGACGTAAGCCTGGTGGGTGTCGGGTGCGAGGTTGGCGATTTCGGCCAAAGCATGGGAGACGCGAGTGAGCTCGGCGGCTCCTCCGGTCGGGAGGACGTCCATTCCGAGCTTGGTCACGAGGTTTCCCGCTACGGCGAACAGGTCGGCGTTGCCGGCCCGCTCCCCGTAGCCGTTCGCGGTGCACTGCACGTGCGTCGCACCGGCCTGTACCGCGGCGACAGAGTTCGCCACGGCACAGGAAGTATCATCCTGGCAATGGATTCCGAGTCGGAATCCGGTCTTTTCCTTGATCTCGCCTACGGTTTCGGCAAGTCCTAGTGGCAGCTGCCCGCCGTTGGTGTCGCACAGCACGAGAACGTCCGCGCCAGCGTGCGCCGCAGCGTCGAGCACCCGCAGCGAGGTTTCGGGAGAGAAGGCATAACCGTCGAAAAAGTGTTCTGCGTCAAGGAAAACGCGTCGTCCTTCGCCGACGAGGAACGCGACCGTGTCCCGCACCATCGCGCACGCCTCGTCGACGTCGACCCGCAGCGCTCGCTCAATGTGCCGAAGGTCCGATTTGGCCACCAACGTGACGACCGGGGCCTCCGAATCCAAAAGCGCACGGACCTGCGGATCCTTGTCAGCCGCGGTTCCGGCCTTGCGCGTGGATCCGAACGCGACGAGCGCAGCGTGCTTGAGCGGCAATTCTCCCTGTGCCGCGCGGGAAAAGAACTCCGTGTCCTTCGGCAACGCACCCGGCCAGCCGCCCTCGATGAACCCGACACCCAGTTCGTCCAACAGCCGCGCAACAGCCAGCTTGTCCGTGACGGAGTAGGTGATCCCTTCGCGCTGAGCACCGTCGCGCAAAGTGGTGTCGTAGAGGTGGAAGGCATCGCCGAGCGGCGTGCCGGCGGGTTCCGTGCGGGTCACGGTGTTCTCCTTGTGGCGGGGCAGAACCTGGTCCAGGCAACAAAAAAACCTCCCGCATGGGTGCGAGAGGTTGCGCGCCGGTAGCTCTTGTGGAGCGTCTATCCGGCGCGCAAGGCAATAATGACGGAGATGGCGGTCATGTGGGCCATCATGCCACAGCTTCGCCCGGCTTCCAAACGCCGGGCGAAGCATCCCACCTTCTGAGAGTCGTCAGCCGGGCAGTTTCGCCAGGTAGCGGCCGAATTCCTCGACCGCGGCCGCATTTCGCGGCCCCTCCACCAAAGCCGCGTACGGCAGCGCGAAGAAGCGTCCCTTCTTCACCGCCGGGATGTCGCGCAGACCAGGACGCGAGCGGAGGAAGTTCTCCTTCTCGGCCACACTGCCGACCTCGCCGCCGTAGTCGTTGATGAGGATGACGTCCGGCGCTCGCTGGATCACGGCTTCCCAGCTGACACTGGTCCAGCTGTCGTTGAGGTCGGCGAAGATGTTGGCACCACCCGATTTGGTGATGATTTCGTCCGGTCCCGCGTTCCGTCCGGAGGTGAATGGCTGGTCACGGCCGTCGTCGTAGAGGAACACCTTGGGTTTCGGCCGTCCGGCCGGGACCGCGTTCGTGACAGCGGCGACCCGTGCGCGGTACTCTTCGATCAAACGTTCTGCACGATCACTGATTCCGAAAATTTTCCCCAGATTGCGCATATCTGTGTACAGCGCGTCGAGCGGTCTCATGATGCCCCGTTGCTTGCCATTGCCGTTGCGGCAGGCCTCGGTGAGCAAGTAGCTGGAGATGCTCAGCTTCGCGAGGGAGTCCGGAGTGAACCCGGTTGCTTCCGAGAAGCCGTAGTTCCAGCCCGCGAACACGAGGTCCGCTCCCGCGCCCTGCACCACCTCACGGTTGATCTTCTCCGCGAGCTTGGGCACCTTGGCGAAATCTGCTTTCCATGGCGACGAGGCGACGCCGCCGGACTGTCCTTTGTCGACCACGTAACCGGCCATCCGGTCGCCCAGGCCGAGCGCGAACATCAACTCGGTGATGCCGATGTCATTCGTCACGACCCGAGAAGGAGGTTTGGACACGGTCAACGACGAACCGCAATTGGTCACCGTCACCGGAAACCCGGCCGGGGCCGCTCGACTGTCCCCTTCGGACACTTGAGCGCCGCATCCGGTGGCGACGAGGGCGACCATCACGAGCAACGCGACTGTCCTACGCATGACTGTCCTCCTGGGACTCGAGCAGGTCGAACAACAACTGCGGACGGCCCGTAGCGGGATGCGGCACCACATGCCCGCGCACGCCGAACACCTCGGCGAGCAGAGCGGGCGTGAGCACCTCGGCCGGGGTTCCGCTCGCGACGAGACGGCCGTGGTCGAGCACGTGCACCACGTCGCACACGGCGGCGGCGAGGTTCAAGTCGTGAAGTGCGGCCAGCACCGTAGGTCCGCTGGTGCGTGCGAGCGCGAGGACTTCGAGCTGGTGCCGGATGTCGAGATGGTTAGTCGGCTCGTCGAGCACCAGGATCCGGGGCTGCTGCGCGAGTGCACGCGCGATCAGCACCCGTTGCCGTTCGCCGCCGGACAAGGTGAGCACGCCTCGCTCGGCCAGGTGCGACAGACCCACTTGATCCAGCGCGTCGGCGCACAACCGGTGGTCGGTCGCGCTCATGCGGTCGAGCAGGCCGTGATGCGGCATTCGACCCATCGCCACCACTTCGGCGACGGTGAAGTCGAACTCCGCGTGCGATTCCTGCGCGACCGCGGCGATCGCGCGCGCCCGCTTCCGCGGTGCCAGACCGTCCAGCGGTCGACCGTCGACCAAAACAGCTCCGGCCGACAGCTTGAGCACTTGGCAGACGGCGCGCAAGGTCGTCGACTTTCCGCTGCCGTTCGGGCCGAGCAGTCCGACGAACTGACCTTGCCGTGCTTCGAGGGTCACATCTTCGACCAGCGTGCGACCGGCTGCGGTCACGCTGACGCCGTTGAGCGAGAGGTCCATTCACGCACCTCCGAACACGTAGGCTCGACGGCGCATCAACAGCAGGAAGGCCGGTACCCCGACCGCCGCGGTCAGTACCCCGATCGGCAACTCCTCGGGTGCAGCGAGCACCCGCGCCGCGACGTCCACCCACACCAGGAAAACCGCGCCGGCCAGCGGTGCCACGGCAAGTACCCGACGATGATCCGCACCGACGACCAACCGCACCAGATGCGGAAGGATCAGCCCGACAAATCCGATCGCCCCGCTCACCGCCACCAGAACCCCCGTCATGGCGGCGCAAACGATGAACAGGAGGATCCGCAGTTTCCCGACGTCAACGCCAAGGGTCGTCGCCGCTTCGTCGCCCATGGCGAGCGCGTTGAGCCGTCCGGCCAGCGCCAGCAACAACAAAACCCCGCCGACCACCACGATCGCGGCGATCGGCAGCGTGCCCCAATTCGCGCCGGCGAGACTGCCGAGAAGCCAAAACAGCGCCGACCGCGCGGCCTCGCCGTTCGGTGCCTGGAAGACGATGACCGTGGTGATCGCGAAAAACCCATAAGACAACGTCGTTCCGGTGAGCACCAGACGCAGCGGTGTGAGTCCTTGCCGCGTACGGGCGACGAGATAAACGATCAAAGTCGCAGCGAGCGCGGCCACGAACGCCCCGACCGACAACGCGTAGATCCCGAGCGACGCGAAGACGCCGAACAACGTCACCGCCGTCGCGCCGACAGACGCGCCAGAAGAAATCCCCAGCACGTACGGCTCGGCGAGCGCGTTGCGCACCATCGCTTGAATTGCGACGCCCACTGTCGCCAACCCCGCGCCGACGACCACAGCGAGCAGAACGCGAGGAAGCCGAAGGTCCCAGATGATCCGGTACTCCCCGACCTCGTCCGGGCTGATCGTCCCGCCGAACAGCCCCGCGCGGAGAAAGGCCCACGTGTGAGTGACCGGTACCGCCACCGTCCCGATCCCGACAGCGATGACAATCGACCCGAGCAACGCCACCCCAAGCCCGAGCAGCACCGGCGTCAACGGCCGCCGCCGCTGAACGGCTACCGCCCCCTCCTGGGATTCGCCACTCAACAGCGACGCAGCCTGCTGGCCCTGCGATTCGCCAGTCCACGGCGACACAACCTGCTTGTGCTGGGGTTCGCCATTCAACGGCGACGCAGCCCGCTCGCTCTCGGGTTCGCCGCTCAATGGCGACGTAACCGGCTGGCTCTCAGGTTCGCCAATCTGCGGCGACACAACCCGCTGGCTCTCGAGTTCGCCACTCGACAGCGACACAGCCCGTTCGCCCGGGGATTCGCCACTCAACGGCGACGCCGCCCGCTCGCCCTCGGGTTCGCCACTCAACGGCGACGTCACCCGCTGGCTCTGAGATTCGCCAGTCCACGGCGACACAACCGGTCGGCGCTGAGGTTCGCCACTCAACGGCGAACCCCGCCCCTCCCCCGAGGATTGGCCATCCAACGGCGAGGCATCGCGAGCCCCGGAGCCACCCAACTCACGGCGAGCCGAGTTGTCGGCCTGCAACTCACCGATCGGCGACTCGCCGCGCTGCCCCGAGTTACCACGAAGTGGCGAACCCGCCGTAGCAGGAGGACCACCCGGTCGGCTCGAGCCGCGCGTACCGCCATCGCCGCTGGACGGCGAAACACCAGAACCACCGTCGCCGGAAACCGGGGAATCCCCGGCCTCGTCGACCACGGGCTCGGGAGAAGCAGAACGTCCTTCAGAAAAAACCACCGGCGACGACCCAATCGAGACATTGGGCCCGCAAAAGACGGCAGCCGCCGGCGGCGGGAGTGTCGTCTCCCGCAGACCACGACGGGAGGGGACGAGGTTCGAGGAACCTCCGCCGGTATCGGGCTCGCCTTCGGTTCCCGGGAGAGGGAGCCGAAGGCCTACCGTTGCGGGTCAGCGCCGGAATTCGACCGGCTTCCGCGGCGGGGGTCCGAAAAAATCAGGCGGTCAGCCGGCCTGACGCGCGTTGGACGAGACGAGCGCCGCGAGGCGGTCGCCGATCGCCTGGGTCGCGCCGGGGGACGACTGGTCGCGCGTGGCGAGATCGAACGCCACCGAGGCCTCGATCCGCCGCGCCGCTTCCTTCTGGCCGAGGTGGTCCAGGAGGAGCGACACCGACAGCACCGCGGCGGTCGGGTCCGCGAGGCCCTGGCCGGCGATGTCCGGGGCGCTGCCGTGCACCGGCTCGAACATGCTCGGGTTCCGGCGCGTGATGTCGAGGTTCCCGCTGGCCGCGAGGCCGATGCCGCCGGTAACCGCGGCCGCGAGGTCGGTGATGATGTCGCCGAAGAGGTTGTCGGTGACCATCACGTCGAACCGCGACGGGTCGGTGACCAGGTGGATCGTGGCGGCGTCCACGTGCGAGTACGCGACGGTGACGTCCGGGTGCTCCAGCGAAACCTCTTCGACGATCCGCGACCACAGCGAACCGGCGTGCTCCAGCACGTTGGTCTTGTGCACGAGCGTGAGGTGCTTGCGCGGCCGCTCTTCGGCGCGGTTGAACGCGTCCGCGACCACGCGTCGCACGCCGAAGGCCGTGTTGACGCTGACCTCGGTGGCGATCTCGTGCTCGGTGTCCTTGCGCAGCAGACCGCCGTTGCCCGCGTACGGGCCTTCGGTGCCTTCGCGCACCACGACCATGTCGACGTCCCCGGCGTCGGCCAGCGGGCCGCGCACTCCGGGGTACAGCCGCGCCGGGCGCAGGTTCACGTGGTGGTCCAGCTCGAACCGCAGCCGCAGCAGCAGGCCGCGCTCGAGGATTCCGCTGGGCACCGTCGGGTCGCCGACCGCGCCGAGCAGGATCGCGTCGTGCTGGCGCAGTTCGCCGAGCACCGACTCCGGGAGCAGCTCCCCGGTGGCGTGCCACCGCGAGGCGCCGAGGTCGTAGTTCGTGATCTCCGCCGCCGGTGCTACCTCACCGAGCACCTTGAGCGCCTCGGAGACCACCTCGGGCCCGATCCCGTCCCCTGGGATCACCGCGAGCCGCATCCACACACCTCCGTAGCCCAGGCCACCGGGCGCACCGATGGCCCATTCGCACAAAAACGCCAGCAGCGGAAGGTTACCGGCCGTAGACAAGGTGCCGTAGCCGCACCACCCTTATGCCGCATCCTCCCACAGGGTGAGACACCCGTTCGGGCGAACGGAAACGGGGGCTTGCCCAGGCCGGACAGCCTGGGCAAGCCCCCGCGTCCCGCTATGCGGCCGCCTGCGCGGCACCCTTCAAGTTCCCCTCAAAGGGTGAACCAGGTCAGCCGCGCGGGAACTGCGATTCGATCCGCACGACCGAGGCGCGCTGCCCGGCCGCGTTGTGGTGCTCGATCGCCAGCAGGCCCTTCGCCTTGTCCCCGGCGACAGCGGCCTTGTTGCGGTTGACCACCAGAGCCGTGCCCGGCTTGGCGACGTAGCCCAGCGCCGCGTCGCCGCCGCCCTGCGCGGAGTACGCCGGTGCGAGCACATCGAACGACAGCGGAGTGCTGACCTGGTCGATCAACCCGTTCGAGGTACCCGGAGCGACGTAGTACCCGGCGGTGCCGACCGTGTAGCTGATCCGGTGCGACGCCTCCTTCGGGTCGATGCCGAGCGCGGCGATGCTGACCGGCAGCACCATCACGTTCGAGTCGAACACGTTGGTGTCGACGTCGCCGAGCTGCCCGTTGATCGCCTGCAGGTCCACCGACGGGTTGCCCGGCTTGGTCAGCGACACCGTGTTGACGAGCAGCACGTCCGACCCCGTCGCCTTCGTCACGAAGGTTTCGAAGTCCGGCTTGCCGTCGCCGGTGGTGTCGATGTCCACGAACGGCACCGTATTGCTGCCGAGGTTCGCGAAATCGCTCCAGGTGGTGATGCCGAACGCCAGCGTCGCGTTCTCCGGCTCCCCCTGCGCCTTGGCGAGCGGGGCCGTCGACGCCGCGCCGACGTAGCGCAGGTCGCCGCCCTTCGCGGTGCGGTTGAGGGTGCAGTCGGACGTGACGTGCGAGTCGCATTCCGGCAGCTGCGGCGATTCGGCCTGCAACTCGAGGACGCTGATCAGCGAGCGGTACCGCTGGGAGCCGCTGCCCTGGTCGATGCCCTTGCCACCGAGGTTCAGCACGGCCTGGTCGGCGTTCGCTCCGAAGCGCACGCCGGCCGGGGTGGTGATCGCCGAAACCGGCTTCGGCGACGAGTACACGGCCACCCGCAGCGGAACGGTCGCGCCGTTCTTCGGGGTGAACGCGACCCGGCCCGAGGCGTCCGCCACGAACTGCCGGGCGAGCCCGGCCTGCGAAGCCGCCATGGTCGGGTCGAGAACCTTGCGCAGCGCCTTCGGGTCAGTGATCTTCAGCGTCACCTTCACCGTCGCGACCCCGCGCGGGTTCAGCTTCACCGAGCTCTTGTCCACTGTGTACTCAACGCCGGGCAGGCTGTTGACCGCCTCGTAGCCCACCGAGTACTCGGCCGCCTTGACGCCCTTGTTGACCACCTTGATCGTCTTGCTCAAGGTGACCGGCCCAGCCGCCTCGACGGTGCCGAACGTGACGCTCACCGCGCCCGGGTCGTCCTGCACATACGCGAGAACCTGGTTGTCCAGCGCGGCTTTCGCGTCGATCCGGCCGGCCCCGACCCGCTGCGGGCCGTAGGTATGCCCGGCCCCGTCGGTGATGTCGTGCACCGCGGTGCCCACGACGTCGGCCTTGACCTCTTCGACGCTCCAGTCCGGGTGCGCCTGGCGGACCAGCGCCGTGATGCCCGACGTGTGCGGCGCGGCCATCGACGTGCCCGAGATGACCAGCCGCTCGTTGCCGCTGCCGCGGAACGCCGACGTGATCGTGTCGCCAGGCGCGGCGACGTCCGGCTTCACCGACGGACCGCGTCCGCCGCGCGAGGTGAACGAGCTGGGAGTGTCCACGATGGACTGGTCATAGGTCTGCAGCGTGGTCCGGCCGGCTCCGTACAGCCGCACGGTCAGCGTGCCCGCGCTCAGGCCCGCCCGCACGGCCTGGGTGGCCTTGCCGGTGAGCTGGAACATCGGAACGGCCGCGTTGCCAGCGATGCCCGCGCCGAAATGCTCCACAGTGGACGAAAGCAGCACGCCCTTGGCACCCGCGGCCTGCGCGTTGTTAGCCCGCGCCGCGGAACCGCACGGACGGGTGGCGTCGTTGTCGTCCCACTCCAGCCACGCGATCTTGCCCGCGACCTTTGCCTTGTCCTCAGCCGCATAGGCGGCGCAACCGGCGTTGTTGCTCGCCGAGATCGGCACCACCGGAGCGGTGAGGTCGAGGGTGTCGTAGCCGGTGTACTCCTGGCTGTACTGGCCAGGCTGCTGACCGGCGGTCGGGGCCTTGACCTCGATCGCGTCCCGCAGCTCGCCCGCGTCGCGGCTGCTGGCCACGGTGAGCGCTTCCGGGGTGTTGCCCGGCGAACCGGCGATGTCGTTGATGTCGCCGCCGTTGCCCGCCGAGATCACCGGCAGTACGTTGTTCTGCGCGAGTTTGCGCACGAACAGCGAGTCCGGGTCGTCCGGAGCGCCGAAGTCGCTGCCCAGCGACAGGTTCACGACGTCGAGGTGATCGGTGAAGTCGCCGTCGCCGTCCGGGTCGAGCGCCCAGTCCAGCGCCTGCGACGTGACGTTCGTGGAACCCTTGCAGCCGAACACCTTGATCGCGTACAGCAAAGCCTTCGGCGCGGTGCCCGGCCCGATCCGCATGGCGTCGAGCGTCTTCTTGTTCAGCTTCTTGTAGTCGCCGGTGAACGTGCTGCCGTCGGCGTTCACGCCGAAGCCGCCGATCGTGCCCGCGACGTGCGTGCCGTGCTCGCCGCACGCGATCGGGTTGGGGTCCGGCACCGGCGTCGGCGAACCGGTCTTGCCCGCCGAGTCGTAGTCGTCGCCGACGAGGTCGGTGCCGCCGACCACCTTGGCGCTCGGGAACAGCGGCGACGGCTTGGCGCGGTCGACCGCCTTGTACGCCTCGGGCGTGCCCGGCCCGCCGAAGTCGGCGTGGGTGTAGTCGATGCCGTCGTCGATCACGCCGACGCGGATGTTGTCGCCGAACTTGCCGGTTTTCTGCCAGCTGGCAAGCGTGTTGGTGAGCTGTTCGGCGCTGGCGTTGGTGCGGTTCTTCGGCACGACCGTGCGCACCGAGACGACGTCCGGCCGTTCCGCGAGCTGGCGGATCTTGGCCGCGTCCGCGGTGACGACGGCGCCGGGCACCGCGTTGGCCGTCTGGGTGACCAGCTTCGTGCCCGCGTCCGCGGACCGCAGCTGCCCGACGACGGAGCTGACCGCCGCGGCGACGTCGGCCTTGGCCGCCTTCGCTGCCTGCTTGGCCTTCTCCTTGCCCTTGCCCTGCTCCTCCTTGAACGCGTCCACCGCGGGCTTTTTGGCCAGCTCGACGAACGCGGTGATCTGCCCCTGGGCCGCGCTCAGCCGGGGCGAAAGCTTGCCCTGGACCTTGCTCGCGTCGACCTTCACCGGAGCGACCGGCTCGGCAAGCGGCGCGCCCTGCGCGGACGCCGCGGGCACGGCGACAGCCGCCGCCAGCACCACCGCGGAACCCACGACCACCGAGCGGGCAGCCCACCCGGGCAACCGGGTTCTGCTCATGAGTAACCCCTTCTCGAGGCCCGGATCACGAACCTGCCCGCGCTCCCCATTCGCACCCCCGACGGTGAGCACCGGCGCCGCACCGTGCTCTCACGGCGCGTGGTTCAGCCTCGCGGCAAGAACCTAACTGTCCGAAACCCCTACTTTCGTGCGGAAAAAGCTCCGTTACCCGAATGTTGCCGGTGTGGGCGAACGACAGAACGGCCCCTTCCCCGGGAGTCCGGGAAAGGGGCCGTTCGGCGAAATCGGGACTAGCTGAAGTCGACGGCGCGGATGGTGTGCGCGCCGACGGTGGCTCCGATCGGCTCGAGGACGTTAGCGTCCACGTGCCGGTCGACGCGCAGCAGCATGATCGAGTCGGAACCGTCCGTGCTCTGGCTGATCTGCGCGGCCTCGATGTTGATGCCGGCCTCGCCGAGCAGCGTGCCGACGCGGCCCATGACGCCCGGGCGGTCCGGGTACTCGATCACGAGCACGTCGCCCTCGGCGCGGAGGTCGAAGTGCCTGCCCTTGACCTCGACGATCTTCTCGACCTCGTCCTTGCCGGTGACCGAACCGGACACGGTGAGCGTCCCGCCGTCGCCGTGCACCGCGCGGAGCGTGACCAGGCTGCGGAACTTCGGGCTCTCCGACTCGGAAACCAGCTCCGCCTGCACGCCGAGCTCCTCGGCCAGCCGCGGCGCGTTGACGAAGGTGACCTGGTCCTCGACCACGCCCGCGAACAGCCCGCGCAGCGCCGCCAGCTGCAGCACCGCGGTGTCTTCGCTGGAGATCTCGCCCTTGACCTCGACGGTCAGCGACGTCGGAGCCTTCGGGTTCAGCGCGGTCAACACCTGGCCGAGCTTCTGGGTGAGCGACAGGTACGGCCGCACGTGCTCGCCGACCGCGCCCCCGCCGGACACGTTCACCGCGTCCGGCACGAAGTCGCCGCGCAGCGCCAGCAGCACCGAACGCGCCACGTCCGTGCCCGCGCGGTCCTGCGCCTCGGCGGTGGACGCGCCGAGGTGCGGCGTGACGACGACGTTCGGCAGGTTGAACAGCGGGCTCTCAGTGGTCGGCTCGGTGACGAACACGTCGATGCCCGCGCCGCCCACGTGGCCGCTGCGCACCGCGTCGGCCAGCGCTTCCTCGACGATCAGACCGCCGCGGGCGGCGTTGACGATGATCACGCCTGGCTTGGTCTTCTTGAGCGCCTCGGCGTCGATGAGGCCCTTGGTCTCCGGCGTCTTCGGCAGGTGGATGGAGATCGCGTCCGCGCGTTCCAGCAGCTCGTCGAGGGTGACCAGCTCGATGCCCAGCTGGCCGGCGCGCGCGGCCGAGACGTAGGGGTCGTATGCGATGAGCTTCGCGCCGAACGCCGCGAGCCGCTGCGCGAACAGCTGACCGATCTTGCCGAGCCCGACGACGCCGACCGTCTTGCCGTTGATCTCGACGCCGGAGAACGAGCTGCGCTTCCACTCGCCGCCGCGCAGGCTCTGGTCGGCGGCGGGAACGCGACGGGCGACCGCGAGCAGCAGCGCGACCGCGTGCTCGGCGGCGGAGACGATGTTCGACGTGGGCGCGTTCACCACGAGCACGCCGCGCTCGGTGGCAGCCGGGACCTCGACGTTGTCCAGGCCGACGCCCGCGCGGGCGACGACCTTCAGCTGAGTGGTCGCCCCGAGCACCTCGGCGTCGACCTTGGTGGCGGATCGGACCAAAAGCGCGTCGGCGCTCTTCACCGCCTCGAGCAGAGCGGGACGGTCGGTGCCGTCCACGTGCCGGACCTCTACCTCGTCACCGAACACACTCAGCACGGAGGGCGCGAGCTTCTCCGCGATGAGGACTACGGGTTTGCTGGGCTTGGTCACGATGCGGCTCCCACTATCTGGTCACGAAATCGAGGACGCTCTCTCGCGGCGCACGTCGTTGTGCCCGGACTGGCGGGAGTTTAACGCGGGGCACTGACAGCCCGCTGCCCCCGCTGTTCACTTGTTCGTAATCCGGTGAAGACAAGCCCCATCAGGCGCTCTGTACCGCCTTCTCCCGGAAGGTGGGATCCGGCCCAGGAAGCGCCGTGCAGCAACAAAAGCAGCTCCCGGACCGTCACGTCGGCGCGGAAAACGCCGGCCGCTTGCGCCCTGTCCACTAGGTGAGACGCGGCTTCCCGCATCGCTTCGCAGGAGGCGTGCAGCCGCGACTTCGGATCGTCGAACGCGTGGGCCAGCATTTCGGTAAGCCCGCGGTAAACGGCGGACGTTTCGCCGAAGCCGATCAGCCAGGTGTACAGCCCGTCGAGCGGATCGTCGGCGAGCAGCAGCTCACGCGCCTTTTCCGCCTGGGTGTCGAACCGGTCCCGCAGCAGCGTCTCGATCAGGTCTTCCCTGGTCGGGAAGTGGCGGTAGAGGGTGCCGATCCCGACGCCGGCGCTGCGGGCGACGTCTTCGAGCGAGGCGTCGACGCCGCGTTCGGCGAAGGCGCGCCTCGCTTCGGCCAGCAGGCGGTCGTAGTTGCGGCGGGCGTCCGCGCGCATCGGCTTGACGTCGGTCATCTCGGGTCCGAGTTTATCCCGTGACAAATCGGAGGCCTCCTCCGTACATTAACCGGAGGCAGCCTCTGGTTCTGCGGTGCGTCCTCAGTGGACGTATCAGCCTTGGCTGCGCCGGGATCACGCCGCGCTTCCGCGGCCAGGACCTTCTTGGAGTCTGATGTGGATCTGTTCGCGAAGCTTCCCGCCGCCGCGGAAGGCGGGACCCGATGACCGTCGGGATCTGGACGTTTGCCTTTGACGGCAAGGAAGTCGGCGAATTACGCACGGCCGCCCGCGAGGTCGAATCGCTGGGTTTCACTGCCCTGTGGTTCGGCGAATACCGCGGCCGAGAGGCGCTCACGCAGGCCGCGCTACTGCTCGAGGCGACCACGACGTTGACTGTGGCGACGGGGATCGCACGCTTCTCCGAACGGTCAGCAGCGTCCGCCGAAGCTGCTGGACGGACGCTGGCCGAGGCGCACCCAGGACGGTTCACGCTGGGCTTGGGCGGACATCGGCCCGGCGGCGGAGGCAGCGCGATGCAGGACTACCTCGACGCCATGGACGCAGCCGACCTGGACTTTGCTTCCAACGCCCGGCCACGTCGGCTTCTAGCCGCCCTCGGCCCGAAAATGCTGAAACTCGCGGCGACCCAGGCCGACGGCGCACACACGTACTTCGTACCTCCAGAGCACACCGCATTCGCCAGGGAAACGATGGGACCCGACGCGTACCTCGCCGCCGAACAAGCCGTCGTCCTCGACCCGGACCCGTTGCGGGCGCGGCGAATCGCCCGCGAACACGTCGCCGGCTACGTGCGGCTCGCCCCACACCAAAGAGCGAATCTGCGCCGCCTCGGCTACACCGAGGAAGACCTAGCCGGCGGCGGCAGCGACCGCCTGGTCGACGCGATCGTGGCCTACCGCAGCGAGCAGGAAGTCGCCGACCGAATCCGCGCACACCTCGACGCCGGCGCGGACCACGTCTGCGTCCAAGTTCTCGGCGACGGACCGGAGATCCCAGTGGACGGCTGGTGTCGCCTCGCCGACCTGGTTCCCTGATTCCCCGGTGGGGCTTTCGGCGCTTCCCGCGAAAGCCCCACTCGGCTTACTCACGAGATCTCCGCCGAACCCGGCTACCGGTTCGGCCCCGCACTCGCCGAAGCCGCCCCTCGGACGCCGAATCCCCTGCTCACCACGGATTCGCCACTAAACGGCGAATCCGTTCATCCCCTGCATACGGGCACTTTTCCGTTCATCACCGACATTCTCCCGCTTCCGCGCCCGCCGCAGTGCTCCCGGCGAACACTTCCCCTGAACGGGCGACCCCGGCGGGACCGTTTCGCCGTTCAGCGGCCACCACCCGCTGTTATCTTCGCGAGACGACTCGCCCGCGTTCGCCCCGGGAGCCGCCGGTGTTCACGAAGCTCGCCATCGCCGCGTCCCGGACGGTCGAACTGGTCCTGCTGGCGCTGGGGATCGTCACCTTCATCCAGGACGACAACGTCCTCGCCCTTCTCTCCTGGGATCTGCTCGCGCTGATCTACCTCGGCATCCGGATCGCGCGCGTGTCCCGCAGCCGGAAAAAAGACCACACCGACGCCCGGTGGCTCAAAGGCGTTCTTGGCCGTCGACTGGGACTCCTGTTCACCCTGTTAACCAGCCTGGTCGGCGTCACCGCCGGACTTTCGATCGTCTTGCCGGAAACAGCGGGCATCGACCCGGTCGTGGCGAGAATCGTCGGTGTCCCCGCAGTCCTGCTGGCCTGGGCGATCCTGCACTTCGGTTACGCGGAACGCTACGCCCAGAAGTACTACGACAGCCTCCCGACGCAGCACTTCCGCTTCCCTGAAACGGAACGTCCCACGCTCGCCGATTTCACCTATTTCGCGTTCACCATCGGAACGAGCTTCGCCGTCTCGGACGTCGAAACGAGGACGACGTCGATCCGTTCCCTCGTCCTCGCCCACAGCGTCCTGTCATTCATGTACAACACGGCCACGCTCGGCATCGCAGTCAGCGTCATCACCGGCGGACGTTGACCCTTTTGAGTTACAGTTGTCCTCGCGCGGCAGGGGCCGCGTCCTGTCCGCGGAAAGGGCTGAGCCCACCCCCGTACTACGAGTTGCCGAGCTTCTCCTTCTTCCCTGCCCGGTGCCGGCGGACCACGGGGCGCACAAGGGAAGGAAGGACTCCCTGATGACGGCCTTGCCCGCCAACCCCGACCTCGGTCAGCTGCGCAAGCAGGCGAAGGAACTCGCCCGCGCGGATGCGGTCGCACTGTCGGAAGCGCAGTTCCGGCTCGCCCGCCGCTACGGATTCCCCAGCTGGCCACAGCTTCAGGCGTACGTCCGCCGAATCGCCGAGCACGGACCGGACGTCCAGCACGCCTACCACCAGGACGTCGAGTACTACCGCGGCCGCGCCGTCGGCCTCCTCGCCTCAGCCGAAGACGGCACTCCCGACGCCCGCGCCGCCTTCGAACGGCACGAACAGCCGCTGACCCGCACCGGCGCGCGAACCGTCATCGCCCGCGAGCACGGCTTCCCGACATGGCGGGCGCTGAAGACCCACGTCGAGAATTTGCCGAAAAACGGCGAACCGTTCGCCCGGGCGTATCAGCTGGTAGAAGCCCGAGACTTGGACGGCCTGACCGCACTGCTCACCGAAGCCCCGCACCTTGCCCACGCACGCGGCACCAACGGGAACGATCTGCTCGGCATGGCCTCCGCGACCCATGACGAACGCCTCGTCCGCGTCCTGCTCGCCCACGGTGCCGATCCCGCACGAGCCAACGCACACGGTTGGACTGCCTTGCACCAAGCCGCCTACAGCAATTTACCACTGATCGCCGACCTCTTGATCAACGCCGGCGCACCCTTGGCCGTCTCCGGCCGCGGCGACGGCGGAACCCCGCTCATTGTGGCTCTATTTTGGGGAAATCGCGCTGTTGCCGAAAAACTGGCAACGCACGAACGGTCCCCTCGCAACCTGCGCGTCGCAGCCGGTCTCGGCGACGACGCACTACTGGATGAACTCGTCAGTCCAAAGGGGACTCTTTCTCCAGCAGCCGGCGCACACCGTGAGTTCTACCGTCCGCACAGCGGTTTTCCCTTCTGGCAGCCGACAAACGACCCGACCGAGATCCTCGACGAATCCCTAGCCTGGGCCGCCCGCAACAACCAAACAACCGCACTCCGCACCCTGGCGTCACGCGGCGCGAACCTGGACGCCGACGTCTACCGCGGCACCGCCCTCACCTGGGCAGCGACGTGTGGCCACTCAGCGGCAACAGAAACCCTGCTGTCACTGGGCGCAAACGTCAACCACGTCGGCACCTTCGGCGGCCCACGCCACGGAGTCGGCGTCACGGCGCTGCACCTGGCCGCCCAAAGCAACCGACTGGACGTCATCGAACTCCTCGTAAACGCCGGCGCCGACCTCACCGCCCGCGACGCTCTCTGGGACAGCACTCCCGAAGGCTGGGCAGAAGCCTGCGACAGCCCCGCCGCTCAAGAACTGCTGCACCGCCTCAGTCGCCACTAATCGGCAACTCCCGGCCGGTAGACAACCGGAGTCTGTAGTCCGTATCGTAACGGACTACAGACTCCGGTTAACCGACCCCGCGGAGACCCTCATGCCGACTGCACGCGACCTGTTCGACCAGCTCTCCACCGGAATCACCGACGGCCGCTTCGCCGACCTCGCACGCCTCTACTCCGAAGACACCGTCGTGGAACACCCCACCGCAGTCCCCAGGCCCGGACGCTTGGAAGGCCGCGCCGCAGTGCACGACCGTTTCGTCAGCGGCCTGGGCCAAACCCTTCGCCTCAAACGCCACGACGTGACCATCCACGACACCACCGCCCCCGACGTCATCGTGGCCGAATACCAGTACACCGCCGAATCGCGAAAAACCGGCCGGACCACCGAGACCGCCAACATCCAAGTCCTCCGCGCCCGCGACGGACTCCTTACGCACACCCGCGACTATCACGACTACCTGCGCCTAGCCGTGATCCAAAACGCGACCGCCGGCCTAGACGCGGCATACGCCCAAGCGCCCGCTTACGAACCACGCCCCATCGCTCCGCGCCCGACTGAACTCTTCTCCCCGAACAGCCGCGAAGGCGTATTCCAACGAGTCGTCTTCGGCGTCGCCGACGGACGCTGGTCCGAACTCCCCGACCTCTATGCGGCAAAAACCGATGTCCGCCACCCGTTCCTGCCCGGTGCCCCCATCCTCCGCACCCGAGACGACCTGCGAACCCACTTCGCCGCCGGTGCCGCAGCAGCCTTCCGCATCGAGGTGACCGACCTGGTGCTCCACCTGAGCACCGACCCCGAAGTCGTCATCGGCGAATCGACCTACGTAGGCGAAACCAGCTCCAGGACTCCGTTCCAGGTGAACAACATCTTCGTCATGCGCATCCGAGACGGCCAGATCGTCGAATCCCGCGACTACGGCGACCACCTCGCCCTGGCTGCAGCCACCGGACGCCTGCCGGAACTCATCGCCCGCGTCGCCGAATAACGGCAACTGCTCCGCTCTCTCGCCGCTGAACGGCAACCCCCACGCTGTCCGCCACCGCCACGACGGCTCGTCACAAGATTCGCCACTCAACGGCGAACCAGCATCCCGACGCAGCCAATCAACCGTCGAAACCATCGTTGCCGTTAAGCGGCAGACGCCCACAGCCCCGGACCTCGCCAGCCGGTGACACCAACTGCCACCGCGGTCGTTCGCCGTTCAGCGGCAACAGCCGGTCGCCGCTGAACGGCCAGTCACCCCAGATCAACTTTCGCCCTTAAATGGCAAATGCCCCCTGACCAGCTTCAACCCACTGAATCTCCGCCAACTACCGGCACCCGGCTAG
>NZ_JBAGKF010000037.1:0-36232 GCF_037034185.1 Amycolatopsis sp. VC5-11 | reverse complement strand
GCATCTCGGCGAGCGCGGGGCGAGCGGGGCGTGAGGGGAACCCTGAGGGAATCAGAGTTCCTCGGGGTTCCCCTCACGTACTTCTGGCGTCAGTCTGTGTTGGGGGGCTGGTTCAGGCGGGGGTCGTCTTCTTTTGCGCGTTGGGCTGCTTCGCGCATTTCGATCATGTCCGTGAACCAGTCGCCGGTTTCGCGGGCTATGTCGCGGACTGCTCCCGTGATGATCGTGGCGATGTTGCCGATGTGGGTGGCTGCGGACTCCGTCAGCTCCTGCACGGTGTCCTTGCCACTTTCGAATGGGCCGACCATGGGCTTCCTCAGGCTGCTCGGAGTTGCCGTTCCGGGTCCACGGTAGCGGGCGCCGCCGGTTTTCCGGGGAGGGCCAGCCGCGCGATCTTCTTCGCTACCGACCACAGCTGCTTGCGCAGGGGGCCGGTGTTGTAGGGCAGGCCGTAGCGTTCGCAGATTTCCCGCACCTCGCCCGCGATCTGCGGGTAGCGGCGGGCGGGCAGGTCCGGGAACAGGTGGTGTTCGATCTGGTGCGACAGGTTCCCCGACAGGATGTGGAACAGCGGGCCGCCGGTGATGTTCGCGGAGCCCAGGATCTGGCGCAGGTACCACTGGCCGCGCGATTCGTTCTCCGTTTCCTCCTCGGTGAAGCTCTCGACGTCCGCCGGGAAGTGGCCGCAGAAGATGATCGAGAACGCCCACAGGTTGCGGACCAGGTTGGCGCTCGCGTTGCCCAGCAGCGTCAGCGGCGCCAGCGGTCCGGTGAGCAGCGGGAACAGGACGTAGTCCTTGCCGATCTGGCGCGAGGCCTTGCGGACGATCCGGCGCAGCACCGGCACGTTCTCCGCCCACGTCCGCTCGCCCTTCACGACCCGCTCGACCTCCAGGTCGTGCAGCATCACGCCCCACTGGAACAGCAGCGCGAGCAGCGTCGCGTACACCGGGTTGCCCAGGTAGTACGGATGCCACTTCTGCGCCGGGTCCATCCGGAGGATTCCGTAGCCGACGTCGCGGTCCTTGTCGACGATGTTCGTGTACGTGTGGTGGATGTAGTTGTGCGAATGCCGCCAGTTCTCCGCCGGCGCGACGGTGTCCCATTCGAAGCGCTGCGAGCTCAGCTCCGGGATGCGCGTCCAGTCGTACTGGCCGTGCATCACGTTGTGGCCGATCTCCATGTTGTCCAGGATCTTCGCCGCGGACAGCGCCGCGACGCCGGCCAGCCACGCGGGCGGCAGGAAACCGGCGAACAACAGGCCGCGGCCGGTCACCTCCAGCGCGCGCTGGGTTTTGATGATCTTGCGGATGTACTCGAGGTCTTCCTCGCCGAGGTCGTCGACGATCCGCTGGCGCAGCGCGTCGAGCTCCCGGCCGAATTCCTCGACCTGTTCGGGGGTCAGGCGGTCCTGCAGACCGGTCATGATGCTTCCTCCGGTGGTCAGGCGTCGATTTCGACGTCCCCGACGGGGACGCTGACGCAGAGCTGGATTTCTTCGTTTTCCTCGCCGGAGACCTCGCCGGTGCGGGCGTTGCGGACGCGGCCGGCGGTTTTGAGCTGCGTGCAGGAGAAGCAGATGCCCATCCGGCACCCGTGCTCCGGCGTCAGGCCCGCGTCCTCGGCCTGTTCGAGCAGCGGCTTGCCGGAGTTGTCGCACTCCCGGCCGCTGCGGGCGAAGCGCACCCGGCCTTCGGCGGCCTCCGCGGCGAAGGTCAACGGCGCTGCCGTGAACTCTTCGGTGTGCAGTCGTGCACTCAACCCTTCGTTTTCGAAGAGTTCGCGCGCGGCGGCCATCAGCGGAGCCGGGCCGCAGAGGAACGTCTCGGCCTCGCGGAACCACGGCGCGGCCTTCTCCAGGTGCTTGACGGAGAACAGGCCGTGCAGGGCGCCGCCGCTGCGGGCGTGGGTGTGCGCGTGGACCACGCGGAACGCCGGGTGCCGGGCGGCGAGTTCGGCCAGTTCCGCCCGGTAGAGCGCGTCCGCGGGGGTGTTCGAGTAGTGCAGGAACACGATCTCGCCGGGGTGTCCCTCGGCGACGAGCGTCCGGGCCATCGCGAGCACCGGCGTGATCCCGCTGCCGCCGCTCATCAGCACGATCCGGTCCGGCCGCGGCGACGGCAGAGTGAACTCGCCGTCCGCCGGAGAAAGGCCGACCACCGCGCCGACGGCGGTGTCCTGCAGATGCCGCGACACCAGGCCCTTCGGGTCGGCTTTCACGGTGAACTCCAGGTCGCCCGTGCCCTGCGCGCCGCACGGCGAGTAGCAGCGGGTCCGGCGCACGCCGTCGATCTCCACCTGCATCCGCACGTACTGGCCGGCGCGGAAGCCCTGCCACGCCCGGCTCGGGCGCACCGTGAAGGTGACGGTGTCCGGCGTCTGATGCCGCACGGCGGTGACGCGGCCGCGGATCTCGCGCCGCACCAGCATCGGGTCGACCAGTTCGAGGTACCGGTCCGCGCCGTGCGGGGTGAGCAGCGCCTCGGCGAGCGAGACGAGTCCGCGCACGCGGCGCGGGAGCAGTGCGGTCATCACCCCTCCAGAAGTTGAGTGCACAGTCGTACACTGACTAGTGTGGGGGCAAGGCCCCGGGGCCTGTCAACGCGGAAGCGAGGTGATGTGACGTGGGCCATGCGGCGATCGCCAGTACGCTGCTCGACGTGTCCGCAGCCGAGGAGCCGGCCGGCCCGGTGAGCCGGCAGGAGCGCAAACAGCGCACCCGTCAGGCGCTGCTCGACGCGGCGCTCGACCTGCTCGCCGACCGGAGTTTCGCCAGCCTTTCGCTGCGCGAGGTCGCGAAGGGCGCGGGCATCGTGCCGACGGCGTTCTACCGGCATTTCTCGTCGATGGAGGAGTTGGGCGTCGCGCTGGTCGAGGAGACCACGCGCACGCTGCGCGGCCTGCTCCGCGGCGCGCGCACCGAGCAGAGCGGCTACGGCGGGATGATCCGGGCTTCGGTGCACACGCTGCACCGGCACGTCCGCGAGCACGAGGACCACTTCCGGTTCGTCACGCGCGAGCGTTACGCCGGCGCCGGCGCGGTGTCCCGGGCGATCGCGGTCGAGATGCGGATGTTCTCCAGCGACCTCGCCCTGGACCTGGCGCGCTTCGATCCGCTGCGCACCTGGCCCACCGAGGACCTGCACCTGCTCGCCGACCTCATCGTCACCGCGATGCTCGGCACGGTCGCCGAGCTGCTGGAAATCCGTCCCGGCGACACCGCCGCGGACGAGCGCACGTTGGCCGCGGCGGAAAAACGGCTCCGGATGATCCTGCTCGGGGTGCCGCACTGGCAGCCTTAGCGGCATGGCCTTCCTGCACCTGACCGCGATCATCGTCGACGACTACGACGAGGCGATCGCCTTCTTCACCCGCGCGCTCGGCTTCGACCTGGTCGAGGACTCGCCGTCGCTCACCAACGACGGCCGCCCCAAGCGGTGGGTGGTCGTCCGCCCGCCCGGCGGCGAAACCGGCATCCTGCTCGCTCAGGCCGACGGCGACCGGCAGTCCCGCGCGGTCGGCGACCAGCACGCCGGTCGCGTCGGGTTTTTCCTGCGGGTAGACGACTTCGCGGCCAGTTATGCGCGGATGCGGGACGCCGGGGTCGAGTTTCTCGGCGAACCGCGGACCGAGCCGTACGGCCAGGTCGTCGTGTTCCGCGACGTCGCGGGCAACCGTTGGGACCTGCTCGGACCGGCCGCTTCCTGAGCCTGTTCTACGATCCCGGGGTCCAGCAGATCGTGGAGGAACGCTATGCCGAGCGGGTCGGAAGTCCGAGCCGAATTCACCGACCCAGTGCTCAACCTGGCGTTCGACGAGGCGCTGCTGCGCGAGGGGCCGACCGCGCCGGTCGTGTGGCTGTGGCGCAACCCGGTGTGCGTCGTCGTCGGCCGCGGCCAGCGAATCGCCCGCGAAGTCCGCGTGGACGAATGCGCCCGGGACGGCGTTCCCGTGCTGCGGCGGGCCAGCGGCGGCGGCACGGTGTTCCACGACCCGGGCAATCTCAACGTGACGCTCGTGCTGCCCGGCCCCGCGCCGCGTCCGCTGGAAATGCTCGGCTTGGTGATGTCTGCCGCGGTGGAGAAACTCGGTCTGCCGGCCAGGATCGGCGACCGCGGGATCTTCGTCGGCGACGCGAAACTGTGCGGGTTCGCGGTGTTCCGGACCAAAGACGTGCTGCTGGCGCATTCGACGCTGCTGGTCGACACCGACGCCGCCCGTGTCGGCGCTTACCTGACCGGCCCGCCGCCGGACCCGAAGCCGCTGGATTCGCACAGGAGCAAGGTCGCGTCGCTGCTCGACCACGGGGTGCGGCTGCCGCTGGCGGAAGTGGAAGACACCGTCCGCGCGGCCGCGGCGGGACTGCTTGGCCCGCTCCCGCCGCGCGAACCGACGGCGGGTGAGTTGGAGCGGCAGCGGGCATTGCTGTGGAGCCGCTACGAATACCCGGACTGGCACGCCGAGGGACGCCAGCGTTCGTAATCGCCTTGCCCTGGCTGAAAGTGCGTGAGGGGAACCCTGAGGGAATCTGATTCCCTGAGGGTTCCCCTCACGGACGGATCAGGTTGCAGAGGAGGAGAACAGCACCTGCGGCACCGCGCTGGCCGCACGGCGGCGCGGCTTGGCCGTTGCCGGAGCGGCGGTCTTCGCCGGGGCGGTCTTCGCGGGTGCGGAGACCTTGGCGGTGGCGGTCTTCGCGGGTGCCGGTGCTTTGGCGGTCGCGGTCTTCGCAGCTGCGGGTGCCTTGGCAGCCGAAGTCTTGACAGATGCCTTGGCCGTCGCGGTCTTCGCCGTCGTCGCGGCGGGAGCCTTGACCGCGGCGGTCTTCGCCGACTTGGGCGCGGACTTGGTCGCCGCGGCGCTCGTCGACTTCGCGGTGGTCTTCGTCGGCTTGGTCGCGGCGGTCTTGCGCGCAGTCCCGGTCGCGCCACCCGTTCGGGCAGTCTTCGCCGCGGTCTTCGCGGTAGCGGCGGCAGCGGTCTTCTTGCCAGCAACGGCTTTCCCGCCCTTGCCCGCCGCGGCGGCCTTCTCCGCTGCCGGCTTCGCCTCGGCCTTCTTCGCCCCGGCGACGAGCCGCGGACGCAGCTTCCGCCCGCCCGTCCGGCGGCCTGCCTTGGCGTACCGCTCCAGCAACCGCCGGAGCGCGGCCGCGTTGCGGGCGCCGAGGTCGATGTCGTACTCGATGCCGTCCAGCGCGAACGCGACGGTCTCGGCCGCGCGTCCTCCGGTCAGGTCGTCCTGAGTGCGGACAGCAGTGTTCCTCGCCATGGGAGCCTCCCGTGCTCGATCGTGGTCGTGCGTGCAACCGGCACGGCGACGACCCGGATTTCGCGGTGCCGCCGGTTTCTTGCAGCTCTCGTACGAGAATACCGGCAGGCTTGCGCGAACCTGCGCGGTGGTGTGCGCTGGGGCAATGGCAGCAGAGACTTTCGACGTGGTGGTCATCGGGGCGGGTCCGGTCGGGGAAGTGGCCGCCGAACGGGCCGCCAAGGGCGGGCTGAAGGTGGCCCTGGTCGAACACGAACGGTTCGGCGGGGAGTGTTCGTACTGGGCGTGCATCCCGAGCAAGGCGTTGCTGCGCCCGGGAAACCTGCTCGCCGCGGCCAAGCGGATGCCCGGGGTGCCGATCGGCGACGCGCTCGACGCGGGCAAGGTGCTCGCCCGCCGCGACTGGTTCACCGGCAAGGGCGACGACTCCGGCCAGGTCGAATGGGCGCGCGGCGCGGGTATCGAACCGGTGCGCGGGTACGGCCGGATCAGCGGCGAACGCGAGGTCACGCTTGACGACGGCCGTGTTTTCGCCGCCCGGCACGCGGTGATCGTGTGCACCGGCAGCGTCCCGCGCACGCCGCGGATTCCGGGTCTGGACACCATCAAGCCGTGGGGTTCGCGGGAAGCGACGTCGGCGACCGAGGTGCCCGGACGGCTCGGCGTGCTCGGCGGCGGCGTGGTCGGCGTCGAGATGGCGCAGGCGTGGGCCCGGCTCGGCGCGCAGGTCGACCTCGTGATCACCGGCGAGCGCCCGCTGCCCCGGCTGCCGGAGTTCGCCGGAGACCTGGTCCTGGACGGATTGCGCGAGGCGGGCGTCCGCGTGCACGCGAATTCGGGCCTGAGCGAAGTGTCCAGTGTGGACGGTGGAACCCGGCTGAAGCTCTCCGACGGCGGGGAGATCGTCGTGGACGAACTCCTGGTCGCCACCGGCCGCGCGCCCGCGACCAGCACAATCGGGCTGGACGTCCTCGGTCTGCCCACCGACGGCCCGCTCCAGGTGGACGAAAGCGGCCGAGCGTCCGCTGTGGAGGGTGGCTGGCTGTACGGCGCGGGCGACGTCACCGGCCGCGCTTTGCTGACCCACCAGGGAAAATACGCCGCTCGCGTCGTCGGGGACTCGGTCGCCGCCCGCGCCCGCGGCGAGGAGATCTCGACCGAACCGTGGAGCCGCTACAGCGCGACCGCCGATCATCACGCGGTGCCGCAAGTGGTGTTCACCGACCCGGAAGTGACGTCAGTCGGCCTGACCGAGGCGCGCGACGGATCTGCCGACCGAGTGGTGGACATCGACATCGCGGTCGCCGGTTCGTCCTTGCACGCCGACGGGTACCAGGGCAAAGCGCGCATGGTCGTCGACACCGAACGCGGTGTCGTGCTGGGTGTCACGTTCGTCGGGCAGGACGTGGCGGAACTGCTGCACTCGGCGACCATCGCGGTCGTCGGCGAGGTGCCGCTGGACCGGTTGTGGCACGCGGTCCCCGCGTTCCCGACGATCAGCGAGGTGTGGCTGCGGCTGCTGGAGGCTTACGGGCTCTGAATGTCGGTGCGGTCCGGTAGCGTCGGGGCATGACCAGTGCCCCCGTTCCCGGCCGGCGTGAACGCAAAAAGGCGGCGACCCGCCAGGCGCTGGCCGACGCTGCCCTGCGGATGTTCCTGGAGCGGGGCTACGACCAGGTGACCGTGCGTGAGATCGCCGACGCCGCCGACGTGTCCACCACCACGCTGATGAAGCACTTCCCGACGAAGGAAGCTCTCGTGTTCGACCGGGAGCCCGAGGTGGACGAGGCGCTGGTCTCGGCTGTGCGCGACCGGCCGGAGGGCACGTCGGTGCTGGAGGCGCTCCGCGCGCACATCCACGTGCGGGCGACCTCCGGCATCCGCGCGGAAGCCGAACCACTGCTGCGGCTGGTGCGGGAGACGCCCGCGCTTTCCGAGTACTGGCACAAGATGTGGATGGGACACGAGCACACGCTGAGCCGCGTGATCGCCGCGGAAACCGGTGCACCGGAGGACGACCCGCGGTGCGCGGTGCTGGCTCATTTCGCACTGGAGACGGCCTCGCTGGCCGACCGTTCGGACGACCCGCCGCGGGTTGTCGACGTGGCGTTCGACCTGCTGGAGAACGGGTGGCAGTGAGCCGTTCGCGCGGTGCTGTGGTGGCGGGCGGTTGGTGAGTTGTTCGCGCGGTGCTGCCGTGGCGGGCGGTTGGTGAACTGTTGGCTCGGTGGTGTGGTGGCGGTTGGTTGGTGAGTTGTTGGCTCGGTGGTGTGGTGGCGGTTGGTTGGTGAGTTGTTCGCGCGGTGGTGTGGTGGCGGTTGGTTGGTGAGTTGTTCGCTCGGTGCTGTGGTGGCGGTCGGTTGGTGAGCTGTTAGCTCGGTGCTGCGGCGGAGATCGGTTGGTGAGTCGTTCGCGCGGTGCCGCCGTGGCGGTCGATTGCTGAGTCGTTCGCCGGGTGCCGCGGCGGCGGGCGATTGCTGAGCCGCTCCCTCAGGGCCAGAAGTGGTGAACTGAACGCGGTCGGCCGCTGAGGCGTTCCCTCAGGACGGCAGCTGCAAGTCGAGCGCGCCTTTCGCCGCGCGGGCAAGACCGGGATCGTCCGGAGTGGACGGTCCGGGCTGCCAGACCGCCTGCACGATCCGGACGCCCTTCCCGTCGATCTTGCTGGCGTAGGCGGCACCGTCGAACTGCGGCGGCCCCGAAGGCCACTTGCCGGTTTCCGTGGCGACGTCCAGGATCCCGCCGCCGCCAGGGTTGTCGGCGATCTGCTTGAGATGATCGGCCTGCCCGGCATCGGAAAACTCGACCACCGCGACGGTCACCGCGGCCGGCCGCCCGTCCACGAGTGCCGTGTAGCTCGCCCGGCGGACCGCGGAGCAGCTGGTTTGCTGGAGGCTCGCCTGGACGTCCCCGAACGCGTGCGAGGCGCACTTCTGGTCAGCGCTGCTCGCACGGGGTTCGAAGGTGAGAGTCGGGGCCGGCGGGGCGCTCGACTGGACACTGCTAGGCACCGGACTCGGAACACTGCTCGGCGGTGCACTGCTGACGGGCGCGGCGGCGGTGTCGTCACCGCCGCTGGTCGCCACGACGATCGCCGATACCACCAGGGCGACCAGCAAGACGATCGCCGCGATCGGCACCCACTTGACGGTCCGGGAGCCCGGTTTCCCAGGCCCGGCAGGGGAGTTCGGCCCAGCCGGGGAATTCGGCCCGGCTCCGGCTGCTCCGGCACCGGTTCCCGCGGGGGATGTCGCTGCTCCTGCCCCGGCCCCGGTTCCCGCGGGGGTTGTCGCTGCTCCTGCCCCGGCCGCCCCGGCACGGTTTCCAACGGGGGTTGCCGCCGCTCCCGCTCCGGTTGCCCCAGTGCCGGTTCCTGGCGTGGCGGTTGCGGCTGAGCTTGCCCCGGCGCCGGGTCCGGCCATGGCGGTTGCCGCAGCTCCTGCCGCGGCTGTCCCGGTGCCGGTTCCTGGCGTGGCGGTCGCGCGTGTTCCGGTCCCGGGTCCGGCAGCGGAGGGCGCACCTGCTCCCGCTCCGGTTGCCCCAGGCGCAGGTCCTGCCGCGGCGGTTGTTCCGGTTCCGGGACTGACTGCCTTCGATCCGGTACCGGGGCTGGCGGACGCCGTTGCGGCCGGAGCCGGTCGCGGGGGTTGGGGCGGACTGCTCGGCACGGCTGGCGGAACGGCTCCGCGCGGGCGTCCGGCAGGCTGCGGCTTCGCCGGGGACGGCATCTTCTCGGTCGGAGCCTCGGGCGGGTCCGCGGACTCGGTAGGCGCTTCGGAAAGCGACTCCAGTTCGATCGACGGAATCTCCGGCCGAGGCGGCCGCACCGCGATGATCTTCGGCCTCGGCACCGGGGGAGTGGCGGACTTCGGTGCGGCGGAAGGGGTGCTGGGGGAAGCAGCAGCCGTCGGCGTCGCGGTGCCAGCGGATCCCGGCGTGGCGGCACCGGGGAAGACGGGAAGCCCTCGGACATCACCGGCACCGGCTGGAGTTTGCGGCCCCGCAGCGCCGCCGGGGACGGCCTTCGCGGTGGATGGAGCGGTACCGGGAGCGAGAGCGTTCGATCCGGCGGCACCGGAAGGTGTTGTGCCGGGAGCGGCGGTGTTCGATCCCGCGGCACTGGATGGGGTTGCGCCGGACCCGACAGCATCGGCCCGAGCGGAGTTTCCCGGGCCTGGCGAGCCGGAACCGGCGACGGCCCCAGCAGGATCGGGCTTGGCGGCGGCTCCAGCAGAGCCGGATGTCGCCGCGGTGGCCGCAGCAGCTCCGACCCCTGCGGCCGCAGTCCCAGCGGAGACCCCCGTTCCGACCACGGAACCGGGGTTCGCGGCGGCAGTGCCATTGCTCGCCGGGCCAGTGTTGACTGCGCTCGCGGCAGCAGCCGAACCAGCCGAAGCACCGCCAGCCACTCCGGCAGCGGCAGAACCAGCCGAACCAGCGCCAGCCACCCCGGCAGCCGCAGCACCAGAACCAGCCGAACCCCCGGGAGACCGGGGCCCAGGAGGAACCGGAACGTCGTCCGCGAACCGGACGAACCCTTCCCCTCGCAGGACCTCGTCCGAAAGCTCCGGCGCGTCCGGAGCCAGCGCCGCGATCAGCGCGCGGGCCTGGTCCACCGATCGCGGATGCCGGGCCGTGGCGAGGGAGACCGTTGCTGCCAGCATGGTTGTCGGCGTCGGGTGCAGGACGCGGACCGGGCCCGCGAGGTCGCCGGGGGGCTGGTCGACCGTCTCCACATACGGGCCGACCGCCACGATCGTGCCGACTGGGCCTCCTCCTAGTTCCGCGATGCGGCGTTCGCATTCCTGGGACAGGTCGAGAGCTTCGGTGGCGGGGTTGACGTCGTCGCCGTGGACCAGGGGCCAGCCGTCCGCTTTCCACGGGCCGCTCAGCGGGGCTTCGAGGCGCAGGGCCGGGTCGGGCAGGTCGACGCCGATCACGACGAGCACGCCCGCGGGCAGCACCACGACCGCCTCGACCGGACGGTCTCCGGTCGGGCGGGCGCCGACGAGCGCTACGCCGCCGATCACCGTGCTCCCCCGGCCGAGGGAGGCCAGTGCGGCCCGCACGTCTTCCGCGACGCGCGAGGGCTGCTGCCCGAGACGGACCAGTCGCACCGAAATTCTCCTGTCGAATCCGCAGCGTTTCCGGTGCACCACGCTAGCGTGCCGGGCCGCCGGAACCGTGCTTCGCGCCCTCGCGTCGGCGTGGCTCACCACAATGGGTCGTCCGCTGCGACTTGTGGTGTTCATGTGGCCAAACGGCACGGTTGGGGTGCAGAATGTGCTACACAGGTCGGGAACTGCCGTGGAGGCTACGCAACCTGCGCAGGGTTCGAGAGGTCGTAGGGGAAGACGTCCCTCGTCGAACAAGCGGAGGTCAGCAGTGAGCACCCGTGGCAGCACCCGAGGCGTGGTGTACGTCCACTCGTCGCCGTCTGCGGTATGTCCGCACGTCGAGTGGGCGATTTCGGGCACCCTTGGTGCCCGTGTCGAGCTGAAGTGGACGGCCCAGCCGGCCAGTCCGGGACAGCTCCGGGCCGAATGCAGCTGGAGCGCGCCCGCAGGAACCGCGGGCAAACTCGCCGGCGCGCTCAAGGCGTGGCCGATGGTGCGCTTCGAAATCACCGAGGAACCCAGCGCGGGCGTCGACGGCGAGCGGTTCTGCTTCGCGCCCGGACTCGGGCTCTGGCACGGCCGCACCAGCGCCAACGGCGACATCGTCGTGGGCGAGGACCAGCTGCGCGCGCTCGTCAGCATGACCCGCGGCGGCGAAACCCTCGCGCACAAGCTCGACGAACTCCTCGCCGCGGCCTGGGACGAGGCGCTCGAGCCGTACCGGCACGCGGGCGACGGCGCCCCGGTCACCTGGCTGCACCAGGTCGGGTGAGCGGGGGCGGTACCCTCACCCGGGTGAGCGTTCACCCGGCCCCGCCTTCCCGTCAGCGGTGGTTGATCCCCGTGCTCGTGGTGGTGCTGTCCATCACCGTCGCCGGGGGTCTGCTCGCCCGCGAGCTGTACCGCCGCCCCGATTCCCCGCGTGCGGCCGACGGCGAAGCCATGGCTCCGTCCGCCACCACCAGCGGCGGTGCGGCCGACAAGTCCGGCGCGGTCGAGGTCGGGGCCACCCCGGACGCCGAGAACCACCCGCAGGACGACGCCGTCCGCACGGTGCTGAAGTCCTATTTCACCGCGGTGAACCAGAAGGACTACGAGGCCTGGGCGGAGACGGTCAGCGACGCTCGCCGCAGCAAGATGCCGGAGTACGACTTCCACCGGAGCTTCCAGTCCACTAAGGACGTCGACGTCATGCTGTACCGCATCGAACCGGGCGCGCAGGGGACGCTGCGGGCGCTGGTCGGGTTCACCAGCACCCAGTCGCTCAACGAGGCCCCGGTCGACTTCCAGGAGAAGTGCATCCACTGGCGGCTGGTGCTGCCGCTGAAGTTCGAGCACGGCTCGTACCGGATCGACACCGTCGACGGCACCGCCACCGAACACGACAAGTGCTGAGAACCCGGTGAAACGCTGAAGGGCCCCGCGGAAGATTTCCGCGGGGCCCTTCAGCGTGAAAAGGACTCAGTTCGCCGGCGTGAACAGCAGCGCGGTGTTGTGCCCGCCGAAACCGAACGAGTTGGACAGCGCCGCGGCGAGTTCGACCTTGCGGTTCTCCCCGGCCACGACGTCGAGCTGCACCTTCGGGTCCAGTTCGGTGAGGTTCAGCGTCGCGGGAACGACGCCCTCGTACAGCGCGAGAATCGTCGCGATGCCCTCGACCGCGCCCGCACCGCCGACGAGGTGGCCGAGCGCGCCCTTCGGAGCGGTGACCACCGGGTGCTCGCCGATCGCGGACCGGATCGCGGCCGCCTCGCCGATGTCGCCGACCACAGTGGACGTCGCGTGCGCGTTCACGTGGCCGACGTCCGAAGGGGACAGTTCGGCCATCGTCATCGCCGCGCGCATCGCCGCGATCTGCCCGATGCCCTCCGGGTGGTTGCCCGTGATGTGGTAGGCGTCGGACGTCAGGCCGTAGCCGGCCAGCTTCGCGTAGATCCGCGCGCCGCGGGCCTTCGCGCGGTCGGCCCGCTCGAGCACGACGACGCCGGAGCCCTCGCCGAGCACGAAGCCGTCGCGGCTCACGTCGAACGGACGCGACGCCGCGGCCGGGTCGTCGTTGCGCGTCGACACCGTGCGCGCCTGGGCGAACCCGGCGACGGTGATCGGGTGGATGCACGCCTCGGAACCGCCCGCGACCACCACGTCGGCCCGTCCGGACCGGATCATCTCGAAGCCGTTCGCGATGCCCTCGGCCCCGGACGCGCACGCCGACGCGGGCGAGTGCACCCCGGCCCGCGCCTTCAGGTCGATGCCCACGTGCGCGGCGGGACCGTTCGGCATCAGCATCGGCACGGTCAGCGGCGACACCTTGCGAAGACCCTGCTGGTGCAACAGATCGTTCTGGGTCAGCAGGGTCACCGGCCCGCCGACCCCGGTGCCGATCGAGACGCCGAGGCGTTCCGGTTCGACGTCGGCGTGCTCGTCGGTCTGCTCGGCGAACCCGGCGTCGGCCCAGGCCTGACGGGCGGCGATGATCGCCACCTGCTCGCACCGGTCGAGCCGGCGGGCCTGCACGCGGGGCAGGATGTCGGTCGGCTCGACGGCGAGCTGCGCCGCGATCCGCACCGGCAGGTCCAGCTCCGCCGCCCAGTCCGCCTCGATCGTGCGGATCCCGCTGCGGCCGGCCAGCAGACCGTCCCAGGTGGACGCGACGTCCCCGCCGAGCGGCGTGGTCGCGCCCATTCCGGTGATCACGACGTCGATGTTGCTCATGGGTGTCTCCCCAAGGTCGGCTCCGGACCGGGGCCCGGGTACGAAGAGGACTTACTTCGAGTTGGCGGACACGTAGTTCACCGCGTCGCCGACGGTCTTCAGGTTGGCCAGCTCGTCGTCCGGGATCTTGACGCCGAACTTGTCCTCGGCCTGCACGGCGATCTCGACCATCGACAGCGAGTCGATGTCCAGGTCGTCCACGAACGACTTCTCGGCGGTGACGTCGTCCTGAGCCACGCCGGCGACCTCTTCGACGATCTCGGCGAGGCCGGCGAGAATCTCAGTGTTGTCAGCCATCGGTGTTGTTCCCTTCTCGGTTCTTCTGGAGGTCCGCTCGCGGGCACGGCGCCCGCGGGGGAAGTATCGCTCAGGGCAGGACGAACGCCTGCGCGGCATAGGAAAGCCCGGCTCCGAAGCCGACCGCCAGCACCACGTCGCCGCTTTTCGCCGTCCCCGCCTTGCGCATGTGGTCCAGCGCCATCGGGATCGAAGCGGACGAGGTGTTGCCCGAGTACTTGATGTCGTCGGCCACCACCATGTCCTCGCGCGCCCCCTTGGCGCGCAGCTTCTTGGCGATCGACTCGACGATCCGGAGGTTCGCCTGGTGCGGTGCCAGCACGTCCACATCGGACGGTTGCAGCCCGGCGGCTTCCAGCGCGCGCAGCGCGATCGGCGCGATCTGCGTGGTCGCCCAGCGGAAGACCGACTGGCCCTCCTGGTAGATCCACTGGTGGTCGCGCATGTAGATGAGGTCGACGAGGTCGCCCGCGCTGCCCCACACGACCGGGCCGATGCCCGGTTCGTCGGACCCGCCGACCACCGCGGCTCCCGCGCCGTCGGCGAAGATGATCGCGTTCGCGCGGTCGGTCGGGTCCACGACGTCGGTGAGCTTCTCCGCGCCGATCACGAGGACCTTCTTCGCCGAGCCCGCGCGCACGAGGTCGGAGGCGACGCCGAGGCCGTAGCAGAATCCGGCGCACGCGGCGTTGAGGTCGAACGCGCCGGGGGCCGCGACGCCGATCCGCGCGGCGACCTGCCCGGCCGCGTTCGGGATCTGGGAGGGCATGGTGCAGTTGGGCACGATGACCGTGTCCACTTCGGACGCGTCGAGGCCCGCGTCGGCGAGCGCTTCGGACCCGGCGGCGACGGCGTAGTCGACCAGCACGTCGTCCTTCTCGCCGAACCGCCGCTCGATGATGCCGACGCGGTCGCGGATCCACTGGTCGCTGGTGTCCATGACCTGCGACAGGTCGTCGTTCGTGACGATCCGGTCCGGCTGGTAGCTGCCGAAGCCGAGGATGCGGGCGGCGGGGGCGCCCTGGGCCAGGCGCAGG
The DNA here is from genome assembly GCF_037034185.1 of Amycolatopsis sp. VC5-11. Classification (NCBI taxonomy): domain Bacteria; kingdom Bacillati; phylum Actinomycetota; class Actinomycetes; order Pseudonocardiales; family Pseudonocardiaceae; genus Amycolatopsis; species Amycolatopsis sp. VC5-11. Next base: position 21,801 of record NZ_JBAGKF010000037.1, on the reverse strand, counting down.
GTGGGGCGGGCGGTCACTGGGCGTCCTCCTCGCGCAGCGCCGCCAGCTCGGCGGGCGACTTCAGCGCGGTGGTAGTGGTGACGACGCCCTTGAGCTGCCGCTTGACCAGTCCGGTCAGGGTGCCCGCGGGCGCCAGTTCGACGGTGCGGTCCACGCCGAGCGAGACGAGCCCGTCCATGGTGAGGTCCCAGCGGACCGGGCGGGTCACCTGGGCGACGAGCCTGCGCAGGTACTCCGCGCCGCTCGTGACGACCTGACCGTCGGCATTGGACAGCAGCGGGCGCGTCGGGTCGGCCGGGGAGAGACCGGCGGCGTGCTCGCGCAGGGCGTCTTCCGCGGGGGCCATGTAGGGCGTGTGGAAGGCGCCGGCGACCTTGAGCGCACGGATCTTCGTGCCCTCCATCGGCTCGGCGATGATCTTCTCGATCGCGGCGGCGGATCCGGAAGCGACGATCTGCCCGGCCCCGTTGCGGTTCGCGGCGGCGAGGCCCTGGCTTTCCAGCCACGCGGCGACTTCCTCGGGATCGCCGAGCATCACCGCGGCCATCGACGTCGGTTCGAGCGCGCAGGCCTTGGCCATCTCGGCGCCGCGGACCGCGGCGAGCGCGACGGCGTCGGCCGGGCTGAGCACCCCGGCGATCGCGGCCGCGGCCAGTTCGCCGACGGAGTGGCCGGCGACCGGAGCGTCGTCGGCGACCGGGAGGTGCTCGAAGGACAGCAGGGACAGCGCGACGATCAGCGGCTGCGCGACAGCGGTGTCCTGGATCTCCTCGGCGCCGGCTTCCGTGCCGAGCCGGATCAGGTCGAGCCCGCAGCGGGCGGACCACTCTTCGACGCGCGCGCGGGCGCCGTCGAGCTCGAGCCACGGAGCGAGCATGCCGGGGGCTTGGGAACCCTGGCCGGGGGAGAGGACTGCAACTGTCACGCTGTCTATGAGACCACGGGACCCGTCGCGCTTCGGCTGCGGGCGGTCACCAAGTCCGCGCGGCGTTATTGGAGGAAACCTCCAAAGACCCGCCGGAGAACCCGGCCCTTAACCCATCCGCCTTGTGGGATTCAACCAGCGCTTGCCGTGAAGTCTGTCACCCGCCACGCGCTCGCCGCGTCCCTGTCACGCCGTGGTCGCGCCTCGGCTCGGAGGGACGGAGCAGGATGCTCCCAATGTGGCATTGGGTGCGTCAGACGCACCGAACGCCACATTGGGTGCGTGACATGCACCCAATGCCACATTGGGGTTTTTCAGCAGCGCGGCGTGCGGCGTTGTTGCGGCGATGCGCGGGCGGCGTCGACCGGGCCGAAACGGGAGAGGCTCCGCCCCGGCGCGCCTTGCTGGCCGGGCCCGCAGCACCTCTTACTCACCGCGCACCGCGTTAGTGAGAAAACCTCACTGTGGCGGTCACCAAAGCCCGCGGGCCCGGGCGAGTCTGCCCACCGTGAGCGCGACCCGCAGCACCAGTGCGTCGCGGGCGTCGGTCGGGTTGCGGCCGGTGAGTTCGGCGGCTTTGCGCAGCCGGTACCGGACCGTGTTCGGGTGCACGAACAGCGTTTGCGCGCAGCGTTCCAGCACCCCGCCGGTGTCCAGATAGGTCTCGACCGTGCGCTGCAGGGCGGCTCCGGCTTCTTCCAACGGCCGGGCCACGAGGTCGACCAGCAGCCGTTCCGCGCCGGGGTCGCCGGAGAGGGCTCGTTCAGGGAGGAGGTCGTCGGAGCGCACTGGGCGCGGCGCGGCGGGCCAGCCGACCACCGCGCGCAGGCCAGACAGTGCCTCGGCCGCGCTGTGGTGAGCCTCGGCCAGCGTCGGGACAGTCGGACCCGCCACGACCGGGCCGTCGGCGAAGACCGTTGACATCCGGGCCAGGATTTCGCGTTCCTTCGGCCCGCCCTCGGTGGGGCCGCCGATCACGATCACCAGCCGCGAGCCTTGCACCGACAGCAGCACCGCGCGGCCGACGCGGGCGGCGCGGGCGCGGACGTCGAAAACCACCGTCGGCGGGTCGTCCGACGGTGGATTTCCCACCAGCACAGTCGCCGCCGCGGCCGGATCCCACCCGAGCGCCGCGGCTCGCGAAAGGACGGATTCTTCGGCGTCCCCGCGGACGATTCCGTCCACCACGAGCGCTTCGAGCCGGGCGTCCCACGCGCCGCGCGCTTCCGCCGCCGCGGCGTAGGAATTGGCCGCGGCGAAAGCGATTTCCCTGCCGTAGCGCAGAATTCCTTCGATCAACGCGGCACGTTCGGCTTCCGAAGCGGCGAATTCGGGGAGCTGCTCCTCGAATACCTCGATCGCGAGCCGCACCATCGCGACGGCCTGGCGCAGGCTGATCCAGCGCGACACTTCGGTCGGCGCGTCGCGGAAGGCCTCGGTGGTGAGCTTCAGCGCTTCCTTCGAATCCCGCAGCCACGCGACGAATCCGCTGGCCCCGGTCTGCGTGATCAGCAGAACGCTGGCGCGCTGGTCGGCGGGAAGCCGCGCGAACCACACCAGCCGGCGTTCCATTTCCGCGACGCTCGCGCTCGCCAGCCGCCCGGAGGCGTGCTCCAGGCTGCGCAGGGTTTTCGCGGACAGTCCGTGGTGCTTGCGCGCTGGGCGTCCCGTGGTGTCGGCCATGTCGGATCCGATCCTACGTGCCGCGCGCGACCCGCAACTTTAGGCGGATGCGACGGCGACCTCGGGCGGTGGGCGGCGCCTGGACGAAGTGCCTAGGATCCGGGGTGGGGTGGTAGGGGATCACCCCGCGCGAAAAAAGAACAGGGGGACGGGCCATGCCAGAGCCCGGACTGGAGATCGACGGGATCTCCAAACGGTACGGCGCCGTGGTGGCGCTCGAGAAAATGACGTTCGACGTGCGGCCGGGGGAGCTTTTCGGATTCGTCGGCAGCAACGGGGCGGGCAAAACGACCACCATGCGCATCGCGCTCGGGGTGCTGAGCGCCGACGCGGGCCAGGTTCGCTACGCGGGCGAGCCCATCACGCACGAAACGCGCCGGCAGATCGGCTACATGCCCGAGGAACGCGGCCTGTACCCGAAGACGAAGGTCGGCGAACAGCTCACGTATCTGGCCCGGCTGCACGGAATGCCCGCCGCCGCGGCGAAGGCGTCGAGCGAACGGTGGACCGAACGCCTCGGCGTGGCCGCGCGCCGCGACGACGAGGTGCAGAAGCTCAGCCTCGGCAACCAGCAGCGCGTGCAGCTGGCCGCCGCGCTGGTGCACGAACCGCGGATTCTCGTGCTGGACGAACCGTTTTCCGGATTGGACCCGGTGGCCGTCGACGTGATGAGCGACGTGCTGAAGGAGAAGGCCGCCGAGGGCGTTCCGGTCGTGTTTTCCAGCCACCAGCTGGATTTGGTGGAACGGCTGTGCGACCGGATCGGGATTGTCCGGAGTGGACGGATGGAGGCGTCCGGCACGGTGGCGGAACTGCGCGCGGGCGGGACCGTCCGGCTGCTCGTCGACGCGCCGGAGGCTCCGGAAAACTGGGCCGCCGCGCTGCCCGGCGTGACCGTGCTCGGCCGCAAGGGCCCGGTGACCGAACTGGAACTGGCTGACGGCGCCGACGACCAGGCGGTGCTGCGCGCCGCGCTGGCGACCGGCCCGGTGCGGGAATTCGCCCGCAAACTGCCGTCCCTGACCGAGTTGTTCCGTTCTGTCGTGTCCGAGCAGCAGGAGGCCGCGGCATGACCGGGTCGAACATCCAGATGAGCCCGATGTCCGCGGTCGGCCTCGTCGCCGGGCGGGAAATCACCACACGGGTCAATTCCAAGGCCTACCGCATCACCACGCTGGTGATGGTGGTCATCGTCGTCGGGCTGGCGCTGGTCTTCAAGCTCTTCAACGGCGGCGGGGGCGCCGACGCGACGGTCGGCTACGTGCCGGCCGCCTCGCCGCTGGCGCAGCCGCTGAGCGCGACGGCGAAGTCGATCGGCCAGACCGTCGCGACGCAGCAGGTGCCCGACGAGAAGACCGGCCAGGACAAGCTCCGGGACGGCTCGATCGACGCGCTGCTGGTGCAGGACGCGAAGCGGGTGCACGTCCAGGTGAAGAAGGACCTGGACGCGAAGCTGAAGAACACGTTCACCGTGCTCGAGGGGCAGCTGGCGCTCAACCAGCAGATCGAGTCCCTCGGCGGCGATCCGGCGAAGGTGCGCCAGGCGACCGCCGAGGCGACGATCGACGAACTGCCGCCGCTCGAGAAACCGTACGACTACAACGGGCAGCAGCTGGTGCTCGGCATCATCGCGGGCATCCTGATCTACCTCTCGCTGATGCTCAACGGGCAGAGCGTGGCCCAGGGCGTCGTCGAGGAGAAAACCTCGCGGGTGGTCGAACTGCTGCTGTCGACGATCAAACCGTGGCAGCTGATGGCCGGGAAGGTGCTCGGCATCGGCGTCGTCGGGCTGATCCAGATGCTGGCGATCGGCGTGGCCGGCGTCGCGGCCGGGCTCGGGTTCGGGGTGCTGACGATCTCGGTGAACGCCGCGGTCGGCACCGTGATCTGGCTGATCGTCTGGTACCTGCTCGGGTTCTTCATGTATTCGATCGTGTTCGCCGCTCTCGGCGCGCTGGTGTCGCGGCAGGAGGACGTGGGCGGTGCGACGATGCCCGCGCTGATGTTCGTGATCGCCGGGTACGTGGTGGGGATTTCGATCCTGCCGTCGAATCCGGGCAGCCCGCTGGCCGAGGTGCTGTCGCTGATCCCGGTGTTCGCGCCGACGCTGATGCCGATGCGGCTCGCGATGGGCGGCGTGCCGGTGTGGGAGGCGGTGCTGTCGGTGGGCCTGGTGATCGTGCTGATCCCGGCGCTGATCTGGCTGGCCGCGCGGATCTACCGCAACGCGGTGATGCGCACCGGCGCGAAGGTGAAGCTGCGGGACGCCCTGCGCGCGGCCTGACCGCGAAGTTCCGGACGGCGGGCCGCGGCGGAATGCCGCGGCCCGCCGTTTGTGTTCCGAAGCCTCTACTCTCGGTGGACGCGTTGTCCCGGTGAGGGACCTGGGCAGCGGAGGCCCTAACCCACGTGGGTTAGCGGCATCGGGTGAGTTGCGTGAACGCCGCCCTCGCGAACCCGCCGTTCCGGTCACCCGGCCGAGCGCCCGTTAATGACCTTCGCGCGGCATCTCCGCCGGGCGCTATTGCCGCCGCGCGGTAATCCGGCACGTGTGCGGAAGGCCCGCGCAATTCGCCGCCGCGGGCTGTCGCGCGACGCGAATTCGCACCGCACAGACCGCGCCCGCACGGGATTCCCGTCCGGACATCTCCGCCGCCGTCCGCTGGTCGGCACGCAAATCCGTCGGCGACTCGCCAATCGCCCGAACATGAAGGCCAGATGAACGGCGGAGAAAACCCGAACCGCATTCGTCTCGGAAGCGCCCGCGCGCGGCGATAAAGAGCGGAAAATGTTCGAGGCCGCTCGGCGCTTGCGGTTTTCGCTGCGCCGAGCGGCCTCGTCTCCCCGGTCCCCACCGGTAGGACAAGTATGGCGGCGATTGATCTTCCCGCGCCAGTCGTCTCACTCGATCGTGGTGCACAGCACTCGGGCGCAGTGGGTACCTGTCCTGCGACCCGGTGCGACAGGACGGTGCCGGAATCCACGTCGAACCGCGGCGAAGGGAGCCAGCGTGGGTGAACAACTCAAGGACGGACTCGGACAGGCCTGGAATCTGGTGGCCACGTTCGTCCCGAAACTCGTGGGTTTTCTGATCATCCTCTTGATCGGCTGGCTGATCGCGAAAGCCGTGTCCAAAGCGGTCGGGCTCGTTCTCGGAAAGCTCGGTTTCACGCGGATGGTGGAGAAGACCGGGCTGACCGGAATGGTGAAGGGCGCGAATCTCGACGCCACCGCGGTGCTCGTGAAACTCGTCTACTACTTCATTCTGCTGATCGCGCTGCAGCTGGCGTTCGGGGTGTTCGGGCAGTCGAACCCGGTGAGCCAGCTGCTGAACGACATCATCGCGTTCCTGCCGAGGATCCTGGTCGCGGTGGTGCTGATCATCGTCGCGGCGGCGATCGCGAAGGTCGTGCGGGACGTCGTCGCGGGCGCGCTGTCGGGCCGTTCGGCCGGGCGGCTGCTCAGCACGATCGCGTACTGGCTGGTGATGGCGTTCGGCATCATTGCGGCGCTGGGCCAGGTGAACATCGCGACGGCGGTGACCGGCCCGATCCTGATCGCGGTGCTGGCGACCGCCGGCGGCGTGATCGTGGTCGGCTTCGGCGGCGGCCTGATCAAGCCGGCCCAGGAACGCTGGGGCGGCTGGCTGGCGAACCTGCAGGGCCAGGTCGGCTCCGGCAACGGTGCGCGGGAGCAGGGCCAGGTGAGCGGGCAGCACGCGCACGCCGGGCAGGCCAGGACGCAGAGCTACCCGCAGTCGCAGTCGGGCAGCCTTCCGCAGCCGGGTGAGCAGACCCGCCAGATGCCCGCGGACGGCGGTCGCCCGCCGGAGCCGCCGACCCCGCCCGCCGGGTTCGGCCGCGTGGACCGCTGAGCGGAGGCCAGTCGAGCCGGGGATTCCGCGGACAGCGAGCTGATCCGCGGAGGTTCGCCGGCTCCGGGCCGTGCTGCTGACCGGATTCGAACCCGGCCGGCGGCTTCGCTGACGGCCTTCCCCGATCCGCGGGTCGGGGACAAGGGGCCGCGTTGCTTCGGCAGCGCGGCCCTGCGGTCTGCCCGGCGCCATTCCGCTCGTGGCGGTCGGCAAGGGCGGCACGCGGGGCTGGGTCTCGATGACCCACAGTCGGCCCCGCCGTTCCGGGCGATGGAGGCCCGGCGCCACCTCGGCGCCGGGCCTCCGCCGTGTCCGGCTCCGGCGTCCACTCAGCGGGACTGTCTGCAGTCTCACATCGGCACGGGAATGGCGGCTCCGTGTTGCATGTTGGGAGGCGTAGATCGGAAGGGGTGCCGACGTGGACTTCCTGTTGCATCACGGCGTGACCGTGTTCGGCCAGTGGATCTCGATCGCCGAGCTGGCCGGGCAGGTGTTCGCGCTCGCGGTCGTGTTCCTCGCGCAGCGGCGGACGCTGTGGACCTGGCCGGTGCAGGTCGGCGCGACCGTCCTGCTCTTCTCCGTTTACGCGTCCGCGCATCTCGGCGGGCTCGCCGGACGGCAGGTCGCGATCCTGCTCATCTCGCTCTACGGCTGGTGGGCCTGGAACCGCAGGACCGACCCGGTGTACGGCGTCGTCGTGCGCAAGGGCCGCTGGACCGAGCGAGCCGTGATGCTCGGCGCGTTCGGGCTGGGCACGGTCGCGATGGCGCTGACGCTCCAGGCACTCGACGCCTCGTGGGCGCCCTGGCCGGACGCCGCGATCTTCGTCGGGACGCTCGTCGCGTTCGCCGCGCAAGGCGTCGGGCTCGTGGAGTTCTGGGGCGTGTGGCTGGTGGTCGACGCGATCGGCGTGCCGCTGCAGATCAGCTCCGGCCTGTACTTCTCGGCCGCGATCTACATTGTCTTCGCCGCGCTGGTCGTCCACGGCTGGGTCACCTGGAACCGCTCGGCGCGCACCGCGGTGTCCGGCGAGAAGGCCGTCGCCGCGGCGCGCTGAGGTCAGGCGCCGAGCGCGAGCCGCCCGTCCGGGGTCAGCTCGGCCCGCGTCCACTGCCCGACCGGGCCGCCCAGTGCGGACACCGGGCGGACCAGGCCTTCCCGGACGAGATCGTGCGCGGTCGTCTGGTCGCAGCAGGGCAGGCCGTCGACCCTCAGATCCGGTTCGCAGCTGCGGGTGAGTTCGGCTCGGCCGGCGGCGATCGCGCGGAGCATCGCCAGCGCGCGGCGGTTCAGCGTGACGGACATGGTCTTTCCCCCTCGGATCTTCCGAAGGCAGGAGACGTGATATCCGTCACTGGATACGCGATTACGCCGACCGCACCAGTCCGCGCCCGCGCCCCGCTCAGCGGAGCGTGGCGTGGGTGGGGCGCAGGTCGTCCACCCGCCGGACCCCGAGCAGCTGCATCGTGCGGATCATCTCGGTGCGCAGGATGTCCACGCAGCGCTGCACGCCGCGTTCGCCGCCCGCCATCAGGCCGTACAGGAACGCGCGGCCGATCAGCACCGCGTTCGCGCCGCGGGCGAGCGCGGCCACGATGTCGCCGCCGGACAGGATGCCGGTGTCGACCCAGACTTCTGCGCTGTCCTGGACCGCGTCCAGCGTCGCGGGCAGCAGCTCGATCGGCGTCGGGGCCCGGTCGAGCTGACGGCCGCCGTGGTTGGACAGCAGGACCGCGTCCGCGCCGTGTTTCACCACCTCGCGGGCATCGTCGACGTTCTGCACGCCCTTGATCACGAGCTTGCCCGGCCAGGTCTGGCGCACCCAGTCGAGGTCGTCGAAGTTCAGCGTCGGGTCGAAAAGCTTGTCCAGCAGTTCCGCGACGGTGCCGCCGAACCGGTTGAGCGAAGCGAAGTTCAGCGGCTCGGTGGTCAGCATGTTGAACCACCAGGCCGGATGCATCGCGCCGTCCACGAACGTCTTCAGCGTGATCGCGGGCGGGATGGTGAGGCCGTTGCGGACGTCGCGCAGCCGCTGGCCCGCGACCGGGGTGTCGACGGTCAGCAGGAGCGTGTCGTATCCGCTCTCCCACGCGCGATTCATCAGATCTTCGCCCGCGCCGTGGTCGCGCCACACGTACAGCTGGAACCACTTGCGCGCGTCCGGCGCGGCGGCCGCGAGATCCTCGATCGACGTGGTGCCCATCGTCGAAAGCGCCATCGGCATGTTGTTGCGCTGCGCCACCCTGGCCACCGCGCGCTCGCCCTCGGTCTGCATCATCCGCGTGAACCCGGTGGGCGCGAACGCGAACGGCAGCGCCGAGCGCTTGCCGAGGATCTCCCTGCTGGTGTCCACATCGGACACCCCGCGCAGCACGTTGGGCTGGAACTCCACCCGGCGGTAGGCCTGCCGGGCGCGGCGCAGGCTGTCCTCGAGTTCGGCCGCGCCGTCGGTGTAGTCGAACGCCGCGCGCGGGGTCCGCTTGCGCGCGATCATCCGCAGGTCGGCGATCGTGTGCGCGCCGGCCAGGCGCCGGTCGGTCGGGTTGAGCACGATCGGCTTCGGCCGCAGGATCTCTTTGAGCTCGCTGGGCCGGGGCAGGCGACGCTGGGTCACGCTCGACCACCTTTCGTCAGGCATCCGGATACATCCGATGTCTACCTTAAGGCAGAGGCCCCTCCGGGAAATCGTCCCGGAGGGGCCTCCGCGGTCAGGCAGCGGTCACGCGTTGCCGGAGTCGGACGTCTGCGGCCCGGCGGCCGCCACGTCGTCGAGCCGGTAGCGGCGCGCCGCCTCGGCGACCTTCGCCTGGTCGAACTCGCCGCGCTTGGCGAGCGCGGACAGCGCGCCGACGGTGATCGACTCGGCGTCCACCAGGAACTTGCGCCGCGCGGCCGGGCGGGTGTCGGAGAAACCGAACCCGTCGGTGCCGAGCGTGAGCATGTCGGTGGGCACCCACGGGCGGATCATGTCCGGCACCGCGCGCATCCAGTCCGACACCGCCACGACCGGGCCGGAAACCTCGGCCAGCTTCTGCGTGACGTACGGAACCCGCGGCGTCTGGTCCGGGTGCAGCAGGTTCTCGTGGTCGATCTCGACCGCTTCGCGGCGCAGTTCGCCCCACGACGTCGCCGACCACACCGCGGCCCGCACGCCCCACTCCTCGGCCAGCATCTTCTGCGCCTTGAGCGCGTCCGGCATCGTGACGCCGGAGACCAGCACCTGGACCTCCGGGCCGTCGCCCTCAGGGGCGTCGGCGTACCGGTAGAGACCCTTCAGGACGCCGTCGACGTCCAGGTTCTCCGGCTCCGCCGGCTGCTGGTACGGCTCGTTGTAGATGGTGATGTAGTAGAAGACGTTCTCGCCGTTGCCGTCCGGGCCGGTCTCGCCGTACATCCGGCGCAGGCCGTCCTTGACGATGTGGGCGATCTCGAACGAGTACGCCGGGTCGTACGCCACCACGGCCGGGTTCGTCGCCGCCAGCAGCAGCGAGTGCCCGTCCGCGTGCTGCAGACCCTCACCGGTGAGCGTGGTGCGGCCGGCGGTGGCTCCCAGCACGAAACCGCGGGCCATCTGGTCCGCCGCCGCGTACAGGCCGTCGCCGGTGCGCTGGAACCCGAACATCGAGTAGAAGATGTAGATCGGGATCATCGGCTCGCCGTGCGTCGCGTACGACGTGCCGACGGCGGTGAACGACGCGGTGGAACCCGCCTCGTTGATGCCCTCGTGCAGCAGCTGGCCCTTCTCGGACTCCTTATACGCCAGCATCAGGCTCGCGTCGACCGAGGTGTAGGTCTGGCCGTGCGGGTTGTAGATCTTGGCGGTCGGGAACATCGAGTCGAGGCCGAACGTGCGCGCCTCGTCCGGGATGATCGGGACGATCCGCTTGCCGATCTCCGAGTCCTTCGCCAGCTCGCGGATGAGCCGGACGATCGCCATCGTGGTGGCGACCTCCTGCTTGCCCGAGCCCTTGCGGACGCCCTCGTAGACCTTGTCGCCGGGCAGCACGAGCGCCTTGGCGGTCTTCGGGCGGCGCTCCGGCAGGTACCCGCCCAGCGCCTTGCGGCGGCCGCGCATGTACTCGATCTCCGGCGAATCCGGGCCGGGGTGGAAGTACGGCGGCAGCTTCGGGTTCTTCTCGAGCTCCTCGTCGCTGATCGGGATCCGCTGCGCGTCCCGGAACAGCTTCAGGTCGTCGAGGGTGAGCTTCTTCATCTGGTGCGTGGCGTTGCGGCCCTCGAACGACGGGCCGAGGCCGTAGCCCTTGATGGTGTGGGCCAGGATCACCGTCGGCTGGCCGTGGTGCTCCATGGCCGCCTTGTACGCCGCGTACACCTTGCGGTAGTCGTGCCCGCCGCGCTTGAGGTTCCAGACGTCGGCGTCGGACAGGTCCTTGACCAGTTCCTTCGTCCGCGGGTCGCGGCCGAAGAAGTGCTCGCGGACGAAGGCGCCGTCGTTGGCCTTGTACGTCTGGTAGTCGCCGTCCGGCGTGACGTTCATCAGGTTGACCAGCGCGCCGTCGCGGTCGGCCGAGAGCAGCGCGTCCCACTCGCGGCCCCAGATGACCTTGATCACGTTCCAGCCGGCGCCGCGGAAGTAGGACTCCAGCTCCTGGATGATCTTGCCGTTGCCGCGCACCGGGCCGTCGAGCCGCTGCAGGTTGCAGTTGATCACGAAGGTCAGGTTGTCGAGGCCCTCGCCCGCGGCCACGTGGATCAGGCCGCGCGATTCGGCCTCGTCCATCTCGCCGTCGCCGAGGAACGCCCAGACGTGCTGGTCGGAGGTGTCCTTGATGCCGCGGTCGTGCAGGTAGCGGTTGAACCGCGCCTGGTAGATCGCGTTCATCGGGCCGAGGCCCATCGACACCGTCGGGTTCTCCCAGAACTCCGGCATCAGCCGCGGGTGCGGGTACGACGGCAGGCCGCCGCCCTCGCCCGCGTGGCTGTACTCCTGGCGGAACCCGTCGAGCTGCTGCTCGGAAAGGCGGCCCTCGAGGAACGCGCGCGCGTACATGCCGGGGGAGGCGTGGCCCTGGAAGAAGACCTGGTCGCCGCCGCCGGAGTGGTCCTTGCCGCGGAAGAAGTGGTTGAAGCCGACCTCGTACAGCGCCGCCGACGAGGCGTAGGTGGAGATGTGGCCGCCGACGCCGACGCCCGGCCGCTGCGCGCGGTGCACCATGATCGCCGCGTTCCAGCGGATGTAGCGGCGGTAGCGGCGCTCGATCTCCTCGTCGCCCGGGAACCACGGCTCGTTCTCGGTGGGGATCGTGTTCACGTAGTCGGTCGACGTGAGCGCCGGGACGCCGACGTTGCGCTCCCTGGCGCGCTCGAGGATGCGCAGCATCAGGTACCTGGCCCGCTGCTGGCCCCCTCGGGCCAGCGCCTCGTCGAAGGAGTCCAGCCATTCGCTGGTCTCTTCCGGGTCGATGTCGGGAAGGTGCGCCGCGAGTCCGTCACGGATGACGCGTACGCGAGCCGGGGTCTCCTTGCCGGAGGCGCCGTCGTTCTGCGGGGCCAAGGGGTCTCCTTGTAGCTGGTTGTAGCCGTTGTAGCTGGTGGGCGGGAGTGCTCGCCGACGTCCATGGTCGTCCCGGTTGGGGTTCCCGTCACCTGTACTGCCCGGTAACATCGGCCGCCCGAGTGTCGCCACTCCCCGCGCACGGTGTATCGCGCGCGCGTTTTCTCTCCTCCACCCTAAAGGAGGCTCCCGGGGAGGGCTTCGCAGCGGTGGGTACTGAATGCCACCCGGAGTCGGGCGGGGAGGCGGCAAGCCCCTACGCTGCAGACACGACTTGCCAAAGATCCGGTGTGGACGGTTGCGCGCAGCGCCGCGTCAGTGTTCGCTGTTCGACAACCGTGTATCCGAGTGCGGCGGACCTACCGCCGCGCTCCGTCGTAGTTGGAGGAGTGGAAGCAGTGGTCGCCGCGGGAGACGCAGGCAACGCCGGCGTCGCCGAGAGCCTTGGCATCAAGCCGGACATGGTGGTCCAGGAGATCGGCTGGGACGAGGACGTCGACGACGACGTCCGCGCGGCGATCGAGGAAACCATCGGCGGTGAGCTCCTCGACGAAGACGCGCAGGAGGTCATCGACGTTGTGCTGCTGTGGTGGCGCGACAACGACGGAGACCTCGGGGACGCGCTGGTCGACGCGCGAGGCCCGCTGGACGAGAACGGCGTGATCTGGGTGCTGACCCCGAAGACCGGGCAGCCCGGGCACGTCGAGCCCAGCGACATCGCCGAGGCGGTGCCCCAGGTCGGGCTCGCCCAGACGGCCAACATCAGCGTGGGCCCCGGCTGGCTGGGCACCCGGCTGGTGTCGCCGAAGTCCTCGAAGGCCAAGCAGCGCTGAGGCCGCGATAGGGTGGGCGGCACGCTCGTGTTCGCTCTGGAGAGGAATCGCCGGTATGGCCGTCGAGGTCGGTTCGCAGGCCCCTGACTTCACGCTCAACGACTACAACAAGCAGCCGGTCACGCTGTCGCAGTTCAAGGGCGACAAGCCGGTCCTGCTGGTGTTCTACCCGTTCGCTTTCAGCGGGATCTGCACCGGCGAACTGTGCCAGCTGCGCGACGAGTTCGGCGACTACGACGGCAAGGGCGTCCAGGTGCTGGGCGTCTCGGTCGACACGCCGTTCTCGCTCAAGGCGTGGGCCGAGGTCGAGGGCTACCAGTTCCCGCTGCTGTCGGACTTCTGGCCGCACGGCGAGGTGGCGCAGAAGTACGGCGTGTTCAACGACCAGGCAGGGCTCGCCGTCCGCGGCACCTTCCTGATCGACACCGAAGGCGTGGTCCGCTTCGCCGAGGTCAACGCGCCGGGCGAGGCGCGCGACCAGTCCGGGTGGAAGAAGGCGGTCGAGGAACTGACCGCCTGAATTCTTTTCGCTCGCCGGGGCGGGGACTCCCCGTTCCGGCGCGCGGGCGCATAGCTCAGCGGGAGAGCACTCGGTTTACACCCGAGCGGTCGCAGGTTCGATCCCTGCTGCGCCCACCGTTCTCGAGCCGACCCCATCCGGTGAAAGCTTTACCGGATGGGGTCGGCTTGTTTTCGTTGCTGGACTGTCGAGCATCCGGTGCGGTGTCCGCGGACACAAGAGAAGGCCCCTCGAACCGGGATCCCCCATCGTTCCCGGCCCAAGAGGCCTTCTCGTTCCTCCCCTTGCCCCGTCGGGCCTGCCCCCTCGACAGGCCCGGCCGCAGCGCACTCCGCGGGTGTACGCGAGACAAGAGGCGGCTTCGGCGGCGCTGGATACTGCGCCAACCGGGTGATCTCACCGCGTGAGTGCGGCGACCTCTCCGACCAGCCGGTCGATCTCCTCGTCGGTGTTGTAGTAGTGCACCGACGCGCGCACCAGATCCGGCAATTGGCGGGCGGTGAAGTCGTACTGCGCCGACGGCGGGCGCGCCACGCTCGTGTTGATTTTCGCCGCGTTCAGCCGGTCCTTGATCCCGTCCGCGGACAGTCCGTCGACGCTGAAGGTCACGAGCCCGCATTTGCGCGCGCCCGCGTCGTGCACGGTGACTCGGTCCAGTTCGGCCAGGCGGGAGCGCAGGGTCGCGGCCAGGGCGGTGACGCGTTCTTCGATCGCCGGCAGGCCCCATTCCAGCGCGTAGTCCACGGCCGCGCCGAGGCCGAGTACCGCGGCGTAATCGCGTTCCCATACCTCGAATCGCTTGGCGGTCGGGTCGACGACGTACTCGGTGGGGGAGGTCCACTTGGCCGAGTGCAGGTCGAGCATCGCCGGTTCGAGACGGTCGCGCAGCCGCGGGTGCACGTACAGGAAGCCGGTGCCGCGCGGGCCGCGCAAGTACTTGCGGCCGGTGGTGGTCAGGGCGTCGCAGCCGATGCGTTCGACGTCGAGGTCCAGTTGTCCGGCCGACTGGCACGCGTCGAGCAGGAACGGGATGCCCGCCTCGCGCGCGACAGCGCCGATTTCCTCGGCGGGGTTCACCAGGCCGCCCTGGGTGGGCACGTGGGTCACCGCGATGAGCTTGACGTCGGAGTCGATCCGGCGGCGCAGGTCGGCGACGTCGAGCTGGCCGGTTTCGTCGTCGCCCACGACCTCGACGGTCGCTCCGGTGCGGCGCGCGATCTGGAGGTAGGCGATGGCGTTGCTGGCGTATTCGGCGCTCGCGGTGAGGATCCGGTCGCCCGGCCCGAATGGCAGCGCGTAGAAGATCGCCTGCCACGAGCGGGTGGCGTTGTCGCTGAGTGCGATGTCGTCCGGAGCGGCGTTGAGCAACCGCGCGATCGAGGCGTACACGCCGTCGATGCGGTCCTTGGCCTGTTCGACCGCTTCGTAGCCGCCGAGCAGAGATTCGGTGCGCAGGTAGTCGATCACGGTGTCGGTGACGCGTGCGGGAGGGAGGGCGGAGCCGGCGTTGTTGAAGTGCGTGACTCCGACGCACCCTGGGGTTTCGGACCGTGCGCGGGCGACATCGAAAGAGCTGGCCATATGAACTGAATACAGTACGAGTCAACTGTGTGCAATACTCGCCGCATGGGCAAGAGACTCCTGCGCGGTGAACTCATCGAGGAGATCACCGCGCGCGTCCTCGACGGACGGTTTCCCGCCGAGACCCGGATCAACGAGGTCCACTTGGCAAACGAGCTGGGTGTCTCCCGCACGCCGTTGCGCGAGGCGCTGATCGGACTGGCCGACCGCGGGCTGCTCGTCGCCGCGCCGGGGCGCGGATTCCTCGTCGCGCCACTCGATCCGCAGGAAGCGCGCCGGCTGTACCCGCTGATCGCCGAACTGGAAGCGCTTGCCCTGCGCTGGACGTCGCCGCTGGAACTCGCCTCGCTGCCGGACGCGCTCGACCGGATTTCCGACGAGATAGCCGATTCCTGCGATCTCTCGGCAGCGGACGACCGTTGGCACGCGCTGCTCACGTCCCGCTGCGGCAACCCCCATCTGCTGCGCTTGATCGAACAGACAAAGCCGTTGCTCAAACGCTACGAGACGGCATACTTCGGCGGGCGGGACCGAGTAGCGGAGAGCGTGGCCGAGCACCGCGAGATCGCGGCGGCCTTGCGGGCGAACGATTTGCCCGGCGCGTCCGCGCTGCTGGTCCGGAACTGGGTGAAAGCGTTGACGTACTTGCAAGGGAGCTGATCCGGTGCGGGTTTTCGCGCATCTTTCCGACATCCACCTCGACGGCAGCGAGCGCGCCGACGCACGGGCCGCCGCGGTGACGCGGTACCTGCGAAACCTCGAAGCGCCGGTCGATGCCGTGTTCGCCACCGGCGACATCGCCGATCACGGCCTGCCCGAGGAATACCGTCGCGCGGCCGAACTGCTGGACCTTCCGGTGCCGGTGGCGGTCTGCCCCGGCAACCACGACGTCCGCGCGCGGTTTCGCGAGGTGCTACTGGGAGAGCCGGCTGGCGACGCACCGGTGAACTCCGCGACCAAGGTGGCCGACGTCCTGCTCGTGTCGTGCGATTCGACGATCCCGGGCAAGGGCGCGGGCTACCTCGCCGACGAGACGCTCGCCTGGCTGGACGACACGCTCGCCGGGCACGACGGTCCGTCGTTCGTCGCGTTCCACCACCCGCCGCTCGACGTCGGGGTGCCGCTGGTGGACGCGATCCGCCAGACCGGCGAAGACCGTCTCGCTGCCGTGCTGAAGCGGCACCCCGGCGTCGTGGCGCTGTTGTGCGGGCACGTGCACACCGGCGCTGCAACAGAGTTCGCGGGCGTGCCGGTGCGGATCGCGCCGGGCGTGGTGTCCGGTTCACTGCTGCCGGTGGAACCCGGCGCGGGCCGCGGCTGGGACGAAGGCGGGCCGCTGGACTTCGACAGCCCGCCGTCGCTGCTGCTGCACGTGCTGCACGACGACGGCAGGCTGACGACGCATCAGCGCGCGGTCACCGAGTAAAGACCGGCAGCGTGACCCGCGAGGGCCGGGTCTCGTCGTGGAACACCTCGAACCGGTTCGGCGTGCCGCGCACCGCGGACGAAACCCGTTCTCCCGTACCGTGATTGCGCGCGAACCGGGGGAACGCGCCGCCCGCGACCTGAACCCGCAACCGGTGCCCGCGACGGAAGCGGTACGCGGTCGGGTCGAGCTCCACCTCGGCCCGCACCACTCCGTCGGCGTCGGCTTCCGGCAGGCCGGGACGCAGCCGCAGGATCCCGTCGGTGACGTTGCGCGAGATGCCGCTGGGATCGACGTCGCACAGCCGCACGTACACGTCGGCGTCGGCCAATTCGGTCCGCACGAACACGGTGGCGGACACATCGCCGATCACGTCGACGTCGTGCACCAGCGGTTCGCCGGTGAACACCAGCACGTCGTCGCGCGCCTCGATCTCGGAATTGTCGCGCTGCTTGGACTTTCCCATCAGCAACGGCCCGCCGACGGCCGGGGTCGGGTCCGCCGGGTCGTAGGTGAAGGGCGTGGGCAGGGCCTCGCCGGGCACCGTTTCGCCGAGACCGCCGACCGGGCGCAGGTGTGCGTGCGTGGGCTCGGAAGCCGGCGGCCAGTGGTCGAAATCGAGCCAGGTCGACGCCTTCTGCAGGAAGATCCGCACGGGGGAGCGCTGCAACTGGGTGCGGTCGTCGGCGAGGTGCGCGCGCAGGAAGCCGAGCTGGTCCTGGATCAGCACGCGGAAGCTGGCCGGTTCGCCGTGCGACCACGGGCCGACGGTGATCCGCGGCGACCGTCCGGCGTCCTGCAGCGTGCGGAAGTCCCGCATCTGCGCGCGGATGAACAGGTCGTACCAGCCGGTGACCATGCTGACCGGCACGTCGAGTTTCGCGACTTCGGCGCTGTGGTCGGACATCTGCCAGAAATCGTCGTCCGGGTCGGCGTGCTCGGTGACGTCCTGGAGGAATTGCACCGGCTTGCCGATCGCCGCCACGTCCGCGCCCGCGATCGGCAGGTACGCCATCGCACTGCGCGTGCGCCGCGTCTGCAACGGGTTCGGCAGCGCGGCGAACCGCTCCTCCTGCTTCCCGATCATCGCCGACCAGGACACCATGTTGTCCGCCGCGAGCACCCCGCCCGGATAGAACGTGCTGACGAATTCCGACGCGGTGATCCCGAGGCACATGGCTTCCAGCGGCGGGTCGAGATACGGGCCGACTGCCCATTGCGTGTGCCCGAGGTAGCTCGCGCCCGCCATCGCGATCCGCCCGTCGCACCAGGGCTGTGCGCGCAGCCATTCGACGGTGGCGATCCCGTCCTCGCGTTCGAGGTGGAACGGGCGGAATTCGCCTTCGGAGCCGAAGGTGCCGCGGGTGCTTTGCAGGACGGTTTGCAGCCCGTGGCGCGCGAAGGTTTCGCCGAAGAGTTTGGCGAGGGGGCCGGTGCGGCCGTAGGGGGTGCGGATCAGGACTACGGGGCCGTTCGTCAGGCCCGCCGGGGTGTAGCGGTCGGCTAGGAGGTGCACGCCGTCGTGCATCGGGACGCGGAGGCCCTTGGCGGCGGTCGGGGCCGGACCCTCGGCGGCGGGGAGACCGAGCAGTCGGTCGACGATTCGGTTCAGCACGTAATCGAACGTACGCGAGTCGCTACCGTTCCGCTCTTGGTGAGAAGTGGGGTACGTGGGGCACCCCGAATCCCGAGTGCGCTGACGGTTCGGGGTGCGGGGCCGGACCGGTGGCTGGTCGTGAAGGGAACCCTGAGGGAATCAGAGTCAATGAGGGTTCCCCTCACGTACCTAGGCGGCGAGTGCGTCCGTCACTTGGAGGGCGGGGTTGCTGAAGGGGGCGAGCAGTTCCGGATCGACGCCTGCTCGTGCCAACGCCGCGGCGAGTACCGCGGGACGGGCTCGGTCGCCGCCGTCCGCGATCTTCAGCGCCACTGCGGTTCCGTCCGGCAACGCGGCGAGCTGCACGGCCTCGAAACCGTCCTTCGCGAGCAGTCCCGGCACCGCCCGCATCAGCCGGGTGACGTCGCGTCGGCTCCCGGCCACCAGATCCGGATGCTGCCGGATCCCGTTGGCCACCAACGATTCCGGTGAACCCTCCGGCGCGGTCGCGATCCGCGAAGCAGCCTTCGCCAAACCTCGCAGAGACAGCGCGAACAGTGGCGCACCGCAGCCGTCCGTGGCTACGCGCGGCACGGTTTGTCCGGTCAGTTCCTCGACGGTTTCCCGGATCGCGCGCTGCAACGGGTGTGCCGGATCGAGGTAACCGCCGACGTCCCACCGCTGCTCTTGGCAGACGGCCAGCATCGCGGCGTGCTTGCCGGAGCAGTTGTGCGCGAGTCGCGACGGCTGCCGTCCAGCAGCGATCCAGGCGTCCCGCTCGACCGGGTCGTAGGGCAGGTCAGCGGGGTTGCCCAGATCGGTTTCGGTGAAGCCGCGGCTTTCCAGCACGGCGGCGGCTGCCTCGAGATGCCGCGGTTCGCCGGAGTGGCTGGCCGCGGCGATCGCGAAACCGGACGGGTCGAGGCGCAGTCCGAGCCGGGCCATCGCGGCGGCCTGCAACGGCTTCGCGGTCGAGCGCGGGTACATCGCGACGTCCGGGTCGCCTGCCTCGAACAGCTTCGAACCATCAGGAGAGAGCACGACGACCGAACCGTGGTGGACGCCCTCGACCATGCCGTCGCGCAGAAGGTGGACCAGCGGGACGTGCCGCGGTTCGCGTTCCTGCGGGATCACGACGCCTCTGCCTTGTCGAACGCGCTCATGTCGATCCGCTTGCGCACGACGAACCAGCCGGCGACGAGCGCGACGACGATCACCGGCAGCGCCATCAGGGTGATCCGGCCGGTCTTGTCGAAGCCCATCAGCACGACGACCGCGGCGAGGAAGGCGAGCGTCGCGATTTCGGTGTAGGGCGAGAACGGCAGCCGGAAGTGCGGCCGGGTCACCTCGCCGCGCTTGGCCTTCCGCACGAACAGCAGGTGGCTGAGCACGATGATCGCCCAGGTGCCGAGGATGCCGACGGCGGCGAAGTTCAGCACGATCTCGAACGCGTCCTTCGGCACCACGTAGTTCAGCCCGACGCCGACCACGCACACCGACGACGTCAGCAGGATCCCGCCGTAGGGCACCTGGTTGCGGTTCATCACGCCGGTGAACTTCGGCGCGGACCCGGCCAGCGACATCGAGCGCAGGATCCGCCCGGTCGAGTACAGGCCGGAGTTGAGGCTCGACAGCGCGGCGGTCAGCACGACCAGGTTCATGATGCTGTCCGCGCCGGGCACGCCCAGCTTCGCCAGCACGGTGACGAACGGGCTCTGGTCGGCCGAGTACGCGTCCCACGGCAGCAGCATCGCCAGCAGCACGACCGAGCCGACGTAGAACAGCGCGATCCGCCACATGATCGAGTTGATCGCCTTGGGCACGATCTTCTTCGGGTTCTCCGTTTCGCCCGCCGCGACGCCGACCAGTTCGCACGAGGCGTAGGCGAACACGACGCCCTGCACGATCAGGATCATCGGCACGATGCCCGCCGGGAACACGCCGCCGTGGTCGGAGATCAGCTGCGGGCCGGGGATGTGGCCGTCGATCGGATGCTGCGTCACCAGCAGGACGATGCCGACGATCAGGAACAGCACCAGCGCGGCGACCTTGACGATCGAGAACCAGAATTCCATCTCGCCGAACAGCTTCACCGACACGAGGTTCAGCGACAGCACGACCGCCAGCGCGATCAGCGCGAGCACCCACTGCGGGATCGGCGTGAAGAACGACCAGAAGTGCGCGTACAGCGCGATGGCGGTGATGTCCGCGATGCCGGTCGTCGACCAGTTGAGGAAGTGCATCCAGCCCGCGACGTACGCGCCCTTCTCGCCCATGAACTCGCGCGCGTAGGACACGAACGCGCCGGACGACGGGCGGTGCAGGATCAGTTCGCCGAGCGAGCGCACCACGAAGAACGCGAAGAGCCCGCACACCGCGTACACGATCGCGAGCGCCGGACCGGCCTGCGCGAGCCGTCCGCCCGCGCCGAGGAACAGGCCGGTGCCGATCGCGCCGCCGATGGCGATCATGTTGATGTGCCGGGATTTCAGCGCCTTGTTGTATCCGGCGTCGCCCGCGTCGGCGGGACCCGCCTCGGCAGTGGCGGGCAGGGTTTCTTCACTCACGCGGTGGTACCTGTTTCTGCTTCGCCGGCGCGCGCCGGTCGGACGATCGTGGTCAGGGTCTTCTCGACGTGATCGAGATGCTCGGTCATCGCGGCCGCCGCCGCGTCTTCCTCGCCTTCGGCGATCGCCGTGACGATGCGCCGGTGCTCGACGTTCGACTGGGTGCGCCGTCCGCCGAGCTGGTTCAGGAACGCCGACTGGCGGGCCAGTGCGTCGCGGATCTCCTCGATCACCTTCGCGAACACCGGATTGCCAGATGCCCGTGCGATCGTGACGTGAAACTGTGAGTCGAGCGCCACCCAGGCGGCGTCCGCGGTCTCGGCGTCCATCCGGTCGACGAGATCGGCGAGCCGGGCGAGCTGGTCGGCATCGCGGCGGCGCGCGGCGTACGCGGCCACCGGGACCTCGACGTGCCTGCGCACTTCGACCAGGTCGCGGGCCGAGTAGTCGCCGAACGTAGGGTTCTCCGGCGGGCCGCTCGCGGTGACGAACGTGCCGCGGCCGGTGCGCGACACGGTCAGCCCGAGCGCCTGCAGCCCGCGCAGCGCCTCGCGCACGACCGAGCGGCTGACCTCGAACTCCCTGCTCAGCGCGGCCTCCGACGGCAGCTGGTCGCCGATCGCGTACTCGCCGTGCTCGATCGCCTGCCGCAGATGGCCGAGGACGGCCTCCATCGCGCTGACGCGCCGGGGGAGCGGTCCGGCTGCCCGGCTGTCAGACAGGTTCACGCGACGGATCGTCGGTTCCGGCCCGGCCGCTGTCAAGCCGAGCCATGGCCCCTTGCTCGGCGGTTGTGGGCTGGTTCACGCTCCCGGGTGACTCTGGGCGGCCCGGCTGTCCGAGGCGCCGGTTTTTGTCGGTGCCGGGTGCGACCGTGTCCGGGTACTGAGGGGCGCACCGGCGATCACCACGCCGAACGCGCCCGGCGCGTCGGAGCCGCGCCCGGCCTACGGAAGAGAGAGGATCCAGACGGAGCGCTCAGACCGCGGCGGACTAGGGTGGACAGCCCGGGCCCGCCGCGTCGACCGGAGCCGGGAAGCCGTCTGCCTAGGGGAGGTTTTCGCTGGTGTCGAACGATTCTTTCGTCCACCTGCACGTCCACACCGAGTACTCCATGCTGGACGGTGCGGCGAAGATCGGACCCCTTTTCGCGGAGGCGGCCCGGCTGAACATGCCGGCGGTCGGGATGACCGACCACGGGAACATGTACGGCGGCGACGAGTTCTATCAGACGTCGAAGAAGCACGGGATCAAGCCGATCATCGGGATCGAGGCGTACA
>NZ_JBAGKF010000036.1:0-40219 GCF_037034185.1 Amycolatopsis sp. VC5-11 | reverse complement strand
GGGGTGCTTGTCAAGGCATCTTTCCCGCCTTGACAAGCACCCCCGAACCGTCAGCACAATCAAACTTCGGGGTGCCCCACGCAACCACCCGTGCGCAATGTCGCCGCCAGGCGACGAGCCGAATCACAACAACGGCAAGGACGGCAACTCAACCCTCTCCAACCACCGGACGAAGAACTCCCCCAAAGACCGCCCAGCATAAGACTCCGCCAGCGCCACGAACCCCTCCGTAGTCACCGCCCCGTGCCGGTTCTCCACCGCCCAAGCCTTGACCAGTGCGAAAAACGCCGAATCCCCCATCTCCCCCCGCAGCGCGTGCAGCGTCAACCCCCCACGCTTATACACGCGCTCGTCAAACATCCGAGAAACCCCAGGATCCCCGATAGTCACATCCGCCGGCTTGGCCCGCACCCGCGCATGCCAACCCCGAGCCAACGCCTCCGCCGACTCCCCACCGGCCCGCTCCGACCACAACCACTCGGCGTAAGTAGCAAACCCCTCATTAAGCCAAATATGCCGCCAATCAGCGACAGTCAGGCTGTTCCCGAACCACTGATGCGCCAGCTCATGCACCACCAGCCGCTCGTGAGTCCGCTTCCCGTCGACATGGTTGGCCCCGAAGATCGCCATCCCCTGCGCCTCGATGGGATCGTCCAGATCGTCGTCCGTCACGACCACCACGTACTCGCCGAACGGATACGGCCCGAACCAGTCCTCGAGCGCGTCCATCATCCGGCCCTGCCGCCCGAAGTCCCGCGCGAACGCCCGCCGCAGCCGGGGCGGCACCGCGGCGCGCTGGACGACGCCGCCCGGCCGGTCGACCGCGGTCCCCGGAACCCAGGCGCCGGAAGACAATTCGAGGTCCTCGTACCGCCCGATCTGGACGCTCACCAGGTACGTCGAAGTCGGCTCCGGCCGCTCGAACACCCACTTGGTCGTGCTCGCCGACTGGTACCGCGACACGAGATTCCCCGTCGCCGCGACGAGATACGGCGACGACGTCGCGACCGAGATCCGGTAGCTCGCCTTGTCCGCCGGATGGTCGTTGCACGGGAACCACGACGGCGCGCCCACCGGCTGGCTCGCCACCAGCGCGCCGTCGGTCAGCTCGTCCCAGCCGATGTCTCCCCACCGGCTGCTGACCGGCCGCGGATTGCCCGCGTAGCGGATCTCCACCTGGAACTCGGCACCGGCCGGAAGCGACCGCGCCGGTTTGACCTGCAGCTTCAGCCCGCGCCGCACGTACTTCGCCGGTTTGCCGTCGACCAGCACGCGCGACACCCGGAACTCGCCGAAGTCGAGCGTCAGCCGGGACAGCGCCTGAGTGGCCTCGCACGTGAGCACCGCGGCGGCGGACAGCCGGTTCGGCCCGATCCGGTAGTCGAGATCGAGGTCGTAGTGCCGGACCCGGTAGCCGCCGTTCCCGTGCGCGGGGAGGTACCCGTCGCCCGAGGTCTCCGCTCCGGGCGCGGCCGCTTTCCCGTTCACCCGCACCGAAACCCGCCTTCGCCCGCTGCCGTGATCGTTTCCAGGATGAGGCACGAGGGCAGGGGCCGCAACGGCCGTGCCCTCACCGCCGCCAGGCCGAGATCGGATTGCCGAGCCAGCGGCTGTCCGCGGGCACCGCGTCGCCGCGCGTCACGAGCGAACCCGGGCCCACCGTGGTGCGCGCGCCGATGCTCGCGCCCGGCAGCACGATCCCGTGCGGGCCGAGCGTCGCGCCCTCTTCCAGCGTCACCCGCGACATGGTCATGATCCGGTCGTGGAACAGGTGCGTCTGCACCACGCAGCCGCGGTTGATCGTCGCGCCGTCGCCCAGTTCGACCAGGTCGGACTCGGGCAGCCAGTAGGTGTCGAGCCAGACGCCGCGGCCGATCTTGACGCCCATCGTGCGCAGCCACGCGGGCAGCAGCGGCGTGCCGCCGAGCGACCCGATCAGCCACGGCACCGCGAGCGCCTCGACGAACGTGTCGGCCAGCTCGTTGCGCCACACGAACGAACTCCACAGCGGATGGTCGATCTCGCGGAACTTCCCGACCAGCAGCCACTTCGCCGCGGTCGCGGTGAGCGCCGCGACGATCCCGGCGGCCAGCAGCACCGGCCCGGCCAGCAGCGCGGCGGCCCAGAAGCCGCCCCACTCCGCCAGCGCCACCAGCGCGAACGCGACGCCGACGGTGAGCGCCACCGCGCACATCACCGGCAGGATCCGGCACAGCTCGACCAGCGCCCGCGCCGCCCTGAGGTGCAGCGGCGGCGTGTAAGTGCGGCTGGTGTCGCTCTCCTCCACCGCGCGGCGCACCGGCAGCGGCGGCATGCCCAGGTACGACGAGCCCTTCTTCGCCTTCGCCGGCGTCGAGGACAGCACCCCGACCAGCCCGCGCTTCGGCACCGAACGGCCCGGCGCGGTCATCCCCGAGTTGCCGAGGAACGCCTGCTTGCCGATCCGCGCCGGGGCGGCGTGCAGCCAGCCGTGGCCCAGTTCGTAGGTGGCGACCATGGTGTCGTCGGCGAGGAACGCGCCACTGTCCACTTTGGTCATCTTCGGCAGCGCCAGGACGGTCGACGCCTCCACGTTGCGGCCGACCTTCGCGCCGAGCAGCCGCAGCCACACCGGCGTGAACAGGCTGGCGTACAACGGGAACAGGCCTTCGCGGGCCATCCCCATCAGTCGCTCGGTCGCCCAGACCTGCCACGCGACGCGGCCGTGCACCGGGTGATAGCCCTCGACCATGCCGACGCCCAGCGCGCGGACGCCGGCCAGCACGAGCAGTGCGTAGGTCAGGAAGTAAGCGACGGTGGCGACCGGCACGAAGATCAACGCCTGGCTCAACGCGGCACTCAGATCAGAGGTGCCAGCGACCGCGTACCCGATCACCGCGACGCCCGGCAGCGCGGCGATCCCGGGCAGCAGCCCCAGGAACACCGACGTCGCGCCGTACACCGAAGCCCAGAACCGCGACCGCGGCGGACGGCTCGACGGCCACTTCAGCGCGTCCTTGACGTCCGAGCGCACCGCGGGCGAACCGGCCCAGCGCTGGCCCGCCGGGACCGCGCCGCGCACGGTCGACCCGGCGGCGATCTCCGCGCCCTTGCCGACCCGGGCGCCGGGGAACAGCGTGCTGCGCGCGCCGACCCTGGCCTCGGCCCCGATCCGCATCTTGCCGATGTGCACGACGTCGCCGTCGACCCAGTGGCCGGACAGATCGACCTCGGGCTCCACCGCCGCGCCGCGGCCCAGTTTGAGGAAACCGGTGACCGGCGGCGGCGAGTGCAGGTCGACGTCCTTGCCGATGCGCGCGCCGAGCGCCTTCGCGTACGTCGTCATCCACGACGCGCCCGCGACGCTGTCCGCGCCGCTGAACTCGGCCAGCTTCTCGGCAGTCCACAGTCGCAAGTGGACACTCCCGCCGCGCGGGTAGGTGCCGGGGCGGACGCCGGACAGCAGCACGCGCGCGCCGCCCGCGGCGATGGCGATCCGGCCCGCCGGGGTGAACAGCACGAGCCAGGCGAGCACCAGCCACGCCCAGTTCAGCGTCGGCGCCCAGGACACTCCCAGCAGTGCCAGCACGTTCGAGCAGACGGCGGCGAGCGTCGTCCAGCGCAGCCCGACGAGACCCATCAGCGGGACCATCAGCAGCGACTGCACGAGACCGGCGCGACGCGGCGTCGGCGCGATCTCGCGGCGTTCGGTCTCCTCGCCGCTGAGCGCGTCCAGCTTCGCGGCGAGCGCGCCCAGCTTCGGGTTCTGGTAGATGTCGCTGACCGACACCTCGGGGTGGCGGGTGCGGATGCGCGCGATCAGCTGCGCCGCGGTGAGGCTGCCGCCGCCGTTGGTGAAGAAGTCGGCGCCGGCGGTGCTCACCGACACGCCGAGGATCTCGCTCCAGCCCTCGGCGAGCCACGCCTCGGTGGGCGACAGCCCGGCCGCGCTCGCGTCCACAGTGGACAGCGGCCACGGCAGCGCGGCGCGGTCGACCTTGCCGGACGTGCGGGTCGGCAGGTCGTCGATCGTCGCCAGCAGCGGCACCAGCGCGGCGGGCAGTTGTGCGCGCAGCCGCGTCGCGGCGTCGTCGGTGTCGAGCGTTTCGCCGTCCTCGGGGACGATGTAGCCGACCAGGACCTGGTTGCCCGCCTTGGTGCGGCGGACCGCGGCGGCCGCGCCGCGCACGCCGGGCAGCGCCTGCAGCGCCGCGTCGACCTCGCCCAGCTCGATCCGGCGTCCGCCGAGCTTGATCTGCTCGTCGAGCCTGCCGAGGAACAGCAGGCCTTCCGGCTCCGCGCGGACCATGTCGCCGCTGCGGTAGGCGCGCTCCCAGCCCATCGAGGGCAGCGGCGCGAACTTCTGCGCGTCCTTCTCCGCGTCGAGGTACCGGGCGAGCCCGGCCCCGCCGATGACCAGCTCGCCGGTCTCGCCCATGGCGACCGGCTCGCCCTCCTCGTTCACCACGACGAGCTGCCAGCCGACCAGCGGCAGCCCGATCCGCACCGGGCCCTCGCCGGTCATCTGCGCGGCGCAGGCGACGACGGTCGCCTCGGTCGGGCCGTAGGTGTTCCACACTTCGCGGCCTTCGACGGCCACGCGCTCGGCCAGTTCCGGCGGGCAGGCTTCGCCGCCGAAGATGAGCAGGCGCACGTCTTCCAGCGCGTCCGCCGGCCACAGCGCGGCCAGCGTCGGCACCGTCGAGACGACCGTGATGCCCTGCGCGACCAGCCACGGGCCGAGGTCGACGCCGGTGCGCACCAGCGCGCGCGGCGCGGGCACCAGGCAGGCGCCGTGCCGCCAGGCCAGCCACATCTCTTCGCAGGAGGCGTCGAACGCGACGCTCAGCCCGGCCAGCACCCGGTCGCCGGGGCCGATCGGCTCGTCGGTCAGGAAAAGCTGCGCTTCGGCGTCCACGAAGGCCGCCGCCGAGGCGTGCGTGACCGCGACGCCCTTCGGCTTGCCGGTGGAGCCGGAGGTGAAGATGATCCACGCGTCGTCGGCCGGGCCGGGCTCGCCGGTCGCGCCGCTCGGGGTCCCGGCGACGGCGATCTCGCCGTCGGTGGCGATCGCGGCGACGCCGGCCTCGCCGAACACCAGCTCGGCGCGCTCGTCGGGGTCGTCCGCGTCGACCGGCACGTACGCCGCGCCGACCGACAGGGTCGCCAGGATCGCGACGTACAGCTCGGCGGTGCCCGAGGAGATCCGGATGCCGACGCGGTCGCCGAGGCCGACGCCGTGCTCGCGCAGCTTGCGGGCGTACGCGTCGATCTCTTCGGTCAGCCTGCGGTAGCTCAGCGGGCCGGTGCCGTCGTCGAGCGCGGCGGCGTTCGGGTGCCGCTCCGCGGTCGCGGTGAGGATGTCCAGGAGGGTGCGCTCGGCGGCGGGCGCGGCGGTCTCGAACAGAGCGGGCGAGAGCGCGGCCTCGACGGCGAGAGTCAGGGCTTCGGTGCTGCCGGAATCGGCGGTCAGCGTCACCGGGCCGCCCCAGCGGCCGGGTGCGCTCCGGTATTCCGGAACGGGGTGGACACGGTCGGACTCTGGGCGCGCAAGCCCATCACTCACCTTTCGCGAGCGTCATTCGGGCCGGCCATCCGAATGAGGCGCCCGTAGCGACCGTCCACCTTACGCGGCGATCAAGCCCAGGTCGCGTCAGGGTAACGGCGGCGTGTCGGACATCACCGACCGCAGGCCAGGCAAGGGAATCCCGGTGCATCGGATACGCCGGGAATTCCCTTGCCGGGAAAGGAATCAGCGGTTGCGAGCCGCTTTTCCGCCCGCCTTCGGCTTCTGCTTCTTTTCGCGGACGCGCACATTCACCCGGACGGGACTGCCCGCGAAGCCGAACTGCTCGCGGAATTTCCGCTCGATGAACCGGCGGTAGCCGGCCTCGAGGAACCCGGTGGTGAACAGCACCAGCGTCGGCGGGCGGATGCCCGCCTGCGTCGCGAACAGCACCTTCGGCTGCTTGCCCCCGCGCACCGGCGGCGGCGTGGCCGCGATGAGGTCGGACAGCCAGCCGTTGAGCTGACCGGTCGACACGCGCTGGTCCCACGAGGACAGCGCCGTGCGCAGGGCGGGCGCGAGCTTGCGCACCGCGCGCCCGGTGAGCGCGGAGACGTTGACCTTCTCCGCCCACGGCACTCGCACGAGGCCGCGGTCCAGCTCGCGCACCATCGCGTACCGGCGGTCCTCGTCGACCAGGTCCCACTTGTTGAACACGAGCACGCACGCGCGGCCCGCCTCGACCACCATCGTCAGCACCCGCAGGTCCTGTTCGGTCAGCGGTTCCGAGGCGTCCAGCAGCACGAGCGCGACCTCGGCCGCGTCGATCGCGGTCTTGGTGCGCAGCGAGGCGTAGTACTCCGCGCCGTCGGCGAAGTTCACGCGCTTGCGCAGGCCCGCGGTGTCCACGAACCGCCAGACCTCGCCGTCCAGCTCGACCAGCGAGTCGACCGGGTCGACAGTGGTGCCCGCGACCGAGTCGACCACCGAACGCTGCTCGCCGGAAAGCTTGTTGAGCAGGCTGGACTTGCCGACGTTCGGCTTGCCGACCAGCGCGACGCGGCGCGGCCCGGCGGTCACCGTGCCGGCTTCGCGCGGCGCTTCGGGCAGCGCGGCCATGATCGCGTCGAGCAGGTCGCCCGAGCTGCGCCCGTGCAGCGCGCTGACCGGGTGCGGTTCGCCGAGACCCAGCGACCACAGCGACGCGGTGTCGGCCAGCAGCCGGTCGTCGTCCACCTTGTTCGCGGCCAGCAGGACCGGCTTCTTGGAACGGCGCAGCACGCGCGCGACGGCCTCGTCGGTGGCGGTAGCCCCGACCGTCGCGTCGATGACCAGGAGCACCGCGTCCGCGGTCTGCATGGCCATCTCCGCCTGCTGCGCGACCGAGGCCTGCAGGCCGGTGGCGTCGGGCTCCCAGCCGCCGGTGTCGACGAGCGTGAACCGGCGCCCGGCCCAGAACGCGTCGTAGGCGACGCGGTCGCGCGTCACGCCCGGCACGTCCTGCACGACCGCTTCCCGGCGGCCGAGGATGCGGTTGACCAGCGTGGACTTGCCCACGTTCGGCCGCCCGACCACGGCGAGCACCGGCTGTGCGGCGGCCGCCCGGCCGTCGGCTTCCTCGGCCTCGATCTTCGCGTCGAGCGCGGCGAACTCGGACTCGTCGGACCAGCTGCCGTCGACCTCGCCGAGACCGTCCACCGCACTGTCAGCGGCGGCGTCAAACCCTGTCATCGTTTCCCAACTTCACCTACGGCGTGGCGAACCCGTGTTCGCCGCGCCAGTCGTCCAAAGACTGCACGAGCGCCGCGAGCTGCGTGCGCAGCTCCTCGGTGCCCTGGTCGAGGCCCTTGCGGCCCGGACCGACCTTCAGCGCGAACGGCTCCCCGAAGAGGAGGTCCACGCGCGGGCGCCAGCGGCGCTTGCCGTCGGCGGGCTTGCGCGTCCCGCGGATCGCGATCGGCAGCACAGTGGCTCCCGAAGCGCGCACCAGCCACGCCGCTCCGCGCTCGGCGGCGCCGACGTCGCCCTCGCCGCGCGTGCCTTCCGGGAAGATCCCGACCGCCCCGCCCGCCTTGAGCACCCCGACCGCCGTGGTCAGCGGTGTCCGGTCGATCTCGCCCCGGCGGACCGGGATCTGGCCGATCGCCCGCAGGAACCGGCCTCCGATCCCCGTGAACAGCTCGGCCTTGGCCAAGAACGCGCTTCGGCGCGGAAGCATTCCGATCACCAGCTGCGGATCGACGTTCGAGCTGTGGTTCGCGATCACCACGAGCGGCCCGTCGGCGGGCACCCGGTCGCGGCCGTGCACCCGGATCCGGAACGCCGGACGCAGATAATACCGGCCCGCGGTCCGCCCGATGTCGAGCAGGAGGCCGTTCGCCCCCTCGGGGAGGGCCCCGCTCACCGGCTGACCCCGGCCTCGGCGGCGGCCGGTTCGGCCGGGCAGTCGCCGAGCAGCCCCCGCCCGCGGGCGAGTTCGGCCAGCGCGACGATCACCTGGTCGATGGTCAGCTCGGAGGTGTCCACCTGGACCGCGTCCCCGGCCGCGCGCAGCGGCGAGGCGGCGCGGGTGGAGTCGATCCGGTCGCGGCGCTCCACCGATTCGCGGGCGGATTCGACGCTCGAGGCCCGTCCCGCCGCGGAGTCCTGGGTGTTCCGCCGCGCGGCGCGGACCTCGGCCGAGGCGGTGAGGTAGATCTTGAGCGGCGCGTCCGGCGCGACGGTGGTGCCGATGTCCCGGCCCTCCACGACGATCCCGCCGTCGTCCTCGACCGCGTCGGCGATGATCCGGCGCTGGCGGGCGACGAGCACCTCGCGCACCTGCGGCACGGCCGACACCGGCGACACCGCGCCGGTCACCTCGGGGCCGCGGATCTCGGCCGCGACGTCCTCGCCGGCCAGCCGGATGTCCGGCCGCTCCGGGTCGGTGCCGAGCGAGAAGTCGACGTCGTGCGCGAGGGCGCCGACCGCGTGTTCGTCGGCGAGGTCGATCCCGGCGCGCAGCACGGCGAGCGTGACGACGCGGTACATCGCTCCGGTGTCGAGGTAGCGGGCGCTCAGCCGTCCGGCGAGCTTGCGCGCCACCGTGGTCTTGCCGGTTCCCGACGGGCCGTCCAGCGCGACCACCCCACGTAGGGCTCCCGTCACCGATGCTCTCCTCACGTTCGTCCCGCACACCCAGTCCGGTTCATTCTGCCCGTAGCCGGTCCCGGCACCTCAGGCGGTGTCCACGGGGCAAATCCAGGCGCCGCTAGACAAGCTAGCGCCGCTAAGTTAGCGTTGCACTTGTTCCTAGCGTTGCTAACTCCCGCGGAGGCTCCCCGTGCTGATCGCCGCTTACGTCCTCGCCGCCGTCCCCGTCCTCGGCATCATCTACGTCGGCTTCGGCTATCTGACCGCCCCGGCGAAAAGCGCCGCGACGTTCGGCCTGCGGGAAATCCCGACCGGCTCGACGGCGTTCTTCGAGATCAAGGGGAACCGCGACATCGGCACCGGGCTGATCCTCGGCGTCGCGATGCTGGCGGGCAGCGCGCACCTGGCCGGCTGGCTGCTGCTGGCCGCGACGGTCATGCCGGTGTGCGACATGCTGATCATCCTGCGGCACAAGGGGAAGAAGAGCATGGCCTACGGAGTGCACGGCGCGACCGCCGCGTTCATGGCCGCGACCTCGGTCCTGTTCCTGCTGGGCTGAACTCCGCGAATCGGACAATGAGTTACCGTGGCCGAGTGAACGTCGAAGTCACCCCTCTTCCCGGAATCGGTGTCCGCAAGGACTTCGCCACCCGCGCGGGCCGCCGCATCGGCGTCGTCACCCAGCGGGACGGCAAGATCGAGCTGATCGTCTCCAAATCCGACGATCCGGACGCCTGCCTCGCGTCGCTTCCGCTGACCGCGGACGAGGCGGGCGCGCTCTCGAACCTGCTCGGCGCGCCGCAGCTGGTGGCGCAGCTGAACGAGGAGCACCGCGAGCTGCCGGGCATCAACACGAAGCAGCTGCCGATCACCGCGGACAGCCCGTTCGACGGCCGTTCGCTCGGCGACACCGCGATGCGCACGCGCACCAGCGTCTCGATCGTCGCGGTGATGCGGGCCGGGCAGGTGCACCCGTCGCCGACGCCGGACTTCCTCTTCACCGCGGGCGACCTGCTCGTCGTGGTCGGCACGTCCGAGGGACTGGAAGCCGCCGCCAAGATCCTCAAGCACGGCTGATGGACCACACCGCACTTTCGCTGATCGAACTCGGCGCGGTCTTCTTCGTGCTCGGCGCGCTGGGCAGGCTCGCCGGCCGGATCGGCCTCTCCCCCATCCCCCTCTATCTGCTCGGCGGCCTGTGCTTCGGTTCGGGCGGCCTGATCCCGCTCGCCGACATCGGCGATTTCGCCCACCTCGCCAGCGAAATCGGCGTGGTGCTGCTGCTTCTCCTGCTCGGCCTGGAGTACTCCGCGGCCGAACTGTTCACCGGCATGCGGCGGTCGTGGACCGCGGGCCTGGTGGACATCGTGCTCAACGCCGCACCCGGCGCGGCGGTCGCGCTGATCCTGGGCTGGGGCCCGATCGGCGCGATCGTCATGGCGGGCGTCACGTACATCTCGTCGTCCGGCATCATCGCGAAGGTCCTCGGCGACCTCGGCCGGCTCGGCAACCGCGAAACGCCGGTGGTGCTGTCGATCCTCGTGTTCGAGGAC
This sequence comes from Amycolatopsis sp. VC5-11, assembly GCF_037034185.1. Taxonomy (NCBI): domain Bacteria; kingdom Bacillati; phylum Actinomycetota; class Actinomycetes; order Pseudonocardiales; family Pseudonocardiaceae; genus Amycolatopsis; species Amycolatopsis sp. VC5-11. The sequence goes on along the minus strand of NZ_JBAGKF010000036.1, from coordinate 30,049 downwards.
CTCGTGATGGCGCTGTACCTGCCGATCCTGACCGCGATTCTCGGCGGGGTGAGCCTGCTCGGCGGGCTGGAAGCCGTCGGCATTTCGCTGCTGGTCATCACCGTGGTGCTGGTGATCGCGCTGAAGTTCGGGCGGTATGTGTCGGCGCTGGTGGACAGCGACGACCGGGAAGTGTTCCTGCTCAAGATCCTCGGCGCCGCCCTGCTGGTGGCCGGGATCGCTTCGGCACTGCAGGTGTCGGCGGCGGTCGGGGCGTTCCTGCTGGGGATCGCGGTGTCCGGGTCGACCGCGCACAACGCGACCCGGCTGCTGGAACCGCTGCGGGATCTCTTTGCTGCGATGTTCTTCGTGGTGTTCGGGCTGAACACCAACCCGGCGTCGATCCCGCCGGTGCTGGGATGGGCCGCGGCGCTCGCGGTCGTGACGACGCTGACGAAGGTGGCCACCGGGTGGTGGGCTGCTCGGCGGCAGAAAATCGGTCGGCTCGGCCGCGCCCGTGCTGGAGCGGCTTTGGTTGCGCGGGGCGAGTTTTCGATCGTCATCGCCGGGCTGGCGGTTACTGCGGGAGCTGTCGACGGCGAACTGGCCGCGCTCGCTACGGCTTACGTGCTGCTGATGGCGATCCTTGGGCCGACGGCCGCGCGAGTCGTCGAGCCGATCGCGAAAGCCTTCCAGCGCAAGGCAGCCGCGAAAGAAACCGTCACCGCCAGCTGACTGCGCGGCTCAGCGGACAGTCCGTGAAGGGCTCCTTGAGGGAATCTGATTCCCTCAAGGAGCCCTTCACGGACTTTTGTCAGCGCAGGTCGAACCGCGCCGCGGCCGGAACGTGCGCGAGCGGCCCCGCCGGAGCGGATTCCGTCCGCGGACGCGCCGGAACCGTGCCGACCAGCGGGATCCGGGCCGAGGTCTTGGCCAGGTCGATGGTCAGCTTCGGCGGGTTCGCCGGTGCGGTGACGAAATTGGCGTCCGTCCCGCCGATCACCAGTGCCAGCCGGTGTCCGGCCGGGACGATGTGGTCGGTGCTCGCCAGGCGGAACGTCATCGTGTACGCCTTGCCCGGCGTCAGCCGTGCTTCGCGGCTCAGGGACTGGTAGTTCGCCAGGTCCGCCCAGCCTCGGCTGATGATCGTGTAGTCCACGTTCGTCGTGTCCGCGCTGGTCACCTTGTAGCAAGCGCTGTCGCCGTCGATGCTCGAACCCCAGCACGTGCGGTCCGTGCCGGTCACGATTCCTTCGCCAGGGCCCGAGAAATTGCGGATCTTCGCGGGGCCGTAGTCCACCAGCATCGCCGACAGATGCGCGGTCGGAGTGCTCGGCGTGGCCGTCACGGTGATCGACGAGGTGCCCGAGACCTGCACCGGCGAAGAGAGCGCGCTAGTGCTGTACAGGACGCGGTTCGGCGACGTGCCCGACGGGTTCGCCGCCCACTCGTTCTCGCCGATCTTCGGGTTGTCGGTGAACGACGCGCTGCCCCGGCCACCCGCGGTGCCGAGCGTGCCGACGCCAGCGGTACGGCCCGGCTGCGGCCGCAACACCGTCGCCTTGGTGCCCGGCGCGGGGTAGGTCGCTTCGTTGACCCACTGGTCCGGCTGGCGTTCGACAGCCGCCTGCGGTTCCTTATCGATGCCGTTGTCGATGCCCATCAGGTAGTGGTCGAACCACCGGTGCAGGGTGTCGACCCACTCGGTGCGGCGGTAGTCGAACGGGTCGACGTGGCCGGTCTGGGCGAGCCAGATCTTGCGCTGCACGCCCTTCGCGGCGAGCGCGTCCCACCATTGGCCGTAGTTGATCGGCATGACGTTCAGGTCGTTGACGCCGTGCGAAATGAACACGGAGGCGCGCACGTTCTTCGCGTTCGCCACGTAGTCGCGCTCCGCCCACAGCGGGCCGTAGTCGCCGTTCTCGGTCGCGCCCTCGGCGAGTTTCCGGTTCTGCGCCGAACAATCCTGGCCGCCGTTGCGCCGCTCGACGGTCTGCGCGAGCCCGTCCGGGTTGAAGCCGAACGACGCGCCGTCCGAGCGGTAATAGTCGTACCAGGAGCTGATCGCGGAGATCGGCACGATGGTCTTGAGTCCTTCGACGCCGGTCGAGGCGACGCCGTTGGCGATGGTGCCGTCGTAGGACTTGCCGATCATCCCGACGCCGCCGTCGCTCCAGCCCGCCGACATCGTCGTGCCGCCGGTTTTCGCGGTGTAGCCGGTCGCGCGGCCGTTCAGCCAGTCGACGACCTTCTTCGCCGACTGGACGTCCGAGTTGCCGCCGACGTCCACGCACCCGGTCGACCGGTTGGTGCCCGCGAGGTCCACGAGCACCACCGCGTACCCGCGCGGCACGAAGTAGTTGTCGTAGAACAGCGGGAAGCCGACCGGGCGGCCCTGCGCGTCGTACGTCTTGAACTGGGTTTCGTTGCCGCGCCCCACCGAGGAGTAGTACGGGCTGGCGTCCATGATCACCGGGATCTTCTTGCCCGCCTCGGCCGGTTCCTTCGGTCGCACGATGTCGGCGGCGACCCGGTCCGGCACGCCGTCCCCGTCGCCGTCCCGGCCGAGGTCGACCCACACCGTTTCGCGGATCGCCCCGGCGTAGTCGTACTGCGGCTCCGTGGCGGTTCTCGCCGGGGCGGCCGTCGCGGCCGCCGGCACCACCACTCCCGCGGCCAGCACCGCGGCGGCGCACAGCCCTGTCAGCACACGCATTCCCGTCGCCCTCCAGAGTCGTCGTCGGGTACCGACAACTCTGGTCGGGGCGCGGGGTCCGGCAGCAGGGCCGAAAGTGGGGAACCGGTCAGAGTCCCACGGTGCGGTACAGCGTGCCGACCTCGCCGCGGTTCAGCCTGCGGATCGTGCCCTGGCGCTGGTTGCCCAGCTGCACGTCGCCGACCGCGGTGCGCACCAGCTTACGGACCGGGTGCCCGGTGGCCGCCATGAGCCTGCGCACGATGTGCTTGCGGCCCTCGTGGATCACCAGCTCGATCATGCTCCGGCCGGAATGCATGTCCTTGACCCGGAACTGGTCGACCTTCACGATCCCGTCCGGCAGCTCCCAGCCCGCGCGCAGCTCCTTGCCGAGCCCGCGCGGCACCAGCCCCTCGACCTCCGCGAAATACGTCTTGAGCACCCGGTACGACGGGTGCATCAGCCGGTGCCCGAGGTCGCCGTCGTTGGTCAGCAGCAGCAGGCCCTCGGTGTTCTCGTCGAGCCGCCCGACGTGCACGACGCCCGGGGTCTCCTCCCACCGGCCGCGCAGGTAGTCGCCGACGCACGGGCGGCCCCGGTCGTCCGACATCGTCGAGTGCACGCCCTTGGGCTTGTTGAACGCGAGGTACACGAGGTCGTCGCGGAGGTTGACCCGCGTGCCGTCGACGTGGATCACCGCCTCGTCCGGGTGCACGCGGCGGCCCAGTTCGGTGACGACCTCGCCGTCCACCTCCACCCGGCCGGCCGCGATCAGGTCCTCGGCGGCCCGGCGCGACGCCACGCCCGCCTGCGACAGGACCTTCTGCAGGCGGATGCCGTCGGGGTGTTGCTCAGATGTCATCGATGGTGTCCACTTCGGGTAGCAGCGGAGCGATCGGGGGCAGGTCGTTCAGCGACGACAGCCCCAGTCGCTCCAGGAACAGCTCGGTCGTCACGTACAGCGTGCCCGTGGTCTCCGGGTCGGTGCCCATCTCCTCGATGAGCCCCCGCGCCAGCAGGGTCCGGATCACGCCGTCCACGTTCACCCCGCGCACCGCCGCGACCCGGGCCCGGGTGACCGGCTGCCGGTACGCGATCACGGCGAGGCTCTCCAGCGCGGCCCTGGTCAGCTTCGACCGCTGGCCGTCCAGCAGGAGCTTCTCCACGAACGGGGCGTAGGTGTCCCTAGTGTAGAACCGCCACCCTTCGCCGACGCGCCGCAGGTCGATCCCGCTGGCCCGCTCGGTGAACTTCTGCGCCATCGTCCGCAGCGCGACGGTCACCCTGGCGACCGGCTGGTCCAGCGTTTCGGCGAGGGAATCCTCCGCGATCGGCGAGTCCACGACGAGCAGCAGCGCTTCGAGAGCGGCTTCGAGCGCCTCGTCCGACTCGACGCTGGGCAGGCCGCTGTCGACGGCGACCAGTCCTTCGTCGTCGGACGGCTCCGCGGCTTCGGGCTCCGGCGCGGGTTCGGCTTCGGCGGATTCCGGCTCGGTTTCGGCTGGCTCCGGCGCTTCGGCTTCCGGCGCGGGTTCCGGCTCGACGCCCTCCACAGGCTCCGCCTCGTTGTCCGGCTGCGGCGCGGTTTCCGGCTCAGTCTCGTCCGGCTCGACCGCAGCCTGTTCGGCCTCGACCTGAGCCTCTTCCGCCGGACTCTCCTCCCGCTCCGGTGCGCGGTCGTCTTCGGTGCTCACCCGTATTCCTCCTCATCGGCCGCCGCGCGGTCGTGCTCGGCGGCGACGGACGCCTCGGCCACGCTGCCGCCGGTCCAGCGCACGTGCAGTTCCGCCAACGCCTCCAGCTGGTCGAACTGCACCGACGACTCGCGGTACAGCTCCAGCAGCGCGAGGAACCTCGCCACGACCTCGACCGTGTGCTCGCAGTCCGAGGTCAGTTCCTTGAACGTCGCCTGCCCGGCCTCGGCGAGCTTGAGCCGCAGCAGCGCGGCGTGCTCGCGCACGGACACCCGGCCCATGTGGATGTGCGCGATCGACACCTGCGGCGGCGGTTTCGGCCGGAACACCGCGACCGCGATCTCCGCGAACCGCTCCGGGGTGACGCCGAGCATCACCTCCGGCAGCAGCCCGAGGTACCGCTCCTCCAGCGCCACCGACCGCGGGTACCGCCGCAGCGCGCCTTCCTCCAGCTCGCCGAACAGCGCGGCCACCTGCTTGTACGCGCGGTACTGCAGCATCCGCGCGAACAGCACGTCGCGGGCTTCCAGCAGCGCGAGGTCGTCCTCGTTCTCGACCTCGGCCGCGGGCAGCAGCCGGGCGGCCTTGAGGTCGAGCAGGGTCGCCGCGATCACCAGGAACTCGGTGGTCTCGTCGAGGTTCCAGTCCGGGCCGAGGGCGCGGGTGTAGGCGATGAAGTCGTCGGTGACGGTGTGGAGCGCGACCTCGGTGACGTCCAGCTGGTGCTGCGAGATCAGCTGCAGCAGCAGGTCGAACGGGCCCTCGAAGTTCTGCAGCCGCACCTTGAACTTCGAGGAGCCCTCGTCGGCGGCGTATCCCTCGGGGATGGTGCCGCCGTGCACCGTCTCGTGCACGGCCGGAGCCTCGGCGGGCCCGGGGGCTTCCGGAGCGTCGGTCTCCTCCGGAGACTCCGCGGCCGCCGTGCTCTCCGGAGCCGCGGCGCCGGGTTCCTCCGTGCCGCGCGTGCTTTCGGTGGCTGCCGCTTCCGGCTCCGGCAGCTCGGCCGATGCCGGTTCGTCCATCAGCCCTCGGTTCCGCCGTCCTCGCCGTTCGCCCGCAAACGCTGCACCAGCACGGAGTCCTCGCCGCGCTGGTCGAAGTCGGCGAGCAGCACGGCGACCGCCTCGCGGACCAGCCTGCCGCGGTCGACGACCAGGTCGTGCTTGGCGCGCAGGTTCAGCCGGGCCTGCTCCATCGCGAGCAGTTCCTCGCCGGAGACGTACACGGTGATCTTCGCGTCGTGCTTGGTGCGCCCGGACCCGCTGCGCGCCGCGTTGCGGGCCAGCTGGTCGGCGTCCGCCGGAGCGCTCGGCTTGCGCGGCGGGGCCACCGGTTCCGCCGGAGCGGGCACGGCGGGACGTTCGAGCGCGGGGGTCGCCGGACTGGAGGTGAGGCGGAAGAGCTCCGACGCTCCGGGCAGGGAAGCGCGCCTGCTCACCGAGCGATCACCTCGCGGGCCAGCGCGCGGTAAGCCGCGGCGCCGGCGGACTTGGGGGCCCAGGTCGTGATGGGCTCGCCCGCGACCGTCGTCTCGGGGAACCGCACGGTGCGGTTGATCACCGTGTCGAACACGGTGTCGCCGAATGCCTCGACCACGCGAGCCATGACCTCCTTCGAGTGCAGGGTTCTCGGGTCGTACATCGTGGCGAGAATCCCCGTGATGTCCAGTTTGGGGTTGAGGCGTTCCTGCACCTTCTCGATCGTGTCGATCAGGAGCGCGACGCCTCGCAGACTGAAGAACTCGCACTCCAGGGGGATGATCACACCGTCCGCGGCGGTCAATGCGTTCACCGTCAACAGGCCGAGCGAGGGCTGGCAGTCGACAAGAACATAGTCGTAGTCGTTCATCACCGGACGAAGGACCCGTAACAACGTGTGCTCGCGCCCTACCTCTGCGACGAGCTGGACCTCCGCCGCGGACAGGTCGATGTTGCTCGGCAGCAGGTCAACGCCGTCGACGCGGGTTTTGCGGAGCACGTCCTCGATCTGCACCGAGCGCTCCATGATGACGTTGTAGACCGTCTGGTCCAGTTCGTGCGGCTGGATGCCGAGCCCGACCGACAGCGCGCCTTGCGGGTCGAAGTCGACCAGCAGCACCCGGCGGCCGCATTCGGCGAGCGCGGCGCCGAGGTTGATCGTGGACGTGGTCTTGCCGACCCCGCCCTTCTGGTTGCACATGGCGAGCACCTTCGCCGGGCCGTGCCGCTCGAGCGGCGGCGGCTCGGGGATCTCGCGCAGCGGGCGCCCGGTCGGCCCGATCCCGCTCTCCGCGCGCTCCTTCGCCCGCATCCGGGCGCGTTCGGCGCGGGTCAGCGGCCGTTCCGGCTCGTCGCCCTCGTGGTCCGCCGGCGTGGCGATCCGCGCGTGCTCGAGGTTCGCCGCGGCCGAACCGGAGGACCCGGAAGACACAGCGGGCCCGGCGGACACTGCCGGCCCAGCTGGCCCGGCGGGCGCTGCCGGGTCCTCCGGCTGGTTCGGAGTCGGTGTCGACATGGCGCGAAAGCTCCTTGTTCGGCGGGGTCTCCGGCAGCCTATGCGGATTTCCGGAGCACCGGCAAAGCGCCGCGCCGGGCCGCACGGGCCGAGTCACCGCAGCGTGGGAAGGCCCTGGGGCGGTTCGGACGTTCAGCCCAGCGCGCGCGGATGCGCGGTGGCGTAGACCTCTCGCAGCGTCGTGACCGTGACGAGCGTGTACACCTGGGTCGTGGTCACCGAGGCGTGGCCGAGCAGTTCCTGCACCACGCGGACGTCCGCGCCGCCCTCGAGCAGGTGGGTCGCGAACGAGTGGCGCAGGGTGTGCGGCGACACCGCGGCGGTGATCCCGGCCCGCTCGGCGGTGTCCTTGAGCACCTGCCACGCGCTTTGCCGGGACAGCCGGCTGCCGCGGGCGTTGAGGAAGATCGCGGACGTGCCCCGGCCGTTCGCGGCGAGCGCGGGACGGGCGCGGACCAGGTACGCGTCGAGTGCTTCCAATGCGGGACGGCCGATCGGCACCAGCCGTTGCTTGCCGCCCTTGCCGTCGAGCAGGACGGTGCGCTCGGTCTCGTCCACATCGTCCACGTCGAGCCCGACGGCCTCGGAGATCCGGGCTCCGGTCGAGTAGAGCAGTTCCAGCAGCGCACGGTCGCGCAAGGCGCGTTCGCCGTCCGGCGGCGGAGTGTCGAGCAGCTTCAGGACGTCCGCGACCGGCAACGCCTTGGGCAGCCGTTTCGCCGCGGCCGGCGGACGGACGTCGCGGGCCGGGTCGTGTTCGGTGAGCCCGTCGGCGTGCGCGAATTTGTGCAGCCCGCGCACCGCGACGAGCGCCCGCGCGGCCGACGACGCCGCCAGCGGCCGGTGTTCTTCGTCGCCTTCGCGCAGCGCCGCTCCGAACGACGTGACGTGCGCGGGCGTGACCTCGGTCAGCCGCACGATCCCCGCCGCTTCCAGGTGAGCGGCATAGCGGCGGAGGTCGCGCGAGTAGCTGTCGAGGGTGTTGCGGGCGGTGCCGCGTTCGACGACGAGGTGGTCGAGGTACGTGGCGATCGCGCCCCGCACCTCGACTCTCGCGTCATTCACGCCGCCACTCTAGGACGGCGCCCTGACAGAACCGGGAATTCAGCCCTCGGCCAGTCGGCGAGCGAACCGCGTCGGCCGGTCCTGCCACGGCGCGTCGGCCGGGCGCGTCTCCGCCGCCCCGGTCAGCACCGCGTGCGCCGACAGCACGCCCGAGACGGTCGCGCCGTTGACCAGCTCGCCCGCCAGCGCCATCCGGACCGCCTCGGCGAGCGGGAACTTCCGCACCACCAGGTCGGCCTCCTCGTCGCCGAGCACCTCGCGGTCCACTTCGGACAGATCGCGCGCGAGGAAGACGCGCACCACCTCGTCGGTGAACCCGGGCGAGGCCGCGACGTCGACCAGGGTGTCCCAGCGGGCCGCCGCCAGCCCGGATTCCTCGGCCAGCTCGCGCTTCGCCGCCTCGACCGGCTCCTCCCCCGGCTTGTCGATCAGCCCGGCGGGCAGCTCCCACAGCCTGCGCCCGAGCGGATGCCGGTACTGGTGCACGAGCGTGACGTTGTCCTCGCTGTCCAGCGCCGCGATCACCACCGCGCCGAGGTGTTCGACCACCTCGCGCTTGGCGGTTTCCCCGCCGGGCATCACGACGTCGTCGACCCGGAGGCCGACGACGCGTCCCACGTGGACGACCGTGCTGCCGGCGACGGAGAACTCGTGCGTGCCGGGCGCGCTCACCGAGCCGCCACGGGCGTTTCGGGGAGTTCGACCGGGAGCCGCTCGGCGACCTTGCGGTCCACGACGGCCTTCACGAACGCGCTGAACAGCGGGTGCGGCCGGGTCGGGCGGCTCTTCAGCTCGGGATGCGCCTGGGTGCCCACGAAGAACGGGTGCTGGTCCGCGGGCAGTTCGACGAACTCGACGAGCCGGTCGTCCGGCGAGGTGCCGGAGAACACCAGGCCCGCGTCGCCGATCTGCTTGCGGTAGGCGTTGTTCACCTCGTAGCGGTGGCGGTGGCGTTCGGACACCTCGGTGGTGCCGTACGCCTTGGCGACCTGCGAACCGGCCTTGAGCTTCGCCGGGTACGCGCCGAGCCGCATGGTGCCGCCCATGTCGCGCTCGCCCGCGACGACGTCGCGCTGGTCGGCCATGGTCGAGATCACCGCGTGCTGGGTGTCCTCGTCGAACTCGGCCGAGTTCGCGCCCTCGATGCCCGCGAGGTTCCGCGCGCTCTCGATGACCATGCACTGCAGCCCGAGGCACAGCCCGAGCAGCGGGACGCCGTGCGTGCGCGCGTAGTGGATCGCGCCGACCTTGCCCTCGATGCCGCGGATGCCGAACCCGCCGGGGATCAGCACACCGTCCACATCGGACAGCACGGACGCCGCGCCGGATTCGGTCTGCGCGTCGTCCGAGGCGACCCAGACGATCTCGACCTTGGCGCGGTGCGCGAACCCGCCCGCGCGCAGCGCCTCGGTGACCGAGAGGTACGCGTCCGGCAGGTCGATGTACTTGCCCACCACGGCGACCCGGACGATCTCGCTCGGGTTGTGCACGCGGTCGAGCAGGTCGCCCCACACCGTCCAGTCGACGTCCCGGAACGGCAGGCCCAGCCGGCGCACCACGTACGCGTCGAGCGCCTCGCCGTGCAGCACCTTCGGGATGTCGTAGATCGAGCGCGCGTCCGGGCAGGCGATGACCGCCTCGGTGTCGACGTCGCACATCAGGCCGATCTTGCGCTTGAGGTCGTCCGGGATCTCCCGGTCCGCGCGGCACACCAGCGCGTCCGGCTGGATGCCGATGTTGCGCAGCGCGGCGACCGAGTGCTGGGTCGGCTTGGTCTTGAGCTCGCCCGAGGGGGCGAGGTACGGCACCAGCGACACGTGCAGGAAGAAGCACTGGTCGCGGCCGACGTCGTGGCGCACCTGGCGGCACGCCTCGAGGAACGGCAGCGACTCGATGTCGCCGACCGTGCCGCCGACCTCGGTGATCACCACGTCCGGCGCGACGCCGTTCTCGTCCGGCCCGGCCGCGGCGGTGATCCGCGCCTTGATCTCGTCGGTGATGTGCGGGATCACCTGGACGGTGTCGCCGAGGTACTCGCCGCGGCGCTCCTTGGCGATCACCTCCGAGTACACCTGTCCGGTGGTGACGTTCGCCTTGCCGTCGAGAGAGCGGTCGAGGAAGCGCTCGTAGTGCCCGATGTCGAGATCGGTCTCGGCGCCGTCGTCGGTGACGAACACCTCGCCGTGCTGGAACGGGTTCATCGTCCCGGGGTCGACATTGAGGTACGGGTCGAGCTTCTGCATCGTGACGCGAAGTCCGCGCGAAGTGAGCAGCTGTCCGAGGCTGGACGCCGTCAGACCCTTACCCAGAGAGGAGGCAACGCCTCCGGTGACAAAGACATACTTGGTAGCCCGCGACTGAAGTCCCACGGGCCGCCAGCATATCCCACTCCCGGCAGATCGCTCGCCGACGCCTCTTCCCGGCGCGGCGGAATCGGTTCACCCGCGCCGCGCTAGGCTGCGCGCGTGCCGAACATCCGCGATGACCACTGGACCGCCCCCGTCGCGGGCGCCTCGCTGGACGCCGCGGTGCGCGTCCCCGGATCGAAGTCGATCACCAACCGGGCCTATGTGCTCGCCGCGCTCGCGAGCGCTCCCACGCGGGTGCGCCATCCGCTCGATTCGCGCGACACCCGGCTGATGCTGGCCGCGCTCGCCTCGCTGGGCGCGCTTTCCGAGGAGACCATCGACGGCTTCCTCGTCCACCCGCTGGGCACCATCAGCGGCCGCGGCGACGAAACGACCGTCACCCTCGGCAACGCCGGCACGGTCGCCAGGTTCACGCCCGCGCTCGCCACGCTCGGCGATGCCTCGGTGCAGTTCGACGGCGACGACGCGATCCGCCGCCGCCCGATCGACCCGCTGCTGGCCGCGCTGCGCAAGCTCGGCGCGCGGATCGACGACGGCGGACGCGGCGCGCCGCCGTTCACCGTGCACGGCACCGGCGGGCTGCGCGGCGGCCGGGTGGACCTCGATTCGTCGGCCTCCAGCCAGTTCCTGTCCGCACTGCTGCTCGCCGGTCCGGCCTTCGAGCGGGGCGTGACGGTGCGACTGGTCGGCGGTGCCCCGCCGAGCGAACCGCACATCGCGATGACGCTGGACATGCTGCGCCGGTTCGGGGCCACTGTGGAGCGTTCCGGCACGGAATTCCACGTGGAGCCGGCGAAACTGTCGTGCCCGGAGTACGTCGTGGAGCCGGATCTGTCCACCGCGGCCCCGTTCGTGGCCGCCGCGGTGGTCGGCGGCGGGACGGTCCGGGTGCACGGCTGGCCGAAGCAGACCACGCAGCCGGGCGACTGGCTGCGCGGGCTGGTGACCGAACTGGGCGCGAAAGCGACGCTGGACGACGACGGCCTGGTCGTCACCGGCGGCGGCGCGTTCCCCGGCATCGACCTCGACCTGCACGAGGTCGGCGAACTGACCCCGGTCATCGCGGCGATGCTGTGCTTCGCCGAGAGCCCGTCGAGCATCACCGGCGTCGCGCACCTGCGCGGCCACGAGACCGACCGGCTCACCGCACTGGCGACCGAACTGTCCGGCCTGGGCGCGGGCGTCACCGAACTCGAGGACGGCCTGGAAATCACTCCCGCCCCGATGCACGGCGGCGTCTTCCACACCTACGAAGACCACCGGCTGGTGATGGCGGCGGCGGTGCTGGGGCTGCGCGTGCCCGGCGTGCTGGTCGAGAACCCGGACACGGTCGGCAAGACGTTCCCGAAGTTCGTCGAGACGTGGAGCGACGCCGTCAGCTGAGCAACCGGCGGATCTCCTCCACCACCGCCTCGGGTTCGGTGACCGGCACCAGATGCCCGGACTTCTCCGCGATCCGATGCCGTCCCCGCGGCGACACCCGTTGCGCGTGCGCGGCATTCGCCTCCGCACGCATCGCCGCGTTCATCCCGTCCCCAGCCCGGCCGCCGGACACGACCGTCACCGGACAGCCGTTCGGCGCGGGCGGATTCGTCCGCCAGGTTTCCAGTTCGTCGAGGAAGGTCCGCGCCTGCTCGGTCTGAGTGCGCAACACCTGCGGGGTAAAGCCCTCCCGCACCAGATCGCGCCGGACGTCTTCGGGCGCGGCCCGCAGCATGGGGCGGTACAGGAACTTCAGCAATCCAGTCGCCGCGAGGATCCGGCCCGTGCGCAGCAACTTCCGTTCGAGGCTGCGGAATCGCGGCGAGAACAGCACTTCCGCCGCCTCGTCGGTCGGGTCGACCAAGACCAGCCCCGACACCTGAGCGGAAGTCCGGGACGCGGCGAGCCGCACGATCGGTCCCCCGGCGCTGTGCCCGACGAGCATGTACGGTCCCGGCCCGAAGTGGCTCAGCACGTCCACGAGGTCGTCGGCCATCCGGTCCAGCGTGCGCCCGGCCGGATCCGGCGCGCTGCGGCCGAGCCCGGACCGGTCGTACACCACCGCCCGTGCGAACTCGCCGACCAGCGGCTGCACGAGCCCCCACGACGACCGGCTCGCCGCCGCGCCCGCCTCGAACACCACAGTCGGCGCGTTCTCCGGGCCTCGCAGCACCATCGCGTACAGCCGTCGTCCGTCCTTGGTGGACACCCACTCCGGCTCGCCCTGCACGTGCGCCACCAGCGACCCCCTCGCTTGAAGTTAGGGTCACCTTACTAGCCCGCGGGACGCTCGTCCCGCTCGTCGTCCCCGAAGAGGTCGCGCAACGTCACCGCGCGGTTGACCCGGACGTGCTCGGCGGCGTACTCGCGCGCCCGCTCCACGTCGCCGGACCCGATGGCGTCCACCAGGCGGCGGTGCTCGTCCAGCAGTTCGCCCCAGTGCTCGTTCTGGCTGGTCAGCCACCGCAGCTGGCCTTCGAGCGGATGCAGCATCGTGGTGAGCAGCCGGTTGCCCGCGATGGCGATGATCTCGTCGTGCAGCCTGCTGTTGACCTCCGAAATCCGCGCGCCGTCGCCACCCTGGGTGACCCGCGCGGACTCGGCGAGCAGCCGCTCCAGCCGGCGCATCTCCGGCTTCCCGGCCCGTTCCGCGGCACGCGCGGCGGCGAGGCTCTCCAGCGCCTCCCGGACGTCGAACAGCTCCTCGACATCCACGCGCGCCAGCTGCCGCACCACCACCCGCCGGGGCGAGGGCACGACCACGAAGCCCTCGGATTCCAGGCTGCGGATCGCTTCGCGCACCGGCACCCGCGAGACCCCGAGATCGTCGGCCAGTTCGCGCTCGACCAGCCGGTCCCCCGGCTTCAGCCGCCCGGTCAGGATCCGCTCCCGCAGCTCGTCGAGCACCCGGGCACGCGTCGCCGCGAGCGGCTGCCGCTCCTCCGTGGCGCCCACCTGACCCCCTCTCGCCGACACCGGCCATTCGCGAGTTTATCGGGCAGAGGGTTGACTCAGCAGACCTGCGGCGCGATATTTGGGATCCCAAGTTTGGGATCCCAAAGCTGCCGGCACGTCGACCGGAGGTCTGCAATGACGCACGCCCCGTCCACCGAAACCAGCGCGGACGTCCAGCCGAAACCCGACCCGCGGCTGTGGAACGAGGACCTGGCGCCCGCCGAGGAGCGGCGCTGGAAGGTCTACGACATCTTCGCGCTCTGGATGTCGGACGTGCACAACCTCGGCAACTACACCTTCGCCGCCGGCCTGTTCGTGCTCGGCCTGTCAGCCTGGCAGGTGTTCACCGCGCTGCTGTTCGGGTTCGTGATCATCTTCTTCGGGATGAACCTGATGGGCCGGATCGGGCAGCGCACCGGCGTCCCGTTCCCGGTGGTCGCGCGGATCAGCTTCGGCACGTTCGGCGCGAACCTGCCCGCGCTGATCCGCGCCGTGATCGCGATCTTCTGGTACGGCATCCAGACCTACCTCGCGAGCGTCGCGATCACCCTGCTCGTGCTGGCGATCGATCCCGGCCTGAAACCGTTGACCGAGCACAGTTTCCTCGGCCTGCACGCGCTCGGCTGGATGTGCTTCGTAGCGCTGTGGCTGGTGCAGGCGTTCGTGCTGACCCGCGGCATGGAGGCGGTGCGCAAGTTCCAGGACTGGTGCGGCCCGCTGATCTGGATCGTGATGATCGCGCTCGCGGTGTGGATCCTCGCCGCGAGCCACTGGCACATCTCGTTCACCAGCAGCCCGCGTCGGCTGTCCGGCGGCGAGCAGGTGCGGCAGTGGTTCGGCGCGGCCGGGCTGATCCTGTCCACCTACGGCACGCTGATGCTCAACTTCTGCGACTTCTCCCGCAACGCCCCGGACCAGAAAACGGTGCGGCGCGGCAACTTCTGGGGCCTTCCGGTGAACTCGACGGCGTTCGCGCTGCTGTCGGTGATCGTCACCGCGGGCAGCCTGCAGGTGTTCGGCGAGGCGATCACCGACCCGGCCGAACTGCTCGCCCGCGTGCACAACACCCCGGTGCTGATCATCGGCGCGCTCACCTTCGCCATCGCCACGATGGGCGTCAACATCGTCGCGAACTTCGTCTCCCCCGCCTACGACCTGGCCAACATCTGGCCCAAGCGGATCTCGTTCACCGTCGGCGGGATGATCAGCGCCGTCGCCGCGCTGTGCGTGCTGCCGTGGAAGCTGTACTCGTCGCCGGTGGTGGTCAATTACTTCCTCGGCGGGCTCGGCGCGTTCCTCGGGCCGCTGTTCGGGATCATGATCGTCGACTACTACCTGATCCGCCGCGGCAAGGTGGACGTCGAGCAATTGTTCGTGCGCGACGGCAAGTACCCCAAGGTGAATCCGCGCGCGATGGCGGCCTTCTTCCCGTGCGCGGTGCTCTCCGCGGTGATCGCGCTGGTGCCGTTCTTCGCGCCGGCCGCGCCGTACTCGTGGTTCCTCGGCACCGCCAGCGCCGGTTTGCTCTACTACGCCGTTTCGTACCGCCAGCGGAGGGCTTGATGCGGATCCTCGTCACCAACTGCAACACCACCGAGGCCATGACGAAGGAGATCGAGACCGGGGCGCGGGCGGCGGCCAGCCCCGGCACCGAGATCGTCGCACTGACGCCGAAGTGGGGCCCGGAATCGGCGGAGGGCTGGCTGGACAGCTTCCTGTCCGCCGCCGCGGTGCTGGACCTGTTGCGCACCACCGGGGAAACGTTCGACGCGGTCGTCCTCGCCGGTTTCGGCGAGCACGGCCGCGAGGGCGCGCGGGAACTGCTGGACGTGCCGGTGGTCGACATCACCGAGGCCGCGGCGCATCTCGCCGGGCTGCTCGGCCGCCGGTACGGCGTGGTGACGACGCTGGACCGCACGTGCGGGCTGATCGAGGACAGCCTGCACTCGGCCGGAGTGGCCGCCAACTGCGTCGCAGTCGTCGGCACAGGCTTGAGCGTGCTGGAGCTGCGCGACGAGGAACGCACGGAATCCGCGCTGCTCACCGCGGGGTTGCGGGCGCGCGACGCGGGCGCCGAAGTGCTCGTGCTCGGCTGCGCCGGGATGACCGGGCTGGACCGCAAGATGTCGGCGATGCTCGACGTCCCGGTGGTCGACGGCGTCGCCGCCGCGGTCCGGCTCGCGGAATCCCTGGTGGCGCTGGGATTGCGCACCAGCCGGGCCGGTTCCTACGCGCGGCCGCTCGACAAGCACCGCACCTGGCCGGGCTGACCGCTCAGCCGCGCACCGGCACCCGGGCGCGCCCGGTCAGCGCCTTGCTCCACGGCAGCCGCCGGAGCACCTCGACGATCGCGAAGGTCAGCGCGACCGTCGCCGGGTACGCCACCAGCGTCGTCCACGGCGCGCCGTAGCGGTCGCCGACGAAGACGAACAGCGGGTCCAGCACCGCGATCGCGATCGGGTGGGTCAGGAACACCGCGAACGACCGGTTCACCGCCCAGGACACGAACCTCCCGCCGCGCTGCCTGCTCTCCGCCCAGCGCGCGCCCGCTAGGTAGATGCCGGCGATCACCGCGACGAACCACGGGATCAGGTATGGGCGGAAAGCGTCCGACGCCATCTCCGGCCACTCTCCGAAGTGGACACTCACGAAGTAGCCGGTCTCCGCGATCGCGAGCCCGCCCGCCATCGCCAGCAGGACCCAGCGCGTGTGCGTGCGCAGCCAGGCGTGCACCGCCTCGAAATGCAGCGCCGCCGCGGCGCCGAGCAGCATGTAGAACTGGTAGACGAGGAAAGTCGCGAAGAACTTGCTGACGAACACGTAGCCCAGCGCGGCGGGCGGGTAGCTCATGAAGATCGCGACCGCGACCTGGATCGTGCCGGAGACCGCCAGCACGGTCCACGGACGGCGGCGGATCAGGTCGAACATCTTGGCCAGCAGCGGGAACAGCAGGTACACCTGCAGCGTCACCAGCATGAAATACATGTGGTACCAGGCGTTCCCGGTGAGCAGGTCCAGCCCGAGCGTGCGCAGCTGCGCGCCGACCGACCCGAACGGCTGGCCCGAGGTGATCAGCGTGTACACCCGGTAGATGACCGTCCAGGTCACGTACGGAATGGCGACCAGCGGAAACCGCCTGCGCCAGAACTTCCCCGTCTGCACCGGCCGGTCCCGGTAACCGAACACGAGCACGAACGCGGTCAGCGCGAAGAACGCTTCACGGGTCAGGTGCAGCGGGGTCTGGATCGCGTCGGCGACGACGTCCTGCGGAAAGGTCGTGGAGCCGACCACGTGGATGAGGATGACCAGGGCGAACGTGACGACCCGGTACAAATCGAGCTGACGCAGGTGCGGCGATCGGACGGGCGCCGGCTCGTCCGATCGGACGAGCGGGATCTCGGTAGTGGTCATCGTTCGGCCGTGCTCCCGGGGTCGTTGGCGCTCATGGTGCCAGGCTCTCGTGCGCAGCTGTGAACCACCCATGATCTTCCTGAGACCCGCCTGATGCCGGACGGGACGGGTGTCGGATCAGCCACACCCGTACGGGTGAACCGGAACCCCGCGGTGGTCCGGACCACTCGCCCCGCTTGGAACAGGCCGTTCGTCGGGCCTTTCCGGACACTTCACCACAAAACGCCCAGGCGCGGAAATTGGTCTAGTCCACAGTATTGACTCCGGCTGTGCCCTGGTTCACATTCGACTACGGGCCGGCCCCCGCTCCTGCAGTGATCACCCGATGTCCGACGCTTGCCGCGCATTCCGGTGCGGCGGGCGGACTTCGCTTGTGCGAGGGAGAACCCTTATGCCCCACCGGACCTTGAGACCGCTGGCCGTGGCCTGCGCCGCCCTGGCCGCCGTGGTCGTGGCCGGTCTTACCATCCTGGCCCGGCCCGCCCCGGCCACCGCGACGCCCGCGCCCTCCTCGGGAGGCCTGCGCATCGCCTACTTCGACCAATGGAGCATCTACCAGAACGCCTACTACCTCAAGAACGTCGACAAGATCGCCGACAACATCGACTACCTGCTCTACGACTTCGAGAACATCGACCCGAACAACCTCACCTGCTTCGAGACGACCAAGGCGACCACCCCCGACCCGGGCGGCGAGGACGACCCGAACGCGGGCGACGGCGCGGGCGACCAGTTCGCCGACTACCAGAAGTCGTTCGGCTCGGACATCAGCGTCGACGGCACCGCCGACACCTACAACATGCCGATCGTC
Organism: Amycolatopsis sp. VC5-11; assembly: GCF_037034185.1. Classification (NCBI taxonomy): domain Bacteria; kingdom Bacillati; phylum Actinomycetota; class Actinomycetes; order Pseudonocardiales; family Pseudonocardiaceae; genus Amycolatopsis; species Amycolatopsis sp. VC5-11. The sequence continues at coordinate 12,595 of NZ_JBAGKF010000036.1, read as the reverse complement.
GGCAACTTCCACCAGCTGCAGGAACTCAAGGCCCGGCACCCGAAGCTGAAGGTGCTGCTGTCGCTCGGCGGCTGGACCTACTCGAAGTACTTCTCCGACGCCGCGGCCACGGACGCCTCCCGCAAGAAGTTCGTGAGCTCCTGCATCGACATGTTCATCAAGGGCAACATCCCGGCCGCGGGCGGCTTCGGCGGCCCCGGCACCGCCGCGAACATCTTCGACGGGTTCGACATCGACTGGGAGTACCCGGCGCACCCCGGCGGCCACACGGGCAACCACTACAGCCCCAACGACACCCAGAACTTCACCTCGCTGCTCGCCGAGTTCCGCGGCCAGCTCGACGCGCTGGGCAAGCACTACGCGCTTTCCGCCGCCCTGCCCGGCGGCCAGGACAAGATCGCGAAGATCCAGACCGACAAGATCCACCAGTACATGGACTTCGCGGACCCGATGACCTACGACATGCACGGCGCGTGGGACAAGACCGGTCCGACGAACTTCCAGGATCCGCTCTACCCCTCGCCGAACGACCCGTCGACGCCCATTCCGCCGGGCACCGAGAAATACACCATCGACCAGGTGATGAAGGCTTACACGCAAGGAGATCCGGCGTACGGCATCCCCGGCGGGTTCCCGGCCTCGAAGCTGACCCTGGGCATCCCGTTCTACTACCGGGGCTGGACCGGCGTTCCGGCCGGCTCGAACCACGGGCTCTACCAGACGGCGACCGGTCCGTCCGCTCCGCATCCGTTGAGCGGCAACGTGCCCGGCGTCGCGATGTACAAGGAACTCACCGGCGTGGTCGACAACCCGGCGACCACGTTCTGGGACCCGACAACGCAATCCGCGTGGTTCTACGACGGGACGAGCTTCTACGGCGGTTCGTCGAAGCAGTCGATCAAGGCGCGCACCGATTACATCCATTGCAACGGCCTCGGCGGCGCGATGATGTTCTCGCTCTACGACCTCGACCCCGATTCGACGCTGTTCCACGCGGTCGTGGACGGGCTCGCTGCGCCGACGGAGGGCTGCTCCGGCCCGCCGCCGACCACCTCGACGACGCCCACCACTCCCACTACGCCGACCACCCCCACGGCCCCGACCACGCCGACGACCCCGACCACGCCCACCACTCCCACGACCCCGCCGGGCGGCCAGTGCACCGCGGCGGCCTGGGATTCGGGCAAGGTCTACAACGGCGGCGCGGTCGTGTCGTACAACAACCACACCTGGACGGCGAAGTGGTGGACGCAGGGCGAGCAGCCCGGCACCTCGGACGTCTGGTCGGACAACGGAGCCTGCTCCGGCAGCGGCGGCCCCACCACCGCGTGCCCGGCGGCGTGGAACACCTCCCAGTCCTACAACGCCGGCGCGGTCGTGTCCTACAACGGCCACCGCTGGTCCGCCAAGTGGTGGACGCGAGGCGAAACGCCCGGCAGCGCCGCGGTCTGGGCCGACAACGGCACCTGCTGACCCCGCAGCAGGCGCGTGAATGACGGCGGCGCCGGGTTCTCCACCCCGACAGGAGACCCGGCGCCGCTGCCTTGCCTGTGCTGTTTTCCCGCCCCGAAGGGAAACCGCCGCGTTGTCAGTGCACACAGTCGGCGGCGGTACCGGGTTTCCTCGCCCACGAAGGGAATCCGGTGCCGCCGCCGACTGGTGTGCGGGAGGCGAAAAGTCTCAGTTCCCCGAAGCGGTCACGCCCGGCGCGATCGCCTGCGCGTTGCCCGCGATGCCGTACCGTCCCGACCCGCCGTTGAGCTGTTCCTGCAACGCCAGGATCGTCGCGACCCGGCCCGCGGCCGAATCCGCGTTGTCCACAGTGGACAGAATCGACGTGGCCGAGGTGTCCGCGCGCACCACCCCGATCGGGCCGGAACCGCCCGCCGAACCCGGGTCCCCGGCGAGCACCGTGCCTGCGCCGGAGCGGTCCATCTGCGCGGCGAACCGGGCGATCGTCGCGGCCCGGTCCCCCGCGCCGTCGCCGGTCTGCTGTGCTCCGGTCAGCACGATCGCCAGCTGCGCGGGCTGCACGCCCTGGCTCGGCTTCACGAAACCGCCGTCGGTCAGCCCGCCGAGCGCGGCGGCGAGTTCGTCGCCGCTCGACTGCGGTTTCGCGCTCGCCTTGTCCAGCAGCAGCGTCGAACCGAGCAGCGCGCCGGCGAGCGTGCCGGAGTCGCCCGCGGTCGGGAACTTCGCCCCGGCCGGCTGCAGCCGCGTGACGACGTCGCGCAGCTGGTCGGCCTTCGCCGGGTCGGTGAACGCGTCGGTGAGCTGGAGTTCGCCGGTGACCGAGGCACCGGCCTGGCCGACGAGCTTCTTGAGCGCGTCGCGGTCGGCCGGGCGCGCGTCCTGCGTGGTGACGATGACGACGCTGCGCTTGTCGAGCGCGCCCGCGACGACCTTCGGGCCCATCGTCCCGGCGAACGCGTCGGCGTCGGACAGCCGCGAGTTGAGCGAATTGCGCTGCGCTTCGAGATCGGCGACCTGCGTGCCGAGGTCTTTCTTCTGGTCCGCGAGCCCGGACAGCAGCGAACCGTTGAGCGCGGTCGAGCCCAGCACCACGCCGACGGCCAGCGCCAGGAAGCACGCGGTGATGGAAACGATGTGGTACCGCAGGGAAATCACGTGAAGAGACCCTTCACCCAGGCGACGAACGTGGACCAGGTGTGCTGGATCCACTCGAGATAGACGGAGCCGACGTCGGAGACCAGCAGCGCGGCGATGACGACGACGATGGCGGCGAGCACGAGCAGCGCGACCGCGCCGAGCGACACCCGGGCCCGGTGCAGCGTCGCGACGGCCTTGCCGTCGACCAGCTTCGTGCCGAGCTTGAGCCGAGTGAGGAACGTGGACGGGTTCGACCCGGACCGGCCGTGGTCGAGGAATTCCCGCAGCGTGGCCTGGAATCCGACGGTGACCACGAGGCTCGCGCCGTGCGCGTCGGCCAGCAGCAGCGCGAGGTCCTCGGCGTTGCCGGACGCGGGGAAGGTGACCGCGCCGATGCCCAGGTCCTGGATCCGCTCGACGCCCGGCGCGTGCCCGTCCGGCTGCGCGGGGACGACGACCTCGCCGCCGCTGCGCAGCGTCGCGGTGCCGATCCCGGTCGGGTCGCCGACCATGACGTCCGGCTGGTATCCCTGCGCGCGCAGGGTGTCCGCGCCCGCGTCGACGCCGATCAGCACCGGCCGGTGCTCGCCGATGTACTTCTTGAGCTTCTTGAGGTCCTCGGCGTGCCCGTTCCCCGCGGCGACGACCAGCACGTGCCGGTCGCGCACCGGGACCTTCAGCTCCGGCACGCCGACGCCGTCGAGGATCAGCGTCCGCTCGCGGCGCAGGAACTCGATCGTGTTGGCGGAGAAGGCTTCCAGCTGGGTCGACATCCCGGCCTTCGCCTCGATCATCTGGTCGGCGACGCTTTCCGGGGTCTGCTCGACCCCGGTCGCCAGCTGCCGCTCCCCCAGGTAGACCGCGCCCTCGTGGACGCGCAGCTTCGTGCCGTCCTTGACGCTGCGCAGCAGGTCCCCGCCGACCGAGTCGACGAGCGGGATGCCCGCCGCCACGAGGATTTCCGGGCCGAGGTTGGGGAACCGGCCGGAAATCGACGGCGACGCGTTGACCACCGCGGCGACCTCGGCGGCGACCAGCGCGTCGGCCGTGGCCCGGTCGAGGTCGAGCTGGTCCAGCACGACGATGTCGCCCGCGCTGACCCGGCGCAGCAGTTCCCTCGTGCGCCGGTCGACCCGCGCGACACCGATGACGCCGGGGAGGGCTTCTTGGTTCCGCGCGAGTAGACCAGTGAGCTTCATGTGGCTGATGGTGACAAATTTGTGCCGGGGTGCGGAGCCGACGCGCCGATGCGGACGTGACTCGTTGTGGTGAGCCATGTCGCGCGGTAGGCGGAGCCGGGGTTAACTGTGCGGTCCGCCCGCCTCGAAATCGAGGTTGGACCAGGGGCTCGCGGGATCGTTCAGCAGCCGGTGGCGCACCCGGGCGGCCGAAACGTATTCCGGGCCGAATTCCTCGCCGTCGAGCGCGAGCAGCCTGCCCAGCACGTATCCGGTGGACAATTCCGCCCAGGAACCGTGGTAGCGCCGGGCGATCGCGCCGGCTTCCAGCACCATCAATTCCGCGGTGAGCGCGTCGCAGTACCCGACCGCCAAACCCCAGCGCGCCAATTCGACCGCGCGGCCGACGTCCCAGCCGATGATGCTGTCCACCACGCCGTCCGGCTCGAGCAGGCCGTCGGCGCGGAACCGCTGTTCGTACCGGACGATCCGGCGCACCGCCTCGAGGAGCGGCCCGGCCTGGTCCTCGGCGTCGTTGTCGGCGCACCACTGCCGGACCAGCTCGACCCAGCCGTAGACGTCCAGCGCCAGCCCGCTGCGGGCGCGCAGCACGAGCACGAGGTTTCCGGTGGTGAGCTGGTAGGAATCGCCGAGCAGCCGGTCCATCGCGGCCCGCCAGTCCGTCGCGTCCGCGACGCCCCACCAGTCGCGCAGGCCGCGGACCTCGGCGACGTAGTCGTGGTAGCGCGCGTCGAGGACGTTCCACGGTTCGGCCGACAGCACCGCCTGGTGCGCGCCGCAGGCGAGCGCGTGCGCGACCGGACCGTCGAGAAGTCCGTACCGGGCCGTGTAAAGCCGCTCGACCTGCTGCTCCACCGCGGTGACCCGGTGCGGGTTCGCGTCGACCCAGGGCAGCACGGCCGCCGCGCTCACCCGCCATTCGCCGAGCGTGCCGCGGTTGAACACGACCTGTTCCTCGTGGCCGAGACCGTGCGTGGCCCAGTCGAGGTCGCCGCTGAGGAAGACCACGTCCGCGCCGAAATCCGGCAGCGCGCCGCGGGTGAACACCTGCAGCGACGGTTCGCCGCCGTGCGCGCAGCAGACTTTCGCGGGCGACCAGGTCCGGTCCTGCGCGAGCCGTTGCGCCTCGTCCCGGTGGATCGGCACGAACAGCTCCTCGTCGCCGAGGAGTCCGAGGAAGCGGTCGAGATCGTCCTCCCGCCGCGCGCGGGCGAGTTCGGCTTCGACGTCGGCCAGCGTGGCCCAGGTCATGGAATCCGGTCAGCCCTTCTTCGCGCGCTTGCGCTTCGCGCCGGTGTTCTTCGCCTTGTCTTTCTCCGCCGTGGCAAGGAGTTCCTCGGCGTGCGCGCGGCCGGTCTCGGTGCCGTCCATGCCGGCGAGCATCCGGGCCAGCTCGCGCACCCGGTCGTCCTGGTCGAGCGTTTTCACGCCGCTGCGCGTGACGCCGCCGCTGGTTCCCTTGTCCACCACCAGATGCTGGTCGGCGAACGCGGCGACCTGCGGCAGGTGCGTGACCACGAGGACCTGGTGCGTGCGCGCGAGCCGCGCGAGCCGCCGTCCGATCTCGACCGCGGCCCGGCCGCCGACCCCGGCGTCGACCTCGTCGAACACCAGCGTCTGCACGGTGTCCGCGTGCGCCAGCACCACCTCGATCGCCAGCATCACCCGCGAAAGCTCACCGCCCGAAGCGGCCTTGTGCACCGGCAGCGGCGGCGCGCCGTTGTGCGCCCGCAGCAGCAGTTCCACTTCGTCGACGCCGTCCGGGCCCGCGTGCACCGCGTGTCCGTCGATCGCGAGCGCCTGCCGGTCGCCGTGCTCGGCCGGACGCTGCTCGACGGTGATCTCCAGCTCCGCCTGCCCCATCGCGAGACCGGACAGCTCCTTGGTGATCGCCGTCGCCAGTTCCGCGGCCGCCTTGCCCCGCGCGGCGGAAACCTCGGTGGCGTGCGCGACCAGCTGCACGGCCAGCTCGTCCCGGCGCAACGCCAGCGCGGACAGGGCTTCTTCTGACGTGTCCATCGATTCGAGCCGACGGCGCGCGTCTTCGGCCCACGCCAGCACTCCGTCGACATCCGCGGCGTACTTGCGGGTGAGCCGCTTGAGATCGGCCTGCCGCGCGAGCACCTTCTCCAGCAGCGCCGGGTCGGCGTCCAGGTTCTCGACGTAACTGCCCAGCTCCGCGCCGACGTCGCTCAGCAGCGTAGAAGCTTCTTCCAGCCGCGGCACCAGGTCGCTCAGCGCGGAATCCTCCGCCGACACCAGCCGCCGCACCGCCTCGCCGACCAGGCCGAGCGCGCCCGGCGCGTCCGGATCGCCGTCCTGCGCGCCGGACACCGCCGCGTGCGCCTCGGTGGCCGTCGCACGCAGTTCGTCGACCGCGGCGAGCCGTTTGATCTGCTCGGTGAGCTCGACGTCCTCGCCCGGTTCGGGAGCGACCGCGTCGATCTCGTTCAGCCCGTGCTTCAGCAGGTCCGCCTGCTGCGCCATCTCCCGGGAGCGGTTGGAGCGCTCGCTCAGCTCGGTGATGACGGCCAGCCATTCCTCGCGGACCTGGCGGTAGGCGGCGAGCGGCCGCCCGACGTCCTCGCCGGCGAACCGGTCGATGACCGCGCGCTGCTCGGCCGGGCGCAGCAGCCGCAGCTGGTCGTTCTGCCCGTGCACGGCGATCACCTGCTCGGACAGGTCGGACAGCACCCCGACCGGCACGGACCGGCCGCCGAGGTGCGCCCGCGAGCGCCCGTCGGCCGCGACCGTGCGCAGCGCGATGACGCTGCCGTCCTCGTCGACGTCGGCCCCCGCGTCGGTGACGATGCGGGCGGCCGCGTCGTCCTTGCCCACGGTGAATCGGCCCTCGACGAATGCCTTCAGCATCCCGTTCCGGACCTTCGACGCCTCGGCCCGTCCGCCCGAGAGCAGATGCAGCCCGGTGACGACCATGGTTTTGCCCGCACCCGTCTCACCGGTGACCACGGTGAAGCCCGCGTGCAGTTCCAGCAGGGCTTCCTCGATGACTCCGAGGCCCTGGATGCGCATCTCGGCCAGCACGACGCATACGGTAGCGGCCCGCACCGACCTTCTGTGCGTTCGAGGTCCGCTAACTCTTCTTTTCGCTGGTCGAACACTTGTGCGGGCGCGTCGCGGATCAGCCGCCCTGGCGCTCCCCGCCGCGCCGGTCGCGCCAGCTGCGCACCGGCAGGCCGAACTTGTACACCAGCCGGTCGGTGAACACGCCGTCCCACAGCCGCACCAGCCGCACCGGCTGCTTGCCGCAGACCACGCGCACCAGCGCGCCCGGCGGCAGGTCGAACGACCGCAGCCCGTCGCAGGTCAGCGCCGCCTTCGGGCCCTTCGGGTCGATGCCGACGGTGATCACCGACTCGGGTGACACGACGAGCGGACGGGAGAACATCGCGTGCGCGTTGCTGGGCACCACGAGCAGTGCCTCCACGTCCGGCCACAGCACCGGGCCGCCCGCGGAGAAGGCGTACGCGGTGGAACCGGTCGGCGTCGCGCATAGCACGCCGTCGCAGCCGAAGGACGAAACCGGGCGGCCGTCGACCTCGATCAGCGCGTCGAGCACCCGCTCGCGGCTGAACTTCTCGACGCTGGCCTCGTTGAGCGCCCAGGTCCGGTAGATCTCCGCGCCGTCGGCGGTGACCGTGACGTCGACCGTCATCCGGTCCTCGACGTGGTATTCGCGGTCGACCACGCGCTGCACGGCGTCGGCGAGCGCGTCCGAATCGGCCTCGGCGAGGAAGCCGACGCGGCCGAGGTTCACGCCGAGCACCGGCACCTCGGCCGGGCGGGCGAGTTCCGCCGCGCGCAGCAGGGTCCCGTCGCCGCCCAGGACGAACACGAGTTCGGCGCCCTCGGCCGGGTTGTGCTCGGGCGCGACCACGGTGCACGGCTTCGCCATGCAGCCGTCCGGGTCGATCAGCTGGAGAACGTCCTCGTCGAGCACGCGCAGCCGGATCCCGGCCTTGGCGAACCGCTGGGACACCTCGCGGGCGGCCTCCCGGGTGGTGTCCCGGTCGGGGTGCACCACGAGGAGCACTTCACGTTCGGCGGTCACTGGGGTCCTTCCTGGACTGCGGTGCGCACGAGCCGTTCGGCGTCCTCGCTGCCCGCGTCTTCCGGCTCCGTTTTGCGGAGCCACACGAAGTATTCGACGTTCCCGGAGGGTCCCGGCAACGGGCTCGCGACGACCCCGCGCAGCGACAGGCCGAGCTTCGCGGCTTCGGCGAGCACGCCCAGCACGGATTCGACGCGCAGTTCCGGATCGCGCACCACGCCGCCGCTGCCGAGCCGGTCCTTGCCGACCTCGAACTGCGGTTTGACCATCGGCAGCAGATCCGCGCCGTCGCGCGCGCACTCGGCGAGCGCGGGCAGCACGAGCTTGAGCGAGATGAAGGAAAGGTCGCCGACGACGAGATCCACCTGGCCGCCGAGCATGTCGGGCGTCAGGTTGCGGACGTTCGTGCGGTCGAGGACCACGACGCGATCGTCGGTCTGCAGCTTCCAGTCGAGCAGCCCGCGCCCCACGTCGGCGGCGATGACCTGGTCGGCGCCGTTGCGCAGCAGCACATCGGTGAACCCGCCGGTGGACGCGCCCGCGTCGAGACAGCGACGGCCCTCGACGGCCAGCCCCTCGGGACCGAAACGCTCAAGCGCGCCAAGGAGTTTGTGCGCACCGCGCGACGCCCAGCCCGGGTCGTCCTCGTCCTTCACGACGATCGGCGCGTCGTTTTCCACGCCGGTGGCGGGTTTCGTGGCGACCATGCCGCGCACGGTGACCTTGCCGCCGGTGATGAGCGCGGAGGCCTGTTCGCGGGAGCGCGCGAGTCCGCGCCGCACGAGTTCCGCGTCGAGCCTGGCCCGTTTGGCCACGCCGGTCAGACCTTGTCGATGCTGGACAGGGCCACGGTCAGCTCGGTGTGCACGGCCTCGAACCGGTCCACGTGCTCGGCGGGCGGCAGCGTGTCGAGGTCGTCGAGCCCGGCGACGGCCTCGTCGATGCCCGCCCGCGGGTCAGTCTGCTGCGGGCCGGGTCCGGGGATCGGCGGGGGTCCGGGAACCGGCCGCGGAACGTTCGGGTGCACAGCCCCAAACTACCAGTCAGGCCAGCCCGAGCCCGGTCACTGCCGCCGCGGCCGCGTCGCCGTCCGCGCGCACCTGCGAGACGCCGGTGCGCCACGCCGCGTCGCACAGCGCGCGCAGCAGGTCGAGCTTGTCGCCTTCGCCGCGTACGGTCAGCTCGTCCCCTTCGCTGATCTCCCAGCCGGTTCGCTTGCCGACGCGCAATTCGTCGGCCGGCTGCGCGAGCGCGGTGAGGTCGGCGCCGAGGTGACTCGGCCGTTCCGCCGGGATCGCGGTGAGCAGCGTCGCCGGAGTCGCGATGCCGGTGAGGACGCACAGCGAGTCGAGCCCCGCCGCGACCGCACCCGCGATGTCCGTGTCGAGCCGGTCCCCGACCACCAGCGGGCGCTTCGCCTTCGCCGACCGCGCGGCCGTCTCGAACAGCAGCGGCTGCGGCTTCCCCGCGACGACCGGCTCCGCCCCGGTGGCGATCTTGAGCGCCCCGACCATGGACCCGTTGCCCGGCATCAGCCCGCGCTCGGTCGGCAGCGTGGTGTCGGTGTTCGTCGCGACCCACAGCCCGCCTGCCCGGATCACGATGCTCGCCTCGGCGAGGTCCGCCCATCCGGTTTCCGGCGAATGTCCTTGCACCACCGCGGAAACGTCGTCGCCCGCGGTCCGCACCGGCTCCAGTCCCACGGCGGAGATCTGGTCGCCGAGCGAGACGGCGCCGACAATGAGCACCTTCGCCCCGGACGGCAGCCGGTCCCGAAGGAGCCCGGCTGCCGCCTGAGCGCTCGTGTGCACCTCTTCGGTGTCCGCGGAGATCCCGAGGTCCCGGAGATGCTCCGCGACCGCCGACGGGGCCTTGGACGCGTTGTTGGTCACGAACCGGATCGCCGTGCCCTTGTCGCGCACGGCGGCCACGGCTTCCGCGGCACCCTCGATCACCTGCGTCCCGTGGTACACGGTGCCGTCGAGATCGAACAGCAGCGCGTCGTAGGCCACGTCAGTCATCCGTCTCGCTGGAACCGTTCGCCTCGTTCGCGTTCGCCTCGTTCGCCAGGTCCGCGGCCCGCTCGGCGGCGTCGGTCTCGTCCTCGGCGTCGGCCTCCGCGGCGTTCAGGAACCACTGGACGGCCTCTTCCTTGCGCCCGGCAGCCTCGAGGTTGTCGGCGTACGCGTAGAACAGGCGCGCGCTCCACGGATCGCGCTTGGCAGCCTGGAGGTCCGGCCCCTGCAACGACACGACCGCCGCGTCCAGCTGCCCGAGATCGCGCCGCGCGCCCGCCGCGACGATCGCCAGCTCGACCTGGGTCGACTTGGTGAGCCGTTCCTTGTCGGTCTCCTTGGCGAGGTCGAGGGCGCGCTCCGGACGTCCGAGCGCGCGCTCGGCGTCCGCGATGATCGCGATGTGCTCGTCGCTGCGCGTCATCCGCCGGACGGCACGCAGTTCGGACAGCGCTTCCTGCCAGTTGCCGGCGTGGTAAGCGACCAGCCCGAGCCCTTCGCGGACGATCGGCACCCGAGACGCCTTGGTCTTCGCGTACCGCGCGTGCTCGAGCGCGGCCTCCGGGTCCTCGTCGACCAGCCCGCCCGCGGCGACCAGGTGCTTCCCGACGGTCTCCGCGAGCCCCTTCGGCAGGGTGCGCAGCTCGCGGCGGACTTCCTCGTCGAGGTCGGAGAACTCGATGTCCTCCGGCAGTTCCGGCGCTTCGAGCAGCTCGCGGGCGAGTGCCGCGTCCTGCTCCTCGACCGTCACCGGCCGCTTGGTGCGCGGACGGTCGTCCCTGCGGTCACGCCGGTCACCACGGCTGTCGCGGCTGTCCCTGCTGCCACGGTTGTCGCGGTCGCCACGGTCGCTGCGGTTGTCGCGCTCCCGACGGTCCTGCCGCTCCTGCCTCTCGCCGCGGTCGTCCCGGCTGTCCTGCGGCCGTTCCTGGCCCTCAGCGGCCTCGACGCTGTCGGTCCGGTCCCCCGCACCCGACTCGACGTCCGCGGTACCCGAGCCCGCAGTCACCTCGTCGACCACCGCGGATTCGACCGCAGCCGACGAGGTCTCCTCGACCTCGTCGCGCCGCCCGCGGACACCCTCGTCCTGACGGTCGTTCCGGAACCCACCGTCGCGCTGGTCCTTGCGGAACCCGCCCGAACGCTCGTCCCGGCGATCCCCGCCAGGCCGCTTGTCCCCGGCGCGGTCGTCGCGACGGAACCCACCGGACCGCTCGCCCCGGTAGCCGCCCTCGTCGCGCCGTTCATTGCGGAACCCGCCGGAGCGGTCATCACGCCGGTCGTTCCGGTATCCGCCGGAGCGATCGTCGCGCCGATCCCCGCGGTAACCGCCCGCGTCGCGGCGGTCGTTGCGGAACCCTCCGGACCGATCGTCCCGCCGGTCTCCGCGGTAACCGCCCTCATCGCGCCGCTCATTGCGGAAGCTGCCCGAACGGTCGTCCCGCCGGTTGTCGCGGAACCCGCCGGAGCGATCGTCCCGGCGATCCCCGCGGTAACCGCCTTCGTCACGGCGGTCATTGCGGAACCCGCCCGGACGGCTGTCGCGACGCTCGTCGCGATCGTTGCGGAACCCGCGGTCGTCGCGCCGGTTCCCGCCGGACCGGTCGTCCCGGAACCCGCCGGAACCCCGGTTCCCGCCACGGAATCCACCGTCGCGCGAACCGCGGTCGTCCCGGTCCCGGTAGCCGCCCGGCTTGCCGCCGCGGTCATCCCGGTAGCCCCCGGGTTTGCCGCCACGGTCGTCCCGGTAGCCCCCGGGTTTGCCACCGCGGTCGTCCCGGTACCCGCCCGGCTTGCTGCCGCGGTCGTCGCGGTAGCCGCCGCGCGCCTCGCGATCGCCGGGCTTGCCGCCTCGGTTGTCGCGGTCGCCGTAACCGCCGCGCCGGTCGTTGTCGCGGAATCCGCCGGACCCGCGCCGATCGTCGCGGAACCCGCCGCCCTGGGAGTCCTTGCCGCGGTATCCGCCCGGCCCGCGCCGGTCGTCGCCGCCGCGCCGGTCGTCGTTCCAGCGCCCGCCGGACCGCTCCCCGTACGAGGACTTGCCCTGCGGCCGCCCGCCGCGATCGCTGTAAGACTTCCCTTCCGGACGATCACCGTACGACTTGCCGGGCCCGCCGGAGCGCTCGCCGTAGGAAGAACGTCCCTCGGGACGCCCCGAACGGTCCCCGTAGGGCTTGCCGCCGGAACGGTCGCCGTAAGACTTGCCTTGCGGACGGTCGAACTCGCGCTTGCCGCGGGGGCGGAAGTCGCGGTCGTCGTCGCGCTTCGCGCCGTATCCGCGGTTTTCGCGAGGGCCGTCGCCGCGATCGGGTCGGCCGACGAACCCGCCGGACCCGCGTGCGCCGCGGTCGTCCCGCCTGGGCCGGCCCTGGTGGCTGTCCCGCCCGCCGCGGTCCTGCCGCGCGCCGCGCCGGTCTCCCCGGGGCGCGTCGGACCGGCCGCCGCGGGAGTCCTGGTCGCGGCGAGCCGACCGACCGGACCCCTCATCCGCTGAGTCACGTCGACCGAACTCGGACACCTGGCCTCCTGCCATAGACAACTCTGGAATTCTGAAGACGGCCCTCCGTACGAGGGCCGATTGACTATCCTACGGGCCCGTTCGGAGCAACCTCGCGCGGGCGGACCTGAGCCGCCTCGCGCGCCCTCCGAGCGGACGCGAACATGAGTCTGGGCCCCGGGAGAACCACCAGGGGTTCTCG
>NZ_JBAGKF010000035.1:0-40269 GCF_037034185.1 Amycolatopsis sp. VC5-11 | reverse complement strand
GAGAACCCGAAACAGGGTTCTCCCGGGGCCCAGACTCATGTTCACGGACAAGTACGAGGCCCGGAACCCCACACAGGGAACCGGGCCTTTGTCATGTCCGGGTCACAGCGGTAGCCCGCGGCCTCGGACGGGAGACGAGAACACCAGCGAGGTCGTCGTCTCGCCGTAGCGCTGGGCCTGTTCCACAAAACGCTCCAGCTCGGCCGTCGTGCGGCAGTGCACGCGGAGCTGCCAGCACTCGTCACCGGTGACGTGATCGGCGTCCGTGATCTCCGGTAGCGGAAGGATCGTCTCGCGGAAGCGCGGGCCGTCCAGGCTCCGGACGCGAACCCGGACGATTGCCTGGACGGGGCGGCCCAGTTTCTCCGGATCGACACGTGCCGCGTAGCCGGTGATCACCCCGCGCTGTTCCAGCCGGCGCACTCGTTCCGTCACGGCGGGGGCGGACAGCGAGACCCGGCGGCCGAGTTCCGAGAACGTCAGGCGGCCGTCGGACTGGAGCAGCTCCAGCAGCTGCCGGTCAACGTCGTCCAGGTCCATCGCGGCACCCTCTCAGAAACTCAAGGCCAACTGCCGTCCAGACCCGGAAAACCCTGGTGAGCACGGCGGAACACCTGGATCTTCCCCTGTCCCGGACCAGGACCGGAACGGGAGGATCACCAGTGTGAAACCGCGCATCCTCTCCCTTCCCCGCGAAGCCGCCAACGCCGTCGAGTACTTCGGGCGTGAGCTCGCCTTCGAGGTCGATCCGGTCGACCTCGCCCAGGACCTCGCCGACGGACGCACCGACGGTTACGTCCTCGTCGAAACCCGCAGCCCGGGCGCATACGCCGAAGCTCACCTGCCGGGCGCGATCTGCTTGCCGTACCGGGAAATGACCGAGGAAAGCACCCGTGACCTCGACCGGAATCTCGTCTACGTCTGCTACTGCGAGAGCATCTACTGCAACGCCGCCACCCAGGGCGCGTACCGGCTCGCGCAGCTCGGCTTCACCGTGAAACGGCTCTCCGGCGGCATCACGACCTGGCTCGCCCACGGCTATCCGACGGAGGCCGGACAGCCCGTACCCTGGACGCCGTGACTCGTCTGCTCATCATCCAGCCCGACGCCAGCGACCCCATCGGCCCGCTCGGGGAGTGGCTCACCGAGGCCGGCGCGGAACTCGACGTGCGGCTGCCGCCGGAGCAGGAGTTGCCCTCGAGCCTCGACGGGTACGACGGGTTGATCTGTCTCGGCGGCGGCATGGGCGCGCTCGACGACGCGAAGCACCCCTGGCTCGCCGACGTCCGGAAGCTGCTCGCCACCGCGGCGGGGCATGCCTTGCCGACGCTCGGGATCTGTCTCGGTTCGCAGCTGCTCGCCGTCGCGACCGGCGGGCAGGTCGCGAAGGGCGAGTCCGGTCCCGAGGTCGGGCCGGGGCTCGTGTCCAAGAAGGACGCCGCGTGGGTCGATCCGCTCTTCGCGGACATGCCCTTCCTCCCGGACGTCCTGCAATTCCACGGCGACGTCATCACCGTCCTGCCGCAGAGCGCCGAGCTGCTCGCGTCCACTCCGAAGTACCCGCACCAGGCGTACCGGATGAACCGTTGTGTCTACGGTGTCCAGTTCCACATCGAGACCACGCCGGACGTCGTCCGCGCCTGGGCCGAGGCGGCACCGGAAATGGCGGAACTCACCCGTCCGGGCGCGCTGGAGGAGGAGAGCCTGATCTCAGCGCACGCGGACATCGCCGAGACGTGGCGTCCGTTCGCGCACCGGTTCGTCCAGTTGGCCGCCGGTCGGCTGGAGGCGGCTCCGGAAAGTCAACGCCAGTTGCCGCTCGCTTAACGGATGACGTCGGAATCACTTACGGCGAGTTAACGGTTCACCCAAACGGTCAGGTACCTTGCGAGAGGTATTTCCGTAGGGTTCGGAGGTCGGGGTGGACCCCTCGCTGCTCGTTGTCGTCGTGATCTGCACGGCGCTGGTTTTCGATTTCACCAACGGCTTCCACGACACGGCGAACGCGATGGCGACCTCGATCGCCACCGGAGCACTCCGGCCCCGCGTCGCCGTCGCGATCTCCGCGGTGCTGAACCTGGCCGGCGCGTTCCTGTCGGTCGAGGTCGCGAAAACGATTTCCAGCGGTCTCGTCGACGAGACGAGGATCGGGCCCGCCATCGTGTTCGGCGGGCTCATCGGGGCGATCGTCTGGAACCTCTTCACCTGGTACGTCGGCCTGCCGTCGAGTTCGTCGCACGCGCTGTTCGGCGGCTTGATCGGCGCGACCTGGGTGTCCGCGGGCGCGGACTCCGTCCACTTCGGCAAGATCGTGGACAAGGTGCTCGTCCCGGCCGCGGCGTCGCCGATCATCGCGGGCGTGGCGGCGGCCGCGGTCACGTACTTCGTCTACCGGTTCCTGGTGCGCAAGCGCGGCGGCCGGGGTTTCCGGGTCGGACAGATCGTCTCCGCGTCGCTGGTCTCGCTCGCGCACGGCACCAACGACGCGCAGAAAACCATGGGTGTCATCACCCTGACGCTCGTAGCGGCCGGCAGCCTCCCCGCCGGGTCCGCGCCGCCCGTGTGGGTGATCATCAGCGCGGCGTCCGCGCTCGCGCTCGGTACGTACCTCGGCGGCTGGCGCATCACCCACACTCTCGGCAAGGGCCTCACCGACATCGAAGGCCCGCAGGGCTTTTCCGCGCAGACCAGCAGCGCTGTCGTGATCCTGCTGTCCTCGCACCTCGGTTTCCCGCTGTCGACCACGCACGTCTGCTCGGGCGGAATCATCGGCTCCGGCGTCGGCAGGCGCGAGGCTCCGGTGCGCTGGCGGATGGCGGGCCGGATGGTGCTCGCGTGGCTGTTCACGCTGCCCGCGGCGGCGATCGTCGGCGCGGCGGCGGGCAAGATCGCCTCGCTCGGCGAGGCCGGGACGATCGCGGTCGGCGTCGCCGGGATTCTCTTCGCGGCCGGGATTTACCTCCTTTCCCGCCGCAAACCCGTCACCGCACACAGCTTCCGGGTCCCCGAACCCTCCGCTGTCGACACCGAACCGGACCGCCTGGCTGCCTGAACCGCCCCGGGTCCGGCTACGGTGTGAGCGATGGCAGAGCGCGCGCGGACCACAGCTTCGGCGGCCAGGTACGGCTTCACTGACACCCGGGCCGACGGTCAACTGCGCGCCGCGGGCTGGTGGACCGAAGGCGGACCCGCCGACGGCGCCACCGACGTCCTCCTCGCCCTCTCCCGTGCCGCGGATCCGGATCTCGCGCTGGCCGGGCTCGACCGCATTCGCGAGGCCGACGAACCCGGCTGGCCTGAGCTGGACAGCACGCTCCGCGAGAACCGCACGTTCCGCGGTCGGCTGCTGGGCGTGCTCGGCACCTCCACCGCATTGGCGGATTTCCTCGTCGCCAATCCGGGGGAGTGGCGGTGTCTCGCGGACAACCGGTGCACCGACCCGGCGAAGTTCGCGGAGCGGCTGCTCGAGCGGGTCCGCCAGGACGACGGGACGTACCTCACCGGGACCGCCGCCGAATCCGAGCTGCGAGCCGGTTACCGCGGGCTGCTGCTAGGCATCGCCGCGGCTGACCTCGGCCACCTCGTCGAACCCGGGTTGGAACATCCGGAGTTCCGGGACGTGGCCAGCGAGCTGACTACTCTCGCCGAGGCTTCGTTGCAGGCCGGGCTCGTCGTCGCCGAGCAGGAGGTCGGCGCGTCCGCCGACGGCACGCTCGCAGTGATCGCGATGGGCAAGACCGGCGGCCGTGAGCTGAACTACGTGAGCGACGTCGACGTCATCTTCGTCGGGGCCGGCGACCTCGGCGTCGCGACCCGGCTGGCCAGCACGATGATGCGGCTGGTCGGCAACGCGTGCTTCGAGGTCGACGCGGCGTTGCGGCCGGAAGGCAAGAGCGGGGCGCTGGTGCGCACGCTCGAAGGGCACACCGCGTACTACCAGAAGTGGGCGAAGACCTGGGAGTTCCAGGCTTTGCTGAAGGCGCGTCCGGTGGCGGGCGACGCCGAACTGGGCCGCCAGTACGCGGAGATGGTCGCGCCGATGGTGTGGTCGGCCGCGGACCGCGAGAACTTCGTGACCGAGGTCCAGCAGATGCGCCGGCGGGTGGAGGACCACGTCGCGTCGGAGCATCTCGAACGCGAGCTGAAGCTGGGCCGCGGCGGCCTGCGCGACGTCGAGTTCGCCGTGCAGCTGCTGCAGCTCGTGCACGGCCGGGTCGATCCCGCGCTGCGTTCATCGTCCACTTTGGACGCATTGGCCGCGCTGGGCGACGGCGGGTACGTCGGCCGCGCGGACGCGGCGGAGATGAGCTCGTCGTACGAGTTCCTGCGCACCGTCGAGCACCGGCTGCAGTTGCGCCGGTTGCGGCGGACGCACCTGTTCCCGGCCGCGTCGGACACCGATGAGCTGCGGATTCTCGCCCGTGCCTGCGGGATTCGGCCGGTGCGCGGACGCAGTCAGGGCGAGGCGTTGCTCGCCGAGTTCCGCCGGCACGCGCAGGGGATTCGGCGGCTGCACGAGAAGGTCTTCTACCGTCCGCTGCTGCAGTCGGTGGCGAATGTGCCGACGGAAGCGTTGCGGCTCACCACGAAACAGGCTGCGAGCCGCCTCGCCGCGCTCGGGTATGCCGCGCCGGAAGGGGCGTTGCAGCACATCAAGGCGTTGACCGCCGGGGTGTCGCGGCGCGCGGCGATTCAGCAGGCGCTGCTTCCGGTGTTGCTCGATTGCCTCGCTGACACGCCGGATCCGGACGGTGGGCTGCTCTCGTATCGCAAGGTGTCCGAGGCGCTTCAGGACACGCCGTGGTACCTGCGGGTGCTGCGTGACGAGGGCACTGTCGTCGAGCGGCTCGCTTTCCTGCTCGGCACGTCGAACCTGGTTCCGGACCTGCTCGTCCGCGCGCCGGAAGTGCTGCAGTTGCTGGGAGATCCGGCTCGGTTGACCGGACGTACGCCCGCCGAAGTGGCGACGTCGCTTCGGGCCGCCGTACGCCGTCAGCCGGGGCTAAGCGCGGCGGTCACCGCTGCTCGGTCGCTGCGTCGGCATGAGTTGCTTCGCGTCGCGTGCGCGGATTTGTTGGGACTGCTGGATGTTCCGTCGGTCTGCGAAGCGCTGTCGAGCGTGTGGGTCGCGGTGCTGCAGGGAGCGCTGTCGGCGGCTTACCGGCAACGGCAGGCTGAGCTGGGGCGCACTCCGGCGACGATCGCGGTCATCGGCATGGGACGGCTCGGCGGGGCGGAACTGGGCTACGGCTCGGACGCCGACGTGCTCTTCGTCTGCGAGCCCGCGGAAGGGGTTCCGGACGCCGAAGCGCTGCGGTTCGCCTCGTCGGTCGCGGAAACGGTGCGGAAGATCCTCGGCGCGCCAAGCGCGGACCCGGCGCTGGTCGTCGACGCGGATCTCCGGCCGGAAGGACGCAGCGGGCCGCTCGTGCGGACGCTGGAGTCGTACCGCGCGTACTACCAGCGCTGGGGCGAGGTGTGGGAATCGCAGGCGTTGCTGCGGGCCCGGTTCGTCGCCGGGGACGAGGAGCTCGGCCAGCGGTTCATCGAGATGATCGACCCGTTGCGCTATCCGGAAGGCGGCCTCGACCCGACGGACGCGCGCGAGATCCGGCGGATCAAGGCGCGGGTGGAGACCGAACGGCTCCCGCGTGGCGCCGACCCGACCCGGCACACCAAACTCGGCCGCGGCGGTCTCGCCGACGTCGAGTGGACCGTCCAGCTTCTGCAGTTGCAGCACGCGCACGAGGTGCCTGGCCTGCGGACGACGTCGACCCTCGACGCGCTGACCGCCTTGGCCGAGGCAGGCCTCGCGTCGGCCGAGGCGGTGGACTCGTTGCGCGAGGCCTGGCTGCTGGCCACGCGCGTGCGCAACGCGACGATGCTGGTGCGCGGCAAGGCAGCGGACGAGGTGCCCGGCACCGGCCGCGACCTGGCCGCGGTGGCGCGCGTGTTCGGCTACTCGGTGGACGACGATCCCGGCGAGTTCCTCGACGCCTACCGCCGTGTGACGCGGCACGCGCACGCCGTGGTCGAGGAACTCTTCTACGACAACTAGCCTGGACCTCGTGACCGACCGCGAACCGTTCCGCACCCGGATCAAGGTGCGCCACTACGAACTCGACACGCTGGGCCACCTGAACCACGCCGTCTACCACTCGTACGGCGAGGTTTCGCGGCTGGAAGTCTTCGAGGCGGCAGGCGGCAACACCCTGCACGAATCGCATCTCGCGCCGGTGCTGCTCGAATCGAACATCGTGTACCGGCGGGAACTGCGCGCCGGCGACGTGGTGGACGTGACCTGCGACGCCTCGTTCGGCGACGGCAAGGTGTTCTGGATGACCTCGCGCATCGTCAAGCTGGACGGGACGCTGTCGGCCGAGATCAAGTGCACGCTGGGGTTGATGGATCTGGAGAAGCGCAAGCTGGTGCCGGATCCGCGGGGGCATTTCGAGCGGGCCGGGGTCGACCTGAAGGTGCTGTCCACTTCGGAGTGAGCGCGCCTGGCCCAGACTTTCGAGACCGCTGGCGTGGGAGCGGCGCGCGGGCCACTCGCCGCCCTGATCGGCATGAATCCGGCCGACCGCGAGGCCGATGCCCCGGAATTCGCGGTGACGGTCCGACGGCATACCCGAAAGCCAGCGCGAGGACCATCGTCTAAACCCTCACCGCGGCTTGACGCCGGGGTCAGTCCAGCCGCATCCCGTGCCACACCAGGTCCACCACCCCCTCCGTCTCGGCCTTCCAATCTCCTTCCGGGGTAAGGAAAAACAGCCCGCCGAGGCCGCGCATCAGGGTTTCCGTCTTCAGGTCCGGGCGGATCGTGCCCGCCTCCGCGTTCGCCTCGCGCAGGGTGTCGAGCGCGTCGAGCATCCGCGCGTACGCCTGCGTCGGCAGTTCGCTCTGCGACGCGCGCAACGCGTTGGCCAGCCCGCGTTTCGTCATCATGTAGTGCGCCAGGTGGTCCACGATCCAGACGCGCAGCGCCTGATCGGGGGAATACTCGGCGAGCAATTCGGGCACGATTTCGACGAGCTGGTTCACCTCGCGTTCGTAGACGGCCAGCACCAGCGACTCCGGCGTGGGGAAGTGCCGGTACACCGTGCCGACGCCGACGCCCGCCTCCTTGGCGACCGCGTTGAACGACACTTCTCCTGCCCGGCTCACGGTTTCCGCCGCGACCGCGAGGATCCGTTCGTGGTTGCGCCGGGTGTCCGCCCGCCGCGGGCTCACCGGCATCGCGCCTCCCGGGGTGCTTCGCTTGCCTGACCTGGAGCTGCTCCAGCGTCACCTGGAGTAGCTCCACTTCGTTGCGTAGCGGATTCTAATCCGCTAGCCTCGGTCAAAGCGAGCCAAGCGGATGAATATCCGGTTTAACCTCCGGCGGCTCGCGTTCCCGAAGGGCCGTCACCACCACCATCACGCCGCAGGACGTCCGCCGCGGACGGGCTGCGGGAAAGCGAACCCTACTGTGGACATTTCCCTTGAAGTCAATGGAACAACCGAGGAGCTCGGCGTCGATCCGGGAGTGACCCTCCTGGACGCGCTGCGCGAGCGGCTCGGCATCACCGGCCCGAAGAAGGGCTGCGACCGCGGTCAGTGCGGCGCCTGCACCGTGCACGTCGACGGCAAGCCGGTGCTGTCCTGCCTCACGCTCGCGGCCGCCGTGCGCGGTCCCGTCACCACCGTCGAAGGACTGTCCGCCGAGGACGAACTGCACCCGGTGCAGCAGGCGTTCGTGGACCAGGACGCGCTGCAGTGCGGGTTCTGCACGTCCGGGCAGGTGATGTCGGCGGTCGCCGCGGTGCGCGACGACGTGTCCGACGTCCGCGAGTTCATGTCCGGAAATCTGTGCCGTTGTTCGGCGTACCCGAACATCGTGCGCGCCGTGGAGCAGGCGAGGCAGGCCGATGCGACCGTTTGAGCTCACCGCACCCGCCACCGTCGAGGACGCGCTGGGCAGCGCGGGCACCTATCTCGCGGGCGGCACCACCCTGGTCGACCTGATGAAGCTCGACGTTCTCACCCCGCAGCAGGTGCTGGACATCAACGACCTTCCGCTGCGGGGCATCGACACCGCGGACGGCCTGCGCTTCGGCGCGCTGGAGCGGATGGGCGACATCGCCGCGCATCCCGGCGTGTACCCGGCGATCTCGCGCGCGCTGTTGCTCAGCGCGTCGCAGCAGCTGCGGAACATGGCCAGCATCGGCGGAAACCTGATGCAGCGCACCCGGTGCTCGTACTTCCGGGACGTCGCGATGCCGTGCAACCGGCGTACACCGGGCAGTGGCTGTTCGGCGATTTCCGGCGTCAACCGGATGCACGCGATCTTCGGCACCAGTGATTCCTGCGTGGCCACCCACGCCAGCGATGTCGCGGTCGCGCTGGTCGCGCTCGACGCGGAGGTCGTGCTGGCCGGTGCCGAGGGCACCCGGACGGTCCCGCTGACCGAGTTCTACCGGCAGCCGGGCGAAACCCCGGAGATCGAGCACGACCTGCGTCCGGGCGAGCTGATCACCGAGGTGCGCGTGCCGCGGCTCGACTGGGCGGCGAACTCGACGTACGTCAAGATCCGCGACCGGCAGTCGTACGAGTTCGCGCTGTGCTCGGCGGCGGTCGCGCTCGACGTGCGCGACGGGAAGATCGCCGACGCCCGCGTGGCGGCGGGCGGAGTCGGGACGGTTCCGTGGCGGCTGCCCGCCGTGGAAGAGGCGCTGCGCGGCGCGGAGCTGACCGAGGAAGCCTTCGCCGCTGCCGCCGCGGTGGCCGTCGAGGGGGCAAAGCCGTTGTCCGGCAACGTGTTCAAACCTTCGCTGCTGAAGCGGACGATCGTCCGCGCGCTGCTCGAACTGACCGAAGGGAGCCGGGCATGAGTGCGCGGCTGGACGGTCCGCGGAAAGTCACCGGCCAGGCCGATTACGCGCTGGACCGCACGTTCCCGGGCATGCTGTACGGGTACATCGTGCTCAGCACGATCGCGCACGGCGAGATCACCGCGATGGACGTCACCGCGGCGAAGAGCGCGCCCGGGGTCGTGAGCGTCTACAGCCCGTTCGACCCGCTCGAGCTGCACCCGTTCAAGTCGCAGCTGATGGGCGATCTGTGGCTCCCGCTGCAGGACCGGGACGTGGTGTTCTACGGGCAGCCGATCGGGCTGGTCGTCGCGGAGACGTTCGAACAGGCACGGGACGCGGCGGGGCTGATCGAGGTCTCCTACCAGGAGAAGCCCGCGCTGACGTCGATGGAGGACGGGCTCGCGACCGCGGAGGACGCACCGGAAAGCCGGGGCAGCGCGCCGTCGATCGAGGTGCTCGCCGACGGGGTCGAGTCCATCGCGGACGCACTGGCGGAGAGCGCGGTCGTCGTTTCGGAGACCTACCGCACCGCGACGCAGAACCACGCCGCGATGGAGCCGCATTCGGCGGTCGCGAAGTGGGACGGCGGCGAGCTCACCCTTTACAGCGGAAACCAGGCCAGTTACCTGCAGGCCATGGAAATGGCCGGGGTGCTCGGCATCGAACCGTCGGCCGTGCACGCGGTGAACCCGTACGTGGGCGGCGCGTTCGGCGGCAAGGCGGGCACCTCGGCTCCGGGGATGCTGGCCGCGGCCGCCGCCAAGGCGCTCGACCGTCCGGTGAAGTGCGCGCTCACCCGTGAGCAGGTGTTCACGGCGACGGCGAACCGGCCGGCCACGGTGCAGAAGATCGCACTGGGCGCGGACCGCGACGGCACGCTGATCGCGGTGCAGCACGACTCCTGGTCGGCCACCTCGATGAGCCGGTCCTTCGTGGAGCCGACGTCGCACGGCACCTCGCGCGAGTGGTACTCGACGCAGAACCTGTCGATCAGCCAGAAAATGGTGCCGCTGCACATCCCGCCGGGCACGTTCATGCGCGCGCCCGGGGAGGCGTCGGGTTCGTTCGCGCTCGAAAGCGCGATCGACGAACTCGCGATCGCGCTGGAGATGGATCCGATCGAACTGCGGAAGCGCAACAGTTCGCTGGCTCCTCCCGGCGTCGATCTGCAGTGGTCGAGCAAGCATCTCGACGAGTGCTACGAGGTCGGGGCGCAGCGGTTCGGCTGGGCGAACCGGTCGCCGCGCGGGCACGTCGACGGGGACTGGCTCGTCGGCATGGGCACGGCGACCGCGATGTTCCCGGGGCTGCGCTTCCCGGCGACGGTCGAGATCGTGCTCAACGCGGACGGGACCGCGGACGTGTCCACCGGCGGGGCCGACCCGGGCACCGGGCTGCTCACCGTGCTGGCCACGATCGGGGCCGAATCCCTCGACATCGACCCGGAACGCGTCACCCCGCACTTGGGCGACTCCCGGTTCGCGCCGGGCGGCATGTCCGGCGGCTCGACCGCCACGGCGAGCACCGGCACCGCGATCATGCTCGCGGCCACCGAACTGCTCGACGAACTGGTGGCGCTCGCCGCCGAGCCGGGCGCGCCGTTCGAGGGCGAGGTCGTCACGTATGCCGAGGGGCTGCTGCACGGCAACAACGGCACCATGCCGTTCGGCGAACTGCTGCGCGCGATCGGCCGGGAATCCTTGTCCGCCAGGGGTTCCTCGGCTCCGGGCGAGGAGATGACGAAGCACTCGTTCAGCTCGTTCGGCGCGCAGTTCTGCGAGGTCCGGGTGCACCGGCTGACCCGAGAGGTCCGGGTGTCGAGGATGCTGGGCGTCTTCGACGGCGGCCGGATCATCAACCCGACGCAGGCGCGGAGCCAGCTGTCCGGCGGCATGATCTGGGGCGTTTCGGCGGCCCTGCACGAGGGGCTGGAAACGGAGCCGAGCGGACGTCCGGCGAACGCGGACTTCGCGAGCTACCTGCTGCCGGTCAACGCCGACATCCCGGAGATCGACGTGCAGTTCGTCGAGTACCCGGACACGCTGCACAACGCGGTCGGAGCCCGTGGTGTCGGCGAGATCGGCGCGGTGGGCATGGCGGCCGCGGTGGCGAACGCGGTGTGCAACGCGACCGGGATCCGGGTGCGGAGCATTCCGATCATGATCGAGGATCTGCTGGTGGAGTGACCGAGGAGGGGGGCGTCCGGGTGCGGGTGCCCCCTTCCGGCTTAACCGGCGGCTCGGACTCGGCGGTTTCGCGGGTCGTCGGGGAGTGCGCCGCAGTGCGGTTGCGCCTTTTCCGCGGTTCCCCTCGCGGACGTTCACCGCTGCTCAGCCAGGCAGTTGAGCCCCGTCCGGAAAGTCCGTGGACCGGCTCAGCTCCGCCCATTCCGAGATCTCCTTGTCGACCGCCGCGCGGCCGTTCGCGATGATGCGGAGGGCGTCGGAGCCGAGGACCAGGTGCGCGGGCGGGTTCGGCACGCCGAGGATGTGCAGCACCGCTTCCGCGGCCTTCTGAGGGTTGCCGAGTTGTTTGCCGCTGGCCGCGAGGCGGTGGTCGCGGATCGGGTTCATCACCTGGTCGTAGTCCGGCACCGAGCGGTCGGTGCGGACCATCGACCGGCCGGCCCAATCGGTGCGGAACGATCCCGGCGCGATCGCGGTGACGTGCACGCCGAACGGCGCGACTTCCTTGCCCACCGTTTCGAGAATGCCCTCGACGGCGTACTTGCTGCCTTGGTAGAACGACGTGCCCGGCACGGTGATCAGCCCGGCCATCGACGTCACGCCGAGGATGTGCCCGCGCCGCCGTTGCCGCAGGTACGGCAGCACCGCCTTCACCGTCGCGACGACGCCGAACACGTTCACCTCGAACTGCGCGCGCAGCTCAGCCATCGTCGACTCTTCGAAGACGCCCTCGTGGCCGTACCCGGCGTTGGCGATGGCGACGTCGATCGGCCCTACCTCGGCCTCGATCTCGTCGACGGTCCGGAACACCGCCTCGTCATCGGTGACGTCGAGGATGCGCGCGAGGGATTTCCCCGGCCGGAGCTGCTCGAACTCCTCGGCGTCGGCCTGCTTGCGGACGGTGCCGACGACGGTGTGGCCGGCTTCGAGCGCGGCCTCGGCGAACGCCCGGCCGAGGCCTGAGCTGGCGCCGGTGATCAGGAAGAGCTTGGTCATGCGGCAAACTCTACACCGCGTCGAGAAAAATCTTCACAGCGTCAAAAATAGTCGGCGTGATAGAACGTGCAGGTGGAAGAGCGAAGCACCCGCCGCCGGACGGCTCCGACCAAGGGAGACCTGCGCGAACGCGCGATTCTCGACGCGGCGGAGCAGCAGCTGAACGAGACGGGCGGGGCGTGCATGACCGTCGCCACGATCGCGCAGGAAGCCGGGATCACCCGGGGCGCGCTCTACTTCTACTTCGGGTCCAAGAACGAGGTGCTCGCCGCCCTGGTCGAGCGGACGGTGGCCAAGCTGCGCGCCGAGGTCGACGCGGTGGACGCGGCCGCCGCGGCTCCCGGCGACGCGGTCCGGCAAGGGCTCGAGCAGACCGCGCGGATGTGGCGTGAGCACGGCACGGTGATGCGCACGGCGGTCGAACTCTCCCCGTCAGTGCCGGCGATCGACCAGGCGTGGCGCTCCGCGGTGGTCGCGCTCGCCGACACCATGGCAGGCGTCGCCGAACGCGCCGGACTCCCGTCCGGAACCGCGGCGGAGGTCGCCGCGGCATTGGTCTGGATGACCGAACGCGTCTTCTACCAGGCGTTTATCGCGGATAACTCGCTGGACGACGCGGCCGCGACGCTGACCCGGGTGTGGCTGGCGGCGCTCGGCATCCCGGCCTAGCGCCTGGCCGCTCGGCGGGGGGCACATCGGAAACCGACGTGTACTAGAGGGTTGCGACGCCCTTCGCGGTCGTGCCCGCACGGACCAGGCGGGCGCGACATTGGGGCAACGATGGCTCTCCGCGGAACTTCGAGGCAACGTCATTCGGTGCTTCACGTCTTTGTGGGCAGAGATTCGCCAAAAGACACGGGGAGCACGAAATGGGATTCACCGCGATGAAGTCGATGAAGCTGGTCATGGTCGGCGGGGCGGTCGCCGCGACCGCGTTGCTTTCCGCGTGCAGCGGAAACAATGTCGACGGAAATGGTTCCGCGGCGAAGAGCGTTTCCGATGCGGCGGCGGTCAAGCAGAGCCCGCAGGGCGGTTCCGCCGGTGCGGCGGGCACCGCGGCCACGTCGAACGGCGATGTCAACTGCAGCAAGCACGGCGGGCAGGTCGGCCCGGCCGGCGGCAAGCAAATGGATCTGATCGCGGTGCAAAGCGCGAACGGAACCATTCCCGGCTGCACCGAAGCATTCAATGTGATGACGAAATACTACGAATTGGCGCCGTCGCAGGGTGAAGGCCCCGGCCACCGGGTTCTCGGCATTGAAGGGCACTGGGACTGCGCCTTGGGCGCGGAAGAGGAATTCGCCCAGGGCGTCGTGAACTGCGGCAAGGACGGCGGCACCGAGTTCATGATCAAGACCGCGCCGACCGGCGGCACCGGCGGCCAGCAGCCCGCCGCCCCGACGCGCCGCTTCCCGAACACGACGCAGACCGTGCAGTTCGCCGGGTTCGACCGATCGGTGAACATGGCCCAGTTCCAGCTGGTCACCTGGAAGAAGGGCGGCCCGGACAACGGCCAGTTCGTCCCGGCCGACGCCAAGACCTACCGGCTCCCGGTGAGCAAGACCGCGCAGGTCTTCGGCGCGGCCGAACTGTGCCCGGGCGGCGAGGTCGCCCTCGACCCGCAGGGCCGCGGCACGAACCCGTGCACCGAGCAGGCCCTGATGGACGCGCTGACCAGCGCGAAGCCGCTGTACGCCGAGATCCACGTCGACAAGAACGACACCATCGACGTCGTCAAGGAGCTCTACCGCCCCTGAGCGGATCCGAACCGGCGGCCGGGTGCGTCCTGGCCGCCGGTTCGCGTTATGCGGTGAGTTTCCGTTGCCCGGCGTCGAAACTGCGCAACGCGGCGCCGACGGCCGCGGCGACGGTGATCTCGTAGACCTCGTCTTCCTGGTATTTCGTGTTCAGCTCGGCGAAATCGGCGTCGGTGAGCCGGTAAGACGCGTCGCGAACCTTCTCCGCGAACGGCTGCAACGGCGCGGGCAGGCCGTCGCCGCTGGCCGCCGCATTGCGCAGTGCCGGGTCGGTTGACGCGGGTGCGATGAAAACGGAATACCTCAGGTTCTCCACCGGATCCTCGTGCTTGCCGCTCGGACCGCCGGCGAGCAGAAACCCGGGGAACCGGTACCCGAATTTGTGCAAGGCACGGGTCCCGCTCTCCAGTTGGCCTTCGCGAAGCACGAAGCCGAACGCGTTCGCGAGCCGGTTCACGATGTTCCACACCAGATTCACCCGCAGCGCTTCGCGAATCGCCTCCGGCGGAAGATCCGGCAGCACGATCTGGTCCGGGTTCAGCGTGACGGTCTCCAGGAACGCCCGAACGGTGCGCACCTCGGGCCGCGCCGCGTCCGGTCGCGACGGGTCGATCTCGCCTTGTCCGGCGATCCGGGTCAGCTCCGCGTGCGAGTCGATGCAGAACGGGCACTCGTGCAGCAACGCCGTTGACATGGCGAGGAATTCGCGTTCCCCTGCCGTCCAGAACGACGGGCCGCGCATCGCCGGAACGGTGACATCGAGCAACGGCCGGGCGAAAAAGCCGGGCCGGTACAACAGCATCTTGACTATGTCCGGCGGCTGTTTCGACGTGGCCGACATGAACATCTTGGCGCGCAAGCGATGCCCGTTGTCGAGAATGGACAGTCTCATCAGGACTCCAAGGTGGTCAAGCGGCTGGCGAGGAATCGCCGGTCGGCTGGATTGAGAGCGAGTTCGTGGGCGCGCCGGTACGCGGTCATCGCCTCGTCGGTACGGCCGAGCCGGCGCAGCAGATCGGCGCGCGCGGCGTGCATGAGGTGGTACCGGTCAAGGCCGTCGATACCGTCGATCAGTGCCAGGCCTTCTTCCGGGCTGGTGGCCATGGCGACCGCGACGGCGTGGTTCAACGCGATCACCGGCGACGGATTCGTTTCGTACAACCGTTGATACAGCCCGGCGATCGCCGCCCAGTCGGTGTCCGCGGCGGAACGAGCCTGCGCGTGCTGGACGGCAATGGCAGCCTGCAACTGGTACGGCCCAGGATTCTCGAAGCGCAGCGCGCGGTCCAGCAGACCGATCGCTTCGGCGATTTCGCCGTGGTCCCAACGGCTTCGGTTCTGGTCTTCGAGCAACACGACGTCGCCGTCCGGCGTGTAGCGAGCGGCGGTGCGCGAATCGTGCACGAGCAGCAGCGAAACCAGGCCGAGCGCCTCGGGTTCGTCCGGCATGAGCGTCGCGACCAGCTTCGCCAGCCGGATCGCTTCCTGTTGCAGCTCCCGGTGTTCCGGCGCGGTGTAGCCTTGGGTGAAGATCAAGTACAACACCGCCAAGACCCCGGACAACCGCTCCGGCAGCAGATGATCGGCCGGTACGGCGAGGCTGATCCCGGCGTCGCGGATCTTGCGTTTGGCCCGCACCAGCCGCTGCGCCAGCGTCGCCTCGCTGACCAGGAACGTCCGCGCGATCTGCGCCGCGGTCAGCCCGGCCACCGCCTGCAGGGTCAACGCGACGCGGGCCTCCTCGGCGAGCGCGGGGTGGCAGCAGGTGAAGACGAGACTGAGCCGTTCGTCGCCGATCGCGAGCAGGCTGTCCTCGGACCGATCCACCGTGACCTCCGGCTGTTCCCCGAGTTGAGCGAGCTTCTCCAGGCCGCGGCGGGCGCGCCGGAGCCGGTCGATCGCGCTGTTGCGGGCGGCGGTCAGCAGCCACGCCATGGGGTCGTCCGGCGGCTTGTCGCCCCAGCTGCGCAGGGCGAGCGCGCAGGCGTCCTGGAGCGCGTCCTCGGCGAGTTCGAAGTCGCCGAGGACGCGGACCAGCGCCGCGAGCATCCGGGCTCGGTGCTCGCGATAGACCTCCCGCAGCAGCGGCGACGTCATGCGTGGCCGGTCAGCCCGGGCACGCTGGCGACCGGGCGCACCTCGACGGTGCCGACCGCGGCCATCGGGCACAGCGCGGCGAGTTCGAGGGCTTCGTCGAGATCGCGGCAGTCCAGGACGTAGACGCCGCCGAGATGCTCGTGGGTCTCCAGGAACGGCCCGTCGGTGATCAGCGTCTTCCCGTCGCGGACGCTGACCGTGGTGGCGGTGTGCTCGCCTTGCAGCGGATGCTCGGACACGAGCGCCCCGCGCCGGCGGCATTCGTCGGCGAACGCGTTCACCCTGGCCAGCGCGTCCGGGAAGGCCGGATCGCCGGGTTCCGGGCGGTCGCAGTTGTAGATCACCAGCAGGTACAGCATGTGTCCTCCGAGGGCCGGTCCGGCGAGTTCGTTAATGGAAGACGAACGCCTCGACCGTAACTCGACAGCGCGTGCCGGGCTTCTCGGAAATTCCCGGAGAACGGAGAACGGAGAACGGCGGGCCCGGGGGAGCCCGCCGTTCTCGTGGGGAGGGGATCAGCCCTTCTGCCACAACGCTGGCGCGTTGGGCGGTTCCCAGCCCTGCTGGGCGGTGTGGCCCTGCAGGCACACGTAGCTGACCCCGTTGAACGTGACGCGCGTGCCGGCGGTATACGACTTGCCCGCGGTCCAGGACGTCCCGCCGGGCTGGCCGGTCGGCGACGTCGGACTCGTCGAGGGCCCGCCGGTCGGCGTCTGCTGGACGTTGAGCACGAAGTCGAACGCCGCCTCCTTGGCGTTGTTCGGGGCGTCGCGGACGGTCATGAGCAGCCGCGGGTCGAAGATCGTGTCGGTGTTGTTCCGCGGTTCGCCCGGGAAGTACAGCTGGGTCGTCAGGATCGGCTCCCCGGGGGCCTGCACCTTGACGTGGATGTGCCGCGTCCGGCCGGGGTAGAGGCCGGGCACGATCGTGGTCAGCTTGAACTCGCCGAGGTCGTTCGTGTACTGGTGGCCGCGGAAGGTGTACCCGACGTTGTCGTACGCGCCGTTCACGTCCGCCTGCCAGAAGTCCAGCAGGGCGCGGCTGACGGGCTGGCAGGACAGCCCGAACACGTAGCCGCTCACGGTGAGCCGCTGGCCCGGGGTGTTGGCGTCGACGAGCACGCTGCGCTCGGGGGAGTTCGGCTTGAAGTACGGGCCTTCGGTCTGGTCGATCGTCGGCTCGTCGCCGTCGTGGCAGTACGGGGTGGGCTCGACCTTCTGCCCGCCGGCGAAATTCGTGCGGGCCAAGGCGGGGCCGCCGACGAGTGCCACCGGTGCGGCGACTCCGGCGGCCAGCGCGGCCTTCAGCACTGCCTTGCGGCTGAACTTTCTGTCTTCGTCCATGCCTGCTCCTCGGTGGGGGCTCGGGATTCCCCTCGACGGTAGGGAGGAGATCAGCCCGCAGCGATGGACGGAGTCATGCAGTCGTGGTGAATCTTCGGGGCGGTGTCGCCGGTGCGGCGGAATCCGCCGGGGCTCAACCCGGTTTCGCGCCGAAAGAACCGACAAAAGTAGGCCGGGTCAGCGAATCCGACGCGGCTGGCGACCTGCCGCACGGACAGATTCGTCCGCAGCAGGAACCGTTTCGCCTCCTGGGTCCGTGCCTCGCGCACCAATTCCGCCGCGGTACGCCCGGTTGCCGCCTTGACGGCCTCGGTGAGATAGCCCGGAGTGACGCCGAGCCGTTCGGCGTGCGCGCGCACCGACCACAGTCCCAGCTCCGATTTTTCCGCCTGCTGCGCGAATTCCGCCGCTACCGCACGGGCGCGGGCGGGTGCCGGCGCGGACGGAATCCCGGGAAGCCGCCCGGCGCGCACGATCAACACGTGCAGCAGTGCGCGCAGCACGGATTCGCCGTCCTCGCCGCCGCGCCGGAATTCCTCCTCGAGTTCGGCGATCAGCCGCGCGGTCCGGTCGTGTTCGGCCCGGTCCAGCCGCAGCCACGGCCGTTCGCGCAGCCTGCGCAGGGTTTCGCGGTCGGCCGGATGGTCGAAGAGGAAGTCGTCGGTGAACAGCACGACCGATCCGGCGAGTTCGCTCGCCTCCCAGTGGTGCACCTGGCCCGGCGTGACGACGCCGAGGTGCGGCGGGCTCAGCTCCCACCGCGTCAGGTCGACCACGTGCGCGCCGGTCCCTCCGGTGACGAGCACGATTTCGTAAAACGTGTGCCGGTGCGGGAATTCCGCCCGCGACAACGGGCCCACCGCGTCGAAGGACCCGACCGCGAACGGCACCGCGTCCGGCGCGGGCACCTCGAGCCGGTGCAGCGGAAGTTCACCGGTTTTGACCGGTCGGCAGCACATTCCCGGAGGCACCGTCGTCCCTCGCATCAGTCCGTCCTTTTCGCCGGTTTCGGAACGAAAAGTCTAGACCAATTTTGGTCAGGATACTTCCGACGGAAGTATCAGTAACTCGGTGGAGTGACGCTCACGAGGAAACGGGCGGTGGTCCGGCCGTCGTTGCGGAAGCGGTGCGGGATGGTCGAATCGAAGTGGCAGCTGTCGCCGGTCTTGAGCACGTGCGTCTGCTCGCCGACCTGGACGGTCAGCCGTCCGGCGATCACCACCACGCATTCCTCGGAGGGATGCGAGCGCAGTTCGTCGGACGAGGCGCCGCCGGGTTCGAGCACGCCTTCGAGCACCTCGAGCTTCGCGCCGCCGGGGGAGGCGCGGGTGTAGGTGATCGCGTGGTGCGGCGAGGAGATCCGGTACCGGTCGTCGTGCCGGATCACCGCGACGGTTTCCTCGTCCGGCTCCTGGAACAGGCTGAACAGCGGGATGTCGAGCACCTCGGCGATGCGCCGCATGGTTTCCAGGCTGGGGTCGGTGACGCCCCGCTCGACCTGGCTGATCAACCCGGTCGACACGCCCGCCTGGTCGGCGAGCTGGCGCACGGTCAGCCCGCGCAGGGTGCGGAATTCGCGGATCCTCGTCACGGTCACCCGATCATTATCGTCAAACGGTGCTCCGGCGCAGGTCACTGGTCTCCGCAGGTCCCGCTGGGCGGTCCCCTGTCCCGACTTCGACCGCGGTTCGCGACGGCGGGCGGGTCACCAGGCTGACCGCCACGGTCACGATCAAGTTGACGACGAGCGCGGGCAATCCGACGACGGTCCCGGGCGGCATCGCGTGCGCGACGAGCGAGCCGAGCGCGGGCACGCCGACGATCAGCCCGCCGCACAACGCACCCGCCGCCAGTCCGGGCGCGGTGACCCGGCGCCACAGCATCGAAAGGAACAGCGCGGGAGCCAGCTGGCCGACGGCGCTGTACACGTTCGTCATGATGCTCAACAGTTTTTCGTTGCTGTGCGCGACAAGAAGTACGGAAAGCGCAGTGAAAACGAGGACGCCCACGCGCATCGCAGTCAGCGACGAGGCCCATTTCTTCGACCGGGCCCCGAGCACGTTGCGGGTGAACAGGCTGCTGGCCGCGAGCACGAGCACCGCGGTCGGCACGAGCGCGACGAGAATGCCCGCGCCGCCGAGCAACCCGATGACCCATTCCGGATACTTCTCGCGCACGAAAATCAGCAGCGACGCGTTCGCCTGTTTGTCGGTCAGCTTCGGCAGCGCGAGCACCGCGGCGAGCGCGATCATCACGATCAGGACGTAGAACAGCGAATACAGCGGCTGGACGACTTGATTGCGGCGGATCGTCGCGACGTCCTTCGCGCTGTAGGAGACCTGGAACATGTGCGGCAGCGCGAACGAGCCCAACGGCGTGAGCAGCAGGAAGCTCATCCACCACCAGGTGTTCGTGGCGGTCGAACCGTGGAGTCCGGGCAGTGTCGCGCCGTTCGGATGCGCTTGTTTCATCGCGTCGAACACGCCGAGCGGACCGCTCATGCCGGCCGCGTCCGCCGCGCCGATCGCGACCACGAGCAGGATCGCGATCAGCAGGACGTCCTTGACGATCGCGGTGAACGCGGCGCTGCGCATCCCGCCGACCAGCACGAACCCGGCGACCAGTGCCCCGCCGGCGACGACGTAGACGAGCGACGGGACCTCGCTGCCGAACAGGCTCGCCAGGATCAGGCTGAGCCCGGTCAACTGGACCTGGGCGTACAGCAGTAGCGCGACGATCCCGAAGACCGCGATCAGGCCGCCGAACCAGCGGGCTTCGAAGCGGGTGGTGAAGTAGTCGGCCATGGTGACCAGGCCGTGCTGTTTGCCCGCGCGCCAGATCTTCGGCACCACCCAGTAGCCGACCGCCGCGGTCAGCACGACCGTGCCGAGGACGTAGAACCCGGGCGCGCCGTTGCTGAACACGCCCTGCGACGCGCCGAGCAGCGCGAACGTCGTGAAGGTTTCGCCGACCAGCAGGAACCAGAACAGCCAGGTGCCGAACCGGCGTCCGCCGACGGACCATTCCTGCAGATTCATCGCCCGGCCGCGCGCGGCGGCGACGGTGCCCCAGACGATCGAGCCGACCGCGATCAGGAGAGCGAGTGCCAGTGCCATCGCGCTACACCCGGTCCAGGTCGCCGCGGCGGCGGTCGATCGCGTAGACGAGACCGATCGCGCCCGAGCCGATCAGCACGCCCGCGGTCATCCACACCAGCAGGAACGGGATCGAGCCGAAGACGTAGTCGATCCGGTTGACCAGGGGGATCGCCGCGACGCACCACGCGAACGGGACGACGAGCAGAAGCCAATGCCAGCGGCGGCGGTTGCCTGGTGCGGTTCGGGTCATGATCGCTCCTCAGCTACCCACGTCGATGTGTTCAGCCTGGATGAATGTGCATCAGTGTGAGCGATGACTTGTGTTGCGTCAATCACGACAATCGTGGCGACGCGAGAGAGGGTTGCGCAGTGGAAGTGCTCACTGTTCACTGTGGCTGACGGCAGTTCTCGCGGAGGTGCCTCGTGGATCCCGACCGGTTCCGTGCCCAGTTCCCCAGTTTGGCCGACACCACGCACCTGGCTTCGTGCAGCCAGGGCGCGGTTTCCACGCAGGTCACCGCGGCATTGGGGGAGCTGGCGTATTCGCTGCGCGACCAGGGTGCGCCGTGGGGTCCGTGGATGACCGAAGTCGAGCGTTTGCGCACCGCCGCGGCGGGTTTCCTCCACGCGCACCCGGACGAGATCGCGTTGGTGCCCTCTGCGTCGCACGCCGCTTTTCAGGCGGTCAACGCGGTCGACTTCGACGACGGCGGCGTGATTGTGTCGATGGCGTCGGAGTTTCCCAGCGTCGGGCAGGTGCTGCACGCGCAACGTCCGGCACGCGAGCAGATGCGGTGGGTCAGCCAGGACGCGATGCGTTCGCTCGGGGTGATCGAGGCTTACCGGGCTCAGATCGGCTCGTCGACTCGGCTCGTATCGATCCCGTTCGCCTTGTACACCAACGGTTCCCTGCAACCGGTGAACGAAATCGCCAAACACGCGCGAGCCGTCGGGGCCCGAGTTTTAGTCGATGCCTACCAAGCGGTCGGCGTCGTCCCCGTAGACGTCACACAACTGGACTGCGACTATCTGGTCACCGGCACCCTCAAGTATTTGCTTGGCCTGCCCGGAATCGCGGTGCTGTTCGCCCGCAGCGGCGTCGAAGACCACCAGCCGCCGCGGATGACCGGCTGGTTCGGCCGCGTCGACCCGTTGGACTTCGATCCCGCGCTCCTCGACGTCCCGACCAGCGCCCGCCGTTTCGAATCCGGCACTCCCGGAATCCCCGCCGCCTACGCCGCCCGCGCCGGCATCGAAGTCCTCAGCCACCTCGATCCCGCCGCAGCCTGGGCCCACGTCGAACGCCTGGTCGCGGAAACCACCGAACGCCTCACCGCTGCTGGCGAAACCCTGAACGGACCGGCCCCCGACGCTCGCCCCGGCCCGCAAGTCGCATTGGTCGACGCCGATCCCGTTGCCCTGGCGGACTTCCTCGCCGCCCGCCGCATCGTCACCGCGCCGCGCGGGTCGAACCTGCGGATCTCCTTCCACTGCTACAACACCACCGACGACATCGACCGCCTGTGCACGGCGCTCGCGGAATACCGGAGGCAAGCATGATCCTCACCGCCGCGCGGCTCTTGACTGACGCGTCCGCCCCGCTGGTCCACGACGCCGCCGTCGCCGTCTCGGACGGCGTGCTCACCTATGCCGGACCCCGGAATTCCGCTCCGGACGGCCCGGTGACCGACCTCGGCGACGTCACCCTGATGCCCGGATTGATCGACTGTCACGTCCACCTCTGCCAGGACCCGGGTTCCGGCGAAGTCAGCCTGGAAATGCCCAGCGATGACGACGTGCTGAGCCGCCGGATGATCGCCAACGCGCAGCGATTGCTCGACGCCGGAGTCACCACCGCCCGCGATCTAGGCGCGCCCGGCACCCTGGGCACCCGCGTACGAGACCTGCTTGCCGCCGCCCCGAACGCCACCCCGCGAATCCTCGCCGCGAACGCCCCGATCACCGTCACCAACGGCCACGCCGCGTCCATGGGCGGCATCGCGGACGGCGTCGACCAGGTCCGCGCGAGGGTCAAACAGCACGCGGAGGACGGCGTCGACCTGATCAAAGTCATGACCACCGGCGGCTTCATGACCCCCGGCAGTCATCCGGCGCAAGCGCGCTACACCGTGGATGAGCTGACCGCGTTGGTGTCCGAAGCACACGACCGTTCCCTGCCGGTCACGACGCACGCGCTGGGCGTCGAAGGAATCGAACGAGCCGTACTCGCCGGGGTCGACTGCATCGAACACTGCGGCTGGGTCACCCGCACCGGTACGGAATTCGATCCGCGAATCGCCCAGATGATCGTTTCCCGCGGAATCGCCGTGAGCCCGACCATGAACACCGCTTGCACCGCAGCGGACTACATGTGCCCCTGGGACGAACGCGACGCCGTGGTCGGCAACCTGCGCGCGCTGATCGCCTTGGGAGCCGTCATCGTCGCCGGGACGGACGCTGGAATCCCGCTCGTGCACTTCGAACGCTACGCCGACTGTCTGGACACCTTCGCCGAAGCCGGAATGACTCCGCGCCAAGCGATCGCCAGCGCCACCTCCGTCGCCGCTCGCGTGTGCGGCCTGTCGGACGTAACCGGTCGATTGGTCCCCGGTCTGCGCGCGGACGTGATCGCGGTGGACGGCGACCCGACCGAGTCGCTGGCTTCGCTGCATCACCCGCGTTTCGTCCTGGCGGACGGTCTTCGCCACGAAATCCGCAACACCGACCTGGGAACGGGCGATTCGG
The DNA here is from genome assembly GCF_037034185.1 of Amycolatopsis sp. VC5-11. Taxonomy (NCBI): domain Bacteria; kingdom Bacillati; phylum Actinomycetota; class Actinomycetes; order Pseudonocardiales; family Pseudonocardiaceae; genus Amycolatopsis; species Amycolatopsis sp. VC5-11. The sequence goes on along the minus strand of NZ_JBAGKF010000035.1, from coordinate 17,192 downwards.
CTGCGCGGGAGTGCATCCGCCGAAACCTCGAACAGGGGGCCGGACGATGACAGACTGAAGATCCGCTGACGGAAGGGATCCAATGCTGTTCGACTGGACGCCACAGGCGGTCGTCTTCGACTGCGACGGACTGTTGATGGACACCGAACCCTGCTGGTCGGTCGGCGAAACGGAGCTTTTCGCCCGCCGCGGACTCCCGTTCGGACCGGAGCAGAAGGCGCTGGTCATCGGCAAATCGCTCGCCGCGGCGGCCGACACCATGGCCGAGGTTTTCGGCGAACCGGGCAACGGTCCCGCGATCGCGGACGAGCTGCTGGCCATGGTGACCGACGTGGTGTCCGCCAAAGCCGAAGCGATGCCCGGTGCCCACGAACTGGTCGAACTGGCCGCCGCCGCGGTGCCGGTCGCGGTGGCCAGCAACTCGCCGCGCGCACTCCTGGAAGCCGCGTTGAAGCGAGGCGGCTTCGAGTTCTCGATCAGCGTGGCTGCCGACGAGGTCGTCGCGCCGAAGCCAGCTCCGGAGATCTACCTGACGTCCTGCGCCCGGCTCGGCGTGGCTCCGGCTTCGGCCCTCGCCTTCGAGGACTCGATGACCGGCCTTCGGTCCGCCCGCGCCGCCGGCGTGCCAGTGGTCGGGGTCCCGACGTTGTCCGGCACCGAGTTTCCCGCCGACGTCGTGGTCCCGTCCCTGCGCGACGCGGACCTCCTGGCCTGGATCCGGCGGTGGCGGCAACCACGCGTCCGCCCGCGTGAAGACCCGCCCGTCTCGTGATTGACTGGCCGGCATGGCCGTACTTCCGCATCCGCGTGTTCGGGGTCCGCAGTGACCTCCGAACCGGCTGCGGCGACCCGTCCGCGCAATCGCAAGCAGCTCATCGTCGAAGCGGCGGGCCGCGCCTTCAGCGAGCGCGGCTACCACGCGGCGTCGATGGAGGAGATCGCCGCCGCCGTCGGGATCACCGCCGCGGCGCTGTACCGGCATTTCCCGAACAAGTACGCCCTCTTCACCGAGTGCGCCAACGTGATGGCGGACCGTCTCGTCGCCGCCCTCGACACGGTGCCCGCTGACGCACCAGCCGCGGCCGTCCTCCGCCCGCTGGCCCAGGTCACGGTCGCCCACCGCGAGTCCGGCGGCCTGTACCGCTGGGAAGCCCGCTACCTCGACCGACCGGACCGGCGCGTGCTGAGCGCGAAATTCGCCCAAGTTGTCGCGCGCGTGACCGAGGTAGTGCAGCCGTCCCCGGACGCGGACCTCCGGGCCGTAGCCGCACTCGGCGCGATCGGCTCGATCACCATGCACCGCACGTCGATCGCCCACCATCGCGCCGAGAACTTGCTGACCGAATCCGCCCTCCGCCTCGCCACGTCGACGATCACCCCGACCGCGCCTTCGGTGGAGCTGCCCGCCCAGCCCGTCGCACGGACCCGCCGCGCGCAGATCCTCGCCGCCGCGGTGCCGTTGTTCGAGCGCGACGGATTCGCGACCGTCACGAACGCCCGCATCGCCGAAGCCGTGGGCATAGTGCCTTCCGCGCTGTACCGCCATTTCCCCAACAAAGCCGAAATCCTGGCGGCAGCCTGCCTGCAAGCCGCAGGACTCCTGTCTCAAGCCGTAGAACAAAACCTCCACGGCACCACCGGTGCGGAAGCCCTGCCCGTTCTGGCCGCGACCTACGTGGCGTACAGCTTCGAACACACCGCATTGACCAACGTCGCCGCAGCCGAACTGGGCGGCCTGCCCGCCGCGTTGCAACGCCCGCTGATCCTCGCCCAACGCGAGCACATCGCTGTCTGGGAACAACAACTCCGCCTCGCCCGGCCGGAGTTGGACGCGCACCAAGCCCGCGTACTGGTGCACGCGGGCTTCGGCGCAGTAGTCGAAACCGGCCGGCGGCTGCGGTGGGAGGACACTCCCGGCCACCGCGCCGCCGCTACCGCTTTCCTGTTGAGCGCACTCGGTCTCTAGGCTCCCGGCCGATTCGCCGTCGGAAGCGTGATCGGCGTCTGCGTCGGCGAGGTCCCGTTGTTGAGGTACAACATCGAAATGCCGCGCACGAACTGATCGAAGAGATAGAAACTGCCCGGCATGATCTTGGACGTCCCTTCCCGGAACGCCACATAAGCAGGCCATTCGATCCGCACCAACGCCGCCTGCGCGTAGTCGCGGGGGAGTCCGAGCCAATCGCCCATCTGGTCGTTGAGCAGATACCGCACCAGTTCGTTGACGAACCCGGAATCGAGCCCGAGCGTCGGATTCTCGATATACCCGAGCAACGTCTTCGCCAGGCTGACCCCTTCCTCGGTCGGCCCGAGCACCGGCCACAACATTTGCTGCGCCTGCGCTTCCGCGTCCGCCCAGGTCTGCGGAATGAACTGCTCCTGGACGCCGAGCAGATGCAGCGCGACCTGCCAGGCATGCAGATCCGCGTCCTGCTCCGCCGTCGACAACGCGATGTGCCACTTGAGCATGTTGCTGCGCGCGAAAGTCGCCACAGAATGGAACGTCCGCAGAATGTCCCCGTTGCTGATCGGCTTGGGCTGATCCGCGCCTGCCTGGTACTTCGCCGACGTCGGCAGTAAATTCCGCACCGCCGCGTGCACGAGCCGAGTCTTGTTGGCCGTAACGACGAAATGCCCGTCCGGCGCCCAAGCTTTGGAGTTGTGCAAGTCGTAGCCGAAGGTGAACGTCTTGGCCGCCCGCTGTTTCATGTCCGCGCCGCCGGCCGACCAGTAAACCGCCCGCGCCTCCCGCGGAATGACGGTGCTCATGATCCCGCTGCCGAGCGTCTCCGAGACGAACAGATAACTGCTCAACCGGGTATAAAGCTTCTCCGACGCGGCAAGCTTCGCCGGATCCGCCCACGACGGCAGCTTGTTGACCTGCTGCAGATACGCCACCAGATAGTCCGGCATGCCGGCGGGCAACGGCGCGTCGTTGTCGATCCAGCCCTCCCAGGCCTTGTTGACCGCCGCTACTTTGCCCTCGGCCAGCAACGCCTTGGCGACCGCGTCCGCGCTGTCGTCCCACACCTGGAACGGATCGGCCCCCGTCCCGCTCCCGGCGATGGACCCCTTGCTCGACCAACCCCACGCGGTGCCGGTGGTGCCCGCCATCCCCGCGATGCCCAACGCCGCGCCGAGGGTCAGCACCTTCCTTCTGCTGAGATTCTCCATGTACTTGTCTGCCTCTCTGGTAGGCGTCGTTGCCATCCCATCACCGGCCAGGGGCTGCTAGCCGCCCCCTGTCGACAGTCTCGGAAGAAGTGATTTCTCATTAACATAACGGCGCCGGACAGCTGGTGGCAAGAGGTGTCGCCGCTCCGGATCAACGACCGGCCGGGGCGCTCGCTGGCACCGGCATCAGCGGATGCGGTCCGGATCATGGGCGCGGATCGGCCGGGCGCGCAGGCAGGAGTCCCGGACGTCGGTCCGGGCCAGTCAGGACAGCCGGGGTGCTCGCCCGCGTGGGCTCAGCGCCGCTTCTTGCGCGATTTGTTCGAAGACCGGGAAACCCCGGCCAGCGGATGCGCGGTCGAGTGTCCAGGCCGCGGCCGGGCGAACACCTCCCGAAGCTCCGCCAAGCCCGTCTCGTCGGGATGGCCGCAGGCGAGCACGTTCGCGGTCAAGCCGCGAACCTCGTCGGGCGGGATCGTGGCGAGAGTGTCGGAGACCGCCTCGGGGCCGCCGGTTTCGAGCAGGTGAATGAAGTGCTCGGCCATGCCGCGCAGTGCTTCCTGTTCGCCGAGGTCCTCCATCGGGAACTCGCCGTCGTCGATGAGGAGTTGCACGGCGATGGGTCCGAGCTGCCGGTCGTGGCTCAGTTCCCGCAGCACCGCGGTGCCGTCGGGAAGAGCCTGGACCGTCACGTCGAGCATCGCTCGCGCGCGCGTGCGGAACGGGCTGCGGCGGATTGCGTTCAGCAGGAGCGGAAGCGCGAGTTGCCGTCCTCCGCACGCGGCCATCCAGTTGGTCAATTCCGCTTTCGCGGCTTCCTGCGGGTAGTGCTCGGAGAGCAAGCCGAGCAACCCGGCGGGTTCGGCCTCGGACAGCTCCCCGATCAGCGGGGCGTGGCGGCCTTCGGCGACCATGCGGGCGCGGACCGCCCGAGCCGCCAACGGAGTCAGGCTCACCAGGTCGGTGCTTTCGCCGGAAAGCGCGGTCCGCAGGCGGGCGTCGGTGTCCGGCGGAAACCCGGCGGGCCCGTCCGGGCCGAGATCGGCGCGGAAAATCGGATCGGGCGCGCCGGTCGTGAGCGTGACCGCGCCGAAGTCCGCGAGCGTGGCGAACACCCGGCGCAGATCGGCGCCGATTCCGTGACGCGTCTCCGGATCGTCCGGGTCCTCAAGCCAGACGGCTTCGAGGAAGGACAGCCAGACGGTTTCCTCGAGCCGGACCACCGGCATCGGTTCGGGAAAGCCGTAAAGAGTGTTGAGCACGTCCGGCAGTACTATGTCGATGATTTCGCCGAACAGCACGGTGTACTGCGGCACCCAGCGTCCTTGCACGACGAGTTCGGGGGAGGGCAGTGCGTCGAACGCCGCGATCCAGAGAGCGAGACTGTCCCGGAGCAGCCGCGCGTTCTTCGCGACGCGCACCAGCTTGCCCTTGACCGCCCGGACGACGCGGATCTCTTTCGCCAGCTCGACCAGTCCGGCCAGCACGGGCAGGTCGGCGCTGCTCTGGGTCCGGAAAACCCGGTCGCCGATCGTCGGATCGATCCGGTCGCCAGTGCCCAGCAGGTCCACCAGCTCGCGCGCATCGGCCAGTTTCAGCTGGCCGGTCGAGGTCAGCGCCCGGCCGTCGCCGACCCATTCGACCAGTGCGCGCAACCGGGCGACGACCGGTGTCCGCTCGGCTGCCGCCGCGAGCTCCGCGTCCGGCGGAAGCGACACCGGCAGCTGCGGCACCGCACGTTCAGGCTGGCCGCCGTCGAGGAGGTGCCGGGCGGCGATCTCTTCGAGCACTGCTTCGTCGAAGTCGACGTTCCCCGCACGAACTTCGTCGAGAAAACGTTCCATGGCCGCGTTGTCCGTGGGATCGATGCCCTGCCGGAGCGCGTTCATGACCCAGAACTTGGCCACACCGAAGTTCCGTTCGTCGGCCATCGCCGCGGCGAATCCGTAGCTGGCGTTCACCGCCGCGGCGTCGAGGTCGGCCAGCGGATCGCCCGTGGGGTCGGCGAGTTCGTTCGCGTGCAGCCAGCGCAGGAACAGCCGCAGATCGTCCGGGACGCCGGCCGCGTCCTCGGGAGCGGCCGACAGCGTCCGAGGCGTGTAGGACAACAGGAATTCCGCGACCAGACTTGTCGTCCAGTAGCCCAGCCGACCGTCGATGCTGTGGTGCCGGAAGTTCAGCGCCGATTCCACTGTCAGTGGATCGACGTGCTCGTCATCGGCCGCGCAGCGCCGGACCAGCAGGGCCTTGGCCGCCTCGAACGCGTCGGCGTCCTCGGGCTCGAAATACATGCGCACGGTGGGTTTACCGTCCTTGCCGGTCCGAAGCGGGCACGTTGGCAGCGTAGGGCGTGCCTGTCCGTGCCCGCGAAGCACCGTGGAACGCGCCACCGGTTGTCAGGCGCAACAACCCTCTGGCTTGGCCGCCTCATCGGACGTGCAGCACGTGGCGAGCGCGGCACTGTCGGAGCCGTACGTCTGGGAATCCGCCTTGACGGTGTAGACCTCCCAAGGCTCCTGTCCGGGACCGTGCACCCACACCTTGTCCTGCACGGCGTAGCAGCAGGTGGTGTTGTCCTCGGTCAACGTCGCCAGGCCTTCTCCGGTGAGCCGCTTGCTGGCCTCGTTGACGTCGTCGGTCGATTCGACCTCGACGCCGAGGTGGTCCAAGACGGTGTTCTGGCCCGGTGCGCCTTCCAGCAGCACGAGCTTGAGCGCGGGCTCCGCGACGGCGAAGTTGGCGTAACCCGGCCGGAGCTTGGCCGGTTCGACGCCGAACAGCTTTGAGTAGAAGTCGATCGAACCAGCCAGGTCACCGACCCGCAGGGCGAGCTGAACTCGAGACATCGGCACTCCTTGAATAGATGGTTGTCGAAACAGGATGGACCTAGATTGCTGTCTATCTAGAGATCTGTCAAGATAGACGTATGTCGAAGCAAATCCTGCTGGCGGCGATCAGCGCGTGCTGTACCCCGTTGGCGCGCGAACCGCTGTCCGAGGATCAGGCCGCGGAGCTGTCGAAGCTGTTCAAGGCGATGTCCGACCCGGTGCGGCTGCGGCTGCTGTCGCTGATCGCGTCCCACGCGGGCGGGGAAGCGTGCGTCTGCGACCTGACCGACGCGTTCGACCTGACCGGTCCCACGATCTCCCATCACCTGAAGGTGCTCCGCGAATCCGGCTTGATCACCGGGGAGCGGCGCGGCACCTGGGTCTACTACCGCGTCCATCCGGAAGTCCTCGCCCGGCTCTCGGCCGTGCTCGTCCCGAGCGATGCGGAGGCTCGGGCATGACGGCGGAAACCGGCGTCGTCGGCAAACTGTCTACTTTGGACCGCTTCCTCCCGGTGTGGATCGCCGCCGCGATGGTGCTCGGGCTGCTGGCCGGCCGGTGGATTCCGGGGTTGAACACCGTGTTGTCCGCGGTGGAGGTCGACGGGATCTCGCTGCCGATCGCGCTCGGGCTGCTCGTGATGATGTACCCGGTGCTGGCGAAAGTCCGCTACGACCGGCTCGGCAGCGTGACCGCGGACCGGCGGCTGCTGTGGCCGTCGCTGGTGCTGAACTGGCTGATCGGCCCGGCGCTGATGTTCGCGCTCGCCTGGCTGCTGCTGCCCGACCTGCCGGAATACCGGACCGGGCTGATCATCGTCGGCCTCGCCCGCTGCATCGCGATGGTGATCATCTGGAACGACCTCGCCTGCGGCGACCGGGAAGCCGCCGCCGTGCTGGTCGCGCTCAACTCGGTGTTCCAGGTCGTCATGTTCGGCGTCCTCGGCTGGTTCTACCTCGCCGTGCTGCCCGGATGGCTCGGCCTGCCGCAAGCCGATCTGAGCGTTTCCGCGTGGCAGATCGCCAAGAGCGTGCTGGTGTTCCTGGGCATCCCGCTGCTCGCCGGCTACCTTTCCCGGCGGCTGGGCGAACGCGCGAAGGGCCGCACCTGGTACGAATCCCGGTTCCTGCCGAAGGTCGGGCCGGTCGCGCTGTACGGGCTGCTGTTCACCATCGTGGTCCTGTTCGCGTTGCAGGGAGACCAGATCACCAGCCGTCCGCTCGACGTCGCCCGGATCGCACTGCCGCTGTTGGTCTACTTCGGACTCATGTGGGCGGGCTCCTACGCGGTCGGCAAGGCGGTCGGCCTGTCGTACGAGCGGACCACGACCCTGGCGTTCACCGCGGCGGGCAACAACTTCGAGCTCGCCATCGCGGTCGCGATCGCCACGTTCGGCGCCACGAGCGGACAGGCGCTCGCCGGAGTGGTCGGGCCGCTCATCGAAGTGCCTGTCCTCGTCGCGCTGGTCTACGTGTCTCTCGCGCTTCGCCGTCGATTCGCGACTGCGGCGGTTGCGTCATGAGCGTCCCCGAAGTGCTCTTCGTGTGCGTGCACAACGCCGGGCGTTCGCAGATAGCGGCCGGGTTGCTGCACCATCACGCGCGCGGCAAGGTCGTCGTCCGGTCCGCCGGATCCGCGCCGGCCGACACGGTCAACCCGGCCGTCGTCGCGGTAATGGCCGAACTCGGCATCGACCTGTCCCGCGAATTCCCCAAGCCCCTGACCGTCGAGGGCGTCCAGTCGGCGGACGTCGTCATCACCATGGGCTGCGGCGACGCCTGCCCGGTCTTCCCCGGCAAGCGCTACCTGGACTGGCAGCTCGACGACCCGGCCGGCCTCCCGGCCGAGCAGGTCCGCCCCATTCGCGACGAGATCGACCGCCGGGTCCGGGCGCTGCTCGCCGAACTAGCCAACTGAGCCCTTCATCGTCTATCGTCGATGGACGATGAAGGGAGTTGCCGTGTTGGACCGAGCCGAGGCGGAGACCTACGCCGGATGGTTCCGCGCGCTCGCGGATCCGACGCGCGTCCAGATCCTGCACCTGATCGCTTCCGCGGACCGCCCGCTGTCGGTCGGCGAAATCGTCGAGCAGGTAAGCGTGAGCCAATCGACCGTCTCCGCGCATCTGAAGATCCTCACCGAAGCCCGGTTCGTCCTCGTGCAGCCGCACGGCACCGCCCGGTTGTACCGGGTGAACGAGCGGTGTTTGTCCTGCTTCCCCAGCGCGGCCGACGTCGTCATGGGCCGCGCCGCCGTCCCCTTCGCCGACATCGCTTGCGAGGTACCGAGATGAGTCCAGATCAGGACGCGGTCCGGGAACGCTACGCCAACGCCGCACGACGAGCGCTGGCCGGCGAAGCCACCGGGGAACTCGGCGCACAGCACTACGCCGGGGAAGACGTCCCCGAAACCGTGGCAGCCACCAGCCTCGGCTGCGGAAACCCGCTCGCCGTCGCCGACCTGCGCCCCGGCGAAACTGTCCTCGACCTCGGCTCCGGTGGCGGCCTGGACGTCCTGCTTTCCGCGCGGCGCGTCGGACCCGCCGGCCGCGCCATCGGCCTCGACATGACCGACGAAATGCTCGCTCTCGCCCGACGGCAGGCCGCGGAGGCGGAAGTCGCGAATGTCGAGTTCGTCAAAGGCACGATCGAAGCGATTCCCTTGCCGGACAACACTGTCGACGTCGTGATCTCCAACTGCGTCATCGCCCTGTCGCCGGACAAACCGGCTGTCTTCGCGGGAGTCGCGCGCGTGCTGCGTCCCGGCGGCCGCCTCGGCGTGACCGACCTCCTCGCCGAGGAAACGCTGACCGCGGCGGAGCGCGCAGCCGCCGACGAGGAATGCCTCGGCGGAGCACTGACGGCGGACGATTACCGAGCCTTGCTCCACGCTGCGGGTCTCGTGGACGTGGACATCCGGCGTACGCACGAGGTCGGAAACAAGCTGTACTCGGCGATCATCCGCGCCAGCAAGCCTCACTGACGAAGCAGCGGCCCCACTCCCGGAACCTGGGTGATTTCGTCCGCGAGAAAGTCCCGCAAAAGCCGCACCCGCGTCAGCTCCGCCCGCTCCGGCACGACGAGAAGATTCACCGGCACCGGCGCGCAACCGTACCCAGGCAGCACCGCCCGCAGTGCTCCGTCGCGCAGAAGGTCGTCCACCAGCCACCGCGGTACGGGCGCGATTCCGCGGCCAGCAACGAGCGCTTCCCGAGCCGCGAGACCGTGATCGACCCGAAGCCGAGGCGTGAAGGTCGCGACGTGCTCCGTGCCTTGTTCGTCGATCAGCGTCAACTCGCCGCTCTTGGCGACGCTGGTCCGGCGAATCACGTCGTGCGACGAGAGTTCCTCCGGCGACTCAGGCGTTCCGCGCCGCGCGAGATAGTCGGGTGACGCGACCAGAATCTGATGCGCCATCCCGAGCGGACGCAGGCGCAGTTCGCTGTCCGGCTGCGGGCCGAGCTGAATCGCGATGTCCACGCCGTCGCGGATCAGGTCCGAGCGTTCGTCGGTGAGGGCGAAGTCGACGCGAATGTCCGGATAGCGATCCTGGAAGCCGAAGATCAACCGGCTCAGGTGCATCACCCCGAAAAAGGCCGAACACGAGATCCGTACTCTGCCGGACGCACCGGTCCTGGCGTCTTCGACCTCCTGTCGAGCCTGCTCGACCAACCGGAGGATCTCCGTGGCGCGGGCGTAATAGCGGCGGCCCTCGTCGGTCAGCGAAATGCTCCTGGTGGTGCGGCTGAACACGGAGACCCCGAGCGACAATCCTCTATTCCTCATGCTTCGACGCGAACGGCGGCGTATTCGCCACTCTGCTAGACCAACCCGACGCGGTATTCTCCGACGCTCTCAACCACGCCTCAATCATCGACGGCATCAGACTTTCCAAGGCGCGCCGCCACCGCTACCGCACCCTGGCCGAGCTAGAAACCCAACTGGCGACCACTGCCGCCCGCCGCCGACTCATCGTCACTGACGGCGTCTTCTCCATGGACGGCTCCATCGCCCCGCTGCGAGAAATCTGCGACCTAGCCGATAAACACGACTGCCTGGTCATGGTCGACGACTCACACGCCACCGGTATCCTCGGCGAGACCGGAGCCGGAACCCCCGAACTCCTAGGCGTACGCGACCGAGTCGACATCGTCACCGGCACCCTGGGCAAAGCCCTCGGCGGCGCGTCCGGCGGTTTTGTCAGCGCCCATGCCGAAATCGTGGACCTGCTGCGGCAGCGCTCCCGCCCGTACCTGTTCTCCAACGCCCTCCCACCCGCGATCGTCGCAGGCACCCTCGCCGCCTTAGACCTCGCCGACCCCTCCCGCCGCGCGGCGCTCCACCGCAACACGGCCGCCTTCCGCTCTCGGATGAGCCAGGCAGGCTTCCACCTACTGCCCGGCGAACACCCCATCGTGCCGGTGATGTTCGGCGACGCAGCCGAGGCCGTCCGCATGGCCGAACGGATGTTGCGGTCAGGCATGTACGTGACGGCCTTCAGCTACCCGGTGGTGCCGCTGGGGGAGGCCCGCATCCGGGTGCAGATCTCGTCGGAACACTCCCTCGACGACCTGGACCGCTGCGTCGCCGCTTTCATCGCCGCCCGCGGCTGACAAACGCGAATGGCCCGTCAGCACGATGCTGACGGGCCATTCGAGGAGTGCGAGTTCAGATCATACGTCGTAGTACAGCGAGAACTCGTACGGGTGCGGACGAAGCCGCAGCGGGTCGATTTCGTTCTCGCGCTTGTACTGGATCCACGTCTCGATCACGTCGGGCGTGAAGACGCCGCCCTCGAGCAGGTAGTCGTGGTCCTGCTCCAGGGTGTCCAGCACGGTGCCCAGGTCGCCCGGGACCAGCTTGACGTTCTTGGCCTCCTCGGGCGGCAGCTCGTAGAGGTCCTTGTCGATCGGCTCCGGCGGCTCGATCTTGTTCTTGATGCCGTCGAGCCCGGCCATCATCATCGCGGAGAACGCGAGGTACGGGTTGCCCGACGAGTCCGGGCAACGGAACTCGGCGCGCTTGGCTTTCGCGTTGTTGCCGGTGATCGGGATGCGGACGCACGCGGAGCGGTTGCGCTGCGAGTACACCAGCGAAACCGGGGCCTCGAAGCCCGGCACCAGGCGGTGGTAGGAGTTCACCGTCGGGTTGGTGAACGCCAGCAGGCTTGGCGCGTGCTTGAGCAGGCCGCCGATGTAGTGGCGCGCCGTGTCGGACAGGCCCGCGTAGCCGGACTCGTCGTGGAACAGCGGCTGGCCGTCCTTCCACAGCGACTGGTGGCAGTGCATGCCCGAGCCGTTGTCGCCGGCGAGCGGCTTCGGCATGAACGTCGCGGTCTTGCCCGCGGCGAACACGGTGTTCTTCACGATGTACTTGAACAGCTGCAGGTCGTCGGCAGCGTGCAGCAGCGTGTTGAACTTGTAGTTGATCTCCGTCTGGCCTGCGGTGCCCACCTCGTGGTGCGCGCGCTCGATCTCGAAGCCGGAGTTCGTCAGCGTGCGGACGATGTCGTCGCGCAGGTCGGCGAAGTGGTCGACCGGCGGGACGGGGAAGTATCCGCCCTTGAACTTCGTCTTGTAGCCCTGGTTCCCGCCCTCGGTGTCGGCACCGGTGTTCCACCAGCCCTCGACCGAGTCGATCTCGTGGAACGACAGGTGCTCGGCGTCCTCGAAGCGGACCGAGTCGAAGATGTAGAACTCCGCCTCGGGACCGAAGAAGACGTTGTCGGCGACGCCGTACTCCGCGATGTACTGCTCGGCCTTGCGCGCGATGTTGCGCGGGTCGCGGCTGTAGGCCTCGCGGGTGAACGGGTCGTGCACGAAGAAGTTCAGCGAGAGCGTCTTCGCCTTGCGGAACGGGTCGATCCGCGCCGTCTCGGGGTCCGGCAGCAGCAGCATGTCGGACTCGTGGATCGACTGGAAGCCGCGCACCGAGGAGCCGTCGAAGGCGAGACCCTCTTCGTACGCCTCCAGGTCGAACGCCTTGGCCGGCACCGTGAAGTGCTGCATGACGCCCGGCAGGTCGCAGAACCTGACGTCGATCGACTCGACCTTCTCGTCGGCGATGAGGCGCTGAATGTCGTCTGGAGTAGTGGGCACCCTCGGTGACTCCTTCTCGTTCGTTACCGGCGGCTGTACTCTCTTCGGCTCACGCTAAGAGGGCGGTGTTGCCCGACCGTCACCCGAATGTTTCGCGGGTGTTAACGGGCCGCCGTCACTGCCCAGTCGACCAGGCCGGATGTGGTCCGCGCCACCGGCATACCCTGGACGGGTGGCGAGATGGACGGGTGAATGGCTGCCGGGCACGGGCGACGGCTCCACCGCGGCGGGCCCGCGCGAGGCCCCGAAGTGGCGCGGCGAGTCGATGGGCCTGCCCGAATCGGGCGTCGGCGCGGTCGCGGGCGGCGGCCCGCGCTTCCTCGCGCTCGTGCTCGACCTGGTGCTCGCCTCCCTGATCACGGCCCTGTTCGTGCGCTACGACCTGCAGAACGCCGCCGCGATGCAGACGTTCAACCTCTGGGCGGGCGCGGTCTGGGCGGTCATTACGGTCATCCCGGTCACGTTCTTCGGCTTCACCCCCGGCATGGCGGCCCTCGGCATCCGGGTGGCGCGCCTGGACGGGGCGGCGATGGTCGGCGCGTGGCGCGCGCTGGTGCGGATGGTGCTCACGGTGCTGCTGCTCCCGCCGCTGGTGCGCAACGCCGACGGCCGCAACTGGCTCGACCGCGTCACCAACACCGTCGTCATCCGGATGCGCTGACCCCTGGACGCGAAGAACCCCCGGCCGCGGCGGACCGGGGGTTCTCAGTAACCAAGTGTCAGCGACGGCGGATGGTGCGCTGCACGTTCCGCATCTTCGCGCCCGCGGGCATCGGGCCCTTCGGCATCGCGGCGCCGCGCGAGCCGAGCGCGGCCAGCTTCGCCTCGAGGGCGTCGATCTGGGCCGGCTTGAGGTTGCGCGGCAGCTTCGTCAGGTGCGACTGCAGCTTCTTGAGGGGGACCTGCTTCTCCTCGTGCCCGATCGTCACGTCGTAGATCGGGGTGTCGCCGACCAGCCGCGACACGCGCTTCTTCTCCTGCGCGAGCAGGCTCTTCACCCGGTGCGGCGCGCCTTCGGCCACGAGGATCACGCCGGGGTGGCCGAGCACGCGGTGGACGGCGTCGAGCTGGGTCGTCGCGGCGACGGTCGGCGTGACCTTCCACTTGCCGCGCATGTTCTCCAGCGCCCAGGCTCCCGCGCCGGGCTGGCCGTCGGCCTTGCCGTAGACCGTGCGCTGCACGCGCCTGCCGAAGATGATCACGGCGAGCAGGATGCCGAGCACGATGCCCAGCGGCAGCAGCGTCCACTGGATGCCGAAGATGAGCCCGATGCAAAACAGCACACCGGCGACGACCACGATCGAACCGACCATCCAGGGGATGAGCATCGGGTCTTCGCGGCGCTGCATCTTGAACGCCTCGAACAGCTGGCCGCGCCGGGCCTTGCTCGCAGCGCGCTTTTCCCGCTTGGCCTGCTTGGCCGCTTCCTTGTCCTGCTTGCCCGCCATATGACCAGGATACGGCCGCGTGCCCGGCCGGGAATCCGTCGGCCCCCTCTGCGAGGATCGCGGGGTGGCCATCGCATCGTCTCCCCAGAGCCGGCAGAGCCGCGCGAGCCTGCTCGACGGGCTTGATCCCGAGCAGCGCGCCGCCGCGGCGGCCCCCCGCGGCCCGGTGTGCGTCCTCGCCGGCGCGGGCACCGGAAAGACCCGGACGATCACGCACCGCATCGCCCACCTGGTCCGATCGGGCCATGTCGCGGCCGGACAGGTACTGGCCGTCACCTTCACGACGCGAGCGGCGGGGGAGATGCGCACCCGGCTGCGCGGCCTCGGGGTCGACGCGGCGCAGGCGCTGACGTTCCACGCCGCCGCCCGCCGTCAGCTCCGCTACTTCTGGCCGCGCGTCGTCGGCGACCGGCCGTGGGACCTGATCGACAACAAGTTCCGGCTCGTCGCCCAGGCCGCCCAGCGCGTCCGGCTGAGCACCGAGACCGAGGTGCTGCGCGACCTGGCGAGCGAGATCGAGTGGAGCAAGGCGTCGCTCGTCTCGCCGGACGACTACCCGACGGTCGCCGCGCGGATGCAGCGCGACACCCCCGCGCCGGTCGCGCAGGTCGCCGAGGTCTACCGCTGGTACGAGGAGCTGAAGACGAACGCGCAGGTCCTCGACTTCGACGACCTGCTCCTGCAGACCACCGCGGTGCTGGAACGGCACGAGGCGGTCGCGACCGAGTTCCGCGACCGGTACCGCTGCTTCGTGGTCGACGAGTACCAGGACGTCACGCCACTGCAGCAGCGGCTGCTCGACGCGTGGCTCGGCGGCCGCGACGACCTCACCGTCGTCGGCGACGCCAACCAGACCATTTACTCCTTCGGCGGCGCCTCGCCGAAGTCGCTGCTGGAGTTCACGCGGCGGTTCCCGGAGGCGACCGTCGTGCGTCTCGAACGCGACTACCGGTCCACGCCGCAGGTCGTCGCGCTCGCGAACCGCGTGATCGGCGCCGCGCGCGGACGTCCGGCCGGGTCGCGGCTGAAGCTCATCGGGCAGCGTCCGGAGGGGCCGGACCCGCGGTTCGCCGAGTACGAGGACGAGGCCGCCGAGGCCAGCGCGGTCGCGCGGCGGGTCCGCGAACTGCTCGACGCGGACGTGCCGGCGAGCGAGATCGCGATCCTGTTCCGGGTGAACGCGCAGTCCGAGGCGTATGAGCAGGCGCTCACCGAAGCCGGGATCCCGTACCTGGTCCGCGGCGGCGAGCGGTTCTTCCAGCGCACCGAGGTGCGGCAGGCGATGGCGGCGTTGCGCACGGCGTCGATGGACCCGACCTCGCTGGAGCTGGTCACCGCGGTGCGCTCGGTGCTCGCGCGGGTCGGGCTCACCGAGCAGCCGCCGTCGGGCGGAGCGGCGAAGGAGCGGTGGGACGCGCTGCTCGCGCTGGTGGAGCTGGCCGAGGAGCTGGCGGCGGCGGTCGAGGACGCGGATTTGCCGCGCTTCGTCGCGGAGCTCGAACAGCGCGCGGCGGCGCAGCACCCGCCGACCGTCGAGGGCGTCACGCTCGCGTCGCTGCACGCGGCGAAGGGGCTCGAGTGGGACGCGGTGTTCCTCGTCGGGCTGTCCGAGGGCACGATGCCGATCTTGCACGCGGACGGCGACGACGCGGCGATCGAAGAGGAACGACGGCTGTTCTACGTCGGCGTCACGCGGGCTCGGGAGCATCTGTCGCTGTCGTGGTCGCTGTCGCGCGGACAGGGCAGGGGACGCAACCGGCGCCGCTCGCGGTTCCTGTACGGGCTGATCCCGGAGGACCACCCGGCAGCGCGCATCGCCCGATCGCAGCAGACGGCGAAGCCGGGGTCGAACGTCGCCCGCTGCCGGCTGTGCGGCGGTCCGCTGGTGCAGACCATGGAGGTCAAGCTCGGCCGGTGCGGGAAGTGCCCGTCCACAGTGGATGAGGATCTGCTGGAGAAGCTGAAGACGTGGCGCGGGGAGCGTTCGCGGGAGCTGAAGGTCCCGGCGTTCGTCGTGTTCACTGACGCGACGCTGATGGCGATCGCCGAACAACGGCCGACCGACGACGGCGCGCTGGTGTCGATCTCCGGGATCGGCGCGACGAAGCTCGAGCGGTTCGGCGCCGAGGTGCTCGACGTGGTCCGGTCGTCGATGCGATCTTGACCGCGTCTTCGCGGTGATCGATGCGGCGAACCTGCAGCTCGGAGGCGATCTTCAGCTTTTCGGCAGAGATTTGGGAAAATAAGTTGCCCCGGTTGCGCCGGGGCGCATAACCTGCGTAGGCACCCGGGCGAGAGCCCGGTCTGGGGAAGAACACACGACGGCTGCCGCTTCGAGCGGCGCAGTCCGAGAGAGAAAGGCGGTGCCGGTGAAATGATCAGCAATCTGATGCAGACGAACCCTGGCACCGGTCTGTCTCTCTGCATGACCGTTGACGCCCCGCGCCAGGGCACCGGTGTGTCCACGTTCGCGCACATCGACGGAACGCGTCGTCACATCGACGGATTGCGTCGCATCGAGCGCAACGGGGCCCCGGTCGGCATCACTCTCGCGAGCGCCGCCGTTGTTGCCGCGTACCCGCAGGTTGATGTCGATCTGCCGACCATCAAGCAGTTCCGTGTTCCGTTGTCGATACGGGAGCGAAGTTCCTGACCTGACGTCAGGACTCAAGGCTCACGAAGGCCGCGGAACCGGTAACCGGATCCGCGGCCTTCGTGTTTTTTTGGCTGCACAACAAGAAGGAACAAGTTGTCCAGTTCGATCGCCCACCGCCACACCACCACCGCATCGCAAAGGAGCACGGAAATGTCATCCGCCATCGCCCTCGCCGAGGGCCCCTTAGCCGAAGGGTTCGACATCGGCGACCTGCTCGAAGGGGTCGCCGAGCCGGAACTCCCCTGCCGCTCGCGAGACGCGGACCTCTGGTTCGCCGAATCGCCCGCGGAACTCGAGCGGGCCAAGGCGTTCTGCGCCGCCTGCCCGGTCCGCGAGGCCTGCCTCGCGGGTGCACTCGCCCGGCGTGAGCCGTGGGGTGTCTGGGGAGGGGAGATCTTCGAGCGCGGCGCGGTGATCGCACGCAAGCGGCCCCGTGGCCGTCCGCGCAAGAACGCCGCCCTCGAACCCGCCGCAGCAGCACGGAGCGCAGCCGCATGACCGTCGACCTCATCACCACGCGCGATTTCGAGGCCCGCACCGGAAAACCGGTCCGCGTTCAGCCGAAACCCAAGCAGAACAAGTCTCAGGAGACCACGAAGATGTTGCTTCACGAAGAACTGTCCCGAGCGCGAATACGCGACCTGATAACCGAACATGAAGCCCAACGCCCGTGGCGCCAAGCGCGAGCCGCGCGCCGCTGGTCGCGGGTAGCCCGCTGGGCGGCCAGCCGCGCGGAGCGTTACCAACCACCCAATTAATACGGACGGCCTGGTCAGGCAAGCCCGGGTTATGGCCCGACTCCTTGCCTGACCGGCCGCTTCGTGCCGGAGCCCCGTCTTCATGCGGGTGCCCCGGCGCGCCGCCATGTCCGGGAACGCTGGTGCCCGCCTCCATTCGCGAGCCCCGGCATCCCGCCTTGTCCGGGAGCTCCGGTGTCCGCTTCCGGGAGCCTCGGTGGTCTGCCTTCGTCCGGGTGCCCCGGTGTCCGC
>NZ_JBAGKF010000034.1:0-41792 GCF_037034185.1 Amycolatopsis sp. VC5-11 | reverse complement strand
CGGCACGGCACGGCACGGCACGGCACGGCACGGCACGGCACGGCACGGCACGGCACGGCACGGGCGAGGATCGCAGCGGGCCCCGAGGAAAGCAAGCGGCGCACCAGATGCCCATCGCGCCCAGGAGAAAGCAAGCCGCGCGACAGGTCCCCGGCGAAAACCTCGCCAGCCGTCGATCACGCTCTCGCCGCAAAAACTCAAGCGGCGCAGCGAAACCGGCTCAAGCCGAAGGCCAGAACTTTCGCCAGCCTTCAGCCTCCAGCGTCGTCGGTTCGACTCCGGCTTTCCGGGCGGCCGTCTCCGCCGCGCGGATGTCGCGGGCGAACTGCTTCGCTACTGCCCGCAACTCTCCCTCGGGGTCCAAGCCGCCCCGGCGGGCGGTGGCTGCCGTTCGGAAGAGTTGGGCGGGGGCCGAGGAGTCTTGCGGGAACAGGTCCAGCGGGATGCCTGCCCGGCCGCTGCGCTGGCCCAGTTTTCCGGCCAGGGCGACCGCGGGCTGGCCCAGTGCGACACCGTCCACAATGGACTTGCGTTGCTTCTCGGCCTGTTTCAGCTCTTCCCACTTCAGTTCCTGGTGCTCCGCCGAGGCGATGCGGGCCGCGTCGGCGAAGACGTTGGGGTGGCGGCCTACCAGTTTGTCCACCAGGTCGCTGGCCACGTCGTCGATGGTGAAGGGTGCGCGGCCGTGTTCGGCGGCTACGCGGGCGTGGAACAAGACCTGCAGCAGGACGTCGCCCAGTTCCTCGCGCAGGGCCGCGCGGTCGTTGTCCTCGATGGCTTCCAGCAGTTCGTACGTTTCCTCGACCAGGTACTGGCGGAGGGACTCGTGCGTCTGCCGGGCGTCCCACGGACAGCCGCCGGGTGAGCGCAGGCGGTCCATGACCTCGACCGCTTCGACGAGCGGGGGCACGGGGGTTTCGATCAACCGTGCGCCGGCGGCGAGCATGGCGGCCGCGGTCGGTTCGGTGCGGGAAGCGGCTAACAGCACGATGTCCGCGAAGGACTCGCCTACCGGCGGGACACCGAACTGCGCGGGATCGACGTCGGTCGCGGCGTACACGGCACTGGTGCGAAGCAGAGGCAGAGCGGCCGCGGGCAGGGTCGCGCCGCGGACCAGGATTACCGTGCCGGTCACTGCTGCGCCGGGGCACCGCCGTGCAGCGGCACGGCCACGCCCGTCACCTCGGCCGCACTGGGGGCGAGGTTCATGCCGACTGCGTCCCACACGCCGTAGCGCGGGTTGATTTTGAAGTCCACGTTGCCAACGTACGGCTGGAGCATCCGCACGCCGATCGCACCCAGCTGAGCCGCGGTCGGCTGCTGGACCTGGTCGGTGGCGACCTTCGCGTCCGTCGTCCGCTTCCGCACCACGGCGGTGACCCACCAGGTCGGCGCGCTCGCCGGGTTCGGCTGGAACGCGATCGCGGTGTTCGCGGGCACGCCGAACAGCACGGTCGCGGCGTCCTGCGGCGACGACAGCGCGGGAGCCTGCTGGCCCACGTTGCCCTGCGCGCCGCTCTGGATGTCGGCCTGGATCTTGCCCGGGTCGCTCGCGTACTCCTCGGCCTTGGCGATGGCCTGGCTGCGCGCGGCCTTCGGGTCGATCGACGGGGCCTGGCTCTCCGAGGTCGGCGCGCCGATGCTGGTGTAGTCGAAGTTCACCGAGAGCGTCGGGAGGTACTTCAGCGCGATCCGCTGCTGCAGGTACTGGTCGGTGATGGCCTCGCGGTGATCGCGCAGCCGCCAGACGAGCTGGGTGACGGCCGCGGACTGGTCCTGCGTGACGGCCTCGGGCACCGGCGACGCGAGCGGATCTTGTTGCATGGCCTCGCTGACGGTGGCCTCGTCGACGGCAATGCCTTCCTTCTGCGCGGCCTTCACGACGACCTCGTGCAGCAGCGTCTGCCGGACGATCTCGCGCCCGACAAGGTCGAGCTGGTGCCGCGACGCGAGCTGCCGGGCGTACGGCTGCTCCTGCACGGCGCGGTCGAGCAGCGCCTGAACCTGGTCGATGGTGGTGACCTGACCGTCGACGACCGCGGCCATGCCCACCTGACTGGGGCCGGTACCGCATCCGGCGAGGAGGAAAGCTCCGGCGAGAACGGCGCCCAGCGCACGGCGGCGCCCCATGATCCGCATCACAGGCCCTACCCTCTCACATGGCCTCGAAACGCAACACCATCGAGGCATTCAGCGGACTATTGTCGACATATGGACTCTTGGTTGTCGATCGAAGTCCTCGACGGGGCCTTCGCGGCGAGCGCGTGGCAACGTGCTCACGGCGACCGTCTGACCGAGGCCGCGCTGACCCACGGCGCCGAGCAGTGGACGTGGCACGTCCATCGCTGGGGCGTGACGCTGGAGATCGAGTTTGCGTCGGAAGAGGCACGGGATCGCTTCTGGCACCTGCCCGCGGTGACCGCCGCCCTCGACGCGGTGCCGGATCCGGAACGCGGCTTGCTTGTGTATCCGGGCCGCGGCGGCGGTTCGGGGGCCCGGGTGCCGCGACATCCACGGCCGTTGCCGATGTCCGGCTGCGGGGCACTGCCTACGCCGCAGGAGGAAGCGGCGCTGCGGCTGGCCACTGCGCAACCGCCGGGGCTCGAGGTCTGCTCCGCCAGCTGACGCCTGGCCACGGAAAGCACGCCGCGGCCAGAGCGGCAGAAGCTCGCCACGGAAACCGACGCGCGCGCCGATTTCGTACGGCAGCACGGTGAGCGAGGCCCGCGGCGGCGGTTCGGGAGCCCGGGTGCCGCGGCATCCCCGGCCGTTGCCGATGTCCGGCTGCGGGGCACTGCCTACGCCACAGGAGGAAGCGGCACTGCGGCTGGCCACTGCGCAACCACCGGGGTTTCGGCTAGCTGACGCTTGGCCACGGAAACCACGTCGCGGCCAGAGCGGCGGAACCTCGCCACGGAAACCGCTCGGGGTTAGGTCCGCGGTTCGGGAGCCCGGGTGCCGCGGCGGTGCCTCGCCATCGAGACCGCCGCGGGTACCGGCGGCGGATCAGGCGAGGCACGCCGCAGTGCTCACACCGCGGCTGGGGTTTTCGTCAACTGCGCCAGCAGCTTCGTGCACCAGTCGAGCAGTTCCTGGTCCCGCAGCACCGGCGCGCCCATTCGGCCGCCGGCGGGGCCTTCGGTCGGCTTCGGCACCGACACCGTGTTGGTGATCGCCTTGTACAACGCCTTGGGGTACAAGCGTTTCAGCCGCACCAGCTGCGAGTCCATCAACGGCAGCGGTGCGAACCGGATCGTGTTGCCTTGTGCCGCGACCTCGGTGACGCCTGCGGCGCGGCAGGCGTGCCGGAACGCTGCGACTGCGAGCAGCCGGGTGACCGGGGCGGGTGGCTGGCCGTAGCGGTCGACCAATTCCTCGCGTACCGCGTCGAGGGCCGCAGTGTCCGGAGCTGCGGCGATCTTGCGGTATGCCTCCAGCCGCAGCCGTTCGCCGGGGACGTAGTCGTGCGGGATGTGCGCGTCCACTGGCAGGTCGACGCGGACTTCGGCCAGTTCCTCGTCCTCCGCCGGCTCCGCGCCCGCGTGCCGCCGGAAAGCCTCGACCGCTTCGCCGACGAGCCGGACGTACAGGTCGAATCCGACGCCCGCGATGTGCCCGGACTGTTCCGCGCCCAGGATGTTGCCCGCGCCGCGGATTTCGAGGTCCTTCATGGCGACCGCCATGCCCGCGCCGAGTTCGGTGTTCTGCGCGATGGTGGCGAGCCGGTCGTGCGCGGTTTCGGTGAGCGGCGCTTCCGGCGGGTACAGGAAGTACGCGTACCCGCGTTCGCGGCCGCGCCCGACCCGGCCGCGCAGCTGGTGCAGCTGGGCGAGGCCGAGCATGTCGCCGCGTTCCACGATCAGCGTGTTGGCGTTGGAGATGTCCAGGCCGGTCTCGACGATCGTGGTGCAGACGAGGACGTCGTACTCGTTCTCCCAGAAGCCCTGGATGATCTTTTCGAGCTTGTCCTCGTTCATCTGCCCGTGCGCGGTGACGACGCGCGCCTCCGGCACCAGCTCGCGGATCCGCTTCGCCGCCTTCTCGATCGACGACACCCGGTTGTGCACGTAGAACACCTGGCCGTCGCGCAGCAGCTCGCGCCGGACCGCGGCGCCGACCTGCTTGTCGTCGTACGCGCCGACGTAGGTCAGGATCGGGTGCCGGTCTTCCGGCGGGGTGAGGATGGTCGACATCTCGCGGATGCCCGCCAGCGACATCTCGAGCGTGCGCGGGATCGGCGTCGCCGACATGGTGAGCACGTCGACGTGCGTGCGCAGCGCCTTGATGTGTTCCTTGTGCTCCACGCCGAACCGCTGCTCCTCGTCGACGATCACGAGGCCGAGGTCCTTGTAGCGGATGCCGGTCTGCAGCAGCCGGTGCGTGCCGATGACGATGTCGACCTCGCCGTCGGCGAGCTGTTCGATGACCCGGTCCGATTCGGCCTTGTGCGTGAACCGCGAAAGGCCCTTGATGGTGACCGGGAACGACCGCATGCGCTCGGTGAACGTGTTCAGGTGCTGCTGCGCGAGCAGCGTGGTCGGCACGAGCACGGCCACCTGCTTGCCGTCCTGCACCGCCTTGAACGCCGCGCGCACCGCGATCTCGGTCTTGCCGTAGCCGACGTCGCCGCAGATCACCCGGTCCATCGGGACGCCGCGCTCCATGTCCGACTTGACCTCGTCGATGGCCGCGAGCTGGTCGTTGGTCTCGGTGAAGGGGAAGGCGTCTTCCAGCTCGGACTGCCACGGCGTGTCCGCGCCGAACGCGTGCCCGGGCGCGGCTTGCCTGGCCGCATAAAGCTGCACCAGTTCCGCGGCGATCTCCTTGACCGCCTTTTTGGCCCGTGCCTTGGTGTTCTTCCAGTCCGAGCCGCCGAGCTTGTTGAGCGTGGGCAGTTCGCCGCCGACGTAGCGGGACACCTCGTCGAGCTGGTCAGTGGGGACGAACAGCCTGTCCCCGGGTTGGCCGCGCTTGGACGACGCGTACTCCAGCAGCAGGTACTCGCGCGTCGCACCGGCGACCGTGCGCTGCACCATCTCCACGAACCGGCCGATGCCGTGCTGGTCGTGCACCACGTAGTCGCCCGCCTTGAGCGCCAGCGGGTCGACCGCGCCGCGGCGGCGCGACGGCATCTTGGTGTTCAAGTCCTTTGTGGACGATCCGGCGGTGGCGCCGCGGCCGGTCAGGTCGGCCTCGGACAGCACCACGAGCGCGCGCTCCGGCGAGACGAAGCCCTCCGCGAGCCCGCCGCAGGTGACCGTGACGACGCCGGCCGGCGGCACGTCGGCGAGCACCTCGACGTGTTTCGCCGGGACCTCGGCGGCCATCAGCTGCTCGACCGCGCGGCTGGCGGTGCCCTGTCCGGCGACGACGAGCACGCCGGTGCCGCCGGACGCGAGGTGCGCGCGCAGGTCGGTCATCGCGCGTTCCAGCTCGCCCCGATAGGCGGGCGCGGGCTCGATGCCGACGCGGTAGACATCCGGGTCTTCGCTGGTCAGCTGGGTGAGCGTCCACCACGGGCGCTTTGTCTCCTGCGCGTGCGACGCGATCTCGGCCAGATCGCGGTACGCCGACGCGCCGAGGTCGATCGGGGCCTGCCCGCCCGCCGCGGCGGTGGTCCAGGAGGCCTCGAGGAACTCCTGCCCGGTGCGGACGAGGTCGGCGGCGCGGGCGCGGATCTTCTCCGGATCGGCCAGCAGCACGTGACTGCCCTGCGGCATCGCGTCGGTGAGCAGCGCCAGCTCGCCCTCGCAGAGGACCGGGATGAGCGCCTCCATGCCCTCGACCGGGATGCCGCCGGACAGCTTGGTGAGCATTTCGGCCAGGTGCGCGTCGGCCTCGTACGTGGTGGCGAGCTCCGCCGCGCGCTCCTTGACGTCCGGCGTGAGCAGCAGCTCGCGGCACGGCGGCGCGGTGACCCGCTGGATCTCGCCGGGCAGCGAGCGCTGGTCGGACACCGCGAACGCGCGGATCTCGCTGACCTCGTCGCCCCAGAACTCGACGCGGACCGGATGCTGCGCGGTGGGCCCGAACAGGTCGAGGATGCCGCCGCGGACCGCGAACTCGCCGCGCTTCTCGACCATGTCCACGCGCGTGTACGCCAGCTCGACAAGCCGTTCGAGCAGGTCCTCGAAGCTCTGTTCCTCGCCGACGACCAGGTCGATCGGCGCGAGCGAGCCGAGCCCGGGGGCCATCGGCTGGATGAGGCTGCGCACGGTCGCGACCACGACCCGCAGTTCGTCGTCTCCGGTGTGCAGCCGGTGCAGCACTTCCAGCCGCCGCCCGACCGTGTCCGCGCGCGGCGAAAGGCGCTCGTGCGGCAGCGTCTCCCAGGACGGGAAGTCGGCCACGCGATCGGGGCCGAGCAGCGCGCCGAGCGACGCGGTGAGCTCGTCGGCCTCGCGTCCGGTGGCGGTGACGGCCAGCACCGGACGGCCCGCGCCGCCGCGCTCGGGGTCTTCGGCCAGAGCGGCGGCCACGAGCTGCCGTACGGCGACAGCGCCTTGCAGTTCGAGCAGTGGGGCCCCGGCGCGCTCGACAACGCCGCGCAGCGCCGGGTCGGGAAGGATGGCTTGGAGGAGTCCGGACAGTACAGCGTCGGTCACCATCCCAGCCTACGTCGCGGCACCGACAAGTTTTCGCTCCCCGGCGATCACCTCCGCCAACAGGGGCAGCTGCTGCTCGACCGCACCGGGTTCGAGGGAGCCGACGCGCAGCAGCACGTGCTCCGCTCCGGCCTCGGCGTAGCGGCGCACCGTCGCCGCGACTTCCGAGATCGGGCCGGTCACGGTCGCCTGGATGGTGCTGATCTGCGCCAACGGACGCCGGTAGGTCGCCTGCGCGTAGTCCTCCAGAACGCGACGGCCGCGGCGCGGGTCAGGGTCAACGTAAACCGTCAGGAACAGCGACGGCGTGACCGGGCGATCGCTGGCGGCGCGGATCGTCGCGAGGCCGGACGCGTAGTCCGCGGGGTCCGGCGGATACGGGAGCCAGCCGTCGTAATGCAGCGCGGTTCGGCGGAGCGCGGCAGGCGTCGCGCCGCCCAGCCAGATCGGCGGACCGCCGGGGCGCGCGGGCCAGACCGCCGGCGGCAGCCAGTCGTAATGCAGCACCTTGCCGTGGAACGACTGCGGCTGCCCGGTCCACAGCTCGCGCCAGAGCGTGACGACGTCGTCCAGATGCGAGAACCGTGTCCGGAAATCGACCCCGGCCAGCTCGAACTCCCGCTCGCTGAAGCCGGGGAAGCCCGCGCCGACGCCGACCGCCAGCCGTCCTTCGGAGATCAGGTCGACGGACGCGAGCGTCATCGCGGTCTGCACCGGATTGCGGTGTGCGGGCAGCAGCACGGCAGTGCCGACGGTGACGCGTTCGGTGGCCTGCGCGACCGCGGTGAGCAGGGTGAGCGGTTCGATCCGGGGACGGGAAAGCGAGTCACCGGCCCAGATCGACGCGAATCCGAGCCGTTCGGCTTCGCGGGCCAATGCGACGAGGGCACGCGGGGTGCCGCCTGCTTCGAGCTGTGCCTGTCCGGCAGGAAGAAGAAGTCCGAATTCCACGTCGCCGACGATCCAGCGCGGCCGGGCGTCCCGGCAATTCCCTGCGGGGAATGGCAGGCGGACACGAGCACCGGCCAGAATCGCGCAGTGCCCACTTCGTTCGCCGACGCCTTGCGCGACGCTCGTTCCCGCCGTCGGCTCAGCCAGCTCGACCTCGCGCTGAAAGCCGGGACGACGCAGCGCCACGTCAGCTTCATGGAACGCGGCCGTTCGCTGCCCGGCCGGGGCATGGTGGTGCGCGTCGCCGAGGCGCTCGACCTGCCGCTGCGCGAGCGCAACGCCTTGCTGCTGACCGCCGGATACGCGCCGGTCTACCCCGAAACCCGGATGGACGACCCCGCGCTGACGCCGGTGCTGGAGTCGCTGCGCGCACTGCTCGCCGGGCACGAGCCGTATCCGGCGCTGGTCGTGAACCGCTACGGGGATCTCGTCGCGGCGAACGACAGCTTCGGCCTGCTCACCGAGGATGTCGCGGCGGAGCTGCTGGAACCGCCGGTCAACGTGCTGCGGCTGGCGTTGCACCCGCGCGGGATGGCGCCGCGGATCCAGAACTTCGCCGATTGGGCGCAGCACGTGCTCGAACGTCCTCGCCGCGGTCTGGCGAACGGACCCGACCCGCGCCATCAGGCGTTGCTGGACGAACTCACCGGCTACCTGCCGTCGCCCGGCGAACCGTCCGGCGACCACCTCGGGTTCGCCGTGCCGCTGCAGTTGTCCAGCTCGGCGGGCGAACTGCGGCTGCTCACCGCGATCACGCACTTCGCCACGGCGGTCGACGTGACGGTCGCCGAGCTGAGCCTCGAAACCTTCCTGCCCGCCGACGCTTCCACCGCGGAACTGCTCAAGGCGCGACCCACCCGGTGACCTGACCCAACGTCAGCTCCACTCCCGCCCACAGCACTGCCGCGCACACGCTTCCGACGAAGAAGCGTCGGTACGACAGTCCGGCGGAACCGGCGACGCGCGGCACGAGAGTGCGTACGCCCGCGAGGCACCGCCCTAGGACGACTGCTGGCACGCCATAACGCGCGACGGTCGCTTCAGCCTTGTCCCACTTCGCTTCGCCGATCCGCTGTCCTACGCGCGACCGTCGCAGCTTCGGACCCCACAGTCGTCCCTCCCAGTACGCGAGCTGGTCCCCCGCTAACGCCGACACAACGCAGACCGTGAGCGCTGGCCACAGCTGTAAAGTCCCGCGCTGCACAAGGAAACCCATGAGCAGCAAGGTGGACAGCGTCGGCAGCACGATGCCGGGCAGCAGCGCCGTCTCGGCCATGATCACCAGCGCGCAGATCAGGTAGACGAGCGGCGCGGGAGCGTCAAGAAGCGGCTGAAGCAGGCTGTCCATAGCGGTCCAGTCCCGACCGCACCGGCAAAGCCGCGCGGTACACGTACGCCGGCGGCAGGTTCCGCCAAACCACACTGGTGCGTTCGACAACCGCGAAGCGGCTTCGCAGCAACCGTGCGAACCGACGCGCGGGCGGCGTCCAGGCGGTGTGCGCGTACGCGAAGGTGGTGAAGCGGCCTTGTGACGACAGCACTTCGCAGACGGCATTCAGTACCGCAGCCTGTGGTGCGGCGTGCATGGCTGTCCACGGCAGGCCGGAGACGACCACGTCGACCGGCATGGTCACGTACGCAGCGACGTGTTCCGCGGAGCCTTCCGCAACGTGCAGCGACGGGAAGCGCTCACGAAGCTCCTGTACGAGGTGCCTGTTGATTTCGACCGCGGTGAAATGCGCGTCGCGCTGAAGGATGCGAAGCAGCGCTTCGGTGAACACGCCCGTTCCCGGCCCTAGCTCCACGACGCTGTGCGCGCTTTCGACGCCCAGCCCGGCAGTCATCACTCCGGCCAGCCGTGCCGAGCTGGCGGCGATCGCGCCGGTACGCATCGGATGCCGGAAGAACTCCCTGGTAATCGACATGTTTCGTACGGTAGGAAGCGGCTCGGTCATCGCGGATCGACTCGGTCGGCGGGAAAAGTCGTCCGCTCGGAGGACCACCGCCATCCTCCGGAACGACGCGCGCGACGACGTCCGCGAGTTACGTTCGTTTCGTGCGTGGACTGGTGATGTGGGGACGCAAGCAGCGTTGGCTGCTCGACTTGCCGCTGTACGCCGTCTTCGCCGCCTTCGGCCCCAACATCGCGGATCAGGCGACCTGGCCGATCCGCATGGTGTCGATGCTGTTCCTGCTGCCGCTGTTGGTGCGTCGCCGCTATCCGCGCACTGTCGCGCTCCTGATCCTCATCGGAGTCGCTGTCGTCTATACGAACGAGATCTGGGCGTACGACCGCGGCCGCAGCGACCTCGCGATGGCAGTCATGCTGTACACGCTCGTCAAAGCCGGCGACAGATGGTTCATCGGCTTCGCGGTAGCTGTCGTCGGCCTGGACACTTTCTGGGGATTTACCTGGGGTGCCAACACCCTGAACCCGACGCTCACCATCTTCGGCCCACTGCCGCTGTACCTGGCAGCGTGGGCGCTCGGCGCGTTCTTCCGCACGAAGGAGCAACTGTCCGAAGAAGAACGGTTGAGAGCGGAGCTAGCGGCGTCCGAGGAACAAGCCCGCAGTCGCGCTTCAGTCGCCGAAGAGCGCACACGGATCGCGCGCGAGCTTCACGACGTACTCGCACACAGCATGAGCGTGATCGTCCTGAACGCCGAAGGAGCGAAGCTCGCGCGCCATCACGATCCAGACGCTGTCGACCGCACGCTCGACACCATCAGCAAAACCGGCCGTTCCGCACTCGCCGAACTACGGCGGCTGTTAGAAGTGATGCATGCTGGCGAACCCGCGCGCGCTCCGCAGCCGACGCTCGACCAGTTGCGCACGCTCGTCGCACAGTCCGGCCGCGACATCACCCTCGAAGTCGACGGCGACATCGCCGACCTGCCCGCAGGCGTCGCGCTTCAGGCGTACCGCATCGTCCAGGAGGCCTTGACCAACATGCTCAAACACGCGCCGCCCGACGCGACCGGCCGGGTCCGGGTCGCCTTCGCCGGTCCGGAAATCCGCGTCGAGGTGACCAACTCCGGCGGACGGCAACCGGCCGCGGCGGGACTGCCCGGGTCCGGGCGCGGCCTCACCGGCATGGCGCAGCGCGTCGCGATGTACCACGGCAAGCTCGAAACCGGCGCGCTGCCGGACGGCGGCTACCGCGTAGCGGCGACGCTGCGGACGGACGCCGCATGACGTCCGTGCTGATCTGCGACGACCAGGAACTCGTGCGCGTCGGGCTGCGGATGATCGTCGACAGCCAACCCGACCTGGAGGTGGTCGCCGAGGCGGGCGACGGCGCGGAAGCCGTCGAACTCGCCCGTGCGCGCCGGCCGGACCTCGTGCTGATGGACGTCCGGATGCCGGTGCTCGACGGCGTCGCGGCCACCGCGCAGATCTGCGCCGAACTGCCGGACACCTCGGTCCTGGTGATCACGACGTTCGACCTCGACGAGTACGCCTACTCCGCGCTGCGCGCCGGGGCCAGCGGATTCCTGGTCAAGGACGCGCCGTCGGACGAGATGCTGGTGGCGATCCGCGGCGTGCTGCGCGGTGACGCGATGGTGTCGCCGTCGGTCACGAAACGCCTGCTCGACCGCTATCTCAGCGCGCACCGGACGCCGCTGGACGAGCAGAAACTGGAGACGCTGACCGAACGCGAGAAGGACGTGCTCGGCCTGATCGCGCGCGGACTGTCGAACACCGAGATCGCCGGGACGCTGTTCATCGGCGAGACGACGGTGAAAACGCACGTCGGCCGGTTGCTGAACAAGCTCGGGCTGCGCGACCGGGTGCATGCCGTCGTGTTCGCGTATGAATCCGGATTGGTACGTCCCGGCGGCTGAATCGGGGCATGCTGGACCCATGCGTCTCGTCGCGGTGCTCGCCTCGGTCCTGCTGCTCGCCGCCTGCTCGGCGGCGCCGGCCTCGGCCCCCGCCCCGGCCAAGCCGGAGCAGGGCCGGTTCGCCGTGCAGGAGGTCGCGGACGGCCTCGAACACGCTTGGGACGTCGCCTTCTTGCCCGACGGTTCGCTCCTCGTGCCGCAGCGGCCCGGCAAGCTCGCGCTGGTCCGCGACGGCCGGACGACCGACGTGCGCGCCGATTTCTCCGACGTCCTCGTGCAGGGCGAGGGCGGCCTGATGGGCCTGGTGCTGGCGGCGGACTTCGCGACCTCGCGCGAGTTCACCACCTGCCAGACCCACCAGGAAAACGGCCGCGCGGTGGACGTCCGGCTCGTCACCTGGCGGCTCGCCGACGACGGCGCGAGCGCGGCGAAGGTGCGCGACCTGCTGACCGGGCTGCCGGTGAATCCGAGCGGACGCCATTCCGGCTGCCGCCCGACGCTCGCTCCCGACGGCGCGCTGCTCGTCGGCACCGGCGACACCGCGCGGTCCACGGTCGCGCAAGATCGGCACAGCCTCGGCGGCAAGGTGCTGCGGATCAACGCGAAGACCGGGGAACCGGTGCCGGGCAACCCCTTCCTGTCCTCCTCCGACCCGAACGAACGCCGGATCTACACCTACGGGCACCGCAACGTGCAGGGCGTCGCGATCCGGCCGGGCACCGGTCAGGTGATCACCTCCGAACACGGACCGGCATTCGACGACGAGGTGAATCTCCTGCGCCCAGGCGGGAATTACGGCTGGGATCCGTCGAAGGGCGGCACCGACCCCAGCTACGACGAGAGCGTGCCGATGACCGACACCAAGCGGTTCCCGGACGCGGTTCGTCCACTGTGGACAACTGGCCAGATCACCGAGGCGACCAGCGGCGACGCCTTCCTCACCGGCAAACAGTGGGGAGCGAACGAAGGCGCGCTGGTCGTGGTCGCGCTGAAGGGACAGAAACTCCTGCTGCTGCACCTGGACGCGGCCGCGAAGGTCACCGGAGTGACGCTGCCCGCGGAATTCAACGACAAATTCGGCCGGTTGCGCGCGGCTCGAAGCGGACCGGACGGCTCGCTGTACGTGACGACTTCCAACGGCAGCAACGACAAAGTGCTGCGCGTGACCCCCGGCTGAGGTCAGCCTACGTACGCGCCGCCGTTCACGTGCACGACCTGGCCGGTGACGTGCCCGGCCTCCGGGGAAGCCAGGAACCGCACCACTTCGGCGACATCCTCCGGCTTGCCCGCGCGTTTCGTCATCGTGTTCTCGACCAGCCGCTCCTGGCGTTCAGCGGAGAGTTTCCCGCGGAAGAATTCGGTGTCCACGATCAATCCCGGCGCGACGATGTTCGCCGTGATCCCGCGCGGCCCGAATTGCCGGGCGGTTTCGGTATTCCACACCTCCACCGCGGCTTTCGCCCAGCCGTACGATTCGGCGCCGGTGTGCCCGGCGATCGAACCGATCGTGACGATGCGGCCGTTGTCGGCGAGCCGGTCCCGCAGCGCCGTCGTCACGAACGCCGCACTGAACAGATTCGCGCGAAGATTGGCCGTCCAGGCAGCGTCGAGCGCTTTCAAGTCTCGGCTGTCTTCGTGCAGGAAATCCGTGTTGCCGCCAGCGTTGTTCACCAGCACGTCGATGCGTTCGGGCAGCTGGTCGCGCGCCGCCTCGACCGCCTCGGGATCGCTCGCGTCGAAGCTCACCGCCCGCGCGCCGAGCAGCGCCGCCGCCTCGGTGAGCACGTCCTCGCGCCGTCCGGTGATCGTGACCCGATCACCCGCCCTGGCAAACGCCGCGGCGATCGCGTACCCGATTCCGGTGCCGCCCCCGGTTACTACCGATTCCCGATTCATCCCCACGTCCTTTATTGCTAAAGTACCTCTGGTGGACGACGGTACCGGCGGCGGGGAAAACCCGTCAAGCGACGAGGTGGACGAGATTCAGCGGGCGTGGCTGCGGGAGCGGCCGGGCACGCCGGTGTCGTCCATCGGTGTGATCACGCGGATCTGGCACATCGCGAAACTGCTGGAGGACGACCGGCGCGCGACCATGCTCGAACTCGGGATGGACGCCTCCACCCGCACCTTGCTCAGCACGCTGCGCCGGGCCGGGCCGCCGTACCGGCTCAGCGCGGGCGAACTCGCGAAACGCTGCCGGGTCAGTCCCGGCGCGATCTCCCAGCAAACCGCGCGTGCCGAACGCGACGGGCACGTCCGCCGGGTGAAGTCCACTTCGGACCGTCGCGGGGTGTACGTCGAGCTCACCGACGCTGGCCACGAGTTGATCGAGCGCACCGTCGGAGATCTGCTGGAGCACGAGGAAACCCTGGTGTCCGCGCTGTCCCCGGCGCAGCGCGATCAGCTCGCCGACCTCCTGCGCATCCTGCTCGCGGACCTCGACCGGCGGGCGCGGAGGTAGGGTGGCGGACATGCCCTCCATCGACAAAGTCGCCTGGCTGCACGTGGTCGACGGCAAGCTGCTCGCCGCGCGCTCGGCGGGCAAGGACACCTGGTACCTGCCCGGCGGGAAACGCGAGGAGGGCGAGTCGGACGTCGAGACGCTGGTCCGGGAAATCGCCGAGGAACTAAGCGTGACGCTGGATCCGGCTTCCGCGCAGCTGGCCGGAACCTGGGAAGCGCAGGCGCACGGCAAGGCGGACGGCGTCGTGGTGCGGATGACCTGCTACACCGCGAAGTACACCGGCGAGCTGAAGCCGAGCAGCGAGATCGAGTCGTTCGGCTGGCTCGCCCACGCCGATCGCGACCAGGTGTCGGCGACGGTCCAGCTGATCCTGGACGACCTGCGCGCGCAAGGAAAACTGGTCTGATGCTGCGACTCGGGACAACGGTGCTCGGAGTCGCCGACGTCGAACGCGCGATGCGGTTCTGGTGCGAAGCGCTCGGGCTAGTCGAGGATCCGGAATGGGCGAGTGCGACGTGGAAGACGCTGGCCCACCCCGGCGGCGCGCACGCGCTCGGCCTCATGCGAAGCGACTCGCCCGCCGAACCCGTGCCGCGGCTGCACCTGGACCTCTACACCGACACCGCGGACGAACAGCGCGCCGAGGTGGAACGGCTCATCGGGCTAGGCGCGCAACGGGTCGACTGGCCGCATTACCCGCCCGAGCCGGACTTCGTCGTCCTCGCCGACCCGGACGGCAACCTGTTCTGCGTCGTGGATTTGAGCAACGCGCCGTCCGGAAGCTGAGGACTCAGCCGAGCAACCGGGGCTTGTTCTCCAAGTGGGACAACCCGTTCCAGGCGAGATTCACCAGATGCGCGGCGACCTCGTCCCGCTTCGGCTTGCGCGCGTCCAGCCACCACTGCCCGGTGAGCGCGACCATGCCGACCAGCGCCTGCGCGTAAAGCGCGGACAGCTTCTCCTCATACCCGCGCGCGGCGAACTGCTGCGCGAGGATGTGCTCGACCTGGCTCGCGATGTCGTTGAGCACCGTCGAGAAGGTGCCGGTGGAACTGGCGACCGGGGAATCGCGGACGAGAATCCGGAAACCGTCGTGGGAATCCTCGACATAGCTCAGCAACGCGACGGCCGCCTGCTCCAGCATCACCCGCGGGTGTCCACCGTGGAGGGTCGAGATCATCCGGTCGAGCAGCAGCTGCGTTTCCCGGTCGACGACGACGGCGTAAATGCCTTCCTTGCCGCCGAAGTGCTCGTAGACAACCGGTTTCGACACGTTCGCCCGCGCGGCGATCTCCTCGACCGAGGTGCCGTCGAACCCTTTTTCGGCGAACAATGCGCGTGCCACGTTGAGCAACTGCTGCCTGCGCTCGCTGCCGGTCATGCGCACCCGGGCGACCGGTGCGGCCGGCCGCGCGCCGGTGACCGCCGCTTCTCGTTTCGCCCGTCGTCTCCCCGCCATTCACTGCAGGGTAGTCGTGCGTGGCAATGCCGGTTCTCACCGGCACTGACCGGCACTGCCATTCACACTGTTATTTGCTCTCGGCCGCGATCCGGGCCAGCCGCTGCGGGGTCGGCCACCGCACGTCGTGCACCCAGCCGAACTTCTCGAACATCCAGATCAGCCGCGCCGACATGTCGATCTGGCCGCGCTTCACGCCGTGCCGGGCCGAGGTCGGGTCGGCGTGGTGCAGGTTGTGCCAGGACTCGCCGAAGGAGAAGATCGCCAGCGGCCAGAAGTTCGCCGAACGGTCGCGCGCGGCGAACGGGCGCTCGCCGATCATGTGGCAGATCGAGTTGACCGACCAGGTCACGTGGTGCAGCACGCACACGCGGACCAGGCCCGCCCAGAAGAACGCGGTCACCGCGCCCCACAGCGACCACGAGATGAGGCCGCCCAGCAGCGCCGGCCCGAACAGGCTCACCAGCGACCACAGCCAGAACAGGTCGTCGACCTTGCGGATGGCCGGGTCCTTCACCAGATCCGGCGCGAACCGCGCCTGGTTGCTCTGGTCCCGGTCGAACAGCCAGCCCATGTGCGCGTGCCAGAAACCCTTGGCGATGGCCAGCGGGGAGGTGCCGTACGCCCACGGCGAGTGCGGGTCGCCGTCGCGGTCGGAGAACGCGTGGTGGCGCCGGTGGTCGGCCACCCAGGTGATCACCGGGCCCTGCAACGCGATGCTGCCCGCGATCGCCATCACGACGCGCAGCCACGGCTTGGCCTTGAACGAACCGTGGGTGAAGTAGCGGTGGTAAGCGACGGTGATGCCCAGCCCGCTGATCCCGTAGAACACGACGAAGAGCGCGACGTCCGTCCAGGTCAGCCCCCAGCCCCAGGCGAACGGAACCGCGACCAGCAGCGCCACGATCGGCAGCAGCACCCCGAAGTACACCGACAGCTGAACGCCGATCCCGCGCTGTCCGTCGATGATCGGCTTGGGGCCCTTCGGCGGGTCGCCCGCTGACTGAGAACGATCGAGGGTGGCCGTCATGCGCTCACTTCTTTCCTCTCACAACCCCTTGCGAAGGGTGCCCTTACCTACGGTGTCGTAAGTTACGGTACAGGAGGTTTCCGGCGCTGTGGAGGCCCGAAACGTCCGATTGCCCGATGCCCGGGACGGGCCTGTGGCGCACGCCTCCCCCTCCTGGCGCCCCCGTCCTCGATCATCGCTATCCTGACCTGGACCGATCCGCCGTAGTGTAATCGGCAGCACTTCAGATTTTGGTTCTGACAGTTCAGGTTCGAATCCTGGCGGCGGAGCTGCACATCCGGCGAGGGCGATGGGAGTGGGGGCGGCTGAGCGAGGAACCGAGCGACCCCGCGGGCACCCGTCGCCCGACCCTGGTCGAAATGTCGGACGCGTGGCTGGTCGGGCGCGCGCGGGAACTCATCGCGGCCGTTCAGCGCCAGGAACACGAAAACCAGCTCGAGATCGTCAAGATCATGGACGAGCTGCTCGAGGAAACCCTCCGGCGGGGGGAACCCACGCTCGTCGCCCAGCTGCTGCGCGCCTCCGCGTTCTCCCGGCTCGTCACCCGCGGTCTCGCGGCCGAAGCGGAGCCCCGGCTCGACGAGATGCTCGCGCACACCCGGCGGCACGGCCTTTCGCTGCTGCGCGCGGACGCGCACGCGCTGCGCGGACGCCGGCTGGTGCTCGCCGCGCAGGAGGACGCCGCGCTCACCGAGATCGCCCGCGCGCTCGCGATCCTCGACGACTCCACGATCCCGAACCGCCAGGTCGGCGTCCGCAACTGGAACCGCATGCAGTCGATGGCGCTCATCGACTGCTGGATAGTGCTCAACCAGCTCGGCGTCTACGAGGCCGCCGAAGAGGTGATCGGCCGCGCGCACCAGGCGATCCGGGAAAGCGCGAGCCCGCACGAGATCACCCTGCAGCTGATGAACCGGGTCAAGATGCTGCTCGGCTGGGGTCTCCGGCTCGAGCGGATCGAGCAGTACGACGAATCGGCGGAGAAGTTCCGCACCGCCGCGTCGATGGCGGTCGCCGCCGAGGGCCCGTTCGCCGAATCGCTGTTCCCGCGCAAGATCGGCGTGTCCGCGGTCGACCAGGTCGGCGTGCTGGCCGCGGCGCTCGCGCTGCACGACCCGTCGGCCGAGCACGTCGAACGGTTGCAGGGCATGCATCTCGGCCACCACTACCCGCACGAGCAGGAACTGGTCGCGATCGCGCTGGCCCGCTGCCTCGACGCGGCCGGCCGCCGCTCCGACGCGCTGCAGGTGCTGCGCGAGTCCCGCGACGTGCTGGCCGAGGACGTCTCGCAGCCGTCGATGCGGCTCACCCTCTCCCGCGAACTCGCCCGGCTCGACCCGGAAGCCGCGAGCCAGTCTTTGATCGACTACGCGACCGCGCTGGAAACCGAAATGTGGGCGCTGCGCGAATCGCAGATCGCCACGCTGAACGCGCGCCGCGAGCATGAACGGCTTTCCGCCGAGCACGGTGCGATCACCCAGCAGGCACTGCAGGATCCGCTGACCGGACTGCCGAACCGCCGCGCGCTCGACGAACGCCTGCGCGCGCTGGCGTCGTCGGCGGACGCCCAACCGCTCGCGGTCGCGCTGGTCGACCTCGACGGGTTCAAGGGCGTCAACGACAAGCAGTCGCACGCCGAGGGCGACAACGTTTTGCGTGTTGTCGCAAGCACTCTGCGCGACGCCCTGCGCGGCGACGACGTGGTGGCCCGTTACGGCGGCGACGAATTCATCGTGCTGCTGCCCGGCGCACCGGCGTCGGCGGCGAAGATGGCGCTCGGCCGCGCGGCCAAATCGGTCGCGACACTGCCGCATCACCTGTCGCACGGTGTGACGTTGTCCATTGGCTTGGTGTCGCTGCGTCCGCAAGAGCGGGCCGAACAGGTCCTCGCGCGCGCAGATGCGGCGATGTACGAAGCGAAACGCGGCGGTGGCAACCAGGTGGCGTCGGCCAACTCGATGGCTGGCGACGGCACGAGCGGCTGGCCTGGGGAAACGGCTCCGACCGACCCCGCGTGGAGCGCTGAGGACCCCACGTAGGATCGTTGGTGCTCGTCAACGCACCGGTGAATCGTTGGGAGACTCGTGAGCGGCCCGCTGAGCACGCTGATCCTCGCTGCGGGTGAGGGCACCCGCATGCGTTCCTCCACTCCTAAGGTGTTGCACCCGATCGCCGGAAGGCCGCTGGTGGAACACGCAGTGCGCGCCGCCGCCGGCCTCGCGCCGCAGCATCTGGTGGTCGTGATCGGACACGGCCGCGACGCCGTGCGCGCCGAACTCGACCGGGTCGGCAAGGCACTCGGCCGCGAGGTCGCCACCGCCGTGCAGGAAGAGCAGAAGGGCACCGGGCACGCCGTTTCGTGCGCGCTGGCCGAGCTGCCGGAAGGACTCACCGGCACCGTGGTCGTCAGCTACGGCGACGTTCCGCTGCTGGACACCGAAACCCTGGAATCCCTGCGGGCCGAGCACGCCAAGGCGGGCAACGCGGTCACCGTGCTCACCGCCGAGGTCGCCGACCCCACCGGCTACGGCCGCATCGTCCGCGGCGCCGACGGTTCGGTCAGCGCGATCGTCGAGCACAAGGACGCGACGCCGGACCAGCGCGCGATCACCGAAATCAACTCCGGCGTCTACGCCTTCGACGCGGCTGTCCTGATCGACGGCCTGTCACGGCTGTCGACGGACAACGCGCAGGGTGAGCTTTACCTCACCGACGTCCTCGGCATCGCCCGCGAGGACGGCAAGGGCGTCGGCGCGCTGGTCGTCGACGACCCGTGGGTCACCGAGGGCGTGAACGACCGCGTGCAGCTCTCGGTGCTCGGCGCCGAGTACAACCGCCGCATCGTGCGCCGCTGGCAGTGCGAGGGCGTCACGGTGATCGACCCGAACACCACCTGGATCGAGGCGGACGTCACGCTCTCCCGCGACGTGCTGATCGAGCCGAACACCCAGCTCAAGGGCCATTGCTCGGTCGGCGAGGGCTCCGTTGTGGGCCCGGACACCACGCTGACCGATGTGCGGATCGGCGCGGGCGCGTCGGTGGTCCGCGTGCACGGTTCGGGCTCTGAGCTGGGCGACGGCGTCAACGTCGGTCCGTACACGTACCTGCGGCCGGGCACGAAGCTCGGCGCGAAGGGCAAGCTGGGCGCGTTCGTCGAGACGAAGAACGCGCAAATCGGCACCGGGACGAAGGTGCCGCATCTCACGTACGTAGGCGACGCGATCGTCGGCGACCACAGCAACATCGGCTGTTCCAGCGTCTTCGTGAACTACGACGGGGTGAGCAAGCACCAGACCGTTGTCGGTTCGCATGTCCGGCTTGGGGCGGACAACACGCTGGTCGCGCCGGTGCGGATCGGGGACGGCGCTTACAGTGGAGCCGGTGCGGTCATCCGCGACGACGTTCCGCCGGGTTCACTGGCGCTGTCGGCCGGTCCGCAGCGCACCATCGAAGGCTGGGCGGTCCGGCGCAGGCCGGGGACGCCCGCGGCGGAGGCAGCGGAAGCTGCTCTCGCCGCCCAGCAGCAGGACACCGTTGTGTCCGAGTCAGCAGCAGGAACCGACGGGGAGTCGCCAGCATGAGTCCGAAGTCAGGTACGCCGAAGAAGAATCTGATGCTCTTCTCCGGCCGTGCGCACCACGAGCTCGCGGAAGAGGTCGCCAAGCACCTCAACGTGACGATCACCCCGCAGACCGCGCACACGTTCGCCAACGGCGAGCTGTTCGTGCGGTTCGAGGAGTCGGTGCGCGGTACCGACGCGTTTGTGATCCAGGCGCACACCACGCCCATCAACGAGTACGTGATGGAGCAGCTGATCATGGTGGACGCGCTCAAGCGCGCGAGCGCCAAGCGGATCACCGTGGTCATGCCGTTCTATCCGTACGCGCGGCAGGACAAGAAGCACAAGGGCCGCGAGCCGATCTCGGCGCGGCTCATCGCGGACCTGTTCAAGACCGCGGGCGCGGACCGGATCATGACGGTCGACCTGCACACCGCGCAGATCCAGGGCTTCTTCGACGGCCCGGTCGACCATCTGCTGGCCCAGTCAGTGCTCGCCGACCACATCAAGTCGACCTACGGCGACGCGGACATCACTGTCGTTTCGCCGGACTCGGGCCGCGTGCGCCTGGCCGAGAAGTGGGCGCAGCAGCTCGGCGACCGGCCGATCGCGTTCATCCACAAGACCCGCGACCCGGACAAGCCGAACCAGGCCGTCGCCAACCGCGTGGTCGGCAAGGTCGAGGGCAAGCTCTGCGTGCTGATCGACGACATGATCGACACCGGCGGCACGATCGTGAAGGCCACCGAAGCACTGCTCGAGGAAGGCGCGGCGGACGTGGTCATCGCGACCACCCACGGCATCCTCTCCGACCCGGCCACCGAGCGGCTTTCGCAGTGCAAGGCCCGCGAGGTCATCGTGACGAACTCGCTGCCGATCCCGGAAGAGAAGCGCTTCCCGGGACTGACGGTGCTGTCCATCGCCCCGATGCTGGCGGAAGCCATCCAGCAGGTCTTCGAGGACGGCTCGGTCACGTCGCTGTTCGACGGCAACGCCTGAGTTACAGCAGCTTTCCGACGACGCGGCCCGGGTTGGCGGCGCGGCCTGGATCAGGTCGCAGCGGCTGGCTCGGGTCGCGTCGTTTGCTGACTGTGCTCGGTTGGCGGGGATGCACGTCGGGCCCACACGCCCGGCATGGCACCCGGGCAGAGGGCACACACGCGGTGCCCCGCGCGAACAGCACCGCACGCAGGGCAGGCCGCGCGCGGACGGCACCTCGCTCGGGCAGAGCCGCACGCGCTCGCCGATGCACCCACCCTCGGCACCGCGCCCGGGCGAAGCGCACCCTCCCGATGCCGCGCCAGGCAGAAGGCGCACACGCTCAACGCCCCAAGCGAACCCACCGCACGCGAAGCAGCGCCACGCGCGGGCAGCACCCCACTCCGGCAGAGCCACACGCACTTCAGTGCCGCACGCGGGCAGCACGCCACTCGGGCATAGCGGCACCCATTTCAGCGCGCCACGCGGACCGACGGCACTCCGGCATAACCGCACGCATTCAGCACCGCACGCGAAGCAGCGCCCCACGCGGACAGCACGCCACCCCGGCAGAGCCACACGCACTTCAGCACCGCACGCGGACAGACGGCACATGCGCTCGGCACCGCACGCATTCAGCCCCTCACCCGCGCGCAGCCCCGCACCCGCACGCGACAGCCCGCGCTCACCGCAGCACGCAAGCAGTCCCGCGCCAGCTCAGCGCCACCCGTCTCCGGCACGCGCTCCGAGCAGCCACCCCACTGTCGTCAGCCAAAAGCACCCCTCACCCTTCTCTCCTCCCTCGCACCAGCACGACCTCACACCTCGCCCATATCCGCAGACAACCACCTCTGCGGCCGCATATGGATCGCCATGTGCTCGCCCAGCTGCGTCCGCTCGAACTCCACATACCCCGCCACCTTGTCGGCAGGCAGGTACCGCGCAGCCATCTCCCACGTCAGCTCACGGCTGCCCGGGCGAGTCCGCACCACCGGGCCTTCCACTGACACGTACCGGACCGTCGGCTCGACTCGCTGCACCATCAGGCTGAACCGTCCCGCCGCCTGGATCGCCTTTGCCTTGCGCGATTCCGGCGGCGTGATCACCCACAACTCGCCGCCCGGCGTGTACTGGTACCAGATCGGCACCGTCAACGGCGCGCGGTCCGGGCGCTCGACCACGGAGAGCGCGCCGATGTGCGGTTCGGCCAGAAACTGTTCCCGTTCTTCACTCGACAACACCATGCCCTCGAAGCTAGCCACCAGGTACGACAAAAACCGGGTTCCGCCGGCGGCGAAAAGCGGTGCGTCACCCGTACGTGAGTGGCTAGCGTCCTAGCCATGGGGAAATTCGAATTCGGCGTCAGCCTGCGGCTCACGGCCAACGGCACTGAGTGGACCGAAAAATGCCGGCGGGCCGAGGAGCTCGGCTACGACCACCTGACCGTTCCCGACCATCTCGGGCCGGGGCGGCTGTCGCCGTTTCCCGCGCTCACGGCTGCCGCGGCGGTGACCGAGCGGGTGCGGGTCGGCACGTTGGTGTCCAATGTGCCCTTCTACAACCTCGCGCTCTTCGCCCGCGATGTCGCCACTACCAACAAACTCACCGAAGGCCGCTTCGAACTCGGCCTCGGCTCGGGCCACATGAAGCACGAGTTCGACGACGCCGGGTTGCCGTGGCGCAAAGCCGCTGACCGGATCACCTACCTCACCGAAGGTCTCGCCGAACTGCGCACGCGCGTCGAGGACGAGGGCGGCATGCCGAAGCTCCTCATCGCGGGCAACAGCGACGGCGTGCTCAAGCTCGCGGCGGAGCAGGCGGACATCGTCGGATTCGCCGGTCTTCGCCAGGACCGCGGTCGTCCGCCGGGCACGTTCGTGCTCGACAACGACGTCGCGATGGACGAGCGGGTCGCGTATTTCCGTTCGCTGGCAGGGGATCGCGAGATCGACTACAACATGCTGATCCAGCGCGTCGTAGTCACCGACGACCGGCGCGAGGCCGCGGCGGAATGGCACGCCGAGACCGAGGAACGCAGTGCGGCGGACGTCGACGAACTGCTTAACGCACCCCAACTTCTCTTCGGCACGGTGGACGAGATGGTGCAGCAGCTGATCGCGCAACGCGAGCGGTACGGCTTCTCCTACTTCACCGTTTTCGAGGCGATGATGGAGACTTTCGCTCCGGTGGTGGCTGAACTACGAGGTCGCTAGCCGCCTGCACCTTCGCGACGGCGTCTCCGGCGATGAGCGTGAGCACGCGGCCGAGGAGACCGTCCGGCACGGCTTCGTCGTCGATTTCGGCTTCCACGGCCAAACCGTTGCTCAACGCGAGCAGCACGACGGCGAATTCCTCGGCAGGCAACGGAAGTTCGAGGTCCAATCCCTCGGCGAGCCGGTTCAAGGCACGCGCGATCGTGTCGCGAACCTCCCGGCGGCGCCGGCGCAACGCGTCGCGCCGCCGGTCGTCTTGGTGCGCCATCGCGAAAAACTCGGCCAGCAGCCGGTGCCACACCGCGTCGGCGCGCATTTCGTACATCAGCACCGCGGCGACGTTAGCCAGCCCGGCACCGCCGTCGTCCGCCTCGGCGAAACTCGCCAAACTCGCTTCGAGCCGGTGCGCGGCGTGCTCCTCCATCAACGCCAGCACCAGCTCGTCTTTCGACGCGAAGCTCGAGTAGACCGCGCCTTTCGTCAGCCCGGCCGCCGCGGCCACCTCGGTCAGCTTCGTCGCGGCGATGCCCTGTTCCCCGAACACGGCGAAGGCGGCGTCGAGAATGCGCCGCCGGGTCTCCGCCCGCGTCGGCCGCGTCCGGCCGGTCATCGGCTTCTCCCTCATCCGGGGGTTGACACTGGATCTGCTGGCTCAATACCTTCAGGTATCCAATACCCCAGGGTATCCACTGTCAAGGACGACAGGGAAGGACCGCTCCGATGAGGTTGCGCATCGTCCTGGCCGCCGCGGCATTGCTCACCGCCGCGTTCGCCGCCCCAGCCACGGCCGCCCCGACCGGCGGCGTCAACGATCCGGCGTGCCGGCCGAGCAGCGCACACCCGCGTCCGGTGGTGTTCCTGCACGGACTCGGCGCGACGTCCTATGAGGACTTGAACTACCTGCAGGATCACGTCGCCGCCAAGGGATACTGCACCTTCAGCCGCACCTACGGCGCGTACCCGCAGTTCCCGGTCGTCGGCGGGCTTCGCCCGATCGCCGACTCCGCAACGGAAATCAAGCAGTTCATCGGCGAGGTGCTGAACGAAACCGGTGCGGCGCAAGTGGATCTGGTCGGCCACTCCGAGGGCGGATTCCAGACCTTGTACGTCACGAAGACCCAAGGCATCGCCGACCGCATCGGCTCCGTCGTCGCCATCGCGCCGCCCACGCACGGCACCACGTTCGCCAATCTGACGAAACTGGCGTACCTGCTGGGAATTCGCGATGAAGT
This sequence comes from Amycolatopsis sp. VC5-11, assembly GCF_037034185.1. Taxonomy (NCBI): domain Bacteria; kingdom Bacillati; phylum Actinomycetota; class Actinomycetes; order Pseudonocardiales; family Pseudonocardiaceae; genus Amycolatopsis; species Amycolatopsis sp. VC5-11. Next base: position 17,455 of record NZ_JBAGKF010000034.1, on the reverse strand, counting down.
CGGCAAGGCGCTCACCGCGTTCGGCTGCCCGGCTTGCGACAACCTGATCACCGACGGCAGCGCGGTCCAGACGCTCACGAACGGTCCCATCGCGCAGCCCGGCGTCCGCTACACCGTGCTCACGTCGCGGTTCGACGAACTGGTCACGCCCACCGAAACGTCTTTCGTGCGCGAACCGGGCGTCACGAACGAATACGTCCAGGACACCTGCCCGTTCGATCCCGTCGGGCACATCGGCGAGGCCTACGACCTCAACGTCTGGAACCTCGTCACCAACGCGCTCGACCCGGAGCACGCCACGAAATTCCTGTGCACCGCGGGATCTCCCGGCTGACGCGCGAAGCGGACCCGGTGGCGACGCGAACGCCACCGGGTTCCGCGCTCAGTACGCCAGGGTGAACCGGGCGCGCGAGTGCTTCGGCTCTTCGATCTCGTCCACGAACGCGATCGCCAGGTCCGCGCCGCTGATGTGCGAGCGGCCGTCGGCGTCGCTGACCAGCACGTCGCCGCCGAGACGGAACTTGCCGGTGCGCTCGCCGGGGATCCAGGAACCGAACTCGGCCGCCGGGCTGACGTAGAACCAGTCGACGTCGTCCGGCAGCTCGCGCAGCGCCTCCAGGACGAGGACGTGGCTGCCCGCCTCCGGCTTGTACTCCTCCGGGAACTCCGGCGTGTCGATCACCCGCGGCCCGTCCTCGCTGACCCGCAGCGAACCGGCGCCGCCGACGACCGCCAGCCGCGCGCCGTTCGCGCGGGCCGCTTCCACCAGCGTCGGCAGGGCGTCCACCAGCCGGCGGCCCTGGTCGTCCGCACGGCCCGGCGTCGCGATCACGAGCACGTCCGCGCCCTTGGCCACCGACGCGACGAACTCCGCGTCATGCATCGACCCCGACCGCGCTTCGACCCCCGACGGCAATCCCTCGGCCTTGCGCGCGACCCCGGTCACGGAGTGCCCGCGCCGCAGCGCCTCGTCGGTGATCCGGCCACCGGCGAATCCCGTCGCGCCGAACACCACCAGCTTGCTCATTGCCGCTCCTCGCAAAGAAAATCCGTATCGACGCCACCGATGGTAAGGACCGGTCTTCGGCTACTTCAACGGAAGAAACGCACCTCGAGGTGAGCGTGCAGGTCAGCCGCCGAGCGCGGCGAAAGCGGTGGCCAGCTTCGCCTTCACCGCGTTCGCGTCGACCGGCGAACGCACCTCGGCGACCGCCGTCGGCTTCGCCAGCACCTGGTAGCTCGCGGTGCGGTTGGGCAGGGTGAATTTGACCGAGCAGGACATCGTGATGGTCGCGTCCGCGGCGGCGTCGCCTTCGGTGGCGCAGCTTTGCGAGCCGAGCGTGTCCGCGCTGATCTCCACCGAAAGCTTGATGTGCACGGTCGGTTTCGAGCCCGGCTGATTGCCGACGACGCTGTTGGAAACGTCCACTGTGGTCTTGCAGGAACCGACGTAGTCCTGGCAGTCGAGTTTGTCGTTGAGCACCGTGACGCTCGCCTGCGCGAGCCCGTCGAACGGCTGCCCGATCGCGTCGACCGCGGCGTTGAAATCGGTGTGGAACTGCTTGATCTCGGCGTCGGACAGCGGCCGGACCCGGAACGCCGCGCCCAGCTTCGGGCCGCCGCGCGGATCGAGCAGCGCGGGCGCGAACCCGGTGACCCGGTGCGGTTCGGCGGTGGTCACCTGCAGCGCGCCGCCGAGGTCGTACACCTCGGTGCCGTCCGGCAGCTTCTGCTTTCGCGGCGCACCGGTGCCGAGGCCGCCGAGTGCCTTGCGCAGTTCGCCGGCGAGCTTCGGCGGGGACATCCGCGCGGCCGGGTCGACCGGCAGTTCGCTGCCGACGGTGTGCACCCATCCGCTGCCGAACTGGGTGCTGTTCTCCTCCAGGCCGTGCGACTTCCAGTAGTCCGCGTCGGCCGCGAGGTAGAGCTGCCCGTCCGGTTCGGTCAGCCGCACCGACTTGCCTTCCAGCGGCAGCGCGCCGAAGCCGTTGCCGTCGCGCGCGACGCGGTACGTCAGCGTCGCCGGGTTGCCGGCACCGTCCTTCAGCGTCGCGTCGTATTGCAGCGCCGGTGCTTGCTCCAGCGCCTGCAGCGCGGCGTCGACCGCCGTCTGCTGCTGCGCACGCTGGGCAGCCAGCTGCCGGTCGGCATCGGACAGTCCCGCCGTGCCGGTCACCGCGACCTGGCAGCCCGCGAGAAGCCCACCAAGCAGCACCAGTGCTGTCGCAGTCCATCGAGCCCGCATGTCGGCCGCCCCTCTTTCCGCGGAAATCATGCCACTCCCACCAGATCGGCGGGCGGGACGGGATTTGTGTCGTCACCCACCCGCGCGGGGGAGACTGCCCGGACCCGGTGCGGGCCCGCGCGGACCGGCTGGTTTACACTTCTCGGGTTGTCTCGGCGAGGCGGGTGCGCCTGTAGGTGCCCGGCGTGATCGACGCGGCGGCTCGAGAAGCCCCGTGGTCCGCTCACGCCCGCAATCTCGCCGCCGTGCCAACCGCCCCGAGCAGAGATCGACGATCCCCGCCGCCCCCTGCCGCACGTCGTGTGATTTGAAGGAGTGCTAAACCGTGTCCGAGGTACGTCTTTCCGTCGAACCGCGCACCGAGTTCGGAAAGGGTGCCGCCCGCCGCACCCGTCGCGCCGGCAAAATCCCCGCGGTGCTCTACGGGCACGGCTCGGACCCGCGGCACTTCGCGCTGCCGGCCATCGAGTTCGCCCGCGTCGTCCGCGAGAACGGCACCAACGCCGTCATCACGCTGGACCTGCAGGGCAACGTCGAGCTGGCGCTGACCAAGACCATCGTGGTCCACCCGCTCAAGAACTACATCGAGCACGTCGACCTGCTGGTCGTCAAGCGCGGCGAGAAGGTCACCGTCGACGTCCCGGTCGTCGTCTCCGGCACCCCCGGCCCGGGCACCCTGGTCGCCCAGGACATCGACACGATCCAGGTCGAGGTCGAGGCGCTGCACATCCCGGAGCAGTTCGAGGTCTCCGTCGAGGGCATCGAGGCCGGCACCCAGATCACCGCGGGCCAGATCGAGCTGCCTGCCGGCGCCGAGCTGGTCACCGACGCCGAGGCGCTGGTCGTCGCCGTCAACGAGGCCCCGCGCGGCTCGGCTGACGAGGACGCCGAAGCCGAGGAAGCCACCACCGAAGCTGCCGAATAAACTCGCTTTCGTGAGTGAAGACCTGCCCGGGGCCGGCGAGCTGATCCTGCTCGCCGGCCTTGGCAATCCAGGACCCCAGTACGCCGGGAACCGGCACAACGTGGGGTTCATGGTGCTCGACGAACTGGCCGGCCGGGTCGGCGGGAAGTTCAAGGCCCACCGCAGCGGTGCCGAGGTGCTCGAAGGCAGGCTCGCCGGTTCCCGCGTGGTGCTGGTGAAGCCGCGGTCGTTCATGAACCTCTCGGGCGGGCCGGTGGTCGGCGCGGCCCGGTTCTTCAAGGTGCCGCCGTCCGGCGTCGTGGTGGTGCACGACGAGCTGGACGTCGATTTCGGCGCGCTGAAGCTCAAGCTCGGCGGCGGCGACAACGGGCACAACGGACTCCGGTCCATCACCAAATCGCTCGGCACGCGTGACTACTACCGCGTGCGCTTCGGCATCGGGCGGCCGCCGGGCAGGCAGGATCCGGCGGATTTCGTGCTGAAGGACTTTTCGACGGTCGAGCGCAAGGAGCTCCCGTTCGAGGTCGACCGGTGCGCGGATGCGGTCGAGGCGCTGGTTTCGCGGGGCCTGGCTGCGGCGCAGAACGCGTTTCACGCTGCCTGACCTGCTGGTTTCGCCCCAATGTGGCATTGGGTGCGTCAGATGCACCGAATGCCACATTGGGTGCGTGCGATGCACCCAATGCCACATTGGGGTTTCTCAGTAGCTGCTTGCGCGGCCTCGCTGCGGCGATGCGCCAGCATCCGGCCGGGCCGCCTGAGCCATGCTGCGGCGTGTCCGGCGTGTCCGGCGCGGCGGTGCGGTCCGCGAGAGCAAAGCCGCCCGGCGCGTCTCCGTGGCCGGTGCTCCCCAGCGCCCTGACCAGCACCGCTACCGCGAACCCACCGCACGCCCAGCCCCCGAGAAAACCTCCCCACCGCATCCAGTCCGTCCCCCGCCCCCGAAGCGGCATTCGAGCCGATTGGGCCGTTGTGCCTGTGGGTGAGTCGTTGTGGCCCTGCGTGATGGATTTCTCACTCGATGGGCGTCTTCTGGGGCCCTGATCGAGTCGTCCGGGTGGGTGCGGGCTTCCCGGGGTGGCCGGGACCGGTTAGGACGGACTGCAGGAGTTCGCACCACCCCGACCCTGAATCGGAGAATGATCCATGCCGTTTACCGCCGAGGATCTCGCTGAGGTCGCTTTCGGTAACGCCCCGATCGGCCGCCGCGGCTACGCCAAGCAGGAGGTCGACGACTTCGTGCGGCGGATCGCCAAGACGATCGCCGACGAGGACGATCTCACCGCGGCCGAGGTCCACCACGTGCTGTTCTCCAAGCCGTTGATCGGCAAGCGCGGATACGACGAGCGCGAGGTCGACGAGTTTCTCGACCAGGTGGAGACGCAACTGGCCGACCGGTCCGGACGGCGGGCTCCGCTGATTCCAGGGAGCCGGGACCACACCGAGGCCACCGCGGGGCGCGCCGCGTGGCCCGTCGTCGCCGAGGCGCCGGCGGAGCGGCTGCCCGGCCGATAATCCCCAGATCTTGCCGCGAAGGCCGCTTCGAGGACTCGAAGCGGCCTTCGTGCGTTCAAGCCCGGATCAATCGGCCGCGTTCTTGGCGATCTTGTCCGCGTACTGCACCGCGGTAGCGGCCCGCTTGACCTTGCCGGACGGGGTCTTGGGCAGGCTTCCCGCCGGAAGCACCACGACCGCGAAGGGGCGCATGTCCACGGCGTCCCGGACGCGCGCGGCGATTTCCTTGGCCAGGCGGTTTTCCTCAGCGGCGTCACCGGCCAGTTTGGACTCCACGACCACGGCGAAGCGCTCGCGGCGGCTGCCCGCGTCCAGGCGGACGGCGACCGCGTTGCCTGCCCGGACGCCCTCGACCGAACCGGCGGCGCGTTCGATGTCGGTCGGGTACAGGTTGCGGCCGCCCATGATGATGACGTCCTTGCGGCGGCCGCAGATCACGATCTGGCCGTCGACCAGGTAGCCGAGGTCGCCGGTCTTCATCCAGCCGTCCGCGTCCTGGGTGTCCAGCGGGCCGTCGACGGTCAGGTAGCCGGGCGTCACGGCCTCACCGCGCAGGCGGATCTCGCCGACCTGCCGTTCGCCCACCACGGAACCGGATTCGTCCACGATGTCCGCTTCCAAACCGTCCAGCGGACGGCCGAGCAGGGCGAACGAGCGGACCTCGTCCGTGCCGCGGCGGGGGTCGCCTTCCGGCACCGGCACCGCGCGGTTGTCGGCTTCCAGCGCGTCGGCTTCGACGACGTCCAGCGTGAGCCCGGTGAACAGCGGCGCGAACGAGACCGCCAGCGTCGCCTCCGCCATGCCGTACGCGGGGAACACGCACTCGGGCGGCATCTTGAACCGCTTGCCCGCGTCCACAAAGGTCTCGACGGCCGTCTCGTCGATCGGCTCCGCGCCGTTGAGCGCGATGCGCAGCTTCGACAGGTCGTAGGCGTTGTCGTCCTCGACCCGGGCCATGCGCTTGCCGACGATGGCGTACGCGAAGTTCGGCGCGGCCGTCGTGGTGCCGCCGTACTTGCTGATCAGCTCCGGCCAGATCAGCGGGCCGGTCAAGAACTCGACCGGGGTGATCTTGACCAGTTCGACGCCGAACGTCATCGGCACGGTCAGGAAGCCGACCATGCCCATGTCGTGGAAGGTCGGCAGCCACGACACCATCACGTCGGTGTCGAACTCGAACTCGGCGCGGTCGACCATCGCCTTGACGTTGGTGTACAGGTTGCCGTAGGTGATCCGGACGGCCTTCGGCTCCGCCGTCGATCCGCTGGTGAGCTGCAGCAGCGCGGTGTCGCTCTCGGCCGTCCGCACGATCTCGGCCAGCGGTTCCGCGCCGGCGAGTTCGGAGATCAGCCGATAGCTGATGCCCTTGCCTTCGAGCACCGGGGCGAGCTGGTCGAACGGTTCGCCCAGCACGACCAGCTCGGCCCCGATCATCTCGAGCACCTTGACCGTGTCCTCGGCCCATTCGGCGAGGTCCGTGCGCGGCGTCGGCTGGTGCAGCATCGTCACGCTGCCGCCGGTGAGCCACACCGCCTGCACGGTCGGCGCGATGAGCACCGGCGCGGCGGCCAGCACCGCCACCGCGCTTCCCGGCTTCAACCCGCCGCTGACCAGCCCGCCCGCGATCCGGCGCGCCTCGTCGTGCACCTGCGCCCAGGTCCGGCGCACCGGCTCCTTGGGCTCGCCGGTCACCATGCCGCGCCGTTGCCCCCGGTCCGCCGCGTTCCCGACGAGTGTGTCCACAAACCGACTCATGTGCGTCAGATTACTGTCCGGTTTTTCCGGCACTGCCCGCGGCGGCGTGAACAGCGGATGTCCGGCGTCAGGCGGGTTGCGGACGCACCCGGTCCTGATAGGCCTGCGGCAGCTCGGCGCGGGTCAGTTTCCGGAATTCCAGCGGTCCGGACGTGTAGGAATCCTCAGCGGTGATCAGGCCGTCGGCGTCGACCGGCCACACGATCAGCTGCCTGCTGACGTACAGGTAGTCCGCGTCCGGATCGGCGGCGGGGAAACCCATCTGCCGTGCGGTCGCGCCGGGAAGGAGCATGTGCAGATCGCCCTCGGTGACCAGCGCATGATCGTCAACAACGAGCCGGTCCATCCGGTATTCGAGGTGATTCGCCTTGCTCGCCACGAATGCCGCGTAGTACTCGCGGACGCCGTCGTGGCCCTTCGGTCCGGTATCGCCGCTAGCGCCCCAGAAGTGATACGCGGCGTCCTTGCTGACCGTCGCCATCAGCCGGTCGAGATCAGGTTCCGCTTCGGCCTTCATGTGTTCCAGGACGATGCCGAGCACCTGCCGGTGCCGGGGGTTCGCGGTCGTCTTGAGCCGCTGTTCGAGCATTTGCCAGGTGCGGGTGGGGTCGATCATGGGCGTCCCTCCGGAAACGCGCGTCGTTGCGCGTGCTCGATCGTCGCTGGCGAGCCCCGGCGGGTCAGCCGACGCGCGTCGCCGGATCCGGCCAGTCTGGGCGACGGGCGTCGCCTACCCGACGTCGCCCAGCGTGCGATCCGAGGTCACCAAACGGCGCGCCAGCAGCGCGAACGTCGCTTGGAACCGGTCCATCGCGTCCTCGACCCGCCAGCCGGTCGCCGCTTCGATCCGGTCCAGACGAGCCGCGACGGTGCTGTGGTGAAGGTTCAGTTCGGTCGCCGTCCGCCGGAGCGCGCCGAACACGCAGTACGACTCAAGCGCTTCGACGTCGAGCGCGCCGCCGGGGGTGCGGGCGTGGGCTTCGAGGGCCGCGACGCCAGGGGTCACCGCGAGCCGGGACGGCGGCAGTTCCGCAAGCAGGACAAGGACTCCGAGGGGTCCATACGGCACGGCGCGGCGACCGAACACAGTGGACGATGCGAAGCGCAGCGCGGTGCGGGCTTGCTGCCACGACACGGGTGCGTCGGCCGCCGCTGCTGGTTCGCCGAGGCCGATCCAGACGTCCACGGCTCGGTCCAGCCCGGTCGAGGCGGGATGGCGGGTGGCGAGGTCGTCATGCAGGTGCCCGGCCAGTTCGCGCGGGGCCGGGCCGCCTTGGGTCAGTGCGAGGGTCAGTCGGCCCAGGCGGTGGTGTTGCAGCCGTCCGGCACCGGCGCGGGCGAGTGCGTCCAGGCCGTCCTCCGGAGCACCGGCGAGGACGAGCGCGACCACGGGCTGATCCAGGTCGTAGCCGAGCAAATGCAGTGCGCGCAAGCGATCCCGGCGTTGTTCGCGGGCCGAGACGGCGATCTCCAGCAGACCGGGTTCGCCGAGCCGGAGCGGCGAGGTGGGCCGGGTCGCGCGCAGGGCGCGGCGGAGTTGGTCGAGCAGGACGACGTCGAGCGGATGCGGCGCTGGCCGGTCGATCTGGACGTCGTCCAGTGACGGGCCGGAAACCGGCGAGCCCGCGCCGTCGAACCACACGGACTCGCCGTCGATCACTGCCCCGACCGGACAGCCCGCGACGAGCGCTGCCGACCGGACCACCGCGTCTGGCGCGAGGCCGGTCAACGCGTCGAAGTGCGCGATCAGCCGCAGCACCGACGTGGTGTCGGCGGGCAGCGTCGACAGCCGCGGAACGTCGTCGTCCATCCGCCGATTGTCACTCGGCGAGTTCGGACGTCTCCAGCCACCGCGCTTCGACGTCGTCCTTCTCCGCCAGGACGGCCTTCAGGTCGGTGTTCAGCTCGATCAGCTTCTCCGGGTCGGTCGCCGCCTCCGCCAATGCGGCGTGCAGCTTCTCTTCCCGCTTCGCGAGCTGATCCAGCTTCCGCTCCAACCGGCCCAATTCCTTTTGCGCCGCGCGGGTTTCCGCCGCGCTGCGCTTGGCCTCGGTCTTCTCCGCCGGAGGTGCCTCGCGACGCGGCGCGGCATCCTTCGCGCGGGCGCGGCGCTGCAGATACTCCTCGATGCCGCCCGGCAGGTGGGTGACCTTGCCGTCGCCGAGAAGCGCGTACGTGGCGTCGCAGACGCGCTCGACCAGGTACCGGTCGTGCGAGACCACCACCATCGTGCCCGGCCAGCCGTCGAGCAGGTCTTCGAGCTGCTGCAGGGTGTCGATGTCCAGGTCGTTCGTCGGCTCGTCCAGCAGCAGCACGTTCGGCTCGGCCATCAGCAGCCGGCACAGCTGCAGCCGGCGGCGTTCGCCACCGGACAGGTCGCCGACCGGCGTCCACTGCCGAGCCGCCGGGAAGCCGAGCTTCTCGCCGAGCTGCGACGCGGTCATCTCCTGCTTGCCGAACACGACGCGGCCGGAGATCTGCTCGATCGCTTGCAGCACGCGAAGATCGGCGGGCAGGTCGTCGAGCTCCTGGCGCAGGTGCGCGAGCGCGACCGTCTTGCCCTGCACCCGCCGTCCGGTCGGCGATGCGACGTCGCCGCCCAGCAGCTTCAGCAGCGTGGTCTTGCCGGAGCCGTTCACGCCGACGAGACCGATCCGGTCGCCAGGGCCGATCCGCCACGTGACGTGGTCGAGCAAGGTCCGGTCGCCGACCCGCAGCGACGCGTCTTCCAGCTCCAGCACCGTCTTGCCGAGCCGGCGTTTCGCGAACGCCATCAGCTCCACCGAATCGCGCGGCGGCGGCACGTCGGCGATCAGCGCCTCGGCGGCTTCGACGCGATACCGCGGCTTCGAGGAACGCGCCTGCGGTCCGCGCCGCAGCCACGCCAATTCCTTGCGCGCCAGGTTCTGCCGCTTCTCCTCCGCGGTCGCGGCGAGGCGGGCGCGTTCGGCGCGCGCGAAAATCCAGTCGGCGTAACCGCCTTCGTACTGCTCGACCCGGCCGTTCGCGACCTCCCAGGTGAGGCTCGCGACGGTGTCGAGGAACCACCGGTCGTGGGTCACGACCACGACCGCGATCCGGCGGCCGAGCAGATGGTCGGCGAGCCAGCGAACGCCTTCGACGTCAAGGTGGTTGGTGGGCTCGTCGAGCACCACGAGATCCAGTTCGCCGGTCAGCGCGGCGGCCAGCGCGACGCGACGGCGTTCGCCGCCGGACAGGTTCGCGGTCGGGGTCTCGAGGCCGATCGCGGTGATGCCCAGACCGTCCACAATAGACCGGACGCGCGCGTCGGCGGCCCATTCGTGCTCAGCCCCGTAGCGCTGCAGCACCACGTCGCCGACCGTGCTGCCCGCGGGCAGTTCGGTGCGCTGGGTGACCACCGCCATCCGCAGGTCGCGCACCTGGCTCACCCGGCCGGAATCCGGCTCGCTCAGTCCGGAAAGGACTTCGAGCAGCGTCGTCTTGCCGCCGCCGTTGAGCCCGACGACGCCGATGCGCTGCCCCTCGGCGACGCCGAGGGAAACGTTGTCCAGCAACGGCTTCACGCCGTAGGACTTGCTCACCGATTCCAGGTTGACCAGGTTGGCCATCCGGATCCTTTCCACTGTGGACTGTTGATTCGAGCTTTCAGGCGTGCACGCGCGGCGGCGCGTTGCGCGGGGCGTCGTCGCCGCCGACCACCCGGGCCCCCGGCACCGGGCCGTGCGCGACCCGCACCGTCCGGCACACTCCCGCGCCGGACAGCTCAGCGGCCACCTCGACCGCGGTTTCCGCGTCGGAGCACAGGAACGCGCACGTCGGCCCGGAGCCGGACACGCATCCGGCGAGCGCGCCCGCGTTCACCCCGGCGCGCAGCGTGCGGCGCAGGCCGGGCCGCAGCGACACCGCGGCCGCCTGCAAGTCGTTGCCGAGCAACAGGGCTAGTTGGCGAGGATCACCCGACGCGAGCGCCTCCACGACCGGCGTGTGCGACCCGATCCGCGGCGGTTTGCCGTCGGCGCGCAGCCGGTCGAGTTCGCCGAACACCTTGGGCGTGGACAGGCCTTCCTCGTCGAAGGCGAGCACCCAGTGGAACGTGTGGCGAGCGAGCACCGGAACGAGCTGCTCGCCGCGGCCGGTGCCGAGCGCAGTGCCGCCGTACAGCGCGAAGGGCACGTCACTGCCCAGCCGGCCGGCGATGGTGGCCAGCTCGTCGCGGGTGATGTCGAGCTTCCAGAGCGACGAGAGCCCGACCAGCGCCGCCGCCGCGTCCGCGCTCCCGCCCGCCATGCCGCCGGCGACCGGAATGCCCTTGCGCAGCACGATTCGCACCTTCGGCTCATCCGCGTCCGGCCGTCCGGCGTAGGAGGCCAGCTCGCGCGCCGCGCGCCAGGCGAGGTTGGCGCCGTCGGTGGGCACCGTGCGCTCCCCCTCGCCGTACACCTCGAGCCCTGGCTCGTCGGTGGCGGCGACGGTCACCTCGTCGGTGAGCGAAAGCGCCTGGAAGACGGTGACCAGCTCGTGGAACCCGTCCGCCCGCAGGTCGCCGACGGCCAGGTGCAGGTTGACCTTGGCCGGGACCCGGACGGTGACTGGTGGTGGTACGACGGCGAGCACCCGTCCAGCCTACGTGGCTGGCGCTGACCAGGTGTCGCCAGGAGAAAACGTCGGCACGGAAGTTCCCCCAACCGTCGCTCCGGAGTGGCCATCCGGACTAATTTGGAACTACTTTGGAACTATGCGCGCGCCGGAGGTCAACCTGTCCGAGCTGTCCCTGCACCCGCGCCGGGTCACCGACCGGCTCGAAAGTTCGCCGACCCGTTCGGTCCGGATTCGCCGACGGGAGAAGGACAAACCCGATCTGCTGCTCGTGACCGCCGAGCGCGCCGAACAGGCGGCGGCCGGGTTTTCGGCGACCGTCACGATCCTCGCGGAACTGATGCGCCGCAGCGCCGAGACCGCTGCGCTCGCCGCCGAGGCGCTGCCCGCCGCGTTCCCGTGGGCGCGGTACCTGTCCGCGGAAGAGGTACGGACATTCGTCGGCGAACTGGTCGAAACCCTGGAGCGAGCCGAATCCCTCGGCAACCCGGTGCCGTTCGCCGCCCTCGCGGCGAAGTGGAAACAGACCGCCGAGGCGCACGCGGATCCGGAGCTGGCGGAGATCCTGCGCCGGAACGACCACAATGGACAGAATTCAGGACACTTGTCCTGAAACTTTGACCCGGCGACCTGATTTCTCGGGCGACGCGTCCCGCGAACGCGGCGAGGGCCGCCCCCATCGCATGGGACGGCCCTCGGAAAACCGCTCAGTTAAAAGGAAATCAGGCGGCGACGACGCTCTGCGGACCGCGAGCCGGCTGGCTCACGTGCGCACCCCGGTCGGAGATCCAGGACAGCGCGGCGTCGGCCCGCTCGCCGCGGACGCCGAGGCGGAACCGGGCGATCGGGGTGTCCCCGATGCGGGTGAGGCCGCCGCCGATGGTGGCGAGCTCCACGTCGAACCGGCTGGCCGCCTCGGGCAGCAGGGCGCCCACCGAAGCGAAACCGATCAGCACGACGTCGACCGCGCGGTCGTACTTCGCGGACTGGGCACGCGAGGTCTCGACCGACGGCAGCACCGCTTGCGCGGTCCAGCTGTCCGGCGTCGAGATGAGGTCGAGCACCGTGCCGCGCTCGACGATCGCGCCGTTGTCGAGCACCGCGACGTCGTCGCAGACCCGGCGGACGACGTCCGCGTCCGGCGTGGTGACGACGACCGTCACGCCCAGCTCGGCCCGCGCGCGGTCGAGCACGGCGAGCACCGCGCCCGCGTCCTCGGCCGCGATCCCGGCGGTCGGGTCGTCCGCGAGCAGCACGGCCGGTCCGGCGGCGAGCGCCCTGGCGACCGCGACCCGGCGGAGCTGGCCGTCGGTGAGTTCTTCCGGCTTCTGCCCGGCGCGGGCGGTGAGGCCGACGAGGTCGAGCAGCGAGCCGACCCGGCTGCGCCGCTGCGGGCCGTCGACGCCGAGCTGCTCCAGCGGGCTGGCGATGTTGCCCGCGATGGTGCGCTCGGCGATCAGCTCCGGCTTGGTCCCGACGACACCCAGCTGGCGGCGGATCTCCCGCAGCCGCTTGCCGTCGAGCGTCGCGGTGTTGAGGCCGTCGAGCCGCACGACGCCGCGGTCAGGGCGCTCCTGCAGCGCGATGCAACGGGCGAGGGTCGACTTGCCGGAACCGGACGGACCCACGACCCCGAACAGCGAACCGGCTTGCACGTCGACACTCACGTCGCGCAGCGCGGCGACCCGATTTCCGTGGAAGGGAAAGGACTTGGACACGTTTTCGACAGTGATCACGAAAGGGCTCCAGGCAAACGAGGCGCGGCACCGATTCCGGGCGCGCCAGGCGTCATCGAATTACCGTCCACTGTGGACGGCGCAAGAAACTGCGGAAAAAACGATCAGGCGATGGCCATGGAGCGTTGACACGCACATACCGAGCGGCGACCTTCGTCGACTACGCGCCGGCGGGTCAGCAGGAGCGGGCGGGTGACCCTCTTCATCGAAAACAGCCTCCATCGGTCCTGGCGGTAGCACCTGCCCTGCGGAGGGTGGTTGCTGCGACTTCGGCGAGCCAGGTCTCTCAGTCGCTCGGGATGGACGCTTTCGAGTAAAGCCGATCCCATTGGCTGAACGCAAGCGCGTTGGTGCAGATCACACGTCTGGTGGTGCCCGCATACCGGAACACCGCGTCCAAAAACCGGAAGCCCGGAACCTCGGCCGCCGAACAGTGCCTCGACCTGCGAAACGCTCGCCACGAGCACCGGCGGCGAACGGGTTCGTTCCACTGTGGACGATCAAGGATCTTTGTGGAACAAGAGTTTTCTCGTTGTCAAGGGGTGATGGTTCGCGGGGCTCAACGCTCGGCGCACCGGGGTCTCGACCGAGCCGAGATAGGTCAGCGAAGCGAAGCACCTCGGGTCAGCCCTGCGGAACAATCCCGGGCGTGGAGCAGTCGGACTCCCCCGAATGCCGAGCTGCTCGTCACAGATGGAAGGCTGTTTCAGCCGTGCTCGCGTGATCACCAAGCGTAGCCAGGCAGCTGTGGATGACCCACAATCAGCGACGACACAAGATCATCGAAGAACGCAGCGAAACCAGGGAATACCTGCTCCGACGCCGCCGTTGGAAGTCGCAAGGCGAGCACCCTGGGGGAGGTGGGTCACATTCCGGCAGCCGCGATCCGCGCGAAAGCGTGCACGTCCAACTGCTCCCCGCGCGTCTTCGGGTCGATCCCCGCCTCGGCGAGCAACTCGCCAGCCCGCTCGGCGGAACCAGCCCACCCGGCCAGCGCGGCCCGCAATGTCTTGCGCCGCTGGGAGAACGCCGCGTCGACCACCGCGAACAGCCGGGCCCGATCCACTCCGGAAACCGGGTCGGTCCGGGTGAACGAGACCAGAGCGGAATCGACGTTCGGCACCGGCCAGAACACCGCGCGCGGCACGGCGGCCACCTTGCGCGCGGGCCCGTACCAAGCGAGCTTCACGCTCGGCACGCCGTAAGTGCGGCTCCCTGGCCCGGCCGCCATCCGGTCGGCGACCTCGGTCTGGACCATGACGAGCCCGCTGCGCAGCGACGGCAGCTCGGCCAGCAGGTGCAGCACCACCGGCACCGCGACGTTGTACGGCAGGTTCGCGACGATCGACACCGGCTCAGCGGGCAGATCAGCCGCCCGCACCCGGAGCGCGTCGGCGCCGACGACGGTCAGCCGGTCCGCGGCCTCAGGCGCGCGCTCGGCGACTGTGCGGGGCAGGCGGGCGGCCAGCACCGGATCGATCTCCACAGCGACGACCTGAGCGCCCGCGGCCAGCAGGCCGAGCGTCAGCGAGCCGAGACCGGGTCCGACCTCCAGGACGACGTCCCCCGGCTGCACGCCGCCGAGTTCGACGATGCGGCGGACCGTGTTGGGGTCGTGCACGAAGTTCTGCCCGAGTTTCTTCGTGGGCCGGACGTCGAGTTCGTCGGCCAGCCCGCGGATTTCGGCAGGCCCCAGCAGTTCCACCACCGGACGAGCCTACCCAGCGGCGGCGCGGCGGACGAAAACAGGCGGCCGGGAGCGCGAGGCTCCCGGCCGCCTGCCGGAAAATCGGAGCGTAACTCAGGCTTTGTAGCCGCAGCCCCAGGCGCTGTAGCCGCCGCGGGCGTCGCGCACCTTCTCGGCGATCGCGATCTGCTGCTCGCGGGTCGCCTTGTCGGCGGTGGGGGCGTACTGCTGGCCGCCGTAGGCGTTCCAGGTCTGCCGGTCGAACTGCAGGCCGCCGTAGTAGCCGTTGCCGGTGTTGATCGACCAGTTGCCGCCCGACTCGCACTGCGCGATGCGGTCCCACGCGCCGGTGTCGCCGATGGCCGGGGCCGGCGGCTTCTTGGTGCCGACCTTGATGATCTTGGCCTTGGCCTCGACGAGGACCTTCTCCGAGACGTGCTCGCGCGCGATCTCTTCGCCGTTTTTCTTCGTGACCTTGTAGGTCACCAGCTTCTTGCCCGGCGTGCCCGGGTCCTCGACGCTCTGCTGGCCCTGCAGCTGCGTCGGGTCGTCGACCTTCTGCACCTCGGGGTCGATGGTCTCTTCCTGGTTGACCATCGACACGCCCATGCGGCTGACGTGGACCTCGGCGCCGTTCTTCAGGCTGACGTCGAGACCGCCCTCGAT
This sequence comes from Amycolatopsis sp. VC5-11, assembly GCF_037034185.1. Taxonomy (NCBI): domain Bacteria; kingdom Bacillati; phylum Actinomycetota; class Actinomycetes; order Pseudonocardiales; family Pseudonocardiaceae; genus Amycolatopsis; species Amycolatopsis sp. VC5-11. The sequence goes on along the minus strand of NZ_JBAGKF010000034.1, from coordinate 2,348 downwards.
CGCGTCGTCCGGGCCGAGGTTCAGCTTGAGGTCGGAGGCGAGCTCCTTGGTGGTCACCGCGGTGGTGTCCACCTTGCGCGGCGCGTTGGTGCCGTCGAAAAGCGTGATGTGCTTGAGGGTCTTGACCTGGACGGTCGAGCCCTCCAGCGGCAGTTCGCCGGACGACGGCATCGACGTCCACGCGCCCTGGGAAAGCATGCTGCCCATGCCGAGCTGGTTCATGGCCTCGCCGAGCGTGGTCGCGCGGACCCAAGAGGGCCGGGACACGCCGTCCACGACGAGGTTCAGCTGACGGCCGCGCTCGAGCTTGATGACGCCGCCGTCGCCGACCGCCGCCTGCGGCGAGGGCGAAAGCGCGTCGTGCTCGCCGACCGAGAGGCCCGCGTCCTTGAGCACGTCGCCGACGGTGCCGCCGAAGCTGTGCACGGTCTGCTGGTGGCCGTCGACGTCGACGGTGATGCTCTTGTTCATCGCGAGCGCCGCCGCGCCGCCACCGCCGACGGTGACCAGCAGCGAGAGCACGGCACCCTTGAGGAAGCGGCGCTTCCAGGTCTTGGTCGCCTCGCGCAGCCCTTCCTCGACCGCGGCCTTCTTGGCCTGCGGGGAGGCGGTGCGGTCCTGCTCGACCTCGTCCGGGAGAACGAGCGGCGGAAGCATCGTGGTTTCCGCGTTGATGAGCCGGATCAGCTCGTCGACGTCGACGTCGATTTCCGACATCAGCAGGTCGGCGTCCGGCCCCAGCGCGGCGAGCACGTCCTGCTCGGTCACGCGGAGCTCGTCGGAGAAGTCAAGCTGCCCGTAGGCGGTGTCCTCGAGCTCGCGGTCGAGCACGGCCACCGAGGACTCGGAGGAGGAGAAATACGCCGAACCCGCGTCAAGACGCGAATCATCCTGCCGACTACCAGTCACCGGGTCGTTCCCTTTCCCAAGACATCGCGCGTACCTCGCGCGTCGTCCTTCGTTCGCGACGCACCCTCGGGCGCGCCTCTCAAGTCCGACACCCCCAGCCAGCGCCATCGTCACGGTCCCAGGTCGTACCAACCCCGGTTCCGCTTCCCCGACGTGCACTGACGTGACTGGTGGGCGTATCAGCCGGTTCCGCTGCGCGGTACCGACCGGCACGATCACGGGACAGTAACGGGTGTCGGCAGGTTGCGCAAACACCCCCCGGAGTGTCGTGACTTGCGTCACTCATCAGGTGGACGAATGCGCGGTCTCGAATGTCGCAATCCGTGCAACCCGTTGTGACACTACGGAATCACGCAGGCAGCCGGTATGCGCGTTCGGCAGTGGTCCGGACCGCTTCGGCCACCTCGTGGACCGCTTCGCCGCGCAGTTGAGCGAGGAAGCGAACGGTGTAGGCGGTGCAATACGGCTCGTTCGGCCGCCCACGGTAGGGATGAGGGGTCAGAAACGGCGCGTCAGTCTCCGCGAGGAACTGTCCACGCGGCACAAGACGCGCGGCCTCGTGCAGCCCGCGCGCGTTCTTAAAGGTGACCGTGCCCGCGAAGGACAGGATGTAGCCCTTGTCGACACAGCGCCGCGCGATGTGCTCGTCGCCGGAGAAGCAGTGGAAGACGACCGTCTCGGGCGCACCTTCCTCGTCGAGGATGCGAAGCACGTCCTCGTGCGCGTCGCGGTCGTGGATCATCAGCGCCTTGCCAAGCCGCTTCGCGAGGTCGATGTGCCAGCGAAACGCAGCCTGCTGCGCATCGTGCGGCGAGTAGTCCCAGTAGTAATCGAGCCCCGTCTCACCGACCGCGACGACCCGCTCCCCGCGCGCCAGACGCTCCACTTCGGACTGTTCTCCAGGCCCGAATTCCTTGGTACGCGTGGGATGAATAGCCACCGCAGCGAAGACCCGCGAGTCCCAGGTGGACGCTTCGGAAGCCCAGCGAGCAGCCGCGAGATCGTCCGCGACAGTGACAACACGCGCAACGCCAGCCCGCTCGGCACGGTCGACCATCGCGGCAACATCAGCCGCAGTCTCGGCCCCGCACGCGTCGAGATGAGTGTGCGCGTCAACCACCGTCACCGGCAGCCGATCAGGAATCGGAGGAAGTTCGCGCTTTTCGGCACCCATGCTTCCAAGCTACTGCGCCCCCGCCTCGCGAATGCCGTGAGGGGAACCCTCACGTACCCAGATTCCCCCAGGGTTCCCCTCGCGACCAGCGACGCCCCGTGAGGGACCCCTTCACGGACTTAGATTCCCTCGATGAGCCCTTCACGGACCCGCCCGCCAGCCGCAGCCTTCGGCCGGGTTGCCCGCCCCAATGTGGCATTGGGTGCATCCCACGCACCGAACGCCACATTGGGTGCATCTGACGCACCCAATGCCACATTGGGGC
>NZ_JBAGKF010000033.1:0-43234 GCF_037034185.1 Amycolatopsis sp. VC5-11 | reverse complement strand
GGGCGAGGTCATCAAGACCGTGCCCGAACACGCGATCGTGGAAACCCTCATCGAGGAAGCCATGCGGATCGCCGAGGAATCCGGCGAGTCGATCGGCGAGGGCGCTCCGAGCGTCACCGTCGGCTGAGTTTTCCCTGCGAAAGGGCTCCCCGGCTTCGGTCGGGGAGCCCTTTCTTTTTCAGCGGCGTTCCAGCAGGACGACCGGTACCTGCCTCCCGGAAGCGGCCTCGAACTCGGCGAATTTCGGGACCTGCGCGATCTGGTCCGCCCAGATCTTGGCGCGTTCCTCCCCGGCGGTCAGCCGTGCTTCGACCGGGATTTCCTCCGCGCCCGCCTCGATGACCGTCCGCGGATTCGCCATGAGATTGCGGTACCACGCGGGGTCGCGCGGACTGCCGCCGTGCGTGCCGAAGACCGCCCAGCTGTCGCCGACCGGCTGGTAGAACAGCGGGCTGATCCGCGCTTTCCCGGTTTTCGCCCCGATGTGGTGCACGAGGATCAGCGGCATCCCCTTTTCCGGAAACCCCGGCAGATACGGCGGAACTGGTCGGCCCGCGGCGAATTCTTCCGGACTGCTCCAGGCGACGTACCCGGCATTCTCGCGGAATTCGGCGCGAATCCGGACATTCCAGTCGTCGAGGGTGAGCACGGCATCTCCTTCACTAGGCGGAGCACTTGCTCCGCAAAGTAGCACACTAGACGGAACAAGTGCTCCGGGTAAGCGAGTATGCTCGGCGCATGGCCGTGGCTGACCCGCAGACCCCCACCCGCCGTCGCGCCCTCCGTGCGGACGCGATCCGCAACCGGGAGGCGATCGTCGAAGCCGCCGCCGAGGTGATGGCGGAGCAGGGAGCCGCTGTAGACGTCCGCGAGATCGCCCGGCGCAGCGGGGTCGGCATGGGGACGCTGTACCGGCATTTCCCGAAGAAGGAAGACCTCGTCCGGACGGTCCTGGACCAGGACTTCTCCCGGTGGGCCGAGTCCGCGCGCCAGGCAGCGATCGAGGCGGACGACCCGTGGGCGGCGCTGACCGATTTCTATCGACAGGCGTTGTCCGGCTGCGCCCGGCACCGCGCGATCATGGAGAGCTTCGCGCTGACGTGGACGGACCCCGATCCGACGGGGATCCCACAACTCCGTGCGGTTCTGGAGGAGCTACGGGCGCGCGCGGAGGAGTTGCTGCGGCCCGGGGTGACTACGGATGATCTGGTGCTGCTGCTGATCTCGCTGGGGCACGCGGCGCAGTTCACGGACGCTTGCCGGCCGCACATGTGGAACCGGCTGCTGCGGGTTTCCCTCGACGGATTGCGGGCGGAGCATCGGGAGCCGTTGCCGGAAAGCTAGCCGCCAGGGGTGATCGTGAGCCCGTGGCGCGGATCCGGCACGGCGTCGAGCGCTGTCCTGACTGACGGCTGGTCGCAGAATTCGTCGCGGATCGCCTCGGTTCTGAAGGCGATCTCGAAGACGACGCCGCGTTCGTGCGTCCGCCAGGACCATCGCACCGCGCGGTCGATGATCGCGGCTTTGAGCAACGCGTCGGAGTAGGTGCGCCGCCAATCGCTCGCCGAGGATTCTCCGTCGAGCACTTCGATGGATAACCATGGATCCGACACTGCTCTAGGCCTTCCCCGCTTCGGCGTCGCTCAGCAGAAGCAGCGCGTAGTAAGCCAAGAAATGCTCCACCGCATACGGCCCCTCCGCCACCTGCGGCAGCCCAGCCTCCGCATGCTCGCGCGAAGCCGCCTCAATCACCGCGACCCGGGCGTCCCGCTCCGGCAGCGCCGCCGCGATCCGTTGCCAGCACCACGCGCGGTGGAGGTTGAGCCCGTGCAGATGGGCGATCAACCCGTCGGAAGCGTCGGTCACCACCGCGGGAGTGAAGAGCGCCGCCGGGTTCCGCTCGTCGATCCCCGGCAGGAAACCCTCCAGCCAGGCACCGAAATCGGGTACCAGCTGGCTCATCAGCTCGGCTTCGGCCAGGGCGGGGCTGAGGAAATCAGCACCGGACGGTTCCCAAGCCCCGGGGTAGTCGCGGTCCTCCCCGAACCAGCGCCACGCCGTTTCGGTGAGGACCTGCAACAGCTGCGGCTCGCCCCGGGAGGCCAGGTGCCGAGCGTAGGGAAGCGCACGAGAGATTCCGAATGCGCCGTTCTCGTGCAGCCCGTACCGAATCGGGTACGTGACCTTCGGCAGCCAGTCGAGGAAGCGGGTCACGAAAAGCCTGCTCAACGGTTGCAGCGCCGCGGTCCAGCGCGCGGCGTCCGGGTCGTCCCAGGTGGCGGTCTCGAACGTCAGCGCCAGCAGGATCGACCAGCCATACGGACGCTGGGTCGTACGGTGCTGCTCCGGCGCGAAGTAGGCGGCTTCGGCAGCCAAGGCGGGCTCAGTCAGGTGCGCGTTCAGCACAGCGCGGATCTCGTCGGCCGGGACGAGCGTCGGGTATCGGCGCAGTAGATGCACCAGCACCCAGAACATTTCCACGCACGAATGCCAGTCGAAGCTGCCGTAGAAGCAGGGGTGCAGCTCGCGGATCGCCGGGACGGGAGTGTCGTCGAGGCGCCAGTGGCTCTCGTAATGCGGATACTCGCGTACGACATTGGCCAGCGCGACTTCCGCCAACTCGCCGGCGTGCGCGACCATGTCAGCCGCGCAGGTGATGTTGGGCGGCTTCGCGGATCTGGATCCGGACGTTCTCCAGCGAGGCCGCGACCTCGTCGATCTGCCGGATCGCGATCTGCACCGACCCCTGGATGGCGGTCGCGGAGCCGGTTTCGCCGAGCAGGCCGAGCACCTGGGCCTGCAGGTCTTCCAGTTCGCCCTTGGTGGCGAGGGCGATTCCGGTCGGCACCTGGTCGGCGAGCAGTTCGAGCTGCTGCGCCTGTTCCTGGATCGTCATCGGGCTTCTCCTCATCGTGGGGACCGCTCTCCCGTGGTAGCAGAATTCGCCCGCATCGGGGCTAGCCTGGTCGCGTGAGTCACAGCTGGGCCGCCCGTCCGCCGCATCCGGTGCTGCGGGGCCTGGTCACGCGCTACGTCGGGTACGCGCAGGAGAACGTCACCCTCGAGGTGCACCGCGGGCTGCCGTCGCGGCACATCACGCTCGTGATCAGCCTCGAAGACCCGATCCGGTACGCCGGGCTGGCCGGGGCGGGAGCGCTGCAGAGCGTGGTCGGCGGCCTGCACACCGAACCCGCGCTGATCACGCAGGACCGGGTGCAGCGCGGGGTGCAGCTGGAGCTGGACCCGCTGGGGGCGCGGACGCTGCTGGGCGTCACCGCCGCGGAGCTGACCGGCCGGGTAACCGACCTCGCCGACTTCGGCGGCGACCTCGCCCGTTTGCCGGACCGGCTGGCCGCGGCGGACGATTGGCGCACCCGGTTCGCGATCCTCGACGAGGTGCTGGCCGCGCGGACGGTCGAGCGCGCCGAACAGCCGCCGGAGCTGGACCGCGCGTGGCACGAGCTGCGCCGCAGCGGCGGGCTGTTGCGGGTCGGCGAGCTGGCGAACGAGGTCGGCTGGAGCCGCCGTCATCTGGGGGAGCGGTTCCGCGCCGAGCTGGGATTGGCCCCGAAACAGGCGGCCCGCGTACTGCGATTCGAGCGGGCGGTGCGGTTGCTGCGCACCGGGCATCGCGATCTGGCTGGGATCGCTTATGCCGCAGGGTATTACGACCAGGCACACTTCTCGAACGAGTGGCGCGCGCTGGCGGGGTGCTCGCCGCGGACGTGGATGGCTGAGGAGCTCCCGTTTCTCCAAGACGAGTCGAAGACCCCCGCCGCACAATCGGTGGCATGACTCCGCAACCGACAGTCTGGCCCGCTTTCCGTTACAACGACGCGCGCGGCGCGATTCGCTTCCTCACCGACGTTCTCGGCTTCGAAGAAACCCTCGTGGTGCCCGGAGAAAACGGCGTCGCGCACGCCGAACTCCGTTGGCCCGAAGGCGGTGCCGTGATGCTGGGCAGTTGCGGCGGCCCAGCCGACGGTGTGCACGACGAGATGAAACCCGGTGCCAGCGCGGTGTACTTGGTCTCGGACCGGGTCGACGAGATCTACGCCCGCGTGCGCGAAGCCGGTGCCGAAATCAGCCTGGAGCTGCACGACACCGACTACGGCTCGCACACGTTCACCGTCCGCGACCCCGAGGGGAACGCCTGGACGATCGGGAGTTACCGCGGCGCTTAGCCCTCGGGATAGAAGACGAACAGCGTGCAGCCGGTCGCCGAAGCCGGGACGTGCCACGAACCCGCCGGGGCGTGGATGAACGTGCCGGCCGGGTAGTCGCGGGCACCGTCGTTGAAGGTGCCGGAGACGACGAAGACCTCTTCCGGACCCGGCTCGTGCACGTCGCGTTCGGGCCACGTGCTGCCGGGATCGAACTCGACCACGTTGGCGTGCGCGCCGTTTTCGCCCTTCCACAGCGGGCGGAGGCGGATGCCGGGGAACAGGTCCTTCACCGGGGCTTCACCGGCCGGGACCGAGGTGTAGCCCGGCTGGGCAAGGATTTCGGAGTGCATGACACCTAGGTTGGCTTCCCGCGCCCGCGCGGGACAGTGTCAGGAAAGACGTCATCAGGTACTTTCTTGCCATGCATCGTGTGGTCGCCCTCGTCCGGCCGGTGCAGTCGACGTTCGAACTCGGCTGCGGCGCCGAAGTGTTCGGCACGCCGAGAGACGGCGTGCCGCAGTACTACGAATTCGAGGTGTGCACCGAGAATCCCGGCCCGGTGCCGACGTCGGCCGGGTATGCGATGCACGTGTCCATCGGGCTCTCCAAGCTCGCCACGGCCGACACGGTGCTGATCCCCGGCTGGCTCCCGGTCGAGACGCCGCTTTCCCCGAAGGTGCGCCGGGCGTTGCTGAACGCGCACGAACGAGGCGCGCGGCTGGTCACGATCTGCTCGGGTGTCTTCGCGCTCGCGCAGACCGGACTGCTGGACGGAAGAACGGCGACAACGCACTGGGCGCGCGCCGAACAGCTGCGCCGGGATTTCCCGGCGGTGCAGGTGGAACCGGACGTGCTGTACGTGGACCACGGCGACGTCGCCACCAGCGCGGGTGCGGGAGCGGGCATCGACCTATGCCTGCACCTGGTCCGCCAGGATCACGGAGCGGCGCACGCGGCGCTCGTCTCGCGGCACATGGTGATGCCGACGCATCGCGAGGGCGGGCAGGTGCAGTACGCGCCGCCGCAAGCGTCCGCGAACACGTTGGACGGGCTGCTCGACTGGGCGGGGGAGCGGTTGGGCACGCCGCTGTCGGTGGAGGATTTGGCTGCCCGCTTGCGGATTTCGCCGCGGACGCTGGCTCGCCGGTTCGCTGATCAGCTCGGGACAAGCCCGGGTGCGTGGCTGTTGTCGCGGCGGGTGGCCGAGGCGCGGCGGCTCCTGGAGGAGACGGACCTGCCGGTGGACGCGATCGCGGTGCGGGTCGGCCTGGCGTCGGCGGTGAACTTGCGGCGCCGGTTCCGGGCGCAGGTGGGGACGACTCCGGGGGCCTACCGAAGGGCTTTCCGGATAGGGTGATCGGCGCGCACCGGCAGGGAGGTCCGGTACGCGCCGATCACCGGTTACGCGGTGGTGGCTTGCACCGTCACCGCGGGGCCGACGCCGTTTCCGGTGACGGCGGCGATGGTGAACGTGTACGCGGTGCCGGACTTCAACCCGTCCACGACGCGGGTCAGGCCCTTCTGGGTGGGCTGGCTGACGATCGTGTCGCGTCCGGTGACCTCGATGGTGCGGCCGTCGGACACGGTGATCCGGTAGCCGATCACCGGGGTCGACCCGGTTTCCGCCGGCGGCGTCCAGTGGATGCTCGCCGCGTCGGTGCTCGGCAGCGCCTTCGCCTTGGTCGGGACAGCAGCGAGCTGGGTGCCCGGCTGCGCGACGGTGACCGGTGCCGAAGGCAGCGACGGCAGGCCAACCCCGTACCGGTTGCGCGCGGCCACCGTGACCGTGTACGTCTGGCCGTCAGTCAGCTTCGGGATCACCGTGTACCCGGTGCGCGCGAAGTCCTTGGCAGACACTGAACTCGTGACACTGTGCTTGCCGTCCGACGCGGTCAGCAGGTAATCCTGCACCGGCGCACCGTTCTCCGCGACAGTCGGATTCCAGGTCGCGTACAGCTGGCCGGACACCGAGAAGGTGCCGATCCGCGTCGGGGCCTGCGGAGCGGACGCGCCGTCGATCCGGCGGTTCAGCACCGAGCGGTGGCCCGGTTCGATCCCCGCGTTGTCCACAATGGACTTAGGTGCGGCGGCCGGGTTGTTCAGCAGGTGGTTGCCCGAGGTGATGACGCCCTTCTTGTCGCCGTCCGGATCGCCCTGCTCCCAGTAGTTTCCGGAGATGACGGTCGGGTCGTTGTTGCCGAGCGAGTCGCGGTAGTCGACGTGCGTGGAGGCCACGTTGGCGTACGCCGCGTGGTAAAGCACGTTGCCGGAAACGGTTTCGTAGGTGCAGCCGTTGTCGGTGTAGACCGACTTGCCGAGGCCCCACTGGTCGTAGATGACGTTCCCGGTCACCTTCTCGCCCTCGGCCTGCGACGGGCCGGTGATGCCCTGGGTGTAGATGCCGCCGCCGTCGTCGAGGGAAAGCATGTAGTCGTGGATCAGGTTGTCCGACACCACGTTGTTGCGCGAGACGTTCGGCGTCGCGGCCTGCTTGATCTTGTCCGGCCAGCCGCCCCAGCCCATCGAGATGCCGGAGTACGCGACGTGGTCGATCTGGTTGTGCGACACGACATTGTCCTGCGAGTACCCGTTGACGATCGGCACCCCGCCGGTGAATTCGCGCGGCATGCCGTACAGGTGGTTGTTGGTCACCTTGACCCGCGCCGTCAGGTCCGCGCCGGCTGCGGTCGGCTTGCTGACCCCGCCGATTTCGACGCCGTTGCCGGAGATGTCGGTGAACACGCTGTCGGACACGCTGCTGTCCTGGGCGCCCTCACCGAGGTCGAGCCCGACCGCGCCGAGGTGCGCGAACACGGTGTCCCGGAATTCGATCCGGTGCCCGTGCGACATCGAGACGTTGCCGGGTTCCTTCGTCCAGTCCGCGTACGGGCACGTGCCGCCGGGCGTGAACTGGCAGAGACCTTGCGTGGCCCAGCCGCGCTCGCCGGTGATCCGGTAGCCGGCCTGGATTTCGGAGAAGCCTTCCGGCGACGACGGTTCGAGCCAGGTCGCGTAGGAGAACTGGATGCCGCGGAACGAGATGTCGTGGATCGGTGCTTCGGCGGTGCCGCGGCCGTCCACGAGCTTCTCCAGCGCGGGCATCTCGACGTCGGCCCAGTGCAGGTTCTCGCCCTTGCGCGGCAGGTAGTACACGGTGTGCGCGGAGCGGTCGAGATACCACTCGCCGGGCGTGTCCAGCAGTTCGAACGCATTCTCCACATAGGACGGTTGCCGTCCGTTGGTGAGATCGCCGGGGCCGACCATGTTGACCGAACGGCCGGGGATGTCGGCGAACATCACGCGCCGGGTCGAGTTGTCCCAGCACGGCTGCGCCATGGTGATCGTCGTGCCCTGCGCCGACGCGACCGGGCAGCGCGGCTCGGTCCACTGGCCGAGGCCGTTGCGCTCGACGTTCCACAGCTCCTCGCCGCTGGTGTACACCAGTTCGAGGTCGCTCGGGTTCCGCCAGTGCGCCATGGTGTCCGCGGACGCGGTGTACCCGGTGTCAGTCGCCTTCACCGTGACCGGAAGCCGTCCGGACGCTCGCTGCGCGCGGACGCCGTCGACGTACAGCTGGCGAGTGTTGTCCAGTCCGGCGGGCGCGGGCGCGGAGTAGAGGCCGGGGCGTCCGGCGACCGGATGCCAGCCGGTGACCTGCTTGCCGCCGCTGACCACGGTGCCCGGCGAGCCCTGCCAGACGACCCGGTGGCCGTTCGTGCCGGAATCGGAGGCGTCGAGTTCGAGCGGTTTGTCGAGCCGGTAGGTGCCGGAGGCGACGTGCACGGTCAGGTCGGAGTTCAGGTGCGCGGCGCGTTGCCGGACGAGCTGCTGGGCGCGGGGGAGCGTGCGCACCGGCGACCAGACGGCCCCGGAGCCGGAATCGTTGCCCCACGGCGAGACGTACACGTCCTGGCTGCCCGGCCACGCGGCCGCCGCACCGGCGGGCAGCAGCGCGGTCGCGGTCAGCGCCGCGACCGCGAGCCCGAGGGTGCGCGCTGGTCTGAACTTCATCCGGGACCTCCGTGTTCGCCAGTGAACGACGCTGGGGCGCGCCGCAAGAAAGATAGGATCTATTCGCGATCGTGTCGAGAGGTCTCCGACGGATATTCCCAGCATTCACGGTGGTGAACAGGGTTGATCCGGTCGGCGGGTTCCGTCCCGGCTAGCGGTCAGTGATCCGATGAATCATTGCTGCTGTCGCCGCGCCGCTTGTACAACGAAGCGATCCCCGGGAGAGGTGGTCGCGATGAAGCGAAGTCGGATCGGTGTGCTGGCCGCGGCGGTGGCGGTGCTGGCCGGAGCGCTGGCGGGAACAGCCGCCGCGGACAGTCAGTCGATCGAATCCTGGACGCCGGTGGCGAGAACGCCGCCGATGGGCTGGAGCAGCTGGAGCGCGCTGCGCCGGAAGTTCACCGAGGAAACGATCAAGGCGCAGGCCGACGTCATGCACGACCGGCTCGCCGCGTACGGCTACCGCTACATCAACATCGACGCGGGCTGGAACGACCACGTCGACGAATTCGGCCGCGTCGCGCCGGACCCGAAGAAGTTCCCGAACGGCATCGCGTCGCTGGCCCGGTACCTGCAGCAGCGCGGCCTCAAATTCGGCATCTACCTGGTGCCTGGCGTCCCGGCGCAAGCGGTCGCGGCCGATTCGCCGATCGAGGGCACTCCGTACCGGGTGCACGACATCGTCATGGCGGGCGCGGGCAACACCGCGGACGACAAATCCGCGAAACTCGACTTCAGCAAGCCCGGCGCGGCCGCGTACGTCCGCTCGCAGGCGCGGCAGCTGGCGTCGTGGGGCGTCGACTACATCAAGATGGACTTCGTCGGACCCGGCGGGGGCAAGATCCCGGCGGACAACCGCGAGGACATCCGGCAGTGGCACGCGGCGATCCAGGCGACCGGCCGCCCGATCCACTTGGAACTGTCGAACTCGCTCAGCATCGCCGAGGCCGCGACCTGGCAGCGCTACAGCAACGGGTGGCGGATCGAGGGCGACATCGAGTGCTACTCGCACTGCGTCGGCCTCACGAACTGGGACGTGCGGGTCAAGCTGCGCTTCGCCGACGCTCCCAAGTGGACTGGCTTCGCGGGCCCCGGTCACTGGAACGACCTGGACTCCATCGAGATCGGCAACGGCGACGCGAACGGCATCACCCCGGACGAACGGCAGAGCGTCATGACGCTGTGGGCGATCGAAGCCTCGCCGCTGCTGCTCGGCACCGACCTGACCAAACTCGACCCGGACGACCTGAAACTGCTCACCAACCGCGAGGTGCTGGCCGTCGACCAGGCGGGACGGGCAGCGCGTCCGGTTTCGCAGGCGACCCAGCAGCAGGTGTGGTTCAGCCCCGACGGCCGCGGCGGAGTGACGGTCGCGCTGTTCAACCTGGGCTCGACGGAGGCCCCGGTGACCGCGTCCTGGCAGGACCTGGGTCTGCGCGGCCCGGCGGCGGTGCGGGATCTGTGGACGCACCGGAACCTGGGCGTGAGCCGGGACAGCTTCACCGCGACGCTCGCGCCGCACGCTTCGCGGCTGCTGCACCTGGTCCCGCGGCATCACTGAGCTCCCGCACGCGGCGGCCGCCGTCCGTGAAGGGCTCCTTCGCGACCGGCTGCGGGTCGTGAGGGGAACCCTGCGGGAATCTGCGTCCGTGAGGGTGGCCCTCACGGACCTTGCCGTGCCCGGGCGTCCGTGAAGGGCTCCTTGCGGGAATCCAAGTCCGGGAAGGGGCCCTTCACGGCCCGCAGGCGTCGTCGGCGAGGGGAGCCCTGCGGGAATCTGCGTCCGTGAGGGTGGCCCTCACGGACCTTGCCGTGCCCGGATGTCCGTGAAGGGCTCCTTCACGGACGCTGATTCCCTCGGGGAGCCCTTCACGGATCCCCGGGGAAGCTCCGGGGGCACCCGGGCGGGGTGCCTCCGGAGCCCTCTTCCGCGGATTCGGGCACGGTCGGTGGCGGAGCCCGCCGGGGCGCCGCCGTTCGGGTGCGAGGGCCGTTCATCTCAGCGTGTCGGCCGGCTCGCGTTCCGTTCACCCGGTTCATCTGGCACTCTGGACCCCGTGTTGCGGCTTGCAGGTGCACGGCTGCTCGATGATCGGGACTATCCGGCGGTGCGCGCTGCACTCGCCGCCGACCCGGTGGGCAGCTGCATGGTCAGCGCCCGGGTCGAGGCGGCCGGTCTCGACCCGTGGCGTCTTGGTGGCGAGCTGTGGGCGGCCGACGCCCGTCCGGTGCGCGCCGGGCGGCTCACCGGGCTGTGCTTCGCCGGGCCCAACCTGATCCCGTTGCGCGGCAACGCTTCGGCGCTCCGGTCCTTCGCCGACCGGGCGCTGCGCCGCCAGCGCACCTGTTCCTCGCTCGTCGGTCCCGCCCCGCAGGTGCTCGGGTTGTGGGACGAGCTGTCCTCGGAATGGGGCCCGGCCCGCGAGGTGCGCGGCGACCAGCCGCTGATGGCCCTCGAAGGCGACCCGCTGGTGCCCGCCGACCCGCAGGTCCGCACCGTCCGGCCGCACGAACTGGACCGCTACCTCCCCGCAGCCGTCGCGATGTTCATCGAGGAGGTCGGCGTCGACCCGCGCGCGGGCGACGGCGGGGCCAGCTACCGCGCCCGGGTCAGCGAGCTGATCTCCACCGGCCGCGCGTTCGCCCGGTTCGAGGACGGCGAGGTCGTGTTCAAGGCCGAGATCGGCGCGATGTCCGCGCGGGTCGGCCAGATCCAGGGCGTGTGGGTGCACCCGGACCGGCGCGGCGGCGGGCTCGGCACCGCGGGCACCGCGGCGGTGGTGAACCGCCTGGTCCACGGCCTCGGCCGGACCGCGAGCCTGTACGTGAACGGGTTCAACGCGCCCGCGCTGGCGGCATACCGGCGGATCGGGTTCCAGCAGGTCGGCCAGTACGCGACGGTGCTGTTCTGAGCTGGCTGCGCCGCGGCCGGGCGAGGTCGTAGGCTGGGGGACATGTCCGTTCGCGCCCCGTTGAAGCCCGGCGTCCAGACGCCGCGCCGTGCCGTCCCCGCCGACATCGCCCGTCCCGAGTACGTGGACCGGCCGGCGCCGAAACGGGACACCGGCAACGGAGTGCGCACGCCCGAGGTCATCGAGGCGATGCGGGTCGCGTCGAAGATCGCCGCGCAGGCGCTCGAGGAGGGCGGCAAGGCGGTCAAGCCGGGCGCGACCACCGACGACATCGACAAGGTCGTGCACGAGTTCCTGCTCGACCACCGCGCGTACCCGTCCACGCTCGGCTACCGCGGCTACCCGAAGTCGTGCTGCACCTCGCTGAACGAGGTGATCTGCCACGGCATCCCGGACTCGACCGTGATCGAGGACGGCGACATCTGCAACATCGACGTGACGGCCTTCATCGGCGGCGTGCACGGCGACACCAACGCGACGTTCCTCGCCGGCGACGTCTCCGAGGAGGTGCGGCTCCTGGTCGAGCGCACCCGAGAGGCGACCGCACGCGCGATCAAGGCGGTCCGCCCGGGCCGGCAGCTCAACGTGATCGGCCGCGTGATCGAGGCGTACGCGAAGCGCTTCGGCTACGGCGTGGTCCGCGACTTCACCGGCCACGGCGTCGGCCCGGCCTTCCACACCGCGCCGACGGTGCTGCACTACGAGGAGCCCTCGGTGCAGACGCTGATCGAAGAGGGCATGACCTTCACGATCGAGCCGATGATCACGCTCGGCACCATCGACTACGACCTGTGGGCCGACGACTGGACGGTCACCACGAAGGACAAGAAGTGGACGGCGCAGTTCGAGCACACCCTCGTGGTGACTGCTGACGGCGCGGAGATCCTGACGCTCCCGTAAGACGCCTCGTGAGCGGCGGTGCCGGTTCTAACCGGCGCCAGCACTCACGAGCCGCTGCGGGTTGCGTCGAGCTGGGCGGTCGTGAGTGGCTATGCCGGTTCTGACCGGCATAGCCACTCACGAGGCCTGACCAGCCACCGCAGCAGCCTTTGCCCCGCCTCCGCCGCACCGCCGCTCCGTGACAGTGCGCCGGTTGTCGTGATCGCGTAGGCCGGTTCTAATCGGCCTACGCACTCACAAGCCCTCGGCCCGCGCGATCAACTCGTCCAGGAACCCAGCCGCCTCCTCGGCAGCCCGCCCGGCGTCGCGCGCCTCGATCGCGTCCACCAGTTCCCGGTGCCGGATCATCTCCGCGTGCTCCGGATTATCCGAAGTGGACGCCACGCTTGCGGTGATCGCCTCCATCAGGCCGCGGTAGAGCTCCAGCAGCAGCCCGTTGTGTCCGCAGCGGACCACGACCTGGTGGAATTCCGCGTCGCTGCGGGCGAAATCGTCGAGGCGGCCCTCGTCCCAGTCGGTGTCGCGCCGGTTGAGCAGGACGCGCAGTTCCGCCAGGTCTTCCTCGGTGCGCGCGGTCGCGGCCAGCCGGGCGCCCTCGACCTCCAGCAGCCGCCGGACGTGCAGCACCTCGCGCAGTTCCGTCCCGCACAGGCGGCGGATCGCGCCGGACACCTCGCTCGTCGCGCGCACGTATGTGCCGTCACCCTGGCGGACTTCCAGGATCCCGGTGTGCGCCAGCGCTCGCACGGCCTCGCGGACCGTGTTGCGCCCGACGCCGAGCTGCGCCGACAGTTCCGGCTCGGTCGGGATCCGGTGCCCGATCGGCCATTCGCCCGCGGTGACCGCCTCGCGCAGCTGATCGATGACCTGGTCGACGAGTCCGGCGCGGCGGGTGGTGGCCAACGGCACAGCCTGATCCCTTCATCCAATCATCCTACGTATGGAATAGTAGCGCACATGCCCGCCGACTCCCGAGACGCTGCAGCCGTGTCCACCGCCACCTATTCCGACCGGCTCGAGCTCGAACTGGAAGGCAGCCTCGAGGAGGAGGTGCCCGCCGGTCGCCGTCCGGGCGTGGTGGCGGGTGGCGTGCTGCTCGCGGTCGCGGTGGTGCTGACGGCGATGAACCTGCGGCCGGCGATCACGAGTGTCGGCCCGCTGCTCGCGGAAATGCGCGGCAGCCTCGGCGCGTCCGCGGTGTGGGCGAGCATCCTCACGACCCTGCCCGGCCTCTGTTTCGCCGGCGCCGGATTGGCCGCGCCCGTGCTGTCGCGCCGCCTGGGCATCGGCCCGGCGATCGGCCTCGCGCTGGCGGTGCTGACCGCGGGCCTCGCGGTGCGGGTGCTCGACGGACCGTACGTCGTGCTCGGCGGCACGCTCGTCGCGACCGCGGGAATCGCGCTGGTCAACGTGCTGATCCCGGTGGTCATCAAGGATTCGTTCCCGGCTCGCGTCGGGCTCATGACCGGCGTCTACACCGCGGCGCTGCAGGGCGGCGGCGCGGCGGGTTCCGCGCTGAGCCCGCCGCTGGAATCGGCCCTCGGCGGCTGGCGCGCCGCGCTCGGCAGCTGGGGAGTGCTGTCGGCGATCGCGTTGGTGGCATGGCTGATCGCTTCGCGCGGCACCGGCCGTCCGCCGCGTCCGGCCGCGGGCTCCGCTCCCGCCCGGTCGCTGATGCGCAGCCCGCTCGCATGGATCGTCACGATCTTCTTCGGCCTGCAGTCGTTCATCGCCTACGTCGTGATGGGCTGGCTGCCGCAGGTGTTCATCGACTCGGGCGTCAGCAAGGCCGACGCCGGTCTGCTGCTCGGCCTGATCTCGGTGATCGCGGTGCCGATCAGCCTGGTGATCCCGCCGATCGCCGCGCGGCAGAAAAGCCAGAGCCCGTGGATCGTCGGCATGGGCGTCTTCGGCGCGGCCGGCATGCTGGGCCTCGTCATCGCGCCCGGGTTCTCGCCGCTGCTGTGGAGCATCCTGCTCGGCATCGGGATGAGCGTCTTCTCGCTGGCCCTGACGGTGATCGCGCTGCGAGCCCGGACCGGCGCCGAGACGGCGAGGCTGTCGGGAATGGCGCAGGGCTTCGGCTACCTGCTGGCCGCGGTGGGGCCGTTCGTGTTCGGCCTGCTGCACGACGCGACGGGCAGCTGGACGGTGTCGTTGATCGTGCTGCTCGTGGTGATGGTGACGCAGATGATCTTCGGTGCGCTGTCCGGGCGGCGCCGTTTCGTGTGAGGCTGGCGTGACTGTGTCACGCTGAGGCCATGACGGCGCGGCCACGACGGAGCGGCATAGTGAGCCGAGCGGTCTTCTTGTGCCTGATGGCCGTCGCCGGGGTCGCGCTGATGTGGTTCACCATCGACGTCTTTTTCGTGAGCTGGAAGCCGAAGTGCCAGCCCTCGCCGGAGGTGCGCTGCCAATGGGTGGACAGCGGGAAGACCGCGACCGTCGCCGACCAGTGGGATCAAAACGCCTTCATCGTGGCCGTCATGTTCGGTCTCAGCGTGTTTCTCATTGTCGCGCCTGTCTTTCTGGCGATCCGCGACGTCCTGCGCCGCCGGGACGAAAGCTTCGAGGCTCAGCTGCGCGGGTCGGATCCGCCGCACAGCTGAACCTCTCTCAGCTCGCCAGCGCCGCCTCGGGCAGCTGGCCAGTGCGCCGGACGTCGTCCAGCGCGGCCACCGCGACCGCGAGGCATTCCGCGGCCCGTTCGGACGGCATCGCCCGAAGCTCCTCCAGCAACGCGAGCGTCGCGGCTGTCGTCCCGAGCTCGGCCCGCCGCACGGCGAACACCAGCTCGAGATCCGTCACGTCGGTCCAGCGAGCGGCCAGATTCTCCGCGGCCGCAACGATTTCCCCGGCGATCATGTCGGTCATGTCAGTCCCCGCACCTCCGCGGAGAACAGTAACAACGCGACATCCTTGTTACCCGATTCGGGAATCCCCGCCCCGGGTGATCAACTCTGGGTATCCCCGGAGTCAGTCCAGCGGCAGATTCAGCAGCGCGTTCTCCACCAGTTCCGGCATCGCCGGGTGGATCCAGTACTGCCCGCGCGCCATCGACCGCGCGTCGAGGCCGAAGCTCATCGCCTGGATCAGCGGCTGGATCACCGTCGACGCCTGCGGGCCGATGATGTGCGCGCCCAGCAGCTGCCCGGTCGCCGGATCGGCCAGCAGCTTCGCGAAGCCGGAGGTGTCCTCCATCGCCCAGCCGTAGGCGATGCCCGCGTAGTCCTGCTTCGAGACCACAAAGGACAGTCCGCGCTCGGTCGCCTGCGCCTCGGTCAGCCCGACCGACGCCACCTGCGGCGAGGTGAACACCGCGTGCGGCACGAACCGGTGGTCGGCCTTGATGCGGTCGTCCGGGTGCGCCAGATTGTGCTGCACCACGCGGGCTTCGTGGTTCGCGACGTGCTTCAGCTCCAGCGGCGACGAGATGTCCCCGAGCGCGTAGATGCCTTCGACGGACGTCTGCTGGTAGTCGTCCACCACAACGTGCCCGCGCTCGGTGGTGGCGACGCCGGTGGCGGCCACGTCGAGCAGATCCGAGTTCGGCTTGCGGCCGGTGGCGACCAGGATCAGGTCGGCCTCGACGGTCTCCGCGCCCTGCGGGCCTTCGAGATCCAGCGCGACCCCGTTGTCCGTGCTGCGCGCGCGAACTGTCTTGCGGTCCAGCCGGACGTCGAACCGCTGCGAAGCCAGTTCGGTGAACCGGGCGCTGACGTCCGCGTCCTCCTGGCGCAGCAGCGCGCCGGAACGGTTCACCATGGTGACCGCGACGCCGAACGACGCGAAGACGTGCGCGAACTCCGCCGCGATGTACCCGCCGCCGAGGATGACGATCCGCTCCGGCAGCGTGTCGAGCCGCATGACCGTGTCGGAGGTGTAGTAGCCGGTTTCGGCCAGCCCCGGCACGTCCGGGATCACCGGCCGCCCGCCCGCGGCGAGCACGAACCGGTCCGCGGTGACGACCTCGTCCGGACGGCCGTCGGCGAAGCTGACCCGCAGCTCCTTCATGCCGGTGAACCGGCCTTCGCCGCGGTAGACGTCGACGTTGCGGTTGTCCTCGTGGTTCTCGCGGTACTCCGCGCCGCCCTCGGCGATCGGGTCGATCCGGCCGAAGATCCGGTCGCGGATGTCCGGCCAGCGCACCGCGGTGAGCTCTTCGTCCACGCCGAAGCGCGAGCTGTGCTCGGGCGTCGCGGCGACGTCGGCGGCGTAGACGAACATCTTCGTCGGGATGCAGCCGACGTTCAGGCAGGTCCCGCCGAACACGCCCTTCTCGACGATGGCCGTCCGGAGGTCGGCGAACTCCGGCCCGAGGATCGAGTTCCCCGATCCGGTCCCGATGATCACCAGGTCGTAGTGCGGCACGGCGGTCCTTCCCGAAAGCGGTCTGCTGCAAGCCTAGTCAACCCCGGATGCCCGCCCCGGTGTTCCCGGCTCACTCGCCGTTGGCTGTGAAATGCATCCGGTCGACCGGCGACTTCCACGCCCCGCCCCACTGCCAGCCCGCCGCGGCGAACGCGCGCACGACCGGGCCGCCCGCGGTGACCATCCCCGGCCGCACGTTCGCGCGGTCGACGTAGGCGGACGCCAGTTCGGGGAGGACGAGGTCGTCCTTGGTGTAGGGGTTGCAGAACGGATTGACGTCCACCGCGAGCCCGTACGCGTGGGCGGACCAGTTCTTCTGCCCGCGCACCGGACGGCAGACGAACGCGCTGGTGTCGTTGCCGTCGCCGGTCGGCGGGGCGTCGAGTTCGGCGGGGGAGGTGATGCGCATTTCCTCGATGGGGAACTGCTGCGCGTACAGCTCGCCGAACGCCCTGACCACCCCTGGAGCCGCGTCCTTGTTCACCAGGAGCTCGCCGGTGTGCGTGCGATGGTCGAAGCCCCAGAAGGAAAGCGTGACGTACCGGAGGTCGGCCGACGAGACCGGACAGGCGGCCTGCCAGGTGCTGCGCTTGAGCACGGCGTCGGGGACGTCGGCGATCTTCGAGGTGTACGTCGTGCCGGACGGCGGCGGGAGGAAATCCTGGGTCGGCAGCGAACGGTTCACCAGTTCGGGTGGAGTCGGCCGGATCTCGCCGAAGCCGTCCGGGCGGCGCGGCAGCGGATGAGCACCCACCTGCCAGGTGACGGCGGGCGCGCTCGTCGCTGTCCGAGTTGCCGGAAGTGTCGGACTCGGCGGTGCCGACGGCGCGCTCAACGGGCTCGGCGGGGGAGTCGCGGGGGTGCTGGTGGCACATCCGGCCAGCAGAAAGAGCGTCAGCGCGCCGGCCGTCGCGGCTGTTTTCCGTCGCATGCCCCCAGCTAAGCGAATGCGCTCGGTGTATAGAGACTCCACCCGTTCCAGTGACACCGTTTTGGGCTTGGCCCGTTTAGGGTAATCGCGGCCGTGTGTGCACGCGCCGGAGTCGGTTGATTCCCGTGCGCGTCCAGGCTGTGCCGTCGTAGTGCCGATGAAGGGAAAGCCCATGCCCGCGAAGTTCCGTCGTCCGGTCCTGCTCGCGGCGGGCTCGCTGCTCGCCGCCGCGATCGCGGTCCCGGTCGGCTCGGCCTGGGCGGCGACGCCGTCCGACCCGGGTTCGCACGCGCAGCCCCGGATCGTCGGCGGCAGCGAGGCTTCGCTGGCCGACCACCCGTACGCGGTCTACCTCACCGACCAGAGCGGCTCGCAGTTCTGCGGCGCGGTGATCGTGAGCCCGTCCGCGGTGGCGACCGCCGCGCACTGCGCGAAAGCCCTGCCGAAGTCGTCCGTCCACGTGGTCGCGGGCCGCCAGGACAAGCGGAGCAGCGACGGCGTGGAACTCGGCGTCTCGCGGGTCTGGGTGAACCCGGACTACAGCGACCCGACGAGGGGCGACGACATCGCGGTCCTCACCGTGCGCGGACGGCTGCCCTACCGCGCGGCGAAGGTCGCGGACAAGAGCGACCAGTCGCTGTACGCGGAAGGCACGCAGGCGACCGTGCTCGGCTGGGGACGGCTGTCCGAAGGCGGGGAGCGGTCGGACGTGCTGCGCAGCGCCCAGGTGCCGCTGGTCAGCGACTCCACGTGCAAAACGGCCTACGACACCTACGACCCGTCGAGCATGGTGTGCGCCGGCTACCCGCAGGGCGGCCAGGACGCCTGCCAGGGAGACTCCGGCGGCCCGCTCGTCGAGGGCGACACGCTGATCGGCATCGTGTCCTTCGGCGACGGCTGCGGAAAACCAGGCAAGCCGGGGGTGTACACGCGGGTTTCGCAGTTCTCCGACGACATCGCGGCCCAGTCCCAGGCGCGGCTGTTCGGCTGAGCTGTGTTAAGCAAGGCGGCGTGACGACTCTGCACCGCGCCGCCGGGCCCGACCTCTCCGCTGCCGACCTGTACGCGATTCTCCGGCTGCGGTCGGACGTGTTCGTGGTGGAACAAGACTGCGTGTACGCCGACATCGACGGGCTCGATCTGCTTCCGGAGACGGAGCATTCCTGGGTGGCCTCCGATACCGAAGTCCTCGCGTGCCTGCGCGTTCTGGCCGAGCCGAGCGGCGGACGGCGCATCGGCCGGGTGGTGACCGCGAAGTCCGCCCGCGGCCAGGGTTTGGCGGCGCAACTGATGGCGGCTGCGCTGGACGGGGCGACCGGCGCGTTCGTACTAGACGCGCAGACCTATGCGCAGCAGCTTTACGCGCGGTTCGGTTTCGTGGCTGAGGGGGAGGAATTCCTCGAGGACGGGATCCCGCACATCACCATGCGCCGCCCGGCTTAACCGCGGGGCGCGGTCGCGGCGATCACCTTCACCGCGCGGTCGATGTCCGCCTCGGACAGATCCGCGCGGGCGGTAAGCCGCAGCCGGGAAACGCCGTCCGGCACTGCGGGCGGGCGGAAGCAGCCGACCTGAATCCCTTGCTCCGCACAGGCTTCCGCCCACGCGGTCGCAGCTTGCGGCGACGGCGTCCGCACCGCGACCACGGCAGCCTCCGGAAGATCGACCGGCAGACCGGCGTGCTTCAGGCTCATCGCCAGGTTCCCGGCGTTCTCGATGACCTTCGCCGGCAGCTCCGGTTCGGACTTGAGCACCTGCAACGCCGTCAGCGCCGCAGCGGCACTGGCCGGCGCGAGAGCCGTGTCGAAGATGAAGCTGCGAGCCGTGTCGACGAGATGCCGGATCACGCGGCGCGGACCGACCACTGCGCCGCCTTGCGCGCCCAAGGCGTTGGAAAGCGTGAGCGTGGTGACGACGTCCGGCGCCGACGACAATCCCGCAGCGCTCACCGCGCCCCGTCCGCCTTCGCCGAGGACACCGAACCCGTGCGCGTCGTTGACGACCAACGCAGCACTGTGCGCACGACAGATCTCGGCGAGTTCGCCCAGCGGCGCGACCTCACCGTCAGCGGAAAACACCGAGTCAGTAACCACAATCGCCCGCGGTTTGCGTCGGGTGGCCAGCGCGTGCTTGATCGCCGACGGAGTCGAGTGCTCGACAGCCGCGATGTCCGCGCGGGACAGCCGACAGCCTTCGACCAGCGACGTGTGGACGTATTTGTCGGTGACAATCGCCGATTCGGCCCCGGACAGGGCGGTCACCGCGCCGAGGTTGGCAGTGAATCCGGAGGAGAAGACGAGCGCCGCCTGGGCCCCGCAGAAGCGGGCAAGCTCGTGTTCGAGCTCGACGTGCAGCTCGGTGGACCCGGTGAGAAGACGCGATCCAGTCGCCCCGGCCCCCCACCGCAACGCAGCCGCGGCGGCTGCCCCGGCGACGCGCTTGTCGCGGGCGAGGCCGAGGTAGTCGTTGCCAGCGAGGTCGAGCACGGAGTGCTGCGCGGGCCGAGGATTCATCCGCCGCGAGAGACCGGCTTCCGCCCGCCGCTGGCCTTCGGCTTCAATCCAGTCGAAGACGTTCTCAGGCGGCAGCGGCGGAGTGTCAGTCACTGAGGCAGTGTCGCATCCGGCCGGGTGCCGCGTTCCCCACCCCCGCTTCGAGACGGACGGGAAGCGGGGCAGGGCAACGGAAACAGACTGGTGCGGAGGGGTTGGGCGGGGTGGGCGCGGGCTCTAGTTGGCGGTGATGGGGTGTCGGGCGCGGCTGTCGGGGTGCGGGCTGGCTGGTGGAGCGGTGCTCCGACGAACGAGACCCGTGGTTCGGCTGTGCTGTGTCGGAGCGGGTGTTCGGGGGTGCTGGCTAGCGTGTGACCCCCTGCTCAGCGGTGGCGGTACGAGCTGGCGGTACGAGCTGGCGGTGCGTGGTTTGGCGAGCGCGACGCCTCCTTGGCGAGGATCGTTGTGGCGGGGCGTGGGCTGGCTGGCGAGAGAGGCCGGTGCTCGGCGGCGATCGCTGCGTCGAGGCGTGGCTGCTGGGAGTGCGGTGACCGCTGTGGATTGCCGGTACGCCCGGGGCAGGCCATTACTTGGGCAACATCGCTGTGTCGAGGCGCGCTTTGCGGCGTGGGACTGGCTGCCGCGCGCGACCCCTGCTCAGCAACAGTCGCTGTCCCGGGGTACGGGTTGGCGGAGCGTGGTTCGGTGGGCGAGATCCGCCCTCAGCGACGGCCGCCGTGTCGGGGTTCGGGCGCGGGCTGGCTGGCGCGCGAAACCCTGCTCGAAGAAGACTGCTGCGTCGAAGCGCGACTGTCGGGGTGCGATGGCGTCCCGGCCTGACGCCGAGCCCAGGCCCGGCCGCGGCATGCGACCTGGTTCAGCAGGCGGACCCGGCCCGGAAACGAAGAACGGCCCCGCCGAAGCGGGGCCGTTCTCCAGAAATCAATCAGGCGTCGTGGCCGCGGCGCGGGCCGCGGCTCGGGCGGCCGAAGCCGCCGCCGGAGCGGGACTGCTGGCGGCTGCGGCTGTAGCCGCCACCGCCGCGGTTCTCGCGGGAGCCGTAGCCACCTTCGCGGGCGTAGCCGCCTTCGCGACCGCCCTCGCGCGAGTAGCCGCCCTCGCGGGCGTAACCGCCTTCGCGGGAGCCCCGGCCTTCGTTCGAGCCGCGGTTGTAGCCGCCTTCGCGGGGACCGCGGTCCTCGCGCGAGCCGTAACCGCCGCGGTCTTCGCGCGAGCCGCGGTAGCCGCCGCCTTCGCGTCCGCCGCGGTAGCCGCCGCCCTCACGCGGGCCGCGGTAGCCGCCGCGGTCGCCGCCGAAGCCTCGGCCGCCGGAGCGGCGCGGGGACTCCCGGCGACGCTCCACGACCGGCTCGCCGCTCGGCTCGCGGGCGCCGGTGATGCGGGACAGGTCGTCGTCGTGGGTGCGGATCATCGTGGTCTCGGCGCGCACGCCGGCCCGGTCGGTCATCCGGCGGACGGTGCGCCGCTGGTCGTGCGTCACCAGGGTGACGACGATGCCGGACGCGCCCGCCCGGGCCGTGCGGCCGGCGCGGTGCAGGTAGTCCTTGTGGTCCGCGGCCGGGTCGACGTGCAGCACCAGCGAGATGTCGTCGACGTGGATGCCGCGGGCGGCGACGTCGGTGGCCACCAGGACCGCCGCGTGGCCTTCCTTGAAGTCGGACAGGACGCGGTTGCGCTGGCCCTGGGTCTTGCCGCCGTGCAGGGCCACCGCGTGCACGCCGCTTTCGCGCAGCCGCTCGGTGAGCCGGTCCACGTGGTGCTTGGTGCGCACGAACATGATCGTGCGGCCCTCGCGGGCGCCGATCCGGGTGATGATGTCCTGCTTGTCGGAGTGCGACACCTGGAACAGGTGGTGGTCCATCGTGGTGACGCTCGCGGTGGACGGCGCGACCGAGTGCGTGACCGGGTCGGCCAGGTACTGCCGGACCAGCTTGTCGACGTCCCCGTCGAGCGTCGCGGAGAACAGCAGCCGCTGTCCGCCCGGAGGGGTGAGGTCCATGATCTCGCGGACCTGCGGCATGAAGCCCATGTCGGCCATCTGGTCGGCCTCGTCGAGCGCGATGAAGTTGCAGTCGCCGAGCGAGGCGGTGCCCTGGCGGACGTGGTCCGACAGCCGGCCCGGGGTGGCGATCAGCAGGTCGACGCCGCGGGCGAGCGACTCCGCCTGGCGGCCGAAGGACATGCCGCCGACCGCGGTGCGGCACCACAGGCCGAGGGACTTGGCGAGCGGGGTCAGCGAGTCGGCCACCTGCATGGCCAGCTCGCGGGTCGGCACCAGCACGAGCGCGCGGGGGCGCTTCGGGCGGGCCTTGCCGCCGTCGAGCCGGGCCAGGATGGCCAGGCCGAAGGCCAGCGTCTTGCCGGAGCCGGTCTGGGCGCGGCCCAGCACGTCGCGGCCGGCCAGAGCGTCCGGGATGGTCGCGGACTGGATCGGGAACGGAGCGTCGATGCCCGCCTCGGAAAGCGCCCGCAGCAGCGGCTCGGGCAGGCCCAGCTGGGCGAAGGTCTTCACGGCGGGGGTTTCCACCGTGTCGTCGTGGAGAACGTCTCCACCGGCCGGCCGGTGCCGCGGCTTGCGCTCGGGGCGGCCCGCTCGGGAGCGGGCGGACTGGCCGGAGTCGTACGTGATCGTCACAAATGCCTCTCGGACGTGGCACGTCGCAAGGAGGCCCGGGCTGCCCGCGCGCAGGCAGGGCAAGATGGTGTGGCGATGGGCGTTCACAGGGACGGACCCGGTGTGCCGAGCCATGGCATGGCACACCGACGGAAATTGCTTCGGATGGCCGCGAGTCCTTCTGCGGACTGTGGAGGCGACGGACACCAACTCATCCACGCCGCCGTTGCGGTCTTGACACACTCTACCTGAGAGAGAGCGGTTGCCCCGCACCCAGGTGCGTGGTTGTGGGCGGGGTCGCAGGTGTGGCCTGTCGCACAACCCGCGGCCCCGCCCGGGGACTCAGCCGAGACCGGCCGCGTTTTCCAGTTCCCGCACCAGGTCATCGGTGCCGGTGACCTGTTCGGACAGTCCGCGGCTGTGGAACCAGCCGGCGAGATTCGCGACGTCGCGGGCGAGGAATTCCCGGCCGCGCGGGTTCGCGATCACGTCGACCGCCTGGGGCAGGTCGATCACCATCAGGTGGCCTTCGTGCACCAGGAGGTTGTACGCGGACAGGTCGCCGTGCGCGAGTCCTTGCCCCGCCAGGAGTTCCAGCGCCGACACGGCCTGCTCCCACAGGCCGGCCAGCTCGTCCGGCCCGGGCCGCAGCTGAGCCAGCCGCGGCGCGGCGGTGCCGTCGGACTCGCCGAGGAACTCCAGCAGGATCTCGGTGCCGTGCCGCTGCACCGGATACGGCACCGGCGCGCCGATCGTCCACAAGCGACTGAGGACGGCGAACTCCGCCACCGCCCACTGTTCGGCGATCAGGTTGCGGCCGAACGAGGTGCGCCCGGCCATCGCCCGCATCTCGCGGGACCGGCGCATCCGCCTGCCCTCGAGATAACCCGCGTCGCGGTGGAACAGCTTGTGCTCGTCTGAGCGGTATCGCTTGGCTGCCAGCAGAACTCCGTCTTCTCCGGGAAGGTTGCGGCGCAGCAGATGCACGTCGGCTTCCTTGCCGGTCTTGAGCACGCCGAGGTCGGTGTCGACCGCGGCGAGTTCGGTGACCACCCAATCGGGCCGCGGATGCGGACCCTGGTCGGCGTCGTCCCAGTTGGTCCATCGGTCGGCGCCGTCGGGCAGTGCGGTTTCGGTGTAGGCGTCTTCGCGAAGCTGGGCGAGACGGACTCGCTCGGCTTCGGTGAGCCGTCCCCGGCGAGCGGGGGCGGGCCCGTCGTCGAAGCGGGGGCGACGGCGCATCCGGCGGTCGGTGTAGTCGGAGGCGTCGGAAAATTCGTCGAAATCGTGCTCGCGCACTGGTGGGTTCTCCTAGATGAGGGTGCCCACCGGGCGAGCGCGTGCTCTAGCCGAGGCGGGCGGGCGGAAGAGGGCAGGACAGCGCCCGGACAAACTCCACGACGCACCTCCCTTGCTTCCGGCAGCCGACGGCAACCCGTCGGACGCCGACTACCTTGCCGACCGTCTCGAACTCGCGCAACTGATTTATTTCGCCCGCTCGGCGCGCGTGTGCGGCGTTGGGGCTTCTGGTTGTTGTTTCCGGGACTGGTCTAGGGGATCACTCCGTCTGGGTGGGTGGGGTGGCTCGTTGGTTGAGCCGCGTGACTGGACTGTTTCGCGCCCGTCTGCCGTGTGCGTGCGGGTCGGGGAGCTTCTTGTCGGTCCCGGGACTCGGCTGGGGCGATCCGGGCGGGAGAGGGGCTTGGTTTGTCGGCTGGACTTCGTGGCTGATCGTTTCGTGCCTGCCTAGCGTGTGAGTGCGGTGCCGGGAAGTTTCCGGTTGTTGTTTCCGGGTCTGGCCTACGGGCTCGCTCCGTCCTGCGCGGGCGAGGGGCTTGGTTTGTCGGCTGGCCCGCGCCGCTGGTCATTTCGTGCCAGCCTCCGTGAGAGTGCGGAGTCGAGCAGGTGTCGGTTCTGGGGCTGGCGGCTGGCTAGGGGCTTGGCTCGTCGGCCAGGCTGTGTGGCTGGTCATTTCGCGCCTGCCCATCGCGCAAGGGCGGCGTCGAGGAGCTTCAGCTCGTCGCTTCCGGAACTGGCCCACACGATCACGCCGTCCGGGCGGACGAGGAGGCTCGGTTCGTCGGCTGGGTCGGCTACGTGGGTGAGCCGGTCGGTCAAGCCGGTGACTGCGAAGCGGCCGTCGGGGGAGCGGTCGATGAGGACGAAGCTGCCGTCGTGGGCGTGGTCGGCGAGGCGGGAGCCGGAGGTCAGGTCGACGTCTCCGGCGATTGACCCGACTGGGGCGGGGGCGTCGTCGGCGACGTCGTAGTGCTGCAGGATTCCGGACGACAGCGCGACGATGCGGTTCATCGCGGCGGGCACTCGGAGCAGTTCGCCGCCGACGATGGTGCGGAGTTGTTCGGTGCGTTTGTCGCCGCGGAGGAGGGCGACTTGGGCGCGGGTCCAGTCGAGCACTGCTGCGCCGATGGGGTGGCGTTCGGTTTCGTAGGTGTCGAGCAATCCCGCCGGTGCCCAGCCTTGGACGGTCGCGGCGAGTTTCCAGCCGAGGTTTGCCGCGTCGCCCAGGCCGAGGTTCAGGCCCTGGCCGCCGAGTGGCGAGTGGACGTGTGCCGCGTCGCCGGCCAGGAATACGCGGCCTTGGCGGTAGTGCCGGGCCTGGCGCGCGTTGTCGGTGAAGCGCGTTGCCCGGCCCTGGATTCCGGTGATGGTGACCGGGACACCGGTGACGTCGCGGACGGCTTCCTGCAGCTCTTCGACCGACACCGGGGCGTCGCGGTCTTCCGGCGGTTGCCGGAAGCGGCTGAGGAAGATGCGGCCGGGGACCGGGCCGTACGCGTAGACGCCGCGGGGTGTCCAGGTCCAGCCTGGGCGCAGGCCGGTCGCGTCTTCGAAGTCGGCGATGGCCTGGTAGCCGGTCATTTCCGGATCCGTGCCGTCGAACTCGATGCCGAGTTGCTTGCGGATGACGCTCCGCCCGCCGTCGGCCGCGACGAGCCAGCTCGCGGCGAACTCGCCCGCGCTCGTTTCGACTGTCACGGATTCGTCGGCGGCGCGCACGCCGTGCACTTCGACGCCGCGCCGGAGGTCGACGCCCAGTGTGGCGCAGTGTTCGGCGAGCATCTGCTCGACTTCCTGCTGCGGCACTCCCAGCCCGTTCGACACCGCCCGGTGCGCGGCGAGCACGGGATCGCTCTGGTCGATCAGGTCGTTGTCGAACAGGAAACCGGCGAAGTGCCCGGCGGCCAGGAACCGGCGGCCGCCTCGTTTGGCCGCCTCGACCGTGGGGCCGAATTTGCCGACTGACGCGAGGAACCGCCGCTGCGCCGCCTCCGCCGCGGGCAGCAGGCCGCGCCGGTCGAGCAGTTCGGCGCTCGCGACGTTGACCGACCCGGCCTTGATGGTCGGGTCCGGCTCCGGCAGCCGGTCCAGCACCGTCACTGTCACCCCGCGCAGCGCCAGCTCCCCGGCGAGGAACAGCCCGGTGGGCCCGGCCCCCGCGACGATCACCTCAGTCCGCTCCATGTCGTTCTCCCCTCTACCCTTGCCTGACGGCTTAACCAAGTGTGCTTACTGGGTAAGCTTACCAGGTAAACGTAACACGGAAGGGTGGACTCATGCCCAATCGCGGCGATCGAGGCGGGGCCAAGACGCGGGCGCGAATCGCCGAGGTCGCGACCGGGCTGTTCCTCGAGCGCGGGTTCGACGCGGTCACGATCGCCGAGGTCGCCGCCGCGGCCGGGGTGTCCAAGGTGACGGTGTTTTCGCACTTCGAGCGCAAGGAAGACCTGCTCCTGGACCGCCTGCCGGAGGCGATCGACCTGGTGCGGTCGGCGGTCCGCGAACGGACTGGCGGCGTGGTGGACGCGCTCCGGCAGCTCGCGCTGACGCTGCAAGAAGAGGGGCACGTGCTGTCCGGCGTGGGCGGCGACATCGAGCCGCTGATGCGGACGGTCGCGGAGTCGCCCGCACTGATCGCGCGGCTGCGGGCCTTCGGGTACGAGATGGAAGCCGAACTGGCCGCGGAACTGGCCGCGGACGCGCGGTTCTCCGGGGACTCGACGCTGCTCGCGGCGTTGGTGGTGGCGGCTTACCGGACCGTGGCGGTGGAGACGATCCGGCGGCGGCTGGAGGGGGAGGATCTGGCTGAGCTGGCGGCGTCGCACCGGGAGCGGTTGACGCGGGCGTTCGACATGGTCGATCGCCTGGTCAGCGGCTGAGGCACGCCGCTGCGTCCAGGTCTCGCCTCGGTCAGGGGGCGGCTGAGGCGGCGCTGGACGGAAATCCAGCGCCGCCTCCGGCAAATCAGCCGTTGACGAACGCGAGGTGCGCGGCGTCGTAGCGCTCGCCCGCGAAGTTCTCCGGCGCCGCGACCGCCTCGATCGCGGCGAGATCGTCGGTGGTGAGGTCTACCGTCAGCGCCGCGAGGTTTTCCTCCAGGTACTGCTTCCGCCGGGTGCCCGGGATCGGCACCACGTCCTCGCCGCGCGCCTGCACCCACGCGAGCGCCAACTGCCCGGTCGTGACCTCCTTCGCGGCAGCCAGCTCCTCCAGCTTCGCCACGATCGCGAGGTTGCGGTCGAGGTTGCCGTCGGCGAAACGGGGCTGGTAGCGGCGCACGTCGTTGTCCGCCATCGTTTCGGTGGAGCGGTAGCGGCCGGTCAGGAAACCGCGGCCGAGCGGCGAGAACGGGACGATGCCGATGCCCAGTTCGCGGCAGGCCGGCGCGATTTCCGCCTCCAGGCCGCGGGTCCACAGCGACCATTCGCTCTGCAGCGCCGCGATCGGGTGCACCGCGTGGGCGCGCCGGACGGTCTGCGCGCTCGCCTCGGAAAGCCCCAGGTGGCGGACTTTCCCGGCCTGAACCAGCTCCGCCATCGCGCCGACGGTTTCCTCGATCGGCACGTCCGGATCGACTCGGTGCAGGTAGTACAGGTCGATGTGGTCGATGCCGAGCCGTCGCAGCGAGGCGTCGCAGGCCTGGTGCACGTAGGCGGCGTCGCCGCGGACCTTGGTCGGTTCGCCGAGGCGGTTCGCGATGCCGAATTTCGTGGCCAGCACGACCTCGTCGCGGCGGTCGGCGATCGCGCGGCCGATCAGTTCCTCGTTGTGCCCGGAGCCGTAAAAGTCAGAGGTGTCAAGGAAGTTCACCCCGAGGTCGACGGCGTGGCGCAGCGTCTCGATCGACTGCGCGTCGTCGGTCGCGCCGTAGCCGTGGCTCATTCCCATGCAGCCCAAGCCCTGTGCGGAAACCGTCAGGCCGCCGAGGTTCCGGGTCGGGACGTCGGTCATGGTCGCTCCTTCTGCGCTGGATCCTGTCTCCGGCGACGCTAAATCCTGGAGCGCGCTCCGGGTCAAGCATTAGGCTCGCGGCGGTGGACTACGACGCGGTGATCGTCGGCGGCGGGCACAACGGGCTCGTCGCCGCTGCCTGTCTGGCCCGGGCCGGACAGTCGGTGCTGGTGCTCGAACGGCGTGCGGAGATCGGCGGCGCGGCAGTGTCGTTCCGCGCTTTCCCTGGCGTGGACGTCCGGCTCTCGCGCTATTCGTACCTGGTCAGCCTGCTGCCCCGGCGGATCGCGGCCGAGTTGGGCTTGGATGTCCAGCTGCGGAGGCGGCGGATGTCGTCCTATACCCCGGCTGGCGACACGGGTCTCCTTGTCGACACGGGCGACGACGAGCGGACCGGCGCGTCGTTCCGCGCGGTCACTGGGTCCACAAAGGACTATGCGGCCTGGCAACGGTTCTACGCCTCGGCCGCGCGGGTGGCGGAGGCGACCTTCGATTCGCTGACCGAGCCGTTGCCGACGCGTGCTGAGCTGCGTCGACGGATTGGCGACGACGAGGCGTGGACGACGTTTTTCGAGCGTCCGGCAGGGGAAACGCTGCGCGAGCTGTTCGAGGACGACGTCGTGCGCGGCGTCGTGCTCACGGACGCGCTGATCGGCACTTTCGCCGCCGCGGACGACGATCAGCTTCGGCAGAACCGATGCCTGCTCTACCACCTCATCGGCAACGGGACTGGCGACTGGGACGTCCCGGTCGGCGGAATGGGCGCGGTCACCGATGCGCTCGCCGACGCGGCCCGTCGCGCCGGGGCGACGTTGGTCACCGGCGCGGAGGTGCTGTCTGTGACGCCGGACGGAGAAGTTCGTTACCGCTCAGGCGATGCGGAACACGTGGTGGTCGGCGGGCATGTGCTGGCGAATGTCGCGCCGCGCACGCTCGCCCGGTTGCTCGGCGAGGAGCCCGCGGAGTCGCCCGAGGGCGCGCAACTGAAGGTGAACATGGTGCTGCGCCGGCTGCCTCGGTTGCGGGACACGGCGGTCGATCCGCGCGACGCGTTCGGCGGGACTTTCCACGTCAACGAATCGTTTGCCCAGCTCGAAACTGCTTACCGGGAAGCTGCGGCGGGCCGGATCCCGACGGTGCCGCCGTGTGAGATCTACTGCCATTCGCTGACTGATCCGTCGATTCTCGGCCCGGCTGAACGGGCGGCGGGCGTGCAGACACTGACGTTGTTCGGCCTGCACATGCCTGCTCGGCTGTTCGAGGCGGACAACGACAGGGCGCGGGCGGAGGCGTTGCGGGCCACGGTGGCGTCGCTGGACAGCGTGCTCGCGGAGCCGATCGAGGACTGTCTCCTGCTGGACGGCGACGGAAAACCGTGTATTGAAGCCAAAACGCCGCTGGATCTGGAGGCGGAGCTGGGATTGCCGCGCGGGCACATCTTCCATCGCGACCTGTCGTGGCCGTACGGGGATGACGAGACGGCGGGGACCTGGGGTGTCGAGACCGGGCACGAGCGGGTGTTGCTGTGCGGGGCCGGCGCGGTCCGGGGCGGCGGGGTCAGTGGGATCCCCGGGCACAACGCGGCGATGGCGGTGCTCGGTCGACGTTTCGGCGGCGGACAGGCAGGGTGAAGACATGCGCGTGATCGTGATCGGCAGCGGAATCGGCGGGGCTTCGACGGCTTACCACCTGGCGCTGCGTGGAGCGGACGTCGTCGTGGTGGACGCGGACCGGGCCGGGGTGGCGACCGATGCCGGCGCCGGGATCGTCAGCCCTTGGACGTCTTCCTGGGACGAAGCGGTTTATCCGCTCGCGGCTGCTGCTGGGCGGTATTACCCGGCTTTGGCAGCCGAATTGAGCGAGGCTGGGCACGAATCGTCGTATGAGGTGGTCGGCGGGATGGTGGTGTCGGCTTCTGAAGGGGAGCTGACTGAGGCTTATGACCGGCTTGCCGGGCGGGCGGCGGATGCGCCGGAGGCTGGGGTTGTCGAGCGGCTTGACGCCGGGCAGGCGCGAGAGCTTTTTCCGCCGTTGGCACCGGAACTGGCTGCGGTGCATTTGTCGGGTGCCGGGCGGGTGGACGGGCAGGTGCTGCGGCGTGCGCTGATCTCCGCGGCGATTGATCGGGGCGTTGAGTTCATGACCGCTGAGGCTGCGTTGGAGCCTGGGCTGCGGGTGCGGGCTGGGGCGGAGGAACTCTCCGGGGACGCGGTGGTGCTTGCGGCTGGGGCTTGGTCCGGGGAGGTGGCTGAGGCGCTGGGGGTGCCGGTGCCGGTTGTGCCGCAGCGGGGGCAGATCAGTCACTTTGATCTGCCTGGGGTGGAGACTGCCGGGTGGCCGGTGGTGTTGCCTCGGAGCAGCCATTACCTGCTGGCGTTTCCCGGTGGTCGGGTGGTGGCTGGGGCTACTCGGGAGAGCGGGGCCGGGTTTGACCATCGGGTGACCGCGGCTGGGCAGCGGGAAGTGCTGGAGCAGGCGTTGGCTGTTGCGCCTGGGTTGGGGAGTGCGGGGTTGGTGGAGACTCGGGTGGGGTTTCGGCCGGTTTCGCCCGACGGGTTGCCGTTGTTGGGGCAGGTGGCGCCTGGGTTGTTTTTGGCTACTGGGTTTGGGCCGGCTGGGCTTACGTTGGGGCCGTTTGCCGGGAAGCTGGTGGCGGAGTTGGTTTTGGGGGCGGATGTTCCTGGGGAGTTGCTGGCTGGGTTCGGGGTGGGGAGGTTTTCTTGAATCGTGTTCGGCTCGTCGCCTGGCGGCGACATCGCGCCCGGGTGGTTGCGTGGGGCACCCCGAAGTTTGATTGTGCTGACGGTCGGTGGGTGCTTGTCAAGGCGGGAAAGATGCCTTGACAAGCACCCACCGACCGCAGATGAGCTTCGTATCGGGGTGCGGGGGAGGGCTGGGTGCCTCGCTCGTTGGGTGCGTCGGTGCTGGTGGTTAGTCGGTTAGTAGTTCTAGGGCGTGGTCGCCTGTGCGTTCTACTGTTAGGCCTGCTTTGGTGATTACGCGTACTAGCTGGTCCACAGTGGACGGTTCGGTGCGTGAGGTGGCTAGTACTGCTGCCAGTTTTCCCTTGTAGGCCTTGTTGAAGTGGCTGACTGTGGTGCGGTTGCCGTTGGCGTCTTCGGTTACTACGCGGACGGTTACTGCGTCCGACGGAAGCTTTGCGAAGGCTGCGTACGTGCCGGAGCGGAGGTCTACCAGCAGGCCTTCTACGTTGTGCAGCACTGGTTCCAGGACTGGCTTCCACAGGCCTCGTACGGTTCCTAGTGCGGGGACCGTGTTGCCGCCGGAGAGGCGGTAGGCGGGGATGGGGTCGGTTGCCGCTACGACGCCGAACAAGGACGACGTGACGGCCAGACGTTGTTGTGCTTTCGCTAGTCCGGCGCGGGTGAAGCTTTTGACGTCTAGTGCGTCGTAGAGGACGCCGGTGTAGCGGCGCAGGGCGGGCATCGTCGGGGAGGTCCAGAGCTGGGCGTTGCGGGTGACCTCGTCCGCTTGGCGTGCGGAGATGCCCAGTGCGGCGAGGCTCGCGGGGACGTCCGCCGCGAGTTCGACCAGGGCGTCGGCCAGTTTGGCGCGCACTGGGTTCAGCTCTGGGAACGACAATGCGTCCAGGTCCAGCGGCGCGCCTTTGCCGCCGTCGGCTTTGGTTTCTGAAGGGGGGAGGAGCACCAGCACCCCCGGAGCGTAACCGCCCGGTAATCCAGGTGCGGCGGCCGTGTGCCGCTCCTTACCCTGGCCGCATGGAACTCACCTGGCGCCCGCTCGCGCTCGCCGACGTCGAGGCCGTCACCCGGCTCTGCGCGGTCGCGGAGGAAACCGACCGGACCGGTGAGCATTGGGACGAGGGTGACGTGCGCCAGGAAATGTCGGGCCCGTCGGTCGACCTGCCCGGCGCGAGCATCGGAGCGTGGGACGGTTCGCGTCTCGTGAGCTACGCCCTGGTCATCCCGCGCGACGCCGCTGACCCAGTGCACCAGCCACACGTGGCGGCGCTGACCGACCCGGAGTACCGGACGGACGAGGTCGCTTCGGTGCTGACGGAGTGGCTCGTGCGCACGGCGCGGAGCGTCCACGCGCAGCACTTTCCGGACGCGAAGCTCGAACTCCACGCCGGTGCGCACGAGAACGAGCATTGGTACCTCTCGCTCCTCGAACGCGGCGGGTTCAAGCAGGAACGCACCTTCGTGGAGATGCGTGCCGACCTCACCTCGCTGCCCGCCGCACCGCCGCTCCCGGACGACCTTCCGCTGGTCGCCTGCGAAGAGCGCTACGACGCCTTGGTTCTCGACGCGCGCAATGCCGCGTTTGCTGGTCACTGGGGCAGCACGTGGCTTTCGGCCGACGAGTGGAAGCACCGGTTCCGCGACAGCAAGGACTTCCAGCCGGACTTGTCGTTCCTCCTCCTTTCCCCGGAGCGCGACCGGGTGGTCGCGTTCGTGATGTCGTCGTTCTTCGAGGCGGACGCACAGGCGACCGGCGTGCGGGAACTGCACGTCAACTACGTCGGGACCCTGGCGGAGGCCCGCGGGCGAGGACTGGCGTCGGCCCTGCTGGCCCACGCCCTCGAAGCCGGTCGCGCGGCAGGCTTCGAGAGGTCGTCGCTGTCGGTGGACGTGGACAACACTCATCGCGCGCTCGCGGTGTACGAGCGGTGCGGGTACCGGACGGATGCGCGCGTTTACGGGTACGTTTTGCCGCTCGACTGACCGGTCGGGCGGTGTACGACGGGACCGCTGGTAGGGGTTGGACGCGGCTCGGCGAGTGTGCGCTTGGTGCGGACTGTTTCGTGGACCCTTTGAGTATTAGCAGTGTCTGCTGCGGAGAGATTCCCTGGCGCGAAACCAGTCTTGCGTGGCTGCTCGTGAAGCAGGAAGCGACGTGAGGCTTCCATCCAGTTGTGTCCAGCGCCTCTATCGCGTGCAAATGGCGAAGGCTTCTCGTTATTCCGGCGTCGACCCGAGGGGGCGGGCTCTTCGTCGTCTCTGCGTGGTCCCGGCCGTCCGAGCGGACAGTGGACAAGCCAGGCCATGTAGTGAGCGAGCGTGGCCCGCGGACGTCCGTCTCTGTGAGGAACCGGGCGCGGTGAGCTAGCATCCGACATGTTGATCTCGCCGCATCGGGGTGGTGCGGTGATGAAACGAGGGGGGCTTACGAGCCATGTCCGATTCCGGTGCGATTCCACTGCCGCCCGTGCCGCCCATCCAGGTCGGCAGCTACGGCAAGGGCGGGGGCTACAAGTTCAGCGAGGACGAGATCGACTCGGTCATCAAGCAGTGGGAAGACCTGCTGGACGACCTGAAAAACGACCTGGATTCCGCGGAGCGCATCGCCAACGTCCAGGCACCGGGTGACGAACCCGCGAGCAACCTCTACGTCAAGCAGGGTGCCGGGCCGTCCGGGGAGTCGTTGAAGCAGCAGCACAAGGCGATGGTTGACTACACAGTGAACTTCATCACGGCGCTGCGGGCTGCGAAAAACAAGATAACGGTGGCGGAGCAGCAAGCTGCCGACGCCGCCAAAGCCCCGGCCAAGGGTCAAGGAGTCTGAGTGTCCAGGAAGCCGTACCGATCCGCCGGCGTGCTCTCGTTGCTGGCCATACCGGCGCTTCTCGCCGCGTGCAGCAATGGAGGATCGCCTGACGCCCCGCCGGCATCCTCGGCGCCATCGTCCTCATCTGCCGGCGATTCGTCGCTCGCCGTTCCGGCGCCCCTGCAGACGGACGGGCTGATCGACAACCCGTGCTCAGCACTGAGCGACAGCCAGCTGACGCAGATCGGGCTGCTCACCGGTGGCCGAGTGACCTCCGGACCGCCCAAATCGTGCCGCTGGAAGTCTTCGTCGAACGAGTTGAATTCGATCAGCTTGGCACCGCTGCCGCAGAACAAGGGCGGCATCAGCGACATTTACGCCCAGAAGGCGAAGCAGGCCTACTTCGAGCCGGTGAAGGTCAGCGACTACCCGGGCCTGTT
The DNA here is from genome assembly GCF_037034185.1 of Amycolatopsis sp. VC5-11. Taxonomy (NCBI): domain Bacteria; kingdom Bacillati; phylum Actinomycetota; class Actinomycetes; order Pseudonocardiales; family Pseudonocardiaceae; genus Amycolatopsis; species Amycolatopsis sp. VC5-11. The sequence goes on along the minus strand of NZ_JBAGKF010000033.1, from coordinate 9,597 downwards.
CGCTGCCACTGACGACGCCCGGTCAGACGGGTCGTGCCAGCTCTGGGTGGGCGTCACCGATCAGCTGGCCGTCTCCATCATCACCGGAATCAGCAGCGGGCCGAACAAGTCGGACCCGTGCCCGATCGCGAAGAAGGTCGGCGACGCTCTGGTCACGCACCTGAAGGGCGCTGCCTGAGCCTGAGTCGGAACCCGGTCGCCGCACCGGTATCGGGTGCGGCGACCGGGCGATCAGATGGGGCGAGACGCTCCGTTTTCGTGTTTCCACGCGCATCGCTCGTGCTGGCACAGCCCGGGATGCGGTTGCTCGGGCGATTCGTGGCGGCGGTCGGCGTTGTCGAGGCGGAATTGGCCCGGCCAGCGTTCTTGTGCGTCCTCGGGATACATCATCAGGCCCAGCAAGCTTGTGAACGGTCCACGTGGGGCGTGCAGAAGAGCTCACCGCAGTGGCAACGTGCCGCTGACTGCGGCACCTCCTCGCGACATATCGCGCAGGTAGACCGCACCCGCACCTGCTGAACTGGTGGTGCTGGGCGGGTGCGGCCGGGGTCATGCGCCAACCCCTCAACGAACAGGTGCAGCGGGTCGATACCGCTCGGCGTAATAGCGCCGCCGGTAGCTGTAGCCCCGGCGGCGGGGCGGCACCGCAGTCTCTGCGTAGCCTCGAGGCTGTGTCGGCGGGACGAATGGGTGAACATCGGCCTGCGCACCTACACCGAGTTCCAGTGCGCCGAAGCCCTGGCCCGGGTCGGGCTCAAGGGCGACGCGCTACAAGCCCCGGCGTCGGAGCCAAGCGGGCCCTGCTCGACGCATGAGGACGCCCGGCGGCCGCGGATGGGCCCGAAGCAACGCCCACGCCGCCGTCCAGAACTCCGCCAGGCGCTGCGGCTCGGCGCAGTCGACGGTGATCATGCCCATTTCCAAACCCATGCCCGCACGCTAACCGCGACCACCGACAAAAACGGCGTCCGCCGATAACCCGCATGCGTCGCGGCCAGGGGGTTGACTACTCTGTGCGAAACGTCTAAGGCCCGCTCAGCGCAGGGAGTTCCCAGTGATCACCAGGATGTCGTCGTTGTTCCTCCGCACGCTGCGCGAGGATCCGGCGGACGCCGAGGTACCCAGCCACCGGCTGCTGGTACGCGCCGGCTACGTCCGCCGGGTCGCCCCGGGTGGTTACTCGTGGCTGCCGCTCGGGCTGCGCGTGCTGCGCCGGGTCGAGGAGACCGTGCGCCAGGAGATGAACGCGATCGGCGCGCAGGAGATCCAGTTCCCCGCGCTGCTGCCCCGCGAACCCTACGAGGCCACCAACCGCTGGACCGAGTACGGCGACACGCTCTTCCGCCTCAAGGACCGCAAGGGAGCCGACTACCTCCTCGGCCCGACCCACGAGGAGCTGTTCGCGCTCACCGTGAAGGGCGAGTACAGCTCCTACAAGGACTTCCCGGTCACGCTCTACCAAATCCAGACCAAGTACCGCGACGAGGCGCGTCCCCGCGCGGGCATCCTGCGCGGCCGCGAGTTCGTCATGAAGGACTCCTACTCCTTCGACCTCGACGATGAAGGCCTCGCCAGCTCGTACCAGAAGCACCGGGACGCCTACATCAAGCTGTTCGACCGGCTCGGCATCGAGTACGTCATCGTGTCCGCCACGTCCGGCGCGATGGGCGGTTCGGCGTCCGAGGAGTTCCTGGCGGTCGCGGAGAACGGCGAGGACACCTTCGTCCGCAGCACCGAGTCGGGCTACGCGGCGAACGTCGAAGCGGTCGTCACGCCCGCGCCCGCTGCCCGCCCGCTCGAGGGGCTGCCCGAGGCGCAGGTCCACCACACGCCGAACACGCCGACCATCGAGACCCTCGTCGCGTTCTTCAACGCCGCCGGGCTCGGCCGCGAGTTCACCGCGGCGGACACGCTGAAGAACGTCCTGGTCAAGACGCGCCAGCCGGGCGCGAAGGAGTGGGAGCTGCTCGGCATCGGCGTCCCGGGCGACCGCGAGGTGGACTTCAAGCGCCTCGAAGCCGCGCTCGAACCCGCCGAGGTGGAGCTGCTCGAAGAAGCCGACTTCGCGAAGAACCCGTTCCTCGTCAAGGGCTACATCGGCCCGAAGGCGTTGCAGGAGAACGGGGTCCGCTACCTCGTCGACCCGCGCGTGGTCGAGGGCACTGCCTGGCTGACCGGCGCCGACGAGCGCGACCACCACGTGCTCGACCTGGTCGTGGGCCGCGACTTCACCCCGGACGGCACCATCGAGGCCGCCGAGGTGCGCGAGGGCGACGCGTCGCCGGACGGGCACGGCACGCTCGTCGCCGCGCGCGGCATCGAGATCGGGCACATCTTCCAGCTCGGCCGCAAGTACACCGATGCCTTCGAGGTCGACGCGCTCGGCCCGGACTCCAAGCCGGTCCGCATCACCATGGGCTCCTACGGCGTCGGCGTCTCCCGCCTGGTCGCCGTGCTCGCCGAGCAGAACCACGACGAGCAGGGCCTCGTGTGGCCGCGCGAGGTGTCGCCGTTCGACGTGCACGTGGTCATCGCGGGCAAGGACGAGACGGTGCGCGAGGGCGCGGAGAAGATCGCCGCCGAACTCGACGCCGCCGGCCTCGAAATCATCCTCGACGACCGCAAGGCCACCCCGGGCGTGAAGTTCGCCGACGCGGAGCTGGTCGGCGTCCCGACGATCCTCGTCGTCGGCCGTGGCCTCGCGAACGGGCTGGTCGAGGTCAAGGACCGGCGCACCGGCGAACGCGAGGAAATCGCCGTCGACTCGGTCGTCGACCACCTCGCGAAGCTCGTCCGCGGCTGAAGCCGGTGGGCTGGTTCGGGCGCAAACGCCGCGACGACGGCGGGTACCGGGACAACGCCGCGCTGAGCGGCTTCGGCGGGTACGAGCCGTCCGACGCGCCGAAGTTCCCGAGCGCCGGGTACGGGAAACCGGACCCGGCGCCGTCCGAACCAGCCCCGGAGCCGCGGGCCGACCCGATGCGGCAGTCCCTCACCCCGGCGCAGTTGCGGCGAGGGACGCCCCGCAAGACCAATCTCCGCCTGGTCAAGGCGGTCCCGATCGTCATCCTGATCGGGGTGTTCGGCTACAACGTCTTCTCCGCCAACAGCCGCCATTCCGCCAGCACGGACGACACTCCGCGCGCCCCGTACACGTACCAGCCGGACCCCCGTGTCGTCGTGCCGCCGGTGGTCGCGGGTTGGCAGTCAGTGGCGGGCAAGGACGGCAGTTACGCGTACGACGTGCCGCCGTCCTGGGAACCGGCTCCGACCACGCTGCACGGCTGGGACCCGGTCGCCGGATCGCCCGGCATCAACCTGTCCACCAGCGCGTTCCTCGGCAAGGGCAGCTGCAAGGAAGATCCGGTCGGCCAGATCGGCGGCTCGGGTTTCACCACCGAGAAGACCAGTGACGCCGCTGAAGCCGCCCGTAAGGCCGTCACCGACCTGGGCGTCAGCGCGTACACCGGCGAAGGCGCTCCGGCCGCGAAGGTGACGCCTGGTGCTCCGGAGAAAACCGAAGTCAAGATCGAGAACGAAAGCCGCGAGGGCACGCTCGTGGTTGCCGAGGTCGCCCCGAGCAACGCGCCGTGCCAGCCAAAGAGCGCGCTGGTCGGGGCGCTCGCGCTCACCGCCGGCGAAAAGTCGGCCGTGCTGGTCGCGTATTCCGAACAAGGCCGCCCGGGCTCCGCGTCCCGGGACGACCTCGTCCGGATTCTGCACAGTTACCGCGGCGTCCCGGCCGCGGACCGGTCCACGACCACGCCGCCGCCGACCACGCGCTGACGGCGCAGCGCCAGCTTCGCGAAGTCCATCAGCCCGGCGTTCGGCAGATACGCGCGGCCGAGCGCGATCCCGATCCGCGGCAGATCGGCCTCGTCGCGGTAAGCGAGGTACAGCGGCTCGTGCCGCGGCTGGAACTTCGCCTTGAACGCGTGCAGGGAACGGAATCCGTAGTACGGCTCCATCATCGAGCCCAGCGCGTCCAGCATCCGGTCGACCATCTGCCGCGGCGTGCTGTCGTTGCTGCGGACCAGCGGCGCGCCCGAGAGCGACACGAACTGCGCGCCCTCCTCGCGGAACGCCAGGCAGGCCGAGGCGATCAGGAACTCCATCACCGGCCGGAATCCGCCGGTGCGGCGGCGCATCACGTCGAGCGTCCAGCCGCCGACCTCGCCGTCGCCGGTGTGCACCGGCAGCCACGACGTCACGCCGTGCACCGTGCCGTCGGCGTCGACCGCGAGGCCGACCCGGGTCGCCGGGTCCATCGCCTGGTCCACGCCGCCGAGCGTGAAGCCCATTTCCGGCAGGCCCTTGTCGCAGATCCACTCCTCGGACAGCGCGCGCACCTGGTCGCGGATCGACCACGGCTGCTCGGCCAGCCGCACGAGCCGGAACTCGATCCCGTCCTTCTTCGCGCGGTTCAGCGCGGTCCGCACGTCCTGCCAGGCCTTGCCGCGGAATTCGAGGTTTTCCAAGTCCACCAACGTGTCCTCGGCGACCTGCACGTGCTGCCAGCCCAGTTTCGCGGTCTGCGCGGCGGTTCCCGCGGTCGCCGAGAAAACGCACGGCACGAGCCCGGTGTTCTCGCACATCGCGGCGAATTCCCGCAGCGTGCGGTCGCTCGTCCCGTCCGGCGCGACCGGGTCGCCGAGCGCCACCGCGACGCCGGCGTGCCGCTGGTAGGCCAGGTACGAAGCACCGTCGGAGGCGACGAAGTAGGTGTTCTGCGGCCACGTCGTCATCCACGAGATGGTGCTGCCGCCGTTGCGGCCCAGCAGAAGCCGGGCGAAGGCCGGGTCCGGACCGCCGCGGAACAGCTTGCGCCGCCTGCGCCGCGAGGGCACGCGGAACGCGCGCCGCGCGGAGATCAGCAGCACCAGTTCCACGCCCCACAAGAGATTGTCCACAATGAACAGCGGCGGGTTGCTGAGTTCGGCTTCCTGCCGGACGACCTGCGTGATCGCGACGACCCCGGCCAGCACCGCCATCTGCGACGCGGCGAGCACGCACAGCGTGATCGCGCACCGCCAGGCGAACCGCGAACCCCGGCGCAGCCCGTTGAGGATCGGCACCGCGATCAGGCACAGCGGGATGAGTTCGTTGCCGGACATCGAGATCGAGTCGGACGAGCCGAACGGTCCGTCGCCGGGCACCAGCCACATCACCACTTCGGCGACGACCAGCAGCACCAGCCCGGCCGACGCGAGCAGTCGCCATTCGCGCAGCGACGGCTTGTTGGCGTTGCGCGCGGCGGGCCCGGCGAGGCGTCGGCCCAGCGGAAGCGCGAGAACGAGTGCGAAGAAATGCACGAGATCGGCGAGCGTGCCGACATAGACGATCGCCACCCCGGCGTACACGCACAGCCCGGCTCGCAGGCGCAGCCGCCACGGCGTCCGCAGGGTCGCGCTGGTGATGGCGATCGCGGCGAGCGCACCGCCGGAGAAGCCGACGTCGAGCGTGCCGGCGATACGATCGGCCCAGGCCCAGCCGGAATTGCGGGAAAGCTCGAGGAACTGCACCGCCACGACCGTCGACACCAATTGCCCGCCGATGGTCACCGCCATCGCCCGCCGGGTGCCGAGGTGCCATTCGGCGAATCCGGCCATCAGCGCGAAACTGCCCGCCATCGGCAGGTAGAACCAGGGGCGCAGGGCGTAGAACGGGCCGGTGAACAGCGTCCACCAGCGTCCGTGTTCGAGCGAGGGAAGGCCGTAGGCGTAATAGTGGAAAGCGTGCTGGTGCTCGGCGGCGTGCCAGAGCGAACCGGTCGCGACCCCCACGATCAAGATGGCGAGCACCACGGTCGTCGTGAACGGAATCCGGTGCCACAGCACTGCTAGCCGCCCGCGTGCCTCTCCGGCCGTGAGGCCGGTTCCCCCCTGTGCGATCGTCATGGGGAAAGTTTGGCGCGGCGATCTTAAGCGGTCATCGGCCGTCGGACCTACTTCTCCCCCTAAGGGACTGCTACCCCAGGGGGACCCGACCCTGGTCCCAAGACTGACCCGCGGTGTGCGGCAACGCTCTCACCAGCGGAAAGGGGCTGGCGTTCGGCTAGTAAGCGGTGCCTCCGACCCGGAGTAGGGGTTGACGCCGAAAGCCGCCCGAACGAGTGATTCCGGTCGCTTGCCTCACGGCGTTCCGAGCACTGCCGCGCGGACGGCGGAAAGGTCGGCGAGATTCGGCAAAACCGTGTGCGCACCGGCTCCGGTCAGTTGTTCGGCGGAAAACCGGCCGGTAGCAACGCCGATCGCTACCGCGCCGTATTCGAGCGCGGCCTCGATGTCGTGCGGAGTGTCGCCGAGGATTACTACGGATTCAGCAGGAAATTCCGTGCCATGCTTCGTTTCCGCCGCTTTGACGGCGTGCGGGACGAGATCCGCGCGGCGGGCCGAAAGCGAACCGTAGCCGCCGATCTCCAGATCGAGATGTTCGTCGAGACCGAGCGCGGCGAGTTTGTGCAGCGAGATCTCCGGCAGGTTCCCGGTGATGAGGCTCTGCACGACTCCCTCGCGGCCGGCGAAGTCAGCGAGCACGGCCGCAGCGCCGTCGAGCGCCCGGCCTTCCTCGGGCAGCGTTTCCCGGGCGCGTTCGACGGCCGCGATCAGCTCCCGCCACATCCGCTGGATGGTTTCCTCGTCCGGCTCGATCCCGTGCATCGCCAACACGTCGGCCGTGATCGCGCGTTCGGTCCGGCCGCCGAAATTCGGCGGCGTGCGGAACTCCGTGCCGGTCGCGGCGGCGAGCGCGGCACCGTACCAGCCGATGCCCAGCCCGGTGTAGTCGACGAGCGTGTGGTCGATGTCCCAGAGCACCAGCCGGTGCGTGCGAATGGCTGTCACGTCCGCGATGCTACGGCGGGCTCAGCCGGTGAGGTAGCTGAAGCGGACCCGGCGGACGGGGTTGTCGACGTTCGTGTCCACCAAACACACCGACTGCCAGGTGCCGAGCAGCAGCACGCCGCCGAGCACCGGCACGGTCGCGTACGGCGGGAGGAACGCCGGGAGCACGTGGTCGCGGCCGTGTCCGCCGGTGCCGTGCTGGTGGCGCCAGCGGTTGTCGCGGGGGAGCAGATCGTCGAGCGCGGCGAGGAGGTCGTCGTCGCTGCCCGCGCCGGTTTCCAGCACCGCGAGCCCGGCCGTCGCATGCGGCACCCACACGTGCAGCAGGCCGTCGGTGGCGTCGGCGTCGCGCAGGAACCTCTCGGCCTCCCGGGTCAGGTTGTGCACGACCGCTGTGTTGCCGGTGTGCACTTCGATCTCGGTGGAGTACATACCGTCAGGGTAGGCGTCAGGAATCGAGGTAGCGGAGCACGGCGAGGACGCGCCGGTTGTGCCCGTCCGACGGCGGCAGGCCCAGCTTGCCGAAGATGCTCGTCACGTACTTCTCGACCGAGCCCGCGGACAGGAACGCCTCCGCCGCGATCGCCGAGTTCGACCGGCCCTGCGCCATCAGCCCGAGGATCTCGCGTTCGCGCGGCGTCAGCTCGGCGAGCGGACCAGCCTGGCCGGTGGTCGCGAACAGCTGGCGGACGACTTCCGGATCGAGCACCGTCTCGCCAGCGGCTACGCGTTCCAGCGCGGTGAGGAAGTCCGACACCTCGGCGACGCGGTCCTTCAGCAGGTAGCCGACCGCGCCTGCTTCCCCGGCGAGGAGTTGCTTGGCGTAGTTGGTCTCGACGTACTGCGAGAACACCAGAATCGCGCAGCCAGGCCGTTCGGCGCGCAGGTCGATCGCCGCGCGCAGGCCTTCGTCGGTGTGGGTCGGCGGCATCCGGATGTCCACAATGGACACATCGGGCCGGTGCTCGCGGACGGCGGCGCGGAGGTCGTCGGCGTTCTTCACCGCCGCCGCTACCTCGTGGCCGCGCAGGCCCAGCAATTCGACGAGACCCTGACGCAGAATGGCCGAGTCCTCCGCGATCACGATCCGCACGGTTTCCCCCTCATTTCACCGAGTTTAGCGGGGCAGCGGGAGCGTGGCGGTGACGACGGTCGGGCCGCCGGGCGGGCTCGACACGGTCAGTTCTCCGTCGGCTGGGCGGAGGCGTTCGGCGATGCCGGACAGTCCGCCGCCGGGGATGATCGCGGCGCCGCCGGAGCCGTGGTCGATTACGGTCAGGCGCAGGACGTCTTCGCGGTCTTCGACCAGGACGGTGCAGCGTCCGGCGCCGTGTTTGGACGCGTTGGTCATGAGTTCGGCGGCGGCGAAGTAGACGATCGTTTCCAGCGACGGTGGCGGACGGCGGCTCAGTTCCACGGTGACTTTCGCGGAGAAATCGGCGGAACTGGCCAATGTGGACAGTGCGAGGCTCAGGCCTTTGTCCAGTGCCGCGGGGTGGATGCCGCGGGCCAGGTCGCGCAATTCGGTGAGGGCTTGTTTGGCGTTGCTGTGCGCGGCGTCGACCAGGGTGCGGATCTGGTCGAGGTTGACCTGGTCGGTGGCTAGTTCTTCCTTTGCCAGTCCCAGTTTCATGGCCATGGCGACCAGCTGGGCTTGGGCGCCGTCGTGGAGGTCGCGTTCGATGCGGCGGAGTTGTTCCGCTGCTTCGTCCAGCGCGGTGGCGCGGGTTTCTTCGAGGAAACGGACACGTTCGCGCAGGCTTGGGTCGGCTACCAGCAGACGGAGGAGGAGGCGGTCCGCTCCGGCGACGAGGTGCACCACGGCGGGCCAGACGGCCAGGATCAGGATGCCGGAGACGCACCAGACCAGCGAGCCGATCCAGTTGTCGCTCTGGATGTTGAAGACCGGGAGGCCGTGGCCGGGCCTGGTCTCGAGGAGCCAGGTGAAGGGGTAGGTGAAGGAGGCCAAGCCGTAGAAGCCGAGGGTGCCGGTGCCCAGGAGGGCCAGGAGGGCGGCGGGGAGGCGGACCAGGAGGTAGGCGACGGAGCGCCAGGCTGTTCGGTCGGAGAGGCGGGCCGTTAGCCAGTTCCAGAGGCCGGGTTTGAGGGTGGTTCTCGGTGGGGGCGGGAGGGGGAGGTTGAGGAGTTTGGCGGCTAGGCGGCGGTGGAGGCTGCCTAGGAGATTGGCGGTTTTCAGGACTGTGGTGAGGATTAGGAGGCCTAGGAAGACCGGGGTTAGGGCTAGGCCGAGGGTTGTCGCTGCCAGGAGGATGACTACGGAGAGCAGTGGGAGCAGGCCGGTTGTGGCTATCCAGGTTGCTTCGGTCAGGGTCTGGCGGGGGGTTGCTGGCCAGAGGTGGCGGAGTTGGGCAGGGGTTAGGTGACCTGGGTGGGGTTGCTTGGTGGTGGTCACCTTGGTGAGTTTGCCCGGTTGTATGAGTGGCGGGTAGCGGGGTGGCCTGTGTGGTGGGGCGGGGGATAGCCCTACCTCGTCGCCTGGGGGCGACATTGGTTCGGGTGTGCGTGGGGCACCCCGAAGCTTGATTGTGCTGACGGTCGGTGGGTGCTTGTCAAGGCGGGAAAGATGCCTTGACAAGCACCCACCGACCGCAGGGGAGCTTCGTATCGGGGTGCGGGGGAGGGGCTGGGTGCCTCGCTCGTTGGGTGCACCGGCTGCGGCTGGTGGTGGGGGTAGCGCCCCAATGTGGCATTGGGTGCATGTGACGCACCCAATGTGGCGTTCGGTGCGTGGGAT
>NZ_JBAGKF010000032.1:0-43827 GCF_037034185.1 Amycolatopsis sp. VC5-11 | reverse complement strand
GTCGGCGTCCTCAGTTAAGTGCTCAACGGTTGGCCTGAGGTCGGGTTGTAGCGGAGTGAGCCGGGTGGGATGTTCCGAATACTTCTCCGTGACATGCTGATGCCCGTATAGCCCCGGCGGCGTTCGGATACCTTCGCCCTGAGCCGCAACAGAAGCGCCAGCGCGTGGGCGCGTGTGCTCGGACGCAATACTCGCGTCGGTCGATCCCCGGATCCGCGCTGCCGTGCGTGCCGCAGCCGACGCGCTCGAGAGGGCCGGGCGTGAACTGGTCGAAACCGACATTCGGTTGAGTGAAGAAGCGACCGCCGCTTATTTCACGGCCTGGGTCGCATATGTCGCGCAACTGCCGGTCCCTGTCGGACGCGAGAACGATCTGCAGGAGGTGACCAGGCTACTGCGGCGGCTCGGAGCCGCTGTGGTGCCGGCCGACCTATCAGGCGAGGTCGCGTTGCTGGACGCTGCCCACAACCGAGTGGATGTCGAGCTCGGTCCCGGCTGTTCGCGTCCGAAACTGGCGATCGGTGAGCTGCGGCGTTCCGACCCGGTGGCTGCTGTAGCAGCGCAAGCTGAGTTCGCGCCGTTCACGATCCCTGCCAACGTCGAAGGCAGACCAAGCATCACAGTCCCGGTTGGGCTCCCGGCGGACCCGGGCCCCCTTTCGCTGTAATGCTGTCCGCACGCCGTGGATATGATTGGTGGCTCTTGGTATTTGCAGCCGAGGTCGAGCACGCTGTGGATGGCTTCCGACGGCCGGAATGCCCATCGCGCACGTGCACCACTGGGGGAGATTCGTGGTGACAGCATCGTCCAGTACAGCGGAGAAAGCCGTGCTTCCCCGCATTTTTCACGTCTGGCTGGGCGGTGCTCTGGTGTCGCAACTCGGCGACGCCGCTTTGTACTTCGCATTGGGGTGGGCGGCCTCGGCTCACGGCGGCCTGGCGTCCGGTTGGATTCTGTCGGCGGTCGCGCTGCCGCGGACGATTCTGCTCTTGTTCGGCGGCGCCGTCGGCGATCGGCTCGGTGCCCGACAGGTCATGATCGTCGGTGATGCCGTGATGCTGGTTGTCGCCGTAACACTGGCTGTCGTGTCGGGGGCAGCTGGGGCACCGTTGGCCATTCTCGTGATAGCTGCCCTCATAGTCGGCACAAACGACGCCTTCTACCTGCCCTCGTCCGGATCGATGCCCCGCCGGCTCGTCGAGCCCGAATTGCTCCCGCGGGCAGTCGCGCTTCGTCAGAGCGGAACGCAGGTGATTAGTCTGGTCGGTGCTCCTATCGGTGGTGCCTTGGTGGCATTCGCCGGGCTCTCCGCAGCGGCATGGGCCGACGCGATCACCTTCGCCGTGGTACTGGTCGTGCTGGTTGTGGTGCGTCCGCCGTTCACCCCGCCGTCGCCCGCGCAGCGCAAGCACATCCTGCGCGAGGTGTGGGAAGGGATCCAGGTCGCGGTCAGGACCTCCGGACTGGGACCCGTCCTGTTGCTCGTCGCGGGCGCGGCGGGATTCGTGCTGCCTTTTGCAACTTTGCTGATCCCGCTGCTGGCGCGAGAGCACGGATGGGGTTCGACCGGTGCGGGGTTTGTGGTCGGAGCCCAGAGCATGGGCACGATCGTCGTAACCCTGATCATCAGTCGCCGCGGGATCTTCGCCCGCTCCGGCATTGTTGCCGCGCTCGCGCTGGCGGTGGTCGCCGTGGGCGAACTGGCGGTTGGCCTCGCGCCAGCGCTGCCAATGGCCATCACGGGCGCGTTAGGCGTCGGCGCGGCGAGCGGCATGTTCGTCAGCCACCTCAGCCCGCTGCTCCTCAGCGCCGCTCCTGATACTCATCTCGCTCGTGTACAGGCAATCCTCTCGGTGATCCAGAGTGTGACCCTGTTGGCGACCAACAACATCATCGGCTCGGTTGCCCACGCGCTCGGACCTCAAGCCGGGACCCTCGTGTGTACGGCCGCGCTGCTTATGTGCGCCGCGGCGGGACTCTTCAGCCGGCCCGTCCGCAGGATCGCCCGACCGGCTGGCCGAGCTGTGCGTTCTTGATGGTCTGTCCGCAAGGGCATCGTCTGAACAAGGACAGCGGACGATGGTGCTAGCCACGACACTCGCGGTTGAAATGTCGGCGGCGCATGTCGGTTTTCGGCAGCGGCATCGCGACGTTGCGCGCGTATGAGCCTGCGAGGCCTGGCCGCGGCCGGATCACGTTCCCCCGCCACGAGCCCGTGCGCCCGCTCAACACGAACAGCCGGCCCGACGAACTGCCTGGCGTGCTCACTCCGGACGGGAATCCGTCCGGGGCGCTAGTCCTGGGGCAGTTGTCGTTCGGGGATGCCTGCGCTGACGTTGGTCGCGGAGCGGCGGAACGCGGTCGGCTCAGGCGGGCGGGAGCGCTGTTCGCGGTCGGCGCACTGTTGGACATGATCCGCAGGTCCGCGATGGACATCCTATTGCGCTGGCTAATGGACACCTACGGGCAAGGTGGTCGGCCCGCTGTCCACCATGGACGGCATCGCGTTCTTCGTCGAGACGATCTTCCCCGGCCTCGATTTATACGCCTGGGGCCATCTCCTGCCACGACGGCACCTTCATCTGGAGCAAGTGCTGGCCGAGTATGTCGATTACTTCAACCCCCATCGACCTCATCGCTCCTTGCATCAACGGCCGCCCGATCAAGTCTCGGTACCCGGCCGCATGACCGGCTCGGGGCGGGTTCGGCGTCGTGATCGGCTCGGCGGACTGATCCATGAATATCAGCAGGTCGCATGACGTGACACAGTTCTCGGCACTCACAGGATGCTGCGGCATTCCTCGATCACCGTCACCTCCGACACCTACACGACGGTCTTGCCTCAGGTGGCGTTCGCGGCGGCGGAAGCGACGGCGGCGATCATCCCGCAGCAGTCGGCGAGAAGTCTCGGGCTCGCCAACGACCACAATGGACAATCCAGAACCGGAAGAAAACCCTCCAGAAAACCAAAATCCCCAGGTCGATGAATCACAAGACCTGGGGATGTGGGTGCGCCATCAGGGACTCGAACCCCGAACCCGCTGGTTAAGAGTCCACGGCCTGACCTGTCGGGTGGTGCCGAGTGATGTCAGGCAAGACCTTTTCGTGTGGTCGCGGGGCGTGGTGTGTTGGCCGGTGTCGTCGTGCGGTGGAGGTCTCGGGCTCGCAAATGCCAGGTTGTGTCGCTTGGTCCGGTCCGGGTCTGGCACCGCGCCTTGGGGATGTCGTGACGGGGTCGGCGGTTCGGCGTGATGCTGTCGTCTCGGCGGTGAGCCGAGTCGAACAAGGTCGATCGGGCCAGACACGAAGCGACGTTCTCTGCGAAGTTTGTCCTGATTCGGAAGGATGCCGGTGGCTGCCGAACCGCACCCGGCGGCGGAGGAGCGGCTCAACTTCGAGTTCCGCCCCAGGATCAACTACGTCGCCGACTCCCGGCGGCTGATCTCGCTGCTGGGCATGCTGTCGAAGACGGTGTCGCACGGTTTCTACGAGGCACACGCCGACTGACCGGATAAAGCCGCGGACGACCAGCGCCGGATCCTGAACGCGCTGAGCGCCCGGTCGGCGGCGCGTACTCGGTCGATCGTGGAGAAGCACTTCTCCGATGGTGGTGAGCGCGCGGTGGCATTGCTGGAGAAACAGGGCTTCTGGGAGTGCTGACCGAGATTCCGCCGCGAATGCGGTCCCCGGCTCGAAGGCGACTTGACCGGCGGGCCAGACCATGGACGACGGGCTCGTCCCCTTCGTGCAGGTCGTAGTACGACTATCCCCTGACCACGGCGGGTTCCTCCTTGTCCGTGCGGGCACGGCGGACGATCTCATGGCTATCGCGATATACGCCGAACCCTCCGGGGATGTCGCCGACGATCCCGGCAACGTGCGGGTGAGCAGCTCGGCTGTTGGCTGGCCCGCCAGCACCGAGAGCCTCGTCGCTGTGCTCTGATCTCTAATCACTCTCGGTGCGAGTCTGGATCCCGACTGCCGCATCGGCGTCGCGCGCATCCGGCGAGGGGGTATTCCAACTGCCCAACAGTCGCAAGGCGTCTTCGGCAGGCGAGCCCGGTTCAGGCAGGAACGTCACCATCTGAAGACCGGCGGCGCCGGGCAGTTCCAGCGATTCGTAGTTCAGGACGATTTCCCCGACGACGGGGTGCTGGATGCGTTTCTTTCCGCGCCGGTGAACGGATACGTTGCGAGTAGCCCACATCGTGCGGAACTCCAGGCTGGCGGTGGAGAGCTGTCCGATCAGTTCGACGAAGGCCTTCGCCCGAGGCGTACGCGCCGATTCGGCTTGCAGGGTCGCCACGGTGTCCTCGGCCACCGCGTTCCATTCGGGGAACGTTTCGTGGCTGTGCTCGTCGAGGAATACGTAACGGGCCAGGTTCGGGAGTCCCGTACCGCGATGACGGTTGTAAATCTCGGAGTACAGAGCCCGGCCCAATGAGTTCGTCGCGAGGAGATCGAGGCGTCCGTTGTGGATCGACGCGGGCAGTCCCGGCATCGCGTCCATCAGCTGCCGCACATTGGCGTGGATCTTGCCTGCCGGCGCGGGGCGGCGCGAGCGGGGGCCCGCGGCGCGGGAGAGATCCAGCAGATGTTGCCGTTCGACCTCGTCGAGCTGCAGGGCGGTGGCGATGGCGTGCAAGATCTCCTCCGAGGCGCGGGCGATGTCACCGCGTTCGATCTGGGCGTAGTACTCGGTGCTCACGCCGGCGAGCACGGCGACCTCCTCGCGGCGCAGCCCGTCGACCCGGCGCTTGCCTCCTCCGGGCGGCAGCCCTGCCTGCTCGGGGGTCACCTTGGCGCGCCGCGTCATCAGGAATTCCCTGACTTGTCGCGAAATGTCCATTCCTCCACTTTAAGGAACGGGGGCGTGGGGAGGCATCTGCCAGCAGCCCACCCCAGATCCGCGTTTCGCCAGGGCATAGCGGGCGTCCTCGGGCAGGCAGCGCAACGGAGAGCGCCGCTGTCATGAGTGTCCGCCTGGGTCGCCGAGGGGCGGCAAATCAGGCCTCGATTCGTGCTGAGGCGGTGTTTCTGTCCCAGCTTGATTCGACCGACCCGCGGCCCAGGCGGAGAGGAGGCGCAGCCCGTTCTCGGTGGCGGACCCCGGGGCCGCGGACATGAACACGACGGATTGCTCGGGGTCGTGGGGGCAGGTGAGCATCTGCCAGTCCATGATCAGCTCTCCGGCGACCGGGTGCTGGTAGCGCTTGGTGCCGAACGTCTTGAGCGCGACCTGATGGGATGCCCACAGGCGGCGGAAGTCGTCGTTCCCGGCGCACAAGTCCTCGACCAGGCGGTCGAGTTCGGGGTCGGCCGGCGAGGAGGCGGCGTCCATGCGGGCGAAAGCGACGCACAGACGCGAATTCTCCTCCCAGTCCTGGTCGGTGTAGAGCGCGCGGACTCCTGGGTGGAGGAACGTGAGTCTCAGCAGATTGCGCTCAGCTGCGGGGAGCGCCCCGAAGTCTGTGTACAGGGCGGCGGCCAGTGGATTCCACGCCAGGATGTTCATATGCCGCCCGAGCACCAGGGCCGGGGCGTCGTTCATGCTGCGCACGAGGCGCAGTGTCTGCGGATGCACGCTTTGCGGCTGTAACTCGCCGACCGTGGGGGAGTTGGTGCTTCGGTCAGCGAGCTGGTGGAGGTAATGCACCTGGTCGGCGTCCAGCCGGAGTGCGTCGGCGATGCAGCCGAGCACGCCGGTGGACGGCGGGAGCCGGCCTTGTTCGATCCGGGTGTAGTACTCGGTGCTGATCGACGCGAGCTTCGCGACTTCCGCCCGTCGCAGACCAGCGACGCGGCGCGGGTGTCCGGTGTTCAAAAATCCCACCTGATCGGGGGAAATGTCAGCCCGTCGGGCCCGGAGGAAGTCGCCGAGCGCGTTGTCCCTGGCGTGCTGGTTCGTGCGCATGAGGTATCCCGTTTCTCTCGCGGTCAGGTTCCGGGAAGGGGGTAGAGATCTCTGCCCCTCAGATGCCCCGCACGATCGCCGCTCAGATGAGACAGTCCGGATTGAGCAAACGTTCCAGCCCTCTGGCTGCGGAATCGAATGCACTTCCAGGAGGCGTCAGTCGTGGAAAACATCGAAACCGTCACTTTCAAGAACAAGAACGTGGACGTCGCCGCGGACATCCACTTCCCGCCCGGGTTCGACCCGGCGCAGAAGTACCCGGCCATCGTCAGCGCCCACCCGGTCGGGAGCTGCAAGGAGCAGACCTCCGGCTCGGTCTACGGCAAGGCCTTCGCCGAAGCGGGCTTCGTCGTACTCGCCTTCGACGCGGGCTACCAGGCCGGCAGCGGCGGCGAGCCACGCCAGCTCGAAGACGCGACTGTGCGGGTGGAGGACTTCCGCTGCGCTGCCGACTACCTGGTCACCCTCGACTACGTGGACGAGGACCGCATCGGGGTGTTCGGCATGTGCGCCGGCGGCGGCTACACCTGGTCCGCCGCGATGACCGAGCGCCGGTTCAAGGCGGTCGCGACCGTGACCGGCGTCAACCTGGGCCGCCTGATGCGCGAGGGCGACATGTCCCCGGACGCGGCCATCACGACACTGGAAGCGGTCGCGAAGCAGCGCACCGCGGAAGCCCGCGGCGGCGAACAGCGACGCGACAGCTCGCTGCCGCCGTCGGTCGAGAAGGCCAATGAACTGGGTCTCGTGCCGCCGATGCACATCGACGTCGCGGAGGCCACCGAGTACTACAAGACGCCGCGTGGAGCCCACCCGCACGCGACGAACCTGTGGCTGTTCTCGTCCCTGGCGCCCACGATCGGCTTCGACGCCTACCACCTCGCGGACAAGCTGCTCACTCAGCCGCTGCTGCTGGTCGTCGGCAACAAGCCGGGGGAATTCGGCGCCTACCGGGACGGGCACACCGTCTTCGACCTCGCCGCCTCGAAGGACAAGCAGCTCCTGATCATCCCGGACGTCTCCCACTACGACCTCTACGACAAGCCCGAGGCCGTCGGGCCTGCTCTGGAGGCACTCATCCCCTTCTACCGGAAGCACCTCTGAGCGGTCCGGCCCCGCCAACGGGCCGGCCGTTTCGGCAAACGGCCCCTTCGTCCTGTCGGAGGGGCCGTTCTGCGCATGCCGTGCGGTCGACGCGTCCCTCATCCTGTTAAGCCGTCTGGAGTTCACTGATGACCACCGCCACTTCTCCTGAGGCGATCGCTTCCGCGCTGGCGCAGGGGTTCGCCTACACCCGGCGCGTCCCGGTGCTGCGTCGTCCTGACGAGTACGGCCTCGCCTACGAAGATGTCAGCTTCCCTTCGCAGGACGGCACGCCGCTCGAAGGCTGGTTCATCCCGGCCGACTCCGACAAGCTCGTCATCGCCAACCACCCCATGCCCTGCAACCGCTACGGCTACCCCGGGCACCTTCCCGCCTACGCCACTCCCTTCGCGGACTTCGAGGTCAACTTCCTGCCGGACTGCAAGAACCTCCACGACGCCGGCTACAACGTTCTGGCGTATGACCTGCGCAACCACGGCCGTAGCGGCGCGGCCAACGGCGGCCTCGTCGGCATCGGCCTGTTCGAATACCGCGACGTGATCGGATCGGTGCGCTACGGCCGTGAGCGCATGGGCATCGGCACTTCGCGCATTGCCCTCCTCTCCCGGTGCCTGGGAGCGGACTCCACGATCGTCGCGATGTCCAAGCACCCCGAGGTGTTCGACGGTATTCCGGCTTTCGTCGCCGTTCAACCCGTGTCGCTCCGCGCTCTCGCGGAAACCGCACTGGCTCAGGTGCCCGGCGGGATCGGCCTGCTGGAGGTGGAGCTGAAGAACCTCACCGGCTTCGACCTGGACGAGCTGTCCCCGCTGAATCATGCGAAAGACGTCACCGTGCCGACGCTCATCGCCCAGGTCCACCACGACTCCAGCACCCGGCCCGAGGACGTTCAAGGCATTTACGACAACCTCGGCGCGAAGGACAAGAAGCTGCACTGGATCGAGGGAACCACCCGCCGTTTCGACGGTTACAACTACTTCGCCGAGAACCCCGGGCAGATGGTGGACTGGTTCACCTCACACCTCGCTTGACTCGCCTGGAACTGCTGCCCTGGCGCGCCCCGGAGATCAACCCCGAAGCTGGCCGGACACTGTCCGGCCAGCGCTCCGATGGATCGGGTATCGGCCCGAACTGACGCGAATGGCGTGCGACTGTCCACTGCGGCCACCTGCGCATCGCCCCCCCGTGCCGTTGCCTGACAGAGGGCAGGGGTCATCCGATGAACCGGGGCGGCCGCCGCTCGGTGAAGGCCGCGATGCCCTCGGCTGGGTCGGGTCCGGCCATCGCCCGCAGGACGGCCTCGCGTTCCAGGCGTAGCCCGGTTTCGAGCGGCTCTTCCGAGGAAGCGCGGCAGAGGCTTTTCATCGCGGTCAGCGCGGGCCGGCTGCGCTCGGCGAGCGTTTCGCAGTACTCGAGCGCGGCGGCGGCCAGTTCGGCGACAGGCACGACATAACTTGCGAGGCCCCACTGCAGCGCGGTCGGGGCGTCGATGCGGCGTCCGGAATACATCAGGTCCAGTGCGCGGTTCGGCCCGACGACGCGGGGCAGCCGCTGGGTCGCGCCCCAGGCCGGGACCAGCCCGTATTGCACGTGCTGGTCGCCGAACCGGGCGTTGTCCGCGGCGAAGACCACATCGCAGCAGAGGAGCAGCTCCAGGCCGCCTGCCAGGGCCATGCCCTGGCAGGCGGCCACGACCGGGAGCGGACTGCCGGACAGCCGGGCCAGCGTGGCGTGCACGAGCCGAAGGAATCCGTCCAGCTCGGCGGAATCGCCGAGCATCGACTTGGCTTCGGCGAGGTCGCCGCCGGTGCAGAAGTGGTCGCCGTCCGCGTGCAGCAGGACGGCTCGCACGCCGGATCCCGGCCGTTCGAATGCGTCCATCCCGTCGGCCAGCTCGAGGAAATCCTTGCGGCGCAAGGCGTTGAACTTCCCTGGCCGGTTCAGCTCCAGCAATCCGACCGCTCCGGCTCGCGTGACGGCGACCATCAGACGGCCGGTTCCGCGGAACCGGACCGAGCCTCGACGGTCGTCTTGACCGACCGGGGCAGCTCCCGCAGGAGCAGACCGGCGACGACGGAGATCAGCGCCGCGCCGCCGTTGTAGATCGCGACCGTTGTCCAGCTGCCGCTCGACTTGAACAGGGCCGCGGAAATCAGCGGGGCGAACGAGCCGCCGAGCACAGCGCCGAGGCCGTACGACACGGCGAGCGCGCTGTAGCGGATCGAGGGCGGGAACGCGAGGGCGAAGAAAGTCGGCTCCGCGGCGGAGTTCGCGCTGACTGACATGAACAGCAGCACGAAACCGGCTGCCATCGGCAGGTAACTGCCACTGCCCAGCAGTGGGTAGAACGCGAACGGCGTCAGCACCAGTGCGATCGCGGACACGACGAACACCTGCTTGCGGCCGAACCGGTCGGTCAGCAGACCGAACAGCGGGGTCGAGAACATGTACATCGCGGTCACGATGAGCAGAATCGACAGCAGCGTGGTCTTCGGCTGGTGCAGCACGGACGTGCCGTAGGTGAGCGAATACACCGTGACGACATAGAAATTGACGTGGGTGCCGAGGCAGCACAGCATCACCAGGATCATCGGGCGCCAGCCGCGCTTGACCGCGTCCGCGAGCGGGACTCGCTTCACCGCTTGCGCGTTTTCCACGCGGACGAACTCGGGGCTTTCGTCGAGCTTGACCCGGATGTAGAGGCCGACCAGCACCAGTACCGCGCTCAGCAGGAACGGGACGCGCCAGCCCCAGGTGAGGAAGGCGTCGCCGGGCAGTTCATTGAGCACCAGGAACAGCAGGTTGGCCAGGAGCAGCCCCCAGCCCGCGCCGGAGTTGACGAACGCGCCGGCCAGGCCGCGTCGTTTGTCGCCTGAGCTTTCCACGCTCATTACGAAGCCGCCCGCCTGTTCCCCGCCGAGAGCGAGGCCCTGGATCAGCCGGCAGAGCACGAGCAGGATCGGCGCGAAGATGCCGATCGTGCGGTAGGTCGGCAGCAGGCCGATGGCGAAGGTGCCCACGCCCATCAGCATCATGGTCAGGAACAACACGCGCTTGCGGCCGATGCGGTCGCCGAGGTTGCCGAAGATCGCCGCGCCGATCGGGCGCATCACGAACGCGATCGCGAAGGTGGACAGCGACAGCAGAACCCCGGCGGCGGGGTCGACCTGCGGGAAGAACAGTTTTCCGAACACCAGCGAGGCGGCGACTCCGTAGACCAGGAAGTCGTAGTACTCGACGGTGGTGCCGACCATGCTGGCCACCACGGCGCGGCGGCCGGACCTGGCACGGCCGGCGGATTCCGGTGCGGGCGGGGATTTCGGCGTCGTCATTGAACGCCCCTCTCCGAATGGGTGCGGGCAGACCGGGAATGTGATCGAATAGTCCCCGAGTGGGGTTGCCGTAGCGTAAGCAGGCTCACCCGCGCAATCAATTCGGAGTTCCCGAAGCACCGCTTCGGGTTTGCGAAATAGGTTTCCTCCGCCCGCGCGCGTAGCGTCCCGTGGATGGGAGACACGCATTCCGGGCCGCTGGCGGGGGTACGGATCGTCGAACTGGGCGGCGTCGGGCCGACGCCGTTCGGCTGCATGCTGCTGTCCGATCTCGGGGCCGAGGTGCTGCGGATCGAACGCCCGCCCGGCTATGACGGCGGCGCGCCGATCGAACCGCGGTTCGAGCTGATGAACCGCGGCCGCCGCGGCGTCCCGTTGGATCTCAAACGCCCGGAGTCGGTCGCCGCGGTGCTGCGACTGGTCGAACGGGCCGACGCGCTGGTCGAGGGGTTCCGGCCGGGCGTCGCGGAGCGGCTGGGACTCGGGCCGGACGAATGCCTGGCCGCGAACCCTGCGCTGGTGTACGGCCGGATGACCGGCTGGGGCCAGGACGGGCCGCTGGCCAAGGCCGCCGGCCACGACGTCAACTACGTGTCGCTGACCGGCGTCGTGCACTCGATCGGCGAGGCGGGCGGTCCGCCGGTCATTCCGTTGAATCTGGTCGGCGACTTCGGCGGCGGCTCGCTCTACCTCGCCCTCGGCGTCGTGTCCGCGCTGCTGGAGAGCCGCACGTCCGGCAAGGGGCAGGTGGTGGACGCGGCGATGGTCGACGGTTCGGCGTCGCTGATGACCGCGTTCTACGGCTTCCGCGCGGCGGGCTACTGGACCGACGAACGCGGCACGAACCGGCTCGATTCCGGCGCGCCCTGGTATCAGGTGTACGAGACCGCGGACGGAGGCTGGATCAGCCTTGCCGCGAACGAGACCCGGTTCTGGCGCAACAGCCTCCGGATGCTCGGGTTCACCGAGGACGAACTGCCCGGTCAGCACGACCGGGAGCACTGGCCGGAGATGAAAAAGCGCTTCGCCGAGGTGTTCCGGACGAAGACGCGCGACGAATGGTGCGCGCTCGCCGAGGGACAGGACGTCTGCCTCGCGCCGGTGCTGTCGATGGCCGAGGCTCCGCAGCATCCGCACCTGCGGGCGCGCGGGACGTTCGTCGAGGTCGACGGCGTCGTGCAGCCCGCTCCGGCACCGCGGTTCAGCCGTACGCCGGGAGCGATCCAGCGGCCGCCGGCCGGGCCGGGGGAGCACGCGGACGAGGTGCTCGCCGACTGGGGGTTCTCCGCCGCCGAAGCCGCCGCCCTGCTCGGCTGAGTTCGGAAACCCCGAATCCGGCCTTCGGGAATCGTCAATTGGCTTTCCGGTCCGGCCGCATTAACCTGATGGAAACCGCGATGGGAGTACGAGAAAATGTGCGCGAATTTCCTCAATGAATCGCAGGCGGAATGGCTGAAGACCGTCAACGACTTCATGGACAACGAAATCACCGTCGAGTACGTCCGGAACTGCGACTTCGAACGGCAGTACCCGTACGAGGCGTATGACAAGATCGCGAAGCAGGGCTGGCTCGGCATCCTGATCCCGGAATCCGAGGGCGGCTCCGGCGGGGACATCTTCGACTACTCCCTGATGGCCGAGGGCCTGGGCAAGTTCGGCTTCGACTTCGCCTGCTCGGTCCTGGTGCCGACGTTCACCGCGATGAACATCATCAAGTACGGCACCGCCGAGCAGAAGGCGCGCTACGTCAAGCCGTTCATCGACGGCGAGATCCGGTTCTCGGTCTCGATTTCCGAGCCGGACGCCGGTTCCGACGCGGCCAACACCAAGACCCACGCCCGCCAGGACGAGAACGGCGACTGGATCGTCAGCGGCTCGAAGCTGTGGTGCAGCGGCGCGGCGGCGAAGGACACCGTCATCGCGATGCTGGTCCGCACGGACAAGAACGACAAGCACAACGGCCTGTCCGTGCTGCTGATCCCGAACGACACCCCGGGCTTGGACATCCGCAAGCTCCCGACGCTGTCCCGGCACGCGACCGGCACCACCGAGATCTTCCTCGACGAGGTCCGGGTGCCCGCCGACGCGCTGCTCGGCGAGGCCGGTCAGGGCTGGAAGATCATCACCGAGCACCTGGAGCTGGAACGCTGCGCGGTCGCCGCGGCCTACACCGGCAACGCGCAGGAAGCGGTGAACAACGCCAACCGCTACGCCCACCAGCGCACCCAGTTCGGCAAGCCGATCCGCGATTTCCAGGTGCTCAAGCACATGCTGGCGGAGAACCAGACGCGCGTCGACGCCGCCCGCCTGCTCTGCTACCGCGCCGCGCAGATGAAGGCCGAGAACCTGCCGGCAGCGCGCGAGACGTCGATGGCGAAGCTGTACGGCTCGGAAACGCTGAAGCAGTGCGCGCTCGACGGCATGCAGATCCTGGGCGGCTACGCGAACCTGCCCGAGGGCGACATGGAGCGGTACCTGCGCGAAAGCATCCAGTCCACGATCGGCGGCGGCACCTCGCAGATCCAGCGCACGATCATCGCGAAGTCGATGCGCCTGCCCGCCTGACCCGCTCGTTTTCCTGAGGAGAGAAGATCAATGGGGATCAACAACCGCATCGACATGCCCTACGACGAGCTGGAGGTCGGCCAGGTCTTCCGCACCGGCGGGCGGACGATCACCGAGGCCGACGTCGTCAACTACTGCGCGCTCACCGGCAACTGGATCGAAATCCACTCCAACAAGCATTACGCGGAGCAGACCCGGTTCGGCAAGCGGCTGGTGCAGGGCTCGCTGACGTACTCGATCATGACCGGGCTGATCCAGTTCGGCCCGTCGATCCAGGCGAACTACGGGATCGACAACCTGCGCTACCTCAAGCCGGTCGCGATCGACGACACGATCTACGTGACCGCCGAAGTCACCGCGAAGAAGGAAAAGGACGACAAGTACGGCGTCACGACCTTCCTGATGAAGGCGCTCAACCAGGACGGTTACGTGGTGCAGCGCAGCGAGTGGAGCCTGCTGATGCTGCGCCGCCGCGAGGACCTCGAAGCGCTGCTCGCGGCGTCCCTGCCGACGGAGAAGCAGCCGGAGAAGAAGTGAGCGCCGGCGAACCGGTCGCCGCGATCGTCGGGATGGGCGACGCGTACGCGTCGAAGGCCGACCGGAAAGACCCGCTGCAGCTGGCCACCGAGGCGACGATGGCCGCGCTGGCCGACGCCGGGATCGGCAAGCACCAGGTGGACGCGGTGTTCACCGGGCGCTCGCCGTGGGCGGACAAACGGTCCCAGTGGAGCAACATCTTCATCTCGCACCTGCAGATGCCGGTGACGCTCAACAGCGAGATCACCCTGCACGGCGCCGGATTGACGTCGACCATCGCGGTGGCGTCGCAGATGATCGCGGCCGGTGCGGCGGAGTACGTGCTGTGCGTGCAGAGCGACGCGACCGAACTGTTCGTGGACGCGGTCGCGATGGGTTCGGAGGCGGACTCGGACCCGCAGTACGAGGTGCCCTACGGCCCGACCATCCCGTCGCTGTACGCGCAGGCCGCGCACCGGTATTTCCACGAATACGGGATGACCGAAGAGGATCTCGCCGACGTCGCCATCGCCAATCAGCGATGGGGCGCGCAGCATCCGCACGCGGCGAAGCGCAAACACGGCGAGATCGACCGCGAGAAGGTGCTGTCCTCGCCGTACGTCGCCACACCGCTGCGCCGGTGGATGTGCTCCACCTGGGGCGGCGGCACCGGCGGCGCGCTGGTGGTGACCTCGCCCGAACGCGCGAAGGAAGCACGCGATCCGATCTGGGTGCGGGGCTACGGGTCGGCGACCACCCACGAGTACCTCACCGACCGGATGAACATGCGCTCGGGCCGGTTCGCCGGACTGGGCGAGTTTCCGAACCTGACGCACACCGCGACCGTGGAGGCCGCCCGTCAGGCATTCACCCGGTCCGGGCTGACTCCGTCCGATGTGGACATGCTGCAGCTGTCGGTGAACTTCGCGCACATGGGCCCGATCATCATGGAGGACCTGGGTTTCGCGAAGAAGGGCCACGGCATCGACGTGTACCGCGAAGGCCGGACCGGCGTCGACGGCGACCTGCCGACCGACACCAACGGCGGCTGGCTTTCCTTCGGACAGCCCGGGATCTCGTGCAATATGGACAGTCTGGTCGAGGCCGTCCGCCAGCTGCGCGGCACCGCGCTGGGGCTCGCGCCGAAGCGGAAACCGCGCACGGTGCTGGTGCAGGGCGCGGGCGGGATGCTCGCCGCGGCGGGCGTGATGGTGTTGTCCGGCAACGAAGCTGGGAGGCCGTGATGAGCGAGGACTGGCCGCAGCCCTACCGGCTGCCCGA
This sequence comes from Amycolatopsis sp. VC5-11, assembly GCF_037034185.1. Taxonomy (NCBI): domain Bacteria; kingdom Bacillati; phylum Actinomycetota; class Actinomycetes; order Pseudonocardiales; family Pseudonocardiaceae; genus Amycolatopsis; species Amycolatopsis sp. VC5-11. The sequence goes on along the minus strand of NZ_JBAGKF010000032.1, from coordinate 29,115 downwards.
CGCCGAACCGTACTGGGCGGCGCTCGGCGAGGAACGGCTCACCTATCAGCGCTGCGGTGCGTGCAGCGAGGTCGTGTGGCCTGCGCACTCGTACTGTCCGCACTGCTCGGCCAAGTCGCTGGGCTGGGAGGAATCGCGGGGCCGCGGCACGGTGTGGTCCTACAGCACGGTCATGCGCGGCCCGACGCCGACGTGGGCGGCGATCGTGCCCTACACGGTCGGGTTCGTCGAGATGGCGGAGGGCTACCAGCTGTTCACGCAGATCGAGGCGGAACCGGACGCGATCGAGATCGGCATGCCGGTCGAGGTCCGGTTCGTGCGGCGCGGGGAGCAGACGCTCCCGGTGTTCGCCCCGGCCGCGGAGGGATGACATGGCCGGACCGCTCGACGGAGTGCGGATCCTGGACCTGACCTCGAACTTCATGGGTCCGTACGCGTCCCTGCTGCTCGCGGACCTCGGTGCCGACGTCGCGAAGGTGGAGCCGCCGGAAGGCGACACCACCCGCGGCGTCGGGCCGCGGCGCAGTCCCGGGATGGCGGCGATCTTCCTGCACCTGAACCGGAACAAGCGCAGTCTCGTCCTCGACCTGAAGCATCCGGACGGGCGGGACGCGCTGCTGCGGATGACGCGGTCGGCGGACGTGCTGCTCTACAGCCTGCGCCCGGCGGCGATGCGGCGGCTCGGTCTGTCCTATGCGAACCTGCGGGAAGTCAATCCGCGCTTGGTGTACTGCGGTTGCTTCGGCTTCGGCCAGAACGGCCCGTACGCGAGCAAACCGGCCTACGACGACCTGATCCAGGCCGCGGTCGGAATGCCGGTGCTGCAGAGCCGGGGCGCCGGAGAGCCGGCGTACGTGGCCACCGCGATCGCGGACCGGGTGGTCGGCATGGCGACGTCCTCGGCGGTGACGGCGGCGTTGTACCGGCGGGAACGCAGCGGGCGCGGCCAGGAGGTGCAGGTGCCGATGTTCGAGACGTTCGCGCACTTCGCCATGGGCGACCACCTCTACGGGCACACCTTCGTGCCGCCGATCGGGGACTGGGGCTACGCGCGGATGATGAACTCCGACCGCCGCCCGTACCGGACCCTCGACGGCTACCTCGGCGTCAACATCTACACCGACCGGCACTGGCAGCGGTTCTTCGCCGCGGTCGGGCGGGCGGATCTCGGCGAGGACCCGCGATTCGCCAGCATCGACGGCCGGACCGAGCACATCGGCGAGCTGTACGCGTTCCTGGCCGAGGTGTTCGCCACCCGAGCCACCGCGGACTGGCTGAAGCTGCTCGGCGAGGCCGACATCCCGGCGATCCGGATGAACACGCCGGAGACGCTGCTGAGCGATCCGCACATGGAGGAGATCGGGTTTTTCGCGGAGCAGGACCATCCTTCGGAGGGACGGCTGCGCACCATCGGCATCCCGCAGCAGTGGAGCGAGAGTGCTCCCGAGCTGCGGTACCCCGCGCCCCGGCTCGGCGAGCATTCGGCGGAGCTGCTGGGGGAGTTCGGGTTCGGCGAGAACGAGATCGGCGCGCTGGTTGCCTCGGGCGCGGCCGGGACGGGAGTGCGCGATGACGCGTGAACTGCCCCTGACGGGGATCGTCGTGGTGGAGCTGAGCGACAGCGCGTCCGCGCCGTTCGCCGGCAAGATCCTCGCCGAACTCGGCGCCGAGGTGTGGAAAGTCGAGCGGCCGACCGGCGACTCCGCGCGCAGCTGGGGGCCGAGCGAGTGGAAGGGCGACGGAGCGGCGTTCCACGCGCTCAACCGCGGCCGCCGCTACCTCAGCCTCGACATCAAGGACCGCGGGCAGCTGGCGACGCTGCACCGGCTCATCGCCGAGCGGGCCGACGTGTTCCTGCACAACCTGCGGCCGGGCACTGCGGCGCGTTACGGCCTCGACGCAGAGAACCTGCGGGTGACCAAACCGGAACTCGTGCACTGCGAGATCGGCGCGTTCGGCAAGGCAGGCCCGCTGCGCGAACTGCCCGGCTACGACCCGCTGATGCAGGCGTTCGCCGGAATCATGGACATCACCGGCGAAGCCGACGGCGGCCCGGTGCGCGCCGGGGTGTCCATTGTGGACTTCGGAACCGGGATGTGGGCGGTGATCGGCGTCCTCGCGGCGCTGAACCGGCGGCACGTGAAGCACACCGGGGCGGCGGTGGACGCGTCGCTGCTGGAGACGGCGATCGCGTGGAACTCCGTCGGCATCGCCGGCTACCAGGCCGACGGGCATCCCGGCGGCAGGCACGGCTCCGGCGTGGCGTTCATCGTCCCGCACCGCGCGTTCGCGGCCTCGGACGGCGCGTTGATCGTCAGCTGCGCCAACGACGCGCTGTTCGCCCGGCTGTCCGAGGCGCTCGGCCATCCGGAATGGGCGGCCGACCCGCGGTTCGCCGGGAACGCCGCACGGCTGGACAATCGCGCCGAAATCGACCGGCTGATCGGCGAGCGGATCGCGACCGGCACCCGCGCGCAGTGGCAGGAACGGCTGGAGGCGGCCGGGATCCCGTGCGCGCCGGTGCAGACGACGCCGGAGCTGGTCGGCCACGAGCAGACCCGCGAACTCGGCATCATCGGCACGGTCGACGAGGACGAGATCGGCGTCGTCGGGCTGCCGCTGTCGTTCGACGGCCGGCGTCCGCCTCCGCTGCACCCGGTCCGCCCGACCGGCGCGGACAACGACCTGCTCGGCTCGGTGCTGCCGACCCGGGCCTGAACCCCGTCCCAGGACAGAAGTGGAAAATGCCATGGCTGCGCCGTATTCGGAAAAGCAGTGGAGCGCGATCGAGTCCGCCTCGGCGGACGAGGCCAGGGTCGTGCAGGAAGAGCGGCTGCGCGAGCAGCTGGCGTACGTGGGTGCGCGGAGCGAGTTCTACCGGGAGAAGTTCGCTGCTGCCGGAGTGGATCCGGCTGCGGTCCGGACGGTGGAGGACCTGGTCCGGCTGCCGTTCACGGAGAAGCAGGAGCTGCGCGAGAGCCTGGCCGCCGCGCCGCCGCTGGGCGCGCACGTGGCGGCGGGCCCGGACGAGATCGTCCAGATCCAGGCCTCCTCGGGGACCACGGGCAGCCCCTCGTATGTCGGGCTGACCCGCAGCGACATCGAAACGTGGTGCGAGCTGGGCGCGCGGGCGCTTTACGCGAACGGGTTCCGGCCGGGCGACCGGCTGCTGCACGCGTTCGGGATGAGCAAGGGGTTCGTCGGCGGGCTGCCGGTGGTGCAGATCCTGCAGCACATGGGGATCGTGGACATCCCGATCGGCGCCGAGGCCGGGGCGGAGCGGTTGCTGCGCGTGCAGGCGGACCAGCGGCCGAACGCGCTCATCGGGACGCCCTATTTTCTGGCGTACCTCGCCGAACAGGCCCCGTCGATCGTCGGCCTGGACGCCCGCGAGCTGGGAGTTCGCGCGATCAGCGTCGGCGGCGAACCCGGCGGCGGGCTGCCCGCGGTGCGGGAGAAGCTCGAAGCGCTATGGGGCGCGACCTCGCGGGAAATGCTCGGCGGGACCGACATCGCGTGCACCTATTGGGGTGAATGCGAGGCCGCGAACGGGATGCATTTCCTGTCGCCGGACCTGATGGTCGCCGAGCTGATCAACCCCGACACTGGGGAGCAGATCGCCCCGGTCGAGGGCGCGCAGGGCGAGCTGGTGTACACCGCGCTGCGGCGGCAGGCGTCGCCGCTGGTGCGCTTCCGGACCCGGGACCACGTCGTGGTGACCGGCACGGACTGCGCGTGCGGGCGGACCGGGTACACGGTGCGCTGCATCGGCCGGACCGACGACATGCTGATCGTGCGCGGGATCAACGTGTTCCCGTCGGCGATCAAGCAGCTGGTGGCGGAGCTGGCTCCGGTCACCACGGGGGAGATGCGGATCCGCGCGGACTTCGAGGGGCATTCCACCCAGAAGCCGCTGCCGCTCGTGGTCGAACACGCGGCGGGCCTTCCGTCGGAGAAACAGGATGAACTCCGAGCGTCCCTGGAGAGCCGGATCCGGTCCGCGCTGAACGTGAAAACCGCCGTCACACTGGTCCCGGACGGCTCCTTGAAGCGCCCCGACCACGTGAAAGTCAACCTCGTAGAACGGGTGCCCGCGCAGACCGCGTGATAGAGGTAGAGCGTGAGCGCGTTCAACAGGCTGCACCTGATCCGGCAGGTCGACCTCCTGACCCTGCGGTTGTTCCTGTCCGCGGTCGAGGAGAAGCAGATCGGGCTGGCCGCGATCCGGGAGAACGTCTCGGCGTCGACGGCGACGAAACGGATCCACGACCTGGAGGCCATCGCCGGCATCGAACTGCTGGACCGCGGCCCGCGCGGGGTGGTGCCCACGCCGGCGGGCGCGGTGCTGGCGCGGCACGTGCGGAAGATCTTCGGCAGCCTGGAGGACATCCGGTCGGAAATCGCGGCGTTCAGCGAGGGAATGCAGGGCGATCTGACGATCGCTTCGGCGCGGTCGATCTTCGCGCCGTTTCTTGCCCGGGAACTCGGTGAATTCTCCCGGCAGTACCCGCAGGTCCGGATAATCGTCCACGAAATCGAAAACCGGGAAATCCTGCAGGAGGTCGCCCGCGGCGAGGCGGATCTCGGCGTGTTCGCCGCGGCGCACGAACTCGATCTCACCGGAGTGGACGTGACGCCCTACCGCCGCGACCGGATCGTGGTGGCGCTGCCGCGCGGGCACCGGCTCGCGGACCGGCTGAGCGTGACGTTCGAGGAGCTGCTGCCGGAGCCCCTGATCGCGGTCGGCCCGATGTCGGGTGCGTTCCGGGCCGCGGCGCGGCGCCTCGGCGAGGAGTTCGAACCGGCGTTCAGCGTGCGCAGCGGGGAGGTCGCGCTGAGCCTGGTGCAGGCCGGTCTCGGCGTCGCGGCGCAGCCGGAGTGCATGGTGACCCGCGAATTCCTGGAGCGGGTGGCGGTCGTCGAACTCGCCGAACCGTGGGCCGAGCGGAAGATCCACCTCGCGACCGCGGCGGGCCGCCGTCCGGCTGCCGCGTGCCGGGCGCTGATCGAGCAGCTGCTGGACCGGCCCGTCGACGAACCCCCGGTGGCCGACTGAGGTCCGTGAAGGACTCCTTGGGGGAATCAGATTCCCTCAAGGGGCCCTTCACGGACCTCAACTCGTTCCGGCGGGTGCTCCGCTTTGCCTTGGCGGGCAACGCAACCGCGCGGCCAGCCACCCCCGCGCCGCTGCTGAGAAACCTCGTGCGCGGCGATCGCCGCGCCCGCCCGCTTTCCCGTTCCCGAATTGCTGCTTCGGATATTCCGAATTGATCCCGCGGGCGTGATCTGCCTAACATCGAACGTGCGGCGGGAAATCTCCTGCGTCACATTTCGCACTTTTCACCAGCGCTTTTCCGCGCTGTCCGCAAAGGAGGCCGAAGCCCATGGGCGCACATCCGGGCACGGTGGTCGCGTGCTGACCCGCGGCGCGGTGCTGCGGGAAACTCCCGGCCAGTACGAGGTGGTCGAACTGGAGGTCGAGGACCCGCGGCCCGGCGAAGTCCGCGTCAAGATGGCCGCGAGCGGCCTGTGCCACTCCGACGACCACTTCGCCACCGGCGACCAGACCCCGCCGATCCTGCCGTTCGCCGGCGGGCACGAGGGGTCCGGGATCGTCGAGGCGGTCGGGCCCGGTACGCCGGGCTTCGCCGAAGGCGACCACGTCGTGTTCTCGTTCCTGCCGGTCTGCGGCCGGTGCCGGTTCTGCGCTCGCGGCCTGCAGAACCTCTGTGACCTCGGCGCCTCGCTCGGCACCGGCGCGCGGCCGGAGGACCCGACGTCGTTCCGGCTGTCGCTCGACGGGCGGCCGGTCGCCCAGATGGCCGGGCTCTCGACGTTCTGCGAGTACACCACCGTGTCCACCGCGTCGGTGATCAAGATCGACCCGGACATCCCGCTCGACCTCGCGTGCCTCACCGGCTGCGGCGTCGGCACCGGATGGGGCGCGGCGGTCAACTCGGCCGCGGTGCGGCCCGGGCACGTCGTGATCGTGATGGGCATCGGCGGCATCGGGATCAACGCCGTCCAGGGTGCCGCGCACGCCGGCGCGGCCGCGGTGATCGCGGTCGATCCTGTTGCGTTCAAACGGGAATCGGCCTTGAAGCTCGGTGCGACGCACGCGGTCGCGGACATGGCCGAGGCGACTGAGCTGGCCCGGTCGATGACCAACGGCCAGGGCGCCGATTCGGCGATCGTTGCGGTCGGCGTCGTGACCGGGAAACACCTCGGCGAAGGGCTCGCCGCGGTCCGCAAGGCAGGCACGTGCGTCGCGGTCGGGCTTGGCGAGAGCTTCGTCCGCGACGGCGACTTCAACCTGCACGAACTCGTCCTGTACCAAAAGCGCCTGCAAGGTTCCCTGTTCGGCGCGAGTTCGCCGACCGCGGACATCCCGGCGCAGCTCGAGATGTACCGCCAAGGCGTGCTGAAACTCGAGGAACTGGTCACCACCCGCTACGCCCTCGACGACGTCGCCGCCGGTTTCGACGACATGAAGGCAGGCCGGAACCTGCGCGGCGTCCTCGTCCACTCCTCCTAACGCCCGAAGACCGAAAGGACAACGATGTCCGCACACGCTTCGCCGCGCGAGACGATCTCCGTCGGCGACATCAGCATCACCTACCTGCCCGACGGCGAGGCCAGCGTCTCCGAGACCGCGCTGTTCCCGGCAGGCACGCCGGAACTGTGGAACGCGCACCGGGAGCTCTTCGACGACGACGGGAAGCTCCTGCTCTCCCTCGGCACCTTCCTCATCCGGACCGGCGACCGCAAAATCCTCGTCGACCTCGGCTTCGGCGACCACACGGTGGCGTTCCCCGCCGCGGACGGCGAGTTCCGCTCCGGCCGCCTGCTCACCAGCCTCCGCGAAGAGGGCCTGACCCCGGAAGACATCGACACGGTCTTCTACACCCACCTGCACATCGACCACGTCGGCTGGACCGCGCAGGGCGACGCGCTCACCTTCGGCAACGCCCGCCACGTCGTCGGCGAAGGCGAAATCGACTACTGGTCGTCGCTGGGCGACAACCCGATGGCTGCGGTCGGCCCCGGCGGCGTGCTGGGCCCGCTCGAAGGGCGAGCCGACGCGGTTTCCGACGGCGCGGTCATCGCACCCGGCGTTTCGGTCGTCGCGACTCCCGGGCACACGCCGGGCCATTGCTCGCTCGTCGTCTCATCGGGACAGCAGCGCGCGATCATCCTCGGCGACGTCCTGCACTGCCCGGTCCAGCTGTCCGACAACGAGGTTTCGCTGGTCTTCGAGGTGGATGCCGAAATGGGCAAACGGACCCGCGACCGGATGATGGGCGAGCTGGCGGGCGACCCGCACGCGGTCGCGGCGCAATGCCACCTCACCGGTTCGGCGTTCGGCCGGGTCCTGCGCGCCGATTCGCGGCGGAGCTGGACGACGCTCAGTGCTCAGGGGGTCTCGTGACCACCGGCACCGCGATGGCCACCCCGGGCGCGACGACCGAGTACTTCGAAATCGACTCGGCCGCCGTCGGAGCCCGGTTCGCGGTCAGCGTTTTCCTCCCGCGCGGCTACGAGGGAAGCAGCCGGGAGTACCCGCTGGTCTACGCGACGGACGGCAACCTCATCGCACCGCTCACCGAAGGCGTGCGCGGCGCGATCACCGACCGGCAGCAGGCGCGGCCGGTGGAGCCGTATCTGCAGGTGAACGTCGGGTACGTCGCCGCCGACGCGCCGAGGCAGCTGGTGCTGCGCAACCGCGACCTGGTGCCGCCGGGGGAGGGCGTGCCGGACTTCATGCGCGCGCACATCCGGCGGCGGCTCGGCGTCGAGTCGGGCGCGGCGCCGGAGTCGATGTACGAGGAATTCTTCGCCCAGCAGAAGAACGCCCGCGCGGACAACTTCCTCGCGTTCCTGGAGACGGAACTGCACCGGGAAATCTCCGCGCGCTACCGGTTCCGTGCCGACGACGTCGGGCTTTTCGGCTATTCCTACGGCGGGCTGTTCACGCTGTTCGCGCTCACTTCGGGATCGAGCCTGTTCACCCGTTTCGGGGCCGGCAGTCCCGGGGTCGTCGTCCCGGACAGCCGCATCTACGAACGTTACGAAAAACTGCTGGCGGACACCGAACCTCCGGCACGGGAAACTTTCCTGCACCTGACCGTGAACGCGTACGAAATGCTGGGTCCCAGCCAGTTCTACCGGCATCTGGGGATCGAGTTCCTGCGCTTTCTCGACGTGGCGACCGAACGTCCGCTGCCCGGCCTCCGGGTCAGCACCGAGCTGATCGCGGACGAGTCGCACAGCAGCGGAATCGTCGACGCCTACCGGAGTTTCCTGCGCACCTGCTACCCGGGAGCCGCCTCGTGAAGACGACCGCCGCACTGCTGTGGGAAGCACCGGGCACGTGGGACGTGCGCGAGGTCGACCTGGACCCGCCGAAGGCCGGAGAAGTCCTCGTCCAGGTGATGGCGTCCGGGCTGTGCCACTCCGACGACCACTTCGCCCAGGGCGACATCCCTTTCCACTCCTACCCGGCCTGCGGCGGGCACGAAGGCGCGGGCATCGTCCGCGAGGTCGGCCCGGGCGTCACCCGGGTCGTGCCGGGCGACCACATCGTCACGTCGTTCATCCCGGCGTGCGGGCACTGCCGGATGTGCGTCACCGGACGGCAGAACCTGTGCGACAACGGCGCGCTGATCACCGTCGGCACCCAACTCGACGGCACCTTCCGGATGCACGCCGACGGTCTTGGCGTCGCACAGAACGCGTGTATCTCCACGTTTTCCGAATGGACGGTCATCCCGGAGGTCTCCGCGACGCCGATCCGGCGCGACATCCCGTTCGAGGTCGCCGCCATCGTCGGCTGCGCGGTGCCGACCGGCTGGGGATCGGCGGTCCGCGCGGCCGGGATCGACGCCGGGGACGTGGTGATCGTGATGGGCACCGGCGGCATCGGGATGAACGCCGTGCAGGGCGCGCGCTACGTCGGCGCGGAGCGGGTCATCGCCGTCGATCCGGTGGCCATGAAGCGCGAACTGGCACTGAAACTCGGGGCCACGGACGCGTTCTCGGACATCGGCGAGGCGGCCGAACTGGCCCGGTCGCTGACCGACGGCCAAGGCGCGGATTCCGCGATCGTGTGCGTCGGTGTGCTCGCCGCCGAGCACTTGGCGCAGGCGTACGGGACGATCCGCAAGGGCGGCACGCTCGTGGTGACGAGTGCGGCCAACCACGACCTCACCGGAATCCCGGTGCCGCTGCTCGATTTCACCATGTCGGAAAAACGGATCCAAGGCGCGCTCTACGGAATGGGCGGCCCGGCCCGGGAAATCCCGCTGCTGCTGGACCTGTACCGGAACGGCTCGCTGAAGCTGGAGGAATTGATCACCCGTACCTACGACATTGAACAGGTGAACGAGGCGTACTCGGATATGCACAACGGGTTGAACGTGCGCGGCGTCGTGAGTTTCGCGGACCGGCACCGGTGATTCGGACTTCCCGAAGGACCGATTCGGAATTCGTCACTTGAATGGGAGGTGCCCGCGAATTACGGTGAAAACACCGGAAGAGCACCGAACCGCGAGGAGGCGGCAATGCTGCTGGGCTACGACGAAGTGGCGAAAGCCTTGGCCGCGGCCGGGGTCCCCGCCGTGCGGGAGCGTCTCGCGGCGTCCCCGGCGGAGGCGGTCGCCGCCGCGGACGAGTTCGGCGTTCCGGTCGTCTTGAAACTGATGAGCCCGGCGCTGGTGCACAAGGCGGACGTCGGCGCCGTGCTGCTCGACGTACAGGGGCACGCCGCCGCGGTCGCTGGTGCTGCGCGGTTGCGGGAGCTGGCCGGGGAACTCGGTCTCCCGGGCTGGCAGATCCTGGTGCAGGAAATGGTGCGTCCCACCGGGATCGAGGTGTTCGCCGGGCTCAAGCGCGATCCGGCGTTCGGCCCGGTGATCGTGGTCGGCGCGGGCGGCTCGCTGGTCGAACTGCTGCCGGACCGGATGCTCGCGCCGTGCCCGGTCACCGCCGCTGAGGCGACGGAGCTGCTCCGCGGCACCGTGCTCGGGAAGCTGCTGGGCGGTTACCGTGGCGCGCCGGACGTCCTCGACGAGGTGGCGGAGGTCGTCGCGGCGGCCTCCCGGCTCCCGGCGGAGGTGCCGGATCTGGTCGAAGCCGACCTGAACCCGATCGTGCTGACCGAGCGGGGGCCCATCGTCGTGGACGCGCGGATCGCGGTGGCGGAGGAGCCGGTCCCGGCACCGCCCGCCGCGCGGCCGGTACGGAACCTCGATCCGCTGTTCGAGCCGAAGTCGATCGCCGTGATCGGAGCGAGCGCGAGCGTCGTGCAGCCCGGCAACCGGGTGCTGCGCTACCTCAAACAGCACGGCTACGCGGGCCGCGTCGTGGCTGTGCACCCGAAAGCCGAGGAGATCGACGGGTTCCCGGCCGTGCCGAGCCTGACCGACCTGAAACCCGGCGAGATCGATCTCGCGTGCGTCGCGGTGGCCGCCGCCGGATGCCCGGAGGTGTTCGAACAGTGCGGCGCCCTCGGCGTGAAAGCCGCGGTGGTGATCAGCTCCGGGTTTTCCGAGACCGGCGAGCACGGACTGGAACAGCAGCTTGTCGAACTCGCCGAACGGCACGGGATCCTGTTGTGCGGCCCGAACTCGGCCGGGGTGATGAGCCCGGGCAGCAAGGTCCAGGTCTCGTTCATCCAGGCGCAGGACATGATGAACACGCCGGACGGCGGCGTCGCGATCGTGGCGCAGAGCGGTGCGCTCGGCGGGAGTCTCGCGTCGCAGGCGTGGGAACGCGGAATCGGCATCGGCCGCTACGTCAGCGTCGGCAACCAGGCGTCGATCACGGTCGCGGACTATCTGAGCCACTTCGCCACCGACGACGGAACCGAGGCGATCGCCGTCATCCTCGAAGGCGTCACCGACGGCCGTGGCCTGCTCACCGCGATCGAGCAGGTGACCGCGGCGGGAAAGCCGGTGCTGGTGCTGAAAACCGGCCGTTCCGAAGCTGGTGCGCGAGCGGTCCAGTCGCACACCGGAAGCATCGCCGGCGACTACCTCGTGTACCAAGCGCTGCTCGACCGCAGCGGTGCGACCACAGTGGACTCGATGACGGAAATGCTGGACACGCTGCAAGTGCACCACGCCTCCGGTGGCATCCCGCGCGGCTCCCGCGTCGCGATCGTTTCCACGTCGGGCGGGGCCTGCTCGATGACCGCGGACCTGTGTGCCCAGTACGGCTTCGAGGTTCCGACCTTCAGCGCGGAACTGCAGTCAGAGCTTGCCGCGATCCTTCCCGGCTACGCGGCCTTCGCGAACCCGGTGGACGTGACCGGCCGGGTGACCGCCGATCCGGCGATCTTCGGCCAGACCCTCGAGGTCCTGCTCGATTCGGACGAGGTCGACACCGTCGCGATCTCGATCACGACGGTCGCCGATCCGATGGCCGAGCAGATCGCGGGCCAGATCGCCGAGCAGGTGGCGGCTTCGCCGAAACCGGTCGTGGTGTCGTGGACGATCGCCGCGGAACTGGCGCGGCGCGGGCTGGCCGTCCTGCGCGAGGCCGGCATCCCGGTGTTCGACGACCCGGCCCGGCTGCTGAAGGCGATCAGCCTGGCGGACACGACGGAGGTGCGGCGATGAGCCGGCTGAACGGAAAGGTAGCGCTCGTCACGGGCGGCACCGGCGGGATCGGCCGAGGCGCGGCGCTCCGGCTCGCCGCGGGCGGCGCGTCGGTGGTCGTCAACGGCCGCGACGAGGGCAAAGCCCAACGGGTGCTGGCGGAAATCGCCGAGGCAGGCGGCACCGGCCATTTCGTCGCGGGCGACGTGCGGTCCACAGTGGACATGCGGGCCGCGGCGGCGGAAGCGGTGGCGCGGTTCGGCGGGCTCGACATCGTGGTGCCGAGCGCCGGCGGCAATGACGACGAGGCCCGCACCACCGCGGTCCGCGGTCCGTTCGCCGAGGTCGATCTCGACCGGGTCACCGCTTTCGTCGGCGCCGCGGTCGGGGCGAAGCTGAACGTGGTGCAAGCGGCTGTGCCTCATCTGCGGGAGCGCGGCGGGGGCAGCGTCGTCTTCGTGACGTCGGAGGGCGGCCGGGTGCCGACGCCGGGGCAGACCGCCATCGCCGCTTTCTCCGGCGGCCTCATCATGGCCAGCAAAGTGTTGGCGAAGGAACTCGCTGCCGAGCGCATCCGGGTGAACTGCGTGTGCGTGACCGTGGTCCGGGACTCGCCGTCCTGGGTCGCGGCGTTCGAAAGCGAGGGCGCGGTGAGCGACCGGCACCGGCGGCAGTACGAGAAGATCCTCGAACGCAGCCCGCTCGGCGTCGCGGCGCCACCGGACATCGGCGACGTGGTGGCCTTCCTGGCCTCTGACGAATCGCGCTATCTCACCGGCCTGACGGTCAGCCCCACCGGCGGGTTGACCATCCACTGAGGAGAGTGTTGTGCGCGAACTGCTGCCCGGCGATCTGCGCGGACGCTGGTACAACGCACCCGCTTTCGATCCGGACGACCCATGGGCGGGCTTCGCGCCGCGGCACACGGCCGTCGTTCTGATCGACCTGGTCAACTGGCAAGCCCATCCGGAGGGCCTCAGCGCCCGCTTGTCGCGCGACGGCTACAAAATCACCCGCTGCACCGAGATCGTCCGGCCGGCGCTGGCCGGCGTCCTGCCCGCGGCGCGGGCCGCGGGCGCGATCGTCGTGCACGCCCGGTTCGCGAGCCGGGCCGCCGAGTACGGCGACATCGTGCCCGCGTTGCGCGAATACGTGCGGGCAGCCGGTGCGCGGGAGGGGAGCTGGGAGGCGGAACCCTTGGCCGGGCTCTACCAGCCTGGCGACGTGTCCGTCACGAAGTCCGGCTCGGGCGCGTTCGGCAGTTCCGACCTGGACGGCGTGCTGCGGAATCTCGGCGTGCGGACGGTCCTGTACGCGGGCGTGGTCACCGACAGATGCGTGTTGCTGACCGCGGCGGCCGGGTTCGACCTCGGCTACCGGCAGTACCTGCTGACCGACTGCACCGCCGCCAGCACCGCCGCGGAACAGGCAGCGGCCGAAGAACTCATCGCGGGATACTTGGCGCAGCCGGTCACCGGAGCCGAGGCTGCGGCCGCGTTCGGGTGAAAAGGGCCGCGGTGTTCGAGGTGCTGATCGACCAGGCGGACCGGCGAGAGCTGGTCGATAATCGCGACGTCACGGAGTTCGCGAACGCTGGGCGGTAACTCTCTCGAGGGCGTCCGAGAGGGCGATCGTCCTGGGCCGGTCTCGACCGTCAAGCCGCACTCAGGTGCAGAAAGCCAGGCCAGATGACACCTCTGCCCCGTTTCCGGCTCGTGCCCATGCGTCCCCGCGACCCCCGCGAGGAGGGGCGGGCAGCCTCCACTTTGGAGCTGTTCTTCGACCTCGTCTTCGTTGTCGCGGTGAGCATCGCCGCGGTCCAGCTCCACCACGCGCTCACCGAAGGCCATGTGCTGGACGGGATCCTCAACTACGGGATCGTGTTCTTCGGGATCTGGTGGGCCTGGATGAACTTCACCTGGTTCGCGACGTCCTTCGACACCGACGACTGGCTGTATCGGGTGTTCACGATCGTGCAGATGGGCGGCGTGCTCGTCCTCGCCTCCGGCATCGCACCGGCGTTCGAGAAGCACGACTACTCGGTGCTGATCATCGCCTACGTCGTCATGCGCCTCGCGCTGGTCGCCCAATGGCTCCGGGCCTCCCGCTCGGCCGGTGCCGCACGCCGGGCCACACTCGTGTACGCCACTGGCATCACCGTGGTCCAAGCTTTGTGGCTCGCCTCGTTGCTGCTGCCGGATTCGATGTTCACCGTCGCCCTCGTCGTGCTGATCGTGGCCGAGGTCAGCGTGCCAGTCCTCGCCGAACGCACCGGTTCCACGCCGTGGCACCCGCATCACATCACCGAGCGCTACGGGCTGTTCACTCTGATCCTGCTCGGCGAGAGCCTGCTGGGCTCGGCCAACGCGATCATCGAGGCCCTCCACGACGCCGGCGATCTCGGGACCCTGATCGGGGTTGCCGCTCTCACCCTGATCGCCACTGCGGCGTTGTGGTGGATCTACTTCTGGCCGCCGCACCACCACGCGATCAGCAGCTTCCTCAGCTCCCTGGCCTACGGCTATGGGCACTTCTTCATCTTCGCCGCCGCCGGCGCGTTCTCCGCTGGCATCGAGGTCGAGATCGACGTGCTGGGCGGCCACAGCGAACTGAGCCAGCCTTGGGCCTCGTTCGCTTTCACGGTGCCCCTCGCCGTCTTCGTCCTCGGCATCTGGGCGCTGGCGATCAGGCCCCACGCTGACCGAGTGGTGAACACAGTCATTCCGCTGGCCGGACTCCTGGTGCTGATCGACCCGCTGATCCCGGTGCCGTTCGCTCTCGCCGCGGTCGTCCTCGCCGGCGCTGTCGCAGTGCTCGTCTGGAGACCGCCCGTCGAGGAGACCGGCGAAGCCGCTGCGGCCTGACCACTGCGGATGCACAGGCAGCATCCGCGGACAATCGACGAAGGACTTGGCTGCTGCGAGCCCGCGGCGTTGCGGCCAGATCCGATGCGAGACCGGCACATAATCGGTTCCTTGAGTCGCTCGTCCCGGCTCCGGTTGCAAATATCGACGCCTCGTCGCTGGCCAGCACCGACGGGTTCGCGCGGAGGTTTGTCGAGGCGCTGTCGGGCGACCGCGTGCGGAGCCGGTGCCCTTCCGCATGCAGACCTGCTGCTGGCTACTCCGCGTAGATCTCCTTGGCCATGCGGAAGGCAGTCCATGCCTTGGGCCAGCCGGCGTAGAACGCCGCATGGGTGAGCACCTCGGCCATCTCCTCGGCGGTGACGCCGTTGGCCTTAGCTCGCTGGATGTGGTGCTGGAGCGAGCCGTCGAGCACTCCGCTGGACATGAGCGCGGTTACTGTGACGATGCTGCGGATCCGGGCTGGGAGCTGCTCCTCCCGGGACCAGACCTCCCCGAAGAGGACATCGTCGTTGAGGGCGGCGAATTTCGGCGCGAACTGCCCGAGCGCATCCCTGCCTGCTGTTACTTTCTCCGCCATTGGCGCTTTTCCTCGTTCGAGAGTTCGTTGTATTCGTCGTCGGTGACCGGCTCGAGCCATTCATTGCCGACGTCCTCGCCGGGCGTGATGAATGCGAGGTGAGAGAACCACGTGTCGGCCTTCGCGCCGTGCCAGTGCTTGGTGCCGGCCGGCACTCGGATCACCGTTCCCGGTTCCATGCTGACCGGCTCTTCGCCCTCGGCCTGGTACCAGCCGGACCCGGCGGTGCAGAGCAGGATCTGGTCGCCGCCGCCAGCCGTGCCGTGGTGGATATGCCAGTTGTTGCGGCAGCCGGGCTCGAACGACACATTGCTGACCGGGACGCTGCCCGCGGTGAGTGCGGCGAGATAGCTCTGGCCCGTGAAATAGCGGGCGTAGCCGTCGTTCTTCTCGCCGAGAGGGAAGATTTGTGCGAAAGTGTTGTCGTTCATGTGATTTCTCGCTTCAGCCGAACACGACGACGCTGCGTGCGGTCTCGCCCTTCTCCAGCTTCGCGTAGCCCTCGTTGATCCGTTCCAGCGGAATGGTCTCGGAGACGAGGTCGTCGAGATTGAGCCTGCCCTGCTGATAGAGGTGGGCGTAGAGCGGGATGTCGACGCCGGCGACGGTCGCTCCCATGTAGACGCCGCTGAGCTTCTTGTTGCCGCGCAACAGGTCGTTGGCGGTGAGCGATGCGCTGGTGCCGGGCTTCATCTTCCCGACGACATAGGTCGCGCCTCCGGCGTCGGTGATGTCGATCGCCTGCTGGACGGTCTGCGGCAGCCCGATGACTTCGAAGGCGTAGTCGACTCCGCCCTTGCCGACGATCTCGCGGACGCGGCCGGCGAGGTCGGTCACCTCGGCCGGGTTGATGACCTCGGTCGCGCCGAACCTGCGGGCGAGGTCGAGCTTGGCGGGCTGGAGGTCGATGGCGATGACGTGGCCGGCTCCGGAGATCGCGGCTCCCTGGACGGCGTTGAGGCCGACTCCGCCGCAGCCGATGACGGCGACCGCGTCGCCGAACCTCACGCCGGCGGCGTTCTTGACGGCCCCGACGCCGGTGATGACGCCGCAGCCGAGCAGAGCGGCCCGGTCGAAGGGAATGGCGTGGTCGACCGGGACGAGGTTGCGTTCGTGGACCAGGATCTTCTCGGCGAACCCGCCGATGTCGCCGATCTGCGCGACCGGAGCGCCGTCCAGGGTGTACCGGGGCCGCTGACCGGGCCCGCGGCGGATCGCGCCCGGGTCGGTGCAGTTGGTGGGCACGCCGAGCAGGCAGTTCGCACAGGTGCCGCAACTGGAGATGAGGTTGGCGACGACGTGGTCGCCGATCTTCACGTCGGTGACGTCGCGGCCGACGGCTTCCACGACGCCGGCGACCTCGTGCCCGAGGACCATGGGCACCGGCCAGCCGAAATCGGTCTTCATGGTGTGCAGGTCGCTGTGGCACAGTCCGCTGGCCTTGACCTCGACCACGACCTCGTGCGGCAGGGGGTCGTCGATGTCGATGTCCTTGATCTCGAGCGGCTGTCCTACCTCGAGCATCACTGCCGCTTTCATCGGGTTCTCCTGGTTCTCTCGGTCAGGTGGTTCTGCGGGTGGCGAGTCGGCGGTTCAGCGGGCAGGCCACGCCAGGTCGGCGGGGATGCCGATGCTGTTGATCTCGACGAATTCGTCGAAGCCCTCGGGGCCGAGTTCGTAGCCGAGCCCGCTGTCCTTGACCCCGCCGAAGGGCGCGGCCAGGCCCGCCGGGAGCCCGTTGACCTCGGTCATGCCGGTTTCCATGCGGGTGGCGAAGCGCGTGGCCCGGATCGGGTCGGCGGAGTACACGGCTCCGCTGAGGCCGTAGCGGGAGTCGTTGGCGATGGCGAGAGCCTCGTCCTCGGTGCCGTACTCGAGCACCGAGATCACGGGCCCGAACACTTCCTCCTGGGCGATGTTCATCGCCGGGGTCACCCCGGTGAACACGGTCGGCTCGACGAACCAGCCGGTGTCCAGGTCCTTCGGCCGTCCGCCGCCGAGCACCGGGACGGCGCCTTCCTTCACCGCGGCGGCGATCATGGCCTCGACGCGGCCGCGGTGCGCCGAGCTGACCAACGGTCCGAAGTAGACCGTGGGGTCGAGCGGGTCGCCGATCTTCAGCTCGGCGATCTTCGCGGTCAGCGCGTCGACGAACCGGCCGGAGATGGTGCGGGGGAGCACGAGCCGGGTCTTGGCGGTGCAGACCTCGCCGTTGCTGCGCAGCGCCGCGTGCAGGACCGTGTCGACGGTCTGCTCCACGTCGACGTCGTCCAGCAGCACGGCGGCGGACTTGCCGCCGAGTTCCAGGGTGACCGGGCGCAGCAGCCCGGCGCAGACGGCGGCGATGCTCTTCCCCACGCCGGTGGAGCCGGTGAAGGAGATCGTGTCGACGCCGGGGTGGGAAACCAGGTGTTCGCTGGCCGGGCGGTCCCCGGAGACGATGTTGAGCACGCCCGCGGGCAGGCCTGCCTTCTGCGCCATCTCGGCGAAGAGGTACTGGTTCAGGGGCGCGTCGGGCGCGGACTTGACCACGACAGTGCAGCCGGCCAGCAGGGCGGGGGCGAGCTTCATGATGGTGATCAGGTGGGGCGCGTTCCACGGGACGATCGCGCCGAGCACGCCGGTGGGGCGGCGGTACACGAGAGCACGGCCGGACGGCGCCTGGCGGATCTCCTCGAACGGGTAGCTCTGCGCGAGTTCGGTCATCTGGTCGACGATCAGCCGAGGGCGCTGGGCCTGGATGGGCACCGAGTGCTGGATCGCCGTGCCCATCTCGGTGGACACCAGCTCTGCCATCGCCTGCTCGTTGGCCTGCATTTCGGCGCTGAGCCTGCGCATGACTTCCGAGCGCTCGGCCAGGCTCATCCGCGGCCAGGGGCCGTGGTCGAACGCCTCGCGGGCGGCAGCGACGGCCCGGTCGATGTCGGCTTCGACGCCCATCGGGACGGTCGTGATGGTCTCCTCGGTGTACGGGGAGATCACCGCCAGCTTCTCGTCGGTGGACGGGGCGACCCATTCGCCGCCGATGAACAGGCTGTCGCAGTGGTCCTGCCACGTGGTCTCGGCCATGGTTCTTCTTCCTCTCGTGTCTTCTGTTGCCGGTTCGCGGCGATCGGGCAGTTGTGCTGATCACCGGTGCATTCGGTGAAGGGGCTTGGGTGCTGGCGCGGGGCCGGTCGAGCGGGTCACCCGGCCGCTGGTCCGGTTTGGGCCGCGGCGAGCGGCTCGAGATCCGTCACGGCGGCGCGCAACCGCTCCATGGCCGTCGCGGTGTCGGCCCCGGTGCCCGCCGAGACGGCGGGCGGCTGTCCGTCGTCAGCTGGCGCCGAAAGGGGCGCTTGGGCGACGACGTCGAGGTCGCGGGAGACCGCCTCGATCTGAGCGCAGGCGGCTGCGCGCTCGTCGGTGCTCCACAGCGGTGCGAGCGCGGTCAGCGCGGCGATCTGGGCCCTCGCGCTCGTCAACGTGCGGACGGCGGGGTCGAGCGCGTCGTTGTCCCAGCGGCCGTGCCGGTCGCGGGGTTCGTGGCGGGCGCTGCCCGCGGCGGTGGCGAACTCCAGCCCGGTCAGCCGTGCCCGGACGTCCGCCTGTGCGACGGCGAGCCGGTGTGTCTCGTCGTCGGCCGTCCACAGCAACACCAGCGCGTCGATGTGCCGCGCGGTCGCCTCGGCCCACTCCTTCAGCCGCTCGGTGAGCAGGCGGCGCTGCCACGTGGGCGCGAGGAGATAGGCAGCGAAGGCAAGCAGGCAGCCGATGACGGTGTCGAGACCGCGGGTGGTCGCCCCCAGCGGGCCGGGGCTCAGGGAGGCGATCCACGCGACGACCCAGAACATGGTGTACGGCTGGCCGCAGCTGCGGAAGGCGAGGTAGCCGTAGAACAGCAGCAGGAGCACGACGGCGTGCAGCAGCGGATTCAGCGGGGCGAAGGACAACGCCACGCCGAGGACCGCGCCTGCGACGGTGCCGATGGTGCGGCCGATGCCGCGGGAGAACGTGGAGCCGTAGTCCGGGAACACGATCAGCGCCGCGGCGACGACGGCCCAGAAACCGTGCCCGGCGAGGAACGCGCCAGGTCCGAGCCACTGGCCCACGGCCATGCCGGCAACCTGCGCGACGACGCACACGATCGCCAGCCGCACGGCGTGGCGCAGGATCGGGGATCCCGGTCGCAGCTCGCCGCGGACCAGTTCGAGGGGGCTCGGCACCCGCCGTTGGTCCGAGGTGTCCGGGACGTCCCCGCCCGCGGCCAGCGCGGTGGCCGCGTCCACTGCGCGCGACAAGGCCGAGTGGAGGGCGTCTCCCGGCTCGGCTGGCCATGAGGCGGCGACGTGCACGCTTCCGGTGCGGGGCTGCAAGACCGCAGCGGCGATCGCGGTCAATTGTGCGCTGGCGGCCTCGTGCCACCGGGCCGACGTGTCGTCGGCGCGGTTGTCGAGTGCTCGCATCTGCTGGGCGATCTGCTCGCCGCGCGCGACGAGCTGCGCGAGCCGGTCCAGCTCGCGGTGCCGGTGCCATCGCAGCAGCGCCAGGCTGCGCTCGGCCGTCAGCAGGGCGGTGTCCTGCGCCCGCCCGGCGGCGATGGCCTGGTACAGGGAGGCGACAGCGCGACGCTGAGCCGAGTGGCGGGACCCATACGGCGGCAGGAGCTGGGCGAGCACCATGATCGCGAACCCCAGTGCGAAGAACCCGGTCGCGCCGCCGACGCTCAAGGTCAGCGCCGAGGAAATCTCCGCGAACGCCAGGAACACGATCGTGACCACCGTCAGGCGGATGCTCAGGCTCATCGCGACGGCCCGCAGCAGCCCGGAAATCAGGAACAGCACGAAGATCAGCGGCAGCACGACGGCCCACCTGTCGCCGAGCAGCAGACCCGCGGCCGCGGCGGCGATCTGCGCGGCGCTGGTGGCCGCCGTCGCGACGATCCGGGACCTGTTGTGCGGCATGACCGCCGCGATCGTGGCCAGGAACGCCCCCACCGTGATCAGCAGCTGGGCTTCCGGGTCGTGCAGGAGATAGCCGACGACCGCGGCGATCAGCATGCCGATCGCCACGCGCAGCAGCTTGAGGGGCTCCTGCAGGGGTTTGCCCGGCTGCACGCCGCGCCGCGCGGCGTTCCGGAGAGCAGCCCAGTCCATGGTGGTGATTCGCCTTCTTCCGATGTCCGGCGGGTTCGTCCGAGCGGGTTCAGCCGCCGTTGCCGAGGTTTCGGTGCAGCCGGGCCAGCAGAGGCCAGGCCAGGTCGGGGTCGATGTCGGAGACCAGGCTGTTCAGCCACTTCTCGACCAGCGGCAGCACTTCCTGGATCCGGCCCTGCCCGGTCGCGGTCGCGGTGAGCGTCTGCACCCTCCGGTCCTCGTCGTCGCAGCCGCGGACGACGAGGTCGCGTTTGACCAGTCCGTCGACCAGCCCGGTCACGGTCGCCCGCTTGACCTCAAGCTGTTCGGCAAGCCGGGCCGGGGTGATGCCCGGCATCTCGCTCACCGCGAGCAGCGCGGCGAACCGTCCGCCCGACAGGTCGTGCCCGGCCAGCAGTGCGTTGTACCGGTCGTCGATCTGACGCGCCGTGGCCAGCAGTCCCATCGCGAACTCCCCGCTGCTCCCGCCGGCGAGCCGACGCAGCAGCAGCCCTTGCCTCGTGCCCAGCATCTCCTTCATAGGCGCCATACTATCAGGTGCCTAACTATATTTCCAGGCGTGGCGCGCTGAGCGCTGCGCCGAGGCAGCGCGGGCCGCTCGATGCCTCGGAGAATCGCTGTCCCGCGGCAGCGGGGGGCCGGACTCCGAAACCGCTACCAGACGGGCTGGTCTCCGTCGGTGCCTGGCTTGTTCACGCCGAGGTTCTCGCGGACGTGGTTCTGCGGGTGGGCGACGATGTCGGCGACGAGCGCGCCGACGCTCTTGCGCGAGACGGTGGTGCCCTTGAACGGTTCGTCGCGCTGGGTGGTCTCGTACGAGATCTCGTCGGCGTCAGACAGCCACGCCGGGCGCAGCACCGTGTAGTCCAGGGACGAGGCTTCGATCGTGTCGGAGGCGGCCGCGTAGGTGTCGAGCGTCGCGGCGCCGATCGTGGTGCGGTTCCAGCGGCCGAACGCGCCGGGGACTTCCTGGTAGATGCCCAGCGCGGTCACGAAGATCAGGCGTTGAACCCTCTCGGCTTCCATGACGTCCACGATGGCCTTCGCCTGTTCGTCGATGTCGCCGGCGAGGTTCGCGTAGACGATGTCCTGTCCGCGCACCGCTTTCGTGAGCGCTGCACGATCGTTGACGTCGCCCTCGATCACGGTCGCACCGTCAGGGACGTTGCTGATGCGGTTCTTGTTGCGGGCGAACAGCGTAAGTGTCGCGCCTTGGTCGGCGAGCATGTCGATGGCCCAGGAGGCGATCTGCCCGGAAGCGCCGAGCACGAGAACGTTGGTCATGAGAACTCTTTCTGTTTGACGAGGCCGGTGAGGCCGGGGCCAGTGCCATGGACGGCGATGGCCCCGGCGGTGTTGTGCTGGCGGCTCTCGTTGACGGTCAGAGGTTTTCGGCGAAGAACGGGGTCAGCTTGGCCATGGCGTGGGCGACGGGCTCGTCCTTGTCGTAGAGGTCGTAGTGCGACCATCCCTTGATCACGGCGAGTTCCTTCTTCTCCGACCGTGCTCGGCGCACGATCTCGTGGCCGTCACGATACGCACCGAAACCGCCGGGAATGTCGCCGACGATCACCAGCAGCGGCTGGGTGAGCAGCTCTTCGGCGAGGTGGAAGGCATCCCAGCCATAGGCGACACCCATGCGGGAGCGGAGGGTGAGGTTCACACCATGGGGTTTGGCGCCACGGTCGGTCTTGTAATACTCGGTCGCACCGAGGATGTCGACATCGGTGATGCCCCACTCCGCGGCCTGCTCCAGCGAGGACGGCAGCCCCGGATCGATCAGCCAGTCGGCGCCGCGAGCCTCGGCGGTGCGCTGCTCGCCGATCTGCTCGAGCTTGGCGATCACCCCGGCGACAGAGCCCTCGGTCTCGCGCAGCAGCTTGCCGTAGTTCGCGCCCGTGACGGTCGCGACAGCCTTGTAGCGGCGCTCGGTCATCACGGTGTTGATGGCATACCCGCCCGCTCCGCACATGCCGACCAGGCCAATGCGGTTCGCATCCACGTACGGGAGGGTGACGAGGTAATCGACCACGTGGCGGAAGTCCTCCACCCGCAGCGACGGATCCTCGGTCGAACGCGCCTCGCCGCCCGACTCGCCCTGGAAGCTCGCGTCGAAAGCGAGAGTGACGAAGCCCTGCTCGGCCAGCTGCGCCGAGTAGACCTCACCCGAAGTCTGCTCCTTGCAAGAACCGATCGGGTGCGCCACGACGATGGCCGGGTATTGCTCGGACGCATCGAAGTTCGGCGGGAAGTAGATGTCCGCCGCGATTTCCCAATACATGCCGCGGTTCTTGAACCTGACGTGTTCGACAGTCGACACGACGTGCTCCTTCTGCAACTGCTCAATGATTTCTGACCGGCCGCCGGAAACGGGTGGCCGGAGCGGCGGAACCGATCGGATCCGTCCGGTACTTCAAGGCTAGGAAGCCTGTCGTGAATGAGGCAGTTGCCAGCAGCCCACCCCAGCCGCTCCTTGCGCGGCCTGGGATCCAGGAGGGGGGTGCCTGCGCATCGAGCGTGGCCTCAGAAACTGGCGGCGACGGCGTATTCCAGCTGCCCGGCAACCGCAGGGAGTCTCTGGACGTGAGCCCTGCTTAGGCAGGTATGTCACCGTCTGCACGTCCGGTACCGGGCCGCAATTCAACCCCGCCATGAGGTTTCGGTCCTGCGCCGTCAAATCGGCAAAGCGCGTCCCGCCTGGCCGGATCGCGCGGTCTTGTCCGCGTTGACACGGCTGCTGCCCCGCGACCTGCGCCGGCTCCGCATCGGGACGCCAGGCACGTTGCTGGCGTGGCATCGTCGTCTAGTCACCCGGAAATGGACCTGCCCCAACCGGCCTGGACGGCCAACGGTCGATGATGAGTTGCGCGAGTTGGTCGTCCGGCTTGCCCATGGAGAACCCGGGTCGGAGGCATCGCCGTGTCCAGGGAGAGCTGGGTACCACGTCGGTGCGGGGACAATCCGCCGGATTCTCGCCGCCTCCCGCATCGGTCCGGCGCCGCGGAGGACGAACACCGGTTGGCGTACCTTTCTGCGCACCCGAGCGGGGGCCTGCTGGCCACGGACTTCTGCCATCTGGACACTGTCGGTCTGCGTCGGCTTTATGCCCCTGTTCGTGATGGAGATCCGTACCCGGCGAGTTCACATCGTCGGTGTGACCGCTCATCCGGCTGCGGCTCCGGACTACGCAGGCTGCTCGCAACCTGCTGATGAGTTCTCGGCGGGGAATCTCCCGATTCCGGTTCCTTGTCCGCGACCGGGATACGAGGTTCACGGCACCGTGTGACGCGGTGTTCGCCTCCGAGGGCATCGACGTGGTCAAGACCCCGCCGCGAACGCCCCGAGCGAACTGCTTTGCGGAGCGGTTCGTGCGCAGTGTCCGGTCGGAGTGCACCGACAGGATGCTGATCTACAACGAACGCCACGCTGTCGCAGTCCTTGATGAGTTCGCCCGGGACTTCAATGATCATCGTCCGCACCAGGGACGTGAGCACCGCGCACCCAACCACGATCCCGCCGCCGTCATCCCGCTCGGCGGCCCAGTCCGGCGGCATCGTGTCCTCGGCGGCGTGATTAACGAATACCGCCGAGCAGTCTGAACCGACCACAAAACCGCAGATCACAGACCAAGTCGCGAGTTTTGGCACGGTAGAAGGTGGTGCAGCGGATGCTGCGGCACTCGTCGATCACCGTCACTTCCGATACCTGCACGACGGTCTTGCCTCAGATGGCGTTCGCGGTGGCGGAAGCGACGGCGGCGATCATCCCGCGGCAGTCGGCGCGAAGTCTCGGGCTCGTCACCGACCATTGTGGACGGACGCGAAGTGGAAGAAAAGCTTCCAGAAAACCAAAACCCCCAGGTCGAAAACTTCTCGAACCTGGGGAGTGAGGGTGCGCCATCAGGGACTCGAACCCCGAACCCGCTGGTTAAGAGCCAGCTGCTCTGCCAATTGAGCTAATGGCGCTTGGTGCTTCCCGCCGCTGTGGTTTCCCTCGGCGACGTGGAAAAGATTAGCAGGGCGTTCAGGCCCCGTTTCAGGGGGGTCCCCTTTTCTGCTCGCCGGGACAACAGCCCAGGTCAGCGGCGGTGACCACCCGTGAACCCGGGCAGCGTCGGCCGACGCGGCAGCGGGCGGGTCGGACGGGAGACCCCAGTGACCTGCGCGACACCGGCACTCGCCACAGTACCCCGGAAATGACAAAACCCCGGCTTCTCCGAAAAAGATCTCGGTGAAGCCGGGGTGCGCGGGTGGCTAACGGGGCTCGAACCCGCGACCTCCTGGACCACAACCAGGTGCTCTACCAGCTGAGCTATAGCCACCATCTGGCAAAAGATCTCGCGATCACCTTGCTGGAAGCAATCCTAGCGGGTGCCCGCGAGCGCTTTTCAGGGGGTCACCCTCGGTGGCGTTCCAGCACTTCGGCGGCGGCGGCTTTGGCCTCGTCGCTCGTCGGGCCGGGCTGGGGGACGAAGGCGATCGCGCGGTAGTACTCGAGTTCGCCGACGGACTCCTTGATGTCCGCGAGCGCGCGGTGGGCCAGGCCTTTCTCCGGCTTGGCGTAGTAGATCCGCGGGTACCAGCGGCGCACGAGCTCCTTCACCGACGACACGTCGACCATCCGGTAGTGCAGGTGGTTGTCGAGTTCCGGCATGTCGCGGGCGATGAAGCCGCGGTCGGTGGCGATCGAGTTGCCGGCGAGCGGCGCGCTGGCCGGGTCCGGCACCCATTCGCGGATGTACTCCAGCACGCGCTGCTCGGCCTCGGCGAGCGTGGTCGTCGAGGCGCGGACTTCTTCGGTGAGGCCGGACTTGGCGTGCATGTCGTGGACGACCTGCGGCATGCCGTCGAGCTTGGCGTCGTCGGCGTGGATGACGATGTCGACGCCCTCGCCCAGCACGTTCAGGTCGGCGTCGGTCACCAGCGCGGCTATTTCGATCAACGCGTCCTTGCCGAGGTCGAGCCCCGTCATCTCGCAGTCGATCCAGACAAGATGGTCGTTCACCCGCACCACCCTAACCCGACACGGGGATATCAGCGGCGTCACCTGGGCTTCCGGCGCGTTACGCTCGGTCAGCCAGTGCAGCGAGGTGTGATTTCGGACTCGGAACGGGGTGCGGCCAGTGGCCGAGCAAGCGTCGGGACCAGCGGCGGAGATCGCGCAGGGATACGTGAGCGACGGGGCGGCCGTCGAGCTGGGCGCGGTGGTGATCGACGGGAAGACGGAGGCGTCGGCCGCGGTCCGGCTGCCGCTGGCGACGCTGAACCGGCACGGGCTGGTCGCGGGCGCGACCGGCACCGGCAAGACCAAGACGCTCCAGCTGATCTCCGAACAGCTGTCGGCGGCCGGGGTTCCGGTCGTGCTGGCCGACGTCAAGGGCGACCTGTCCGGCCTGTCCGCGCCCGGCGAGGCGAACGATCGCACCGCGAAACGGTCCGCGGAGCTGGGTGACGAATGGGCGCCCGAGGCGGGTCCGGTGCAGTTCTTGTCGCTCGGCACCAGCGGCACTGGCATCCCGGTCCGCGCGACGATCACCAGCTTCGGGCCGGTGCTGCTGTCGAAGGTGCTCGGGCTCAACGAGACGCAGGAATCGACGCTCGGCCTGATTTTCCACTGGGCTGACCAGCGCGGTCTCGCCCTGCTGGACACCAAGGACCTGCGGTCGGTGATCACGCATCTGACCAGCGACGAGGGCAAGGAAGACCTCAAGGGTATCGGCGGGGTGTCCGCGGCGACGGCGGGCGTCATCCTGCGCGCACTGTCCAATCTGGAGGCTCAGGGCGGCGAGGAGTTCTTCGGCGAGCCCGAGCTGGACGTCCACGACCTGATGCGCCAGCAGGACGGCAAGGGCGTCATCACGCTGCTGGAACTGGACAATCTGCAGTCCAAACCGGCGCTGTTCTCGACGTTCCTGATGTGGCTGCTGGCCGAGCTGTTCGAGGAACTGCCCGAGGAAGGCGACCTCGACCAGCCGAAGCTGGTGTTCTTCTTCGACGAGGCGCACCTGCTGTTCTCCGACGCGTCGAAGGCGTTCCTCGAGCGGATCGAGCAGACGGTGAAGCTCATCCGGTCGAAGGGCGTTGGCGTGTTCTTCTGCACGCAGCTGCCGACCGACATCCCGAACAACGTGCTGTCCCAGCTCGGCGCGCGGGTGCAGCATGCGTTGCGCGCGTTCACGCCGGACGACCAGAAAGCGTTGGCGCGCACGGTAAAGACCTATCCGAAGTCGCCGCACTACGACCTCGAGACGGCGTTGACGTCGCTGGGCATCGGCGAGGCGATCGTCACCGTGCTGTCCGAACGCGGCGCGCCGACGCCGGTCGCGTGGACGCGGCTGCGCGCCCCGCGGTCGAAGATGGGGTCGATCGGGGCGGACGCGATCCGCGCGGCGGTCGCGTCGTCGGAGCTGAACGCGAAGTACGGGGAGACGATCGACCGCGAGTCGGCGTACGAGAAGTTGGCGGCGAAAGCCACTCCAGCCCCGGATTCGGCGCCGGCCGCGGAGCCCGAGGCGCCGGCCGCGCCCAGGCCGGAGAAGGAGGAGCCGGGGATGATCTCGCAGGTGCTGAGCAACCCGGCGGTGAAGTCGTTCATGCGCTCGGCGGCGAGTTCGCTCGGACGGGAGTTCTCGCGCGGGCTGTTCGGCAACCGGCGGCGTTGAGATACCTGACGGGAGATGGCAGGTATCGGCGGTTGACTGTGCGGGATCGAGTTTCCGGCAGAGGAGCAACAGCATGACCAGGACCGCCGTCGCCGCGTTCGAGCTGGACAAATGGGAGCCGCAGGCGCAGGACGAGGCCGGCGGCACGGCGTTCGCGCAGGTGCTGATCGAGAAGACGTTCACCGGGGCGGTCGAGGGGACCAGCCGGGTCGAGATGCTGACGGCGTCGAACGAGACGTCGCGCGCGTATGTCGCCTTCGAGCGGTTCACCGGTTCTGTCGACGGCCGGAAGGGAAGCTTCGTTCTCCGGCACACGGCCGGCGACGAGGGGCTGTCGCTGGTTTTGCTGCCCGGTTCGGGCACGGACGAGCTGGCGGGCATCTCCGGATCGGCCGATATCGCCGTCGACGAGGGCAAGCACACGTTCACGCTGGTCTACGAACTGCCGGGCGCGTGAAGAAGCCGCTCTCTCCAGGCCCCGAATTTCCCGGAGAGAGCGGCCAGGGTTCCTCACCGTCCCGAGAGTGAGGAGCGGAGGCGGGCCGCCCCGACCACGGTCCGCCTCCGGAGTCCCGGTCAGCCGTTGACGATCTGGTCGACGATCTTCTTGGCGTCGTTGATCGGGATGGCGAACCCGATTCCGACGCTGCCCGCCGAGGAGTTCGGGCTGTAGAGCGCGGAGTTGATGCCGATCACCTGGCCCTGGCTGTCGACGAGCGCGCCGCCCGAGTTGCCCTGGTTGATCGAGGCGTCGGTCTGGATCGCGGTGTAGCTGGGGCCGGACGTGACGTTCGAGGTCTGCCTCCCGAAGGGCGAGTTCTGCTGATCGCCGTCGCCGCCCCCGACGTCGGACAGCGGCCGGTTGAGCGCGCTGACGATGCCGGTGGTGACGGTGTTCTGCAGCCCGCCCGGCGACCCGATCGCGATGACCTGCTGCCCGACGGCGAGCTTGCTCGAATCGCCGAGCGTCGCCGCGGTGAGCCCGCTCGCGCCCTGGGCCTGCAACACCGCGATGTCGCTCTTGGTGTCCGAACCGACGACCCTGGCCTGGTACTTCTTGCCGTCCGACGTGGTGACCGTGACGGTCTGCGCGCCCTCCACGACGTGCGCGTTGGTGAGGATCCGGCCGTCCGCGGTGAGGATGACGCCCGATCCGATCGCCGTGCCCCGCCCGGTCGTGACGTTCACCTGAACCACACTGGGCACCACCTTCGCGGCGACGGTGCTGACATCCCCGGAAGCCGTGGTGTTGCTGATGGTCTGCCCAGTGGCGGCGGTCGACGCGGTGCTTGAGGACGCGCTGGTGCCGCCCGTCAGCCCGACGATCGCCGCACCGGCACCGCCGCCGAGCAGGGCCGCGGCCAGCGCCGTGGCTCCGACGAGCGCCGCCATCCGGCCGGGTCGCTTCCGCGGACCGGCCAGGGCGGCTGGCGGTTGCGCGGGTTGTGGCATTGGGCCGTAGTGCGGAGTGCCTGGCTGCTGCTGTGGGGTGCCGGGTTGGTTTTGCGGAATGCCTGGGTGTTGTGGGGCGGTGGGTTGGCTGTGCGGAGCTCCGAACTGCTGCTGCGGGGTGCCGGGTTGGTTGTGCGGCGTGCCTGGCGGGTGCGACGCGGTGCCGGATTGGTTGTGCGGCGCGCCGAGCTCGTGCTGCGAGGTGCCGGACTGGTTGTGCGGAGCTCCGTGCTGCTCCTGCGGTGGGTTGGCTTCGTTGGGCGCGCTGCCTTGCTGCTGCGGCGCGCCGGTCTCATCGCTCGGGGTGCCGGGTTGAGGCTGTGCGGCGTGCGGGCTCGGCAGAGGCGCGGTGCTCGGCCCAGACTGCGCGGCAGTCCCCGGCTGAGGAACCCGGACCGCTCCGGGTCCGGCTGCTTGGGCACCGCCGGGCAGCTTCGCGTTGCCCGGCCCGGCCTGCTGAGCGCTGGCGGCCGTCTCCTGCTCGCCACGCCCTCCGGCTTGCCCGACAGGACCGCCTCCGACCTCCCGCGGACGTCCCTGTCCCGCAACGAACGGACTCGACCCGGCCCGGTACTGGCCATACTGCTCACTGCTCTGGTGCGGCTGGTGCCCACCGGGTGTAGCGGGGCCGGGCCGGCTCTCGTTCTCGCTCATGAACCCAGACTCGCGCCTGTGCTTATGAGCAGCCTGTGGAAAACCCTCAGGCTTTCCTGAGAAGAATCAGCTGAGAATTCTCAGCCGTTCTCAGGCAGTGCATCCTCGTCCGTGCCGTGCCGTGCCGTGCCGTGCCGTGCCGTGCCGTGCCGTGCCGTGCCGTGCCGTGCCG
>NZ_JBAGKF010000031.1:0-46477 GCF_037034185.1 Amycolatopsis sp. VC5-11 | reverse complement strand
CTCTTCCGCCCGCTTGGCAAGGCCGTCGTGCAGCTTCCGCAGCAGTTCGCGGCGGTCGGCCCGGCTGGTCTCCGCCCACGCCGGGAACGCCTCGCGCGCCGCCCGGACCGCCCGGTCGACGTCCGCGGCCGTGCCCTCCGGAATGTGCGCCTGGACCTGCTCGGTGGCCGGGTTTTCCACCGGGATCGAAGCTCCGCCGTCCGAGCGGACCCATTCGCCGCCGATGTACAGCACGTCGCGCTCAGCCACCGAGTCTCCTTCGCCCTGGGTTCTGTCCCTCGGGCCGGATTCTATAGAAAACGCTCCGGCTGTCTAGTGCGCCGCGAGCACGCCCTGCGCCGCGAGGAAGTCGACCAGCAGGTCCCCGGCCTCGCGGATGTGCGCCGCCATCGCTTCCCGCGCCGCTTCCGGCTTGCGCTCGTTCAACGCGGCGAGCACCCGATCGTGGTCGTCGCGCGCGAGCAGCGGCCAGCCGGGAATGTCCGCGTACGCCGAGAACGGCACGTACCGGAGGGTCAACGACAGCATCCACGTGAACTTCGGCGCGGCAGCCGCGTGATTCACCATGCGGTGCAACGCGAAATCGGCCCGCTCGGTCGCGTCGAGGTCGCCTTCGCGCACGGTCTTCTCGATCTCGCGCTGGAGGTCGTCCAGCCGCGCCAGCCCCGCCGGATCGAACGCTTCCGCCGCCCGCGCGGCCAGCTCGCCGGAGACGTAGGCCTGCATCGCGTACACGTCGACGACGTCCCGGCGCGTCACCGGGATCACCCGGAATCCGCGCCCTGGACGGAAATCCACCATGCCCTCGCCCGCGAGCGCCATCAACGCTTCGCGCACCGGTGTCGCACTGACGCCGAGCCGCTCCGCGAGATGCTCGGTGCGCAGCCGCTCGCCGCCGCGGACCGCGCCGGTCAGGATCAGGTCGCGCACCTGCTTGGCGACCCGCGGACTCAGCCGTTCGCGCGCTTCTCCGGCCACTGTCACGAAAACTCCCCGCCAGCGTTGGATTTCCCGCTATCGTAGCCTTTCCCCACCAGTGTGACCCCCGTCACTTTTCGTGCCGGAGAGAACCTGCGGAGGGGGTCGCGGCGACTACCCGGACGAACCCCATAACCCGGGGTGAACCGCAGTGTCCTCAATGGACATACCGAGGGAGGGAACCCGAATGTCAGCGAAGTCTTCCATCCTGCGCCACGGCCGCCTTGTCGCAGGCACGGCACTGGCCGCAGCCGTCATCGCAGGCGGCACGATCGGCGTCGCGGCGGCCGCCACCAGCGATCATCCAGCCGCGCCTGTCGCTGCTGCCGCGCCTGCCGCTGTCGCCCAGCCGCCCGCCGCCGAACAGCCGCCGGAGGGCGCCCGGGCAACCGTGAAGGTCGACCCGAACCCCGCCGCTCCCGGCGGAGAAGTCACGATCACCGGCAACTGCGGCGGAGGAAAGGGCCTGAAGAAGGTGATCGGCGGCTACCCAGGCCACCAGATCCTCAAGGACCTCAAGATCGTCGACCCGAACCCGGACGCCTTCAAGGCAACAGCGAAACTCACGACGAAGATCGGCAACGGAGTAGGCCCAGTCATGGTCGACTGCGACGGAGAAGCAGGCGTGACCCTGCTGGTCACCCACACCCCGCCGGCGGGTGAGTGACCATGCCGATCCGCGGCACGCGAGTAACCCGCTTCGGCTCGGAGGCGGTGTCGCCTAGGTAGGCGCCCGACTTCGTCAGATCGAAGTCGTGGGCACGCTGTTGCCGGTCCGGCCGGTGGCCAACGCCCGGACCGGCAACAGCCGCCGACTCGACGCAAATCGAGTGGGTGACCGGAGACCGCACGGGCTCGACCATGCGGCCGTCCCGCAGGCTGCCTGCCCAGCAGGTGACCGGCCAGTCCCCCAGGCTGGCCGGTCGCCCGGGGCCGAGGGCAGCGCGCCCGCCGGTACCGCCGCATACAGCCTGTATGACCTGCCAGCCCACCAGACTGGCCGGTCACCCCGCGAACCCGGGCATCCCCAACCACAGCCAGGCCACATCCCGCGGCGCTGCCCGCATGACCGCCAGACCACCAAACTCGCCGATCACCCCACGAACCCGGGCAACCCCAACCACAGCCAGGCCGCAACCCGCGGCGCTGCCCGCATGACCGCCAGACCACCAAACTCGCCGATCACCCCACGAACCCGGGCAACCCCAACCTCAACCAGGCCACATCCCGCGGCGCTGACCACATGACCCGCCAGCCCACCAAGCTGGCCGTTCATGCCGCACCCGACACCGATGCGGGTGTCGAGAAGGCACCTCCCAGCGCTCGCCAACCCCCCGCGCACCACCCCCGCGAGGGTGGAAAATCCCGGCCTCCCCCGACCCGAAATCCCCCTGCTGTGAGCGGATGTGCGAGCGCTGTGAGGTTGCTGTGCATCCGGCCGCACAGGATGCCCGGCGAGCGTCGGCATGGTCATCTTGAAGCGTGAGAGTCAACGTTTCCCGCACAGCGCTGATCGTCTGCGCGGCGGCCGCGATCGTCGCGACCGGCGGCGCCAACGCCGTCGTCGACACCGCTGACGTCACCGGTCCGGCCGCCCAGCCGAGCGGCACGGGCACCCCGGCCGTCGCGACCGGCGGCGATTCCCGCGGTACGGGGACGAGCACCTCCTCCAGCAACACGCCAGCAACCGCCGATTCCCCCGGCACCGGGACAAGCACCTCGTCCAGCGGCACCCCCGCAACCGCCGATTCTCCGAGCACGGGGGCGAATACTTCCCGCAGCAACACCGCAACGGCCAGCCCGGCAGTCGGCGCGTTGTTCTCCGGCGGCAACCACTTCTGCTCGGCCAGCGTGGTGCACAGCCCCACCGGCGACCTGCTCCTCACCGCCGCGCACTGCATCGGCGGCGACGTCTCCGGCATCACCTTCAAACCCGGCTACCACGACGGCATCGCCCCGTACGGCACCTGGCAGGTCACCGCCGCGGTCGTCGCCGACGGGTGGAAGTCCTCGTCCGACCAGGACCTCGACTTTGCGTTCCTCAAGGTCGCCCAGCCCGGTTCCGCCAGCCTCGAAAGCCTCACCGGCGCGAACCAGCTCGGCACGAACCAAGGCTTCTCCCACACGATCACCCTCACCGGCTACCCGGACGGCACCGAGCAACCCGTCGTCTGCACGGGCACCACCACCCAGTCCGACACCTACCAGCAACGCGTCGCCTGCCCTGGCTTCCCCGACGGCACCAGCGGCGGCCCCTGGGTCATCAACCAGGACCCGAACACCGGAACCGGTACCGTCATCGGTGCCATCGGCGGCTACCAGACCGGCGGCGCCACCCCGGACGTCTCCTACAGCGCCTACTTCGACGACGACATCGCCCAGCTTTACCGCTCAGCGATCAGCTGACCCGGACAGCGACGGAAAACAGGCTCAGGAGGACTGCGGTGAGTTCCGGATCGGGACCGTCGGCGGAGGACTTCGACGAGTGGTACTCGAACATGCTGGACAGCCCCGCCCGCGACGAGATCCCCCAGCGGCATCTGGGCCTGCCGCCGCGGCTGCTGTCGAGCAGTCTGCTCTCCTGGGACGGCATCGCGGAAGTCGTCGAGGCGCTGCGGCTCGCGCCCGGCGACCGGCTGCTGGACCTGGCGTGCGGGCGCGGCGGATACGGCCTCGAGATCGCATCCCGGACCGGGGCGCGGTTGAT
Organism: Amycolatopsis sp. VC5-11; assembly: GCF_037034185.1. Taxonomy (NCBI): domain Bacteria; kingdom Bacillati; phylum Actinomycetota; class Actinomycetes; order Pseudonocardiales; family Pseudonocardiaceae; genus Amycolatopsis; species Amycolatopsis sp. VC5-11. The sequence goes on along the minus strand of NZ_JBAGKF010000031.1, from coordinate 42,792 downwards.
CGGTGTCGACTTCTCGCGGGCGGCGATCGAGCAGGCTCGGACCTTGGCTCGGCAGTTCGATTCCGTGGACGCGGAGTTCCAGGTGGGCGACCTTGCCGACACGGCCTTACCAGCGGAGTCGGTCGACGCGGTCGTGTGCGTCGACGCGATCCAGTTCCGGGCGACCGCCGAGACGTTTGACGAGATACGCCGGGTGCTCCGTCCGGGCGGACGCGTCGCGCTGACGACCTGGGAGGCTGTCGACCGCGCGGACGAGCGCGTCTCGGCACGAATCCGGGCAGTCGACACCGAAGCCGGACTCGTCGGCGCGGGCTTCGCGAACGTTGTGGTCCGGGATCGTCCGCAGTGGCGGGCCGCGGAGCGCGCGATGTGGGAAGCGGCTGCGGCGCTCGACCCTGGCGACGACGCTGCCCTGCGCTCCCTCCACGACGAAGGCGTCCACGTGCTGTCCGCTTTCGATCTGAGGCGCAGAGTCCTCGCGACCGCGGACGGCTAAGGCTCGAAGCCGAACGACCCGGCGACAAACTCGCCACGGTCACGTCGAATTTGCCCGTCAGCGCACCCGATCAGCTTGAGCTGGGCGGCGCGGCCGGAGCCTGATGCAGCGAGAGATTCTGCCCCGCCTTCTCGTCCGGAGCCCACGCCCCGGCCTCCGCGGTCCACGTCTGACCGGCGAAGCTCACCCGGTCCACGCCCAGCTTCGCCGCGCGGGCCACGAGCCAGCTCGCGATCCGCCAGCCCTCCGCGGACGGGTGCGCGCCGCTCAAGCGCGCCGTGCCGAGTTCGGCGTTCGCGACGGTCACCAGGTTCGCCGGCGGGTTCAGCGTGAGGTTCCGGCAGGTCAGCGCCGCGGGGTACTGGCCGGTCAGCGCTCCGGTCAGCGCGGTGGCCTCGTCTTCCCACTGGGCGTACGCGTCGGGAGCGCCGGAGCGCTGCACCGCCTGTGCCGCTTCGGTGATCGGAATCGTCTGCCAGTTGTCGAGTTTCGCGAGTTTCTTGTAGAACTCCGTCGCCGAGTAGACCGGGTCCTGGAGCTGGTCGGGCGTGCCCCAGCCTTGGCTCGGGCGCTGCTGGAACAGGCCGATCGAATCCCGGTCGCCGCCGCTCAGGTTGCGGAGCTTCGACTCTTGCAGGGCAGTCGCGAGGGCGACCGTCACCGCGTGCGAGGGCAGCCCCTGCTTGATCCCGACGGCGGCAATGATCGCGGCGTTGTTCATGGGTTCCGGTTGCAGCGTGTACTGCGGCGCGGAAGCGTCGTTCGGCCCCTTCGGCAACGCGACCGTGCAGCCAGGGGTCTTCACCTCGTCACTGCTCGAGAACATGACCACCACGACGACCACCGCCGCGAGCGCCACGACGACCGCCAAGATCGCCGCTCGCACGCCACACCCGCGCACCCGTGCCCGCCCTTCCCCACTGCCCACTTTAAGTGCACAGTCTGCCCGGGCGTCCGGGTCGCGGGACGCTCGGGTCGGGTCAGCCGGCGTCGGCGGCGCCCAGGAAGATCGGGTTCGACATGGCGACCATGGCGTTCGGCGTGGTCGTCTTCGGACTGCCCGACGAACGCCGCACCTCGACGCGGACCCAGCGGCTGTAGCGCGGGTACGTCGTCCACGTGACGGTCGCGGTGCCGGATTCCGGGACGGTCTCGCTGTGCTCCGGGCCGAGCTGGTCGAGGAACGTCACGGTCGTGCCGGGAACTCCCCGAACGACCGCGCGCACCTCGATCGGCGTGCCGATGCCCGCGACGAGCCGTCCGCCGATACCTGCGCTGCGGCCCGCTCCGGACACGGAGAAGTCGAGCTGCACGTCCTTCGACTCGGCGAGCCACGAACGCCCTGCCTTGAGCCCGGCGAGCAGTTCGGCCCGGCCCAGCCGGTCCGCCTGGACGACCGTGTGCGGGAGCGCGACGGTCTGGTCCGGGTTGTGCGCGTCGGAATCGCCGATCGCCGGGATCCACCGGCCGCCGCGCAGCAGACCGTCCCAGTGCGTGACGCTCGCTTCGTCGTCCGCGGTCCACGGGCCGTTCCATACCTCGACGAGGTCGGCGATCTCGTACGCGAATTCGTAGGTGCAGCCGAAACAATTCGCGAATGGGTGCGCGGCCGTGACCAGACCGCCCGCCCGGTGGACCTGGTCGGTGAACCGGCGGAAGTCGCGCGGGTCGGAAGCGCGGTAGCGCCAGTCGATCCACGTGCCTGCCGGGACGCCGATCGCGGGCCAGTGCCCGGACCGCGTGGTGACCTCTTCGCCGTTCAGGATCAGCAGGTCGTCGGTGGCGTAATTGCCCCACACCAGCTGCGAACTGGACGTGTTGTGGTCGGTGGACACGATGAAGTCCAGGCCGGCCGCGCGGGCATCCGCGACCAGTTGCTCGGGCGTGCGCTTGCCGTCGGAGTGGACGGTGTGCAGGTGGGAGTCGCCGCGATACCAGGAACGGCCGCGGTCGCGCGCGGGCGCGGTCTCCGGCGCCGGGTTCGGCTGGAACGGCTTCGCGGTGTCGCGGCCGAAGGTCAGCGTGATGTCGACGCGGTAGTTCAGCCCCTGCGGCGCGACCGTGTACGGACCGAGAATCACGTGCCAGCGGCCAGGCGTGATCGGCCCGGCGAGGTACCCGGGAGTTGCTTCGGCAGCACTGATCGAGAACCGGTCGCGGAAGCCGCCGGACCAGCCGCGGAAGCCGCGGCGGGTGCCCAGTTCGTGCCCCTCCGGCCCGAACATCCCGATGTCGCAAGCATTTCCGCGCGTCCCCGCGGGCACCGACGGCTTGTCATAGGAGTAGACGACGTCGATCTGCTTCACGCCGCGCGGCACGTCGACCGGGAGGTAGTACCAGTCGGGCACGTCCGGCCGAAAGGTGCCGGTGACGGTCTTCGTCTGCTGCCCGGCACCGGGCGCGGGCGCCGCGAACGAGACGCCCGGCACCATGCTCATCGCCGCCCCCGCCGCGACGACGCCTCCGGCCCGGAACAGGTTGCGCCGGTTGAGTTCCCCAGTGGACATGGCTTACCTCCGCAGCAATGAAGTCGCGCCGACGCTAGCCCTCGAAGCCACCCCCTTCAACGACGCTGCGGTGAACACTGGGCGACTCGCCTCGGCTGCTAGGGATCGCCGCGTTGAGCCGCGCATCCGGCCGACGACGGGCGAGAGTGGTTGCCACGCACCGGATCGTGGAGCGGGACCGGAACATTCGCTGATTCGCTTCGCCCGGCACCGACCCAGCACCACATCGACCCGCGTCACGCGACGCAGGACGACATTCCGCGCGCGGAACAGCAGAGCAGCTGACTGCCGTCGCACAGCGAGCCGCGCACGGCAGCTCGGCTCATGCAGCATCGCCCGAGGGCCCCAGCAAACCGCGCACCGTACGACGCAGGACCACTTGCCGAACCGGGAAAGCCGAGCCGCACCTGAACACCCGCCAACGCACAGCGACTCGCCCGGCACCACACGAACCCACGCACCGCACGACGCAGCACCGCCCATCACACCGCGAACAGCACCCGACCACCGCCCAGCACGCAGCGACTCGCCACGCCCGCGCACCAACCCGGCACCACACCACGCCGCGCACCACGCAACGCAGCACCGCCCGCCGCACCCGGGAACAGCCGAGCCGCACCCGACCACCCGCCACCGCAAAGCGACTCGCCCGGCACCACACGAACCGCGCACCGCCACGACGCAACATCGCTCACCACACCGCGAACAGCACCCAATCACCGCACAGCACGCAGCGATTCGCCACCCCCGGCGCACCACACCACACCGCGCACCACGTGACGCAACGGCACAACCTTGCGCAGGAAAAAGCCGAGCAGCACCCGACCGCGCGCCACCACCCAGCGCTCAGCAAGTCGCCACGCCCGGCACCGACCTGGCACCACGCTAAACCGCGCACCACACGCCGCAGGAACAGCCGGGCCCCTCAGCCAGCAAGCACCCCACCCACCCTCACGTCACCGCACCACTCCCCTCCTCGACCCGGTCCAGCCATTCGTCCATCAGCGCCTCGAACAACACCGGCTGCTCGAACTGCAGGTTGTGCCCCGCCCGGTCGAGCACCGCGTAACTCGCCCGCGGATAGTGCCCCAGCAATCCGTACAACTCAGCGAATCCCGTAGACGCGTCCTGCCGACCGCACACGATCAGCGACGGTTTCCGGTACACCGGACCGCTTTCCGGATCGACCGACAGCTTCCAGCCCGTCAGCATCCGCTGCAGCGCGGCCCGGTCAGCGGCCGCCAGACCAGGCGCGACGTCCGCGCGGAAGCGCGCCAGCGTCTCCTCGGACTGGACCACTGCCATCTCCCCGTACTCCGCCGCCTCCACCGGATCGAGACTCGCCAGCAGGTCCGGGTCGGCGCGCAGCACCTCGTGCTCCGGCACGTCCCGCTCCAGCACCGGCACCGGGCGGCCGACGGGGCACACCAGCGCCAGCCCCGCGACCTGCTCGGGCCGCGCCCGCGTGAGCCCGCGCGCCAGATAGCCGCCGTACGACTCGCCGACCAGCAGGAACGGCTCGTTCCCGATCAGGTCGTCCACCAGGTCCGCCAGCCCCGCCACCAGGTCGTCCGACCCGCGCGCGGACCCGGCGGGCGACTCGCCCATGCCGGGCAGATCCGGGTAGATCCGCCGGAATCCGGGCCGCCGCGCGAAGACCGGCTCGAGGCAGCCGGTCATCAGGCGGTGGTCCGGCATCCAGCCGTGGACGGCCAGCACCGGCGTGCCGGAACCGTGTTCGACGTAATGCATGTTCCCTCCCTGTTCGCCGGCCACCGTTGTACCGCACGGCACCGACAATTCCGGGACTCCGGCGGCCGGGAGGAGGCGGCGCCGGCCGCCGGGCGGCAATTCCGGGGGAATTCTCCGGAAAGTCAGCCGCGGGAGCTGATCAATTCTCTTTCGGGTGCCGGCCGGCCCGGGGCGGGACGGCGCGGAACACAAGCCAGCAGAAGGAAACCTGCCACGACGCCCAGGAGCACGTGGCCGGTGACGGCGCACAATCCGCACAATGCGGTCCATAGGACGATCTTCATCCACCGAGTGTAGGACCGCCGGGAATCGCCGTCGGCGGACTTGGGGAAGACTTAGGGTTCGGTTAAGCGGAATTCACCGGAAGAAGCAGAAAAGAAAGGGTTGCCTTTCCTTTACGCCGGGAAGCGGGGCCCTTGCGGTGCGACGGCGCGGGCGGTCCGGCAGGATCGGGGCCGTGCCCACGCCCGGAACCAGCGCGCTCGTCGTCACGCTCCCGTCCGCCGCCGTCCTGCTCGAAACCGCCGCGGCCGTCGACCCCGGACTCGTCCGTCCCGGTCTTCCGCCGCACGTCACGGCCCTGTACCCGTTCCTGCCCGCCGAAAGGCTCACCGAACAGACCGACGCCGACGTCACACACCTCGCCGCGAGCTTCCCCGTAACGGATGTGCAGCTCACCGACCTCGTCCTCGCACCCGGATTCGTCGCAGCGGCCGCCCCGGCGCTCCAGCCCCTCGCCGACGCCGTGTGCGATCACTGGCCCGACGTGCCCCCGTACGGCGGACGCTTCGGAGCGCACCCGCCAGCGCACCTGACGATCGCCCTTGGCGGCACCGACGACCAGCGCGCCGAGGTCGCCGAACGTGCGCGAGCAGCGCTGCCGCTCACCGCCCGGGCGGACACGCTGCACCTCGTCGTGCTCACGGAGCAGGGTTGGCAGCTCCGGCTGTCGGCTCCGCTCGGAACTCCTGCGCGATAGCCCGCAGCCGAGCCACCTCAGCCGCGAACGCGGTCTCCTGGGGCAGCACCGGCGGCTCCGCGGACTGGTCAAGCACCGGCTCAGAACTGCGCAGCACCCGCACAGCCGCGCTCGGCGACAACTCAGGCCCGACCCCGGACAGCAGCAGTCCGTCGTTGATCTCGCTCATCATCGTCAGCAGCCGCTCCCGGCCGGTCCCCGACGCGTCGTCGAGCCGGACGACATCCGGGTACCGGGAAGCCAGGTGCTCCCGCAGCGGCCGGAGCACCGCCCGCGTCCGCGCGTCGCGCACCGCCCGGCCCACCGCGGGCCACGCAGGCACCGTCAGCCCCACCACGACCAGCAGCACCGATACCGCTGGGAAGCCGACCGCGAGCGTGCACGGAACCGTCGAAAACGCGCCGCGGCACAGCTTCGTGACTGGATGCTCCGTGGTCAGATCACCGATCAGGCCGACGATCTTGCCGATCAGATAAGCGAAAGCGAACACACAGGCCAGCAACATGATGCCCAGCCCGGCCCGCAGCGCACCCGTACCCGCGCGCACCGCCCCGGCCGACACCACGGCGATGTCCGCCACCGCCAAACCCAGGTACAGCGTGTAGACGACGATGTACACGACCAGTGTCGGATTCGACCGGTACAGCTCGTCGAAGAGCCCGACGCCCGTCGGAAGCCCGCGCGTCGCGAAGAACGACGCAGTGAGCACGACGAGCGCGACAATCAACGCCCCGAGCCGCGCGCGCCGCCGACGCTCTGCCACGCCACCGATCTCCGCGACAGTCACTTCAATGCCGTACGCGGCCACCATCGTCGCGAGGTTCGACAGCAGCCGCCCCAGGCTCGGGTACAGCTGACTCTCGATCGCCTGCGCACTGTCGGCGAGCAAGCACAACGCGACGCCGAGGGCGATCAGGCTGGTCGCGAGGCCCGCGCCAGCACCGGTCCGCCGTGCTCGCACCGCGCGCCAGATCCCGACCGCGACGGCGAGCAGGCCGACGCCGAAGAACAAAACGTCGATCATCCGCGCACTACCCGAGCAGCGACGCGAAGCGCCGCGCGCGCTCCGCTGCCGGGCCGGAAGCGCCTGGCCGCAGCTGCGCACCGCTCTCGGTGGCGGCGCTCATCAGGAACACGGCAATGAGCTCCGCTTCGTACTCGTCGGAATTCGTGGTGACGCGGGTGAGCAGATGCGACAGCAGGTGCGCGCTGAGATCCGGCGCGAGCGTCGCCGCTTCGGCGTCGGTGAGCACGCATTCGCCGCGGTGCTCGCACAGCAGGTGCGCGATTTCGTGGGCGATGATGTGGTCCTGGTGCAGCGACGACGTGCCCGCCGCGTACGCGATGAGGTCGAAGTCGTCGTGCCGCTGCCACGCGCCGGAGGGCTGGCCGGGCGCGTAGTCGACCGCGACCAGGTCGATGTCGCGGCCGCGGTGCCGTTCCAGCCGGTCGATCCACGCGTTCATCGACCACGGCCGCGGGGCGGGCACGTGCCGCAGCAGGTCGCGCACCCGGTCGCGGGCGCGCGCTCGCACGGTCGGGTCGATGTCCCCTCCCGAGGCGATCGGCGGCTGGACCAGCCTGGTGCACCAGGGGGTCCCCGGCGCTCCGGCCGCCGCCAGCATAGCCGCCCGGCTCACTCCGGCTTGCGTCCGCGCCGGGTGCGGTCGCGCCCCTCGGCGTAGCTGCCGAGCTGGTCCATCAGGGCGGAAACGGTCCGCCGGTCGCGCTCGGACAGCCGCATCGCGCGCTGCGCCAGGTCGCGGGCCTGGGTGTCGCGCCAGGCGACCACGTCGGCGACCTGCTCGTCGACCCGGCCGGCGACCTCGTCGTCGAAGAAGTAGGTGACCGGCACGCCGAAGAACCGCGCGAGCGCCTGGATGTGCGACCGCTTCGGGTCGCGCCGCGCGCCCACGGCGAGCTGCTGGACGTGCGTGGCCGACATGCTGACGCCGGTCACGTCCGCGACGCCCTGGGCGATCTCGCGGTAGGAGTAGGGCTTGCGGTCCGGCGGATGCACGGTCGCGATCAGGTGCGCCAGACGTTCCGCGAAGCTGCGCTCCCCCGCCTGCTCGGCCATGCCGCCCCCATCACCGTTCCGTCTCCGTAACAGCGACCAGCATAACCGTCCCGAAAACTTGACACCAGCCGTCCCGTTCCGGCTACACTCGCCCCGCGCATCGTTTAGAAAACTAAACACCGGGATCCGCGTGCGGTCGCTGGGGGTGCCCGCACGCGGTCCCGCGCTCGCGCGGGCGAGGGACGCACAAGTGACGCACAGACTGCGGAGGTAGGTTGTGCGCCATGACACTCCCCCACAGTCCCGAAAGGACACCCGTCGTCGTCACCGGCGGCAGCGGTTTCATCGGCCGCGCTGTCGTGCGCGAGTTCCGTGAGCGCGGCTATCCGGTCACTGTCGTGGACCGCGTGCGCTACGAGACGACGGACGAGGGAGTGCGCGTCGTCGTCGGAGATCTGCGTGCCGCCGAAACGCGCGAAGCAGCTGTCGAGGCAGGCGTCGGCGGGATCGTGCACCTTGCTGCGCTGACGTCCGTGCTGAAGTCCGTAGAGCTGCCGCGCGACACGTACGCGGAGAACGTTGCGGTGACACAAGAACTTCTCGAGCTGTGTCGCGTACGCGAGGTGCCGCGCTTCATTCTCGCGTCCACGAACGCAGTGATCGGCGATGTCGGCACTAACACCATCACGGTCGACCTGCCCACGAAGCCGCTTACGCCATACGGTGCCACGAAAGCGGCCTGCGAGATGCTGCTGTCGGGTTACGCGGGCGCGTACGGCATCACGACGTGCGCGCTGCGCTTCACCAACGTGTACGGGCCTGGCATGTCGCATAAAGACAGCTTCGTGCCGCGCATGATGCGTGCGGCGTTGAATAATGAAGGCGTGCGGGTGTACGGCACCGGCGAGCAACGTCGGGACCTCGTGAATGTAGACGACGTCGTGCGCGCGATCGTGCTCGCCTACGAAAGCGGCTACACCGGTCGCGCGATCGTCGGCGCCGGACGTTCGGTGTCCGTGCTGGAAATGGTCGAGACCGTGCGCGCGGTGACCGGGGCCGAGTTGCCGATCGAGCACGTGCCCGCGCCCGCCGGGGAGATGCCGGCGGTGGTCGTGGACGTCTCGGCGAGCGCGGAAACCATCGGCTACCGCCCGGAAATCACCCTCGCCGACGGTCTCGCCACCGCGTGGAAGTACTTCTCCGGACTGGACCGGGCCGAGGCGCCGTGACCGGATTCCTCCGGCGCCACGCGTTCCTGCTGGTGCTCCTCGCCGCGGGAACCACGCTGCGGGTGCTGTCCTGGATCGCCTACCGGCCCGCGCTGCTGTACATCGATTCCTTCCGCTACCTGGACAATCTGCAGGGCCTGCGCGCCGACGGGATCAACCCGGTCGGCTACGACCTGCTGCTGAAACCGCTGCTCGCGGTCGGCGGACTGTCGTTCGTCGCCGCCGTGCAGCACCTGGCCGGACTGGCGATCGCGGTCGGCATCTACGCGCTGGCCCGGCGGCTCGGCGCGCGCAACTGGGTGGGCGCGCTGGCCGCCGCGCCCCTGCTGCTCGACGCCTACCAGGTGCAGATCGAGCAGAACATCATGGCCGAGGTGCTGTTCGAGGCACTGCTGTTCGGGCTGCTGTGGCTGGTGCTGGCCAAGGGAAAACCGAACTGGCGGCGGATCGCGCTGGCCGGGCTCGTGGTCGGGTTCGGCGTGCTGGTGCGGCTGATCGGCGTCACGATCGCCGTGCCGTTCCTGCTCTACGTGCTCGCCGCGGGCAGCGCGTGGCGTTCGTGGCGCGGCTGGCGCGACGCCGGGGTCGGCTTGCTCGCGATCCTCGTCGTGGTGGTCCCGTACGCGGCGAAAGTCAAGGCGGAGACCGGAAACTGGGGCTTGAGCGGGCCGTCCGGCAGCATGCTCTACGGCCGGACCGCCGCGGTCGCGGACTGCGCGAAACTCCAGCTCGACCCGGTCGTGCGGCAGTTCTGTCCCACCGAACCGGTCGAGAACCGGCTGGTCGACAACTACACGCACGCCGACCTCGACCCGGCGTGGCCCGGCCCGCTGCCGCCCGGCGCGGACAAGGGCGTGCTGGCGCACGAATTCGCGATGACCGCGCTGAAAGCGCAGTGGTGGGACGTCGCGACGTCGATCCTCGGCGACTTCGGGAAGAGCTTCCAGTTCACCCGCTACACCGCGCCCACCGACGTGCCGATCGACCGGTGGCAGTTCCAGCTGACCTATCCGGAGTTCGCCGATCCCGCCGCGGTCAAGGCGGTCACCCAGCAGTACGACAGCACGGATCCCCAGGTCAACGAGCCGATCGCGGCGTTCCTGCGCGACTACCAGATCAACGGCGGGTTCGTGCCCGGCGCGGTGCTCGGGTTCTTCGCGCTGCTCGGCCTGCTGACCGTGCTGCGGCGCAAGAAACCCCGGCACCCTGCGCGCAGCGGGGCGTTGTTCGCTGCGGGCACTGGGTTGTTCCTGCTGTTCGGGTCCGCGGTGTTCGAGTTTTCCTGGCGCTACCAGCTTCCCGCGCTCGTGCTGTTGCCAGTCGCGGGTGCGCTCGGGTTCACGACGCTCACTGTGGCGAGCCGTCGCCGTCTCGGCAGTTATCCCGACTCTGTCGACGAAGGCGCGATCAAGGACTTCCACGACCGGCATCCCGGCGCGAAGCTGTCCGAACTGACCGTAGTGATCGCCGCGTACAACGAAGCCGGCGGCATCGGACAAGTGCTGGAGAAGATGCCGGACGAATGTCTCGGGCTGCCGGTAGACGTCCTGGTGGTCGTAGACGGCGGTACGGACAACACTGCGGCCATCGCGGAAGACCATGGCGCGTACGTGTGCGTCGCGCCGACTAACCGCGGCCAGGGCGCCGCGCTACGCCTCGGGTACCACCTTGCGGCCGAGAACGGCGCGAAGTACATCGTCACCACCGACGGCGACGGTCAGTACGACAACAGCGAAATGGCCGAGTTGCTCGCACCGCTGCTGGACGGCACTGCCGATTTCGTGACCGGCTCCCGGCGTTTGGGCCACGAAGAGGCCGACAGCCGGATGCGCTGGATCGGCGTGCGCGTGTTCGCGTGGCTCGCGTCTGTGCTCACCTGGCGGCGGATCACCGACACGTCGTTCGGATTCCGTTCGCTGCGCGCGGAACTGGCGTGCGCGATCCCGCTCAACGAACCGCAGTACCAGTCGTCGGAACTGCTGCTGGGCGCGACCGCGCAAGGCGCGCGCGTGCTCGAACGGCCGATGAGCATGCGACTGCGCAAGGCGGGCAAGAGCAAGAAGGGCGGCAGCGTCGTGTACGGCGCGAACTACGCGCGGGTCATGACAGGGACGTGGTGGCGCGGGTACGTGCTGCGCCGCGGTCGAAAACGAACCGGTCGAGCATCGTGAACTTCGCGACGAACACCAGCGCGTAGCTGAGCACGTACGCCGCGTCGAGCAGGACGACCCACCAGAAGTGCGGCAGGTGCAACGGCGCGAGCAGGTGGCCGGCGAGCGTCGTCAGGCCCACCGAGGCGAGGCCGCCGAGCGAGATGACGAGGACGTAGGGCAGCAGCTCGCGGACGGGTTCGGGACGGCCGCGGCGGCCCCACACCCAGCGCCGGGTGAGGAAGAAGTTCAGCACCGCCCCGGCCGCGAACGCGCACGCGCTGGCCAGCCATGGGGCCCCGCCCGCGGCGAGCACCGCGATCAGCGCGGCCTGGCTGAGCAGCGTGGCGGCCACCGAACTGGCGGCCGCGCGGACGAACCTGGCCAGGCCGCGGCGGCGCGGCTCGGGCGATTCTTCCGTCGTGCGCGGGTTCGCCGGGTTGGTTACCGTCGTCATAGTCCCAGTCTCCCCTCGGGCCGCCGGCTCCGCCGCGCGACCCCCCGGCCCACAGCGGATTCACAGCTGACTGCCAGCCGAACATCAGCGGCGGGCGATTAGGTTCGGATCTGCCACCGCGACATCCGGGCGTCGTGTACAACGAAAGGCCGTGCCTGTCGCGAAAACGAAAGGAAAGGGTGCTCCGGATGCGAGTGCTGGTTCTCGGCGGTGACGGCTACCTAGGCTGGCCCACTGCGCTCCACTTGTCGGACAAAGGCCACGAAGTGGCTGTTCTGGACAACTTCGCGCGGCGGCAGTACGACGTCGAGCTCGGCGCCGAGAGCCTCGTCCCCATCGAAGACCTGAGCACCCGCGTCGACGCGTGGCACGAGGTGTCCGGGAAGCGCATCACGAGCTACGAAGGCGACCTGCTCGACGCGGAATTCCTCTTCGACGCGGTGCGCGATTTCCGCCCCGCGGCGATCGTGCACTTCGCCGAGCAGCGGTCCGCGCCGTATTCGATGATCGACCGCGAGCACGCCGTCTACACGCAGCACAACAACGTGGTCGGCAACCTCAACCTGCTCTACGCGATCGCCGAGATCGACCCGGACATCCACCTGGTCAAGCTGGGAACGATGGGCGAGTACGGGACCCCGAACATCGACATCGAGGAAGGCTGGCTCGAGGTCGAGCACAACGGCCGCCGCGACCGGATGCTGTACCCGAAGAAGCCGGGCTCGTTCTACCACCTGTCGAAGGTGCACGACTCGCACAACATCGAGTTCGCCTGCCGGATCTGGGAACTGCGCGCGACCGACCTCAACCAGGGCGTCGTGTACGGCCAGCAGACGCCGCAGACCGCGCTCGACCCGCGCCTGGCCACGCGGTTCGACTACGACGCGGTGTTCGGCACGGTGCTCAACCGGTTCGTCATCCAGGCCGTGCTGGGGCAGCCGCTCACGGTGTACGGCAAGGGCGGGCAGACGCGCGGGCTGATCGACATCCGCGACACCGTCGAGTGCATCCGGCTGGCCGTGGAGAATCCGGCCGGGCGCGGCGAGTTCCGGGTCTTCAACCAGATGACCGAGAGCATGTCGGTGCGGGAGATCGCCGAACTCGTCGCCGACCGCTTCCCCGGGCCGGTGCAGATCGAGAACCTGGACAACCCGCGGGTGGAGCAGCCCGAGCACTACTACAACGTCAAGCACACCGGGCTGGTCGGGCTGGGGCTGGAGCCGCATCTGCTGTCGGACACGCTGATCGAGTCGATGTTCGACATCGTCGGCGCGAACAAGCACCGGGTGAACGACGACCGGCTGCGGCCCACGGTGCGCTGGCGCGGGGCGGTCGAATCCTCCTGATTTCCGCTGCTCTCCCCCGCCGCCCGCGGAAATTGTCGGTGGCGGGTGGGATGCTCTTCGAGTCAGCCCCCGAGGGGGGAAGAACTGGAAGAGCGGCAAGGAAAACGTGGGGGACGAAGCAGCGGCGCGGTGGAGCCCGGAGCGGGTGCTCGAACTCGCTCCGGACGCCGCGTCGGCGAAAGCCGGGCGCGGGCAGGCGGCGCCGGCGAAGTGGTCGGACGCGGGCGCGTCCGCCCGTGCGGTCTGGGGCGCGTGCCAAGGCAGCGGGAAGCGGCCGTACCAGACGACGGTGGAAACGGCCGGGCCCGCGTTCCGGTGCACCTGCCCGAGCCGGAAGTTCCCGTGCAAGCACGCGCTGGGGTTGCTGCTGCTCTGGGCCGACGGCCAGGTCCCCCGCGCGGAGGAGCCCGGATGGGTGCACCCGTGGCTGGACGAACGGGCCGCGCGCGCGGAGCGGGCCGAGAAGAAGACGGACGCGCCGAAGGATCTCGAAGCTGCGGCGAAGCGGGCGCAGGAACGGCTCGCGCGGGTCACCTCCGGAGCCGCTGAGCTGCGCGGATGGCTTGCCGACCGGGTGTCCGCCGGGTTCGCGGCGTTCGAACGCGGCGGCGCCGACGAGCTGTACACGGTCGCCTCGCGCATGGTCGACGCGCAAGCTCCCGGGCTGGCGAACGGCCTGCGCCGGGCGGCGGCGCTGGTCGGCCGCGGCCGGGACTGGCCGGATCGGCTGCTGGCCGAGTTGTCGCTGGTGTACGTGCTCGCGGACGCGGCGAGCAGGCTGGAGTCGCTGCCCGCCGGGCTCGCCGACACCGTCCGGACCCGGCTCGGGTTCTCGGTGAGCAACGCGCAAGTGCTGGAGTCCGGCGAACGGGTGCCGGACCAATGGCTGGTCACCGGCGCGATCGACGAGGAGCAGGAGTCGCTGCGCAGCAGGCGCACGTGGCTGCGGGGCAAACGCAGCGGCCGGCACGCGCTGGTGCTGTCGTTCGCTCCGCCCGGGCGTCCGCTGGACAGTTCGCTGCCGCCGGGATACGTCGTCGCGGGCGAGCTGGTGTTCCACCCGGGTGCGGTGCCGCTGCGGGCGGTGTTCGACCACCGGGAGGAACCCGTCGCTCCGGAAAGCGGGCCGGTGGGCGGGACCTTCGCTGCCGCGCTGGCCGAACACGCCGCCGCGCTCGCGGCTGATCCTTGGCTGGACCGGTGGCCGGTGCTGGTGAGCGATCTTCGTCCGGCGCGGCACGGGGAGGAATGGGCACTGTCCGATGTGGACGGTGCAGCGCTGCCTCTGGTTCCGTCCGTGGATCCGTGGCCGCTGCTGGCGCTCGCGGCCGAGCGGCCGGTCACGGTGGCCGCGGAGTGGACGACAGCGGGGCTGCGGCCGTTGAGCTGCTGGCATCGCGACGGGATGGTGCGACTGTGACTGCCTGGAACGATCTCGTCAGCACCGTCTTGCTCGGCACCCGCCGCCGGATCCTCGACCCCGCCGGATTACCGCCCGGGGTAACGGAAATCGCCGGACACCGCAGGGAGCCCGCCGACCAAGCGCTCGTCGCGGCGGCGGCGTACACCGGCTATCGGCGCGCCGGGCAGCGACCGCTCGCCGGCATCGAACCCGAACCCGCCGCGGCGGAGGACACCCGTCCGTTCATCCCGAACGTGGCGCGGGCGCGGCTCGGGCACCTGCTCTCCGCGAACCGGCCGGAGCTGGTCGAGGAATGGCTCGCCACGGTGGCGCACAAGGGATTCCGCGTTCCGGCCGAGCGGCTGCCCGCGTTGGCCGACGCGGCACGGACCCGGGTGTCGCTGCGGGCGCCGCTCGCGACGGTCGCCGGGCCGGTCGGCGCATGGCTCGGCGAGCGGAACCCGGATTGGGCGTTCCTGGTCGCCGCCGACGACGACACCAGCGACGACGCCTGGCAGTTCGGCACCGCCGCGCGTCGGCAGGCCTGGCTGGAACGCGTGCTCGCCGCCGATCCTGCCCGCGCGCGGGAGACGCTCGCCGCGGCTTGGGGGAACGAACCGGCCGACGTCCGGGCGACGTTCCTGGCTCTGCTCGGCGAGCACCTCACCGAGGAGGACGAGCCGTTCGTCGAAGCCGCGCTCGGCGACCGGGCGGCCGGGGTGCGCGAGATCGCGCTGCGGCTGATCGGCCGGTACCCCGATTCGGCCTCCGGCGAGCGAATGATCGAACGGCTGCGCGCCTGCGTCACCGTACGCAGCCGTGCGCTGCGGGCCGACGTCCTCGAATTCACCCCGCCCGAACCGGACGACAGCCTGATCCGCGACGGCATCCGCGTCCCGGCCGGGCCCGGGCAGGGCACCGCCCGGCTGCGCGCGATCATCGCCGCCACTCCCCTGCGGTTCTGGGCCGAGTACGGCACCCCGGGCGAACTGGCCGGGATGCTCGTCGAAGGCCCGCCGCTGAACGTGGTGCGCGAAAGCTGGGCCACCGCCGCGCTCCGG
Source organism: Amycolatopsis sp. VC5-11 (assembly GCF_037034185.1). Lineage (NCBI taxonomy): Bacteria > Bacillati > Actinomycetota > Actinomycetes > Pseudonocardiales > Pseudonocardiaceae > Amycolatopsis > Amycolatopsis sp. VC5-11. The sequence goes on along the minus strand of NZ_JBAGKF010000031.1, from coordinate 27,393 downwards.
CAACGCGACGAGCAATGGGCGCAAGCCCTCGTGGAAGCCGAACCCGGCGGGCGCAGCACCGCCGCGCTCATCGGCGTGCTGTCGCCCGAACAACAGGCCGCCACGGTCGCGAAGCTGACCCGCGGCCTGCCGGTCGAGGCCTTGACCCGGCTCATCCTCGACCTGCCGCAGCCGTGGCCCGCCGCGCTCGGCACGGTGCTGCTCGACTGGGTAGCCGGGCAGCGCGACCACCGGCTGGTCGCGCACGCGGCCGCGCTGATCGCGAAAGCCGTGCCCGTCGCCTGCCTCGGCCACCCGCTGGCCGAGATCCCGCTTCCCGGCGAGGCCGCCCCGTGGCGGCGCGCAGTCGCCGAAACCCTGTCCTTCCGCCGTGAAATGCACAAGGAGCTCGCATGACGTCCCCCGTCCTCCGGCCGCACGCCGAACAGGAATACGCCGACGAACTGGCCGCTCTCGCCGCGGCCGACGACCGGGCGAAACCGCCGTCGTGGCGGCTGTCCCCGTGGGCGGTGGTCACCTACCTGCTCGGCGGGAAACTCGACGACGGCACCGAGATCAGCCCGAAGTACGTCGGCCCGCGGCGGCTGATCGAGGTCGCGGTCGCCACCCTCGCCACCGACCGCGCGCTGCTGCTGCTCGGCGTGCCGGGCACGGCGAAGACCTGGGTGTCCGAACACCTCGCGGCGGCGATCAGCGGGGACTCCACGCTGCTCGTCCAGGGCACCGCGGGCACCGCCGAGGAGCAGATCCGCTACGGCTGGAACTACGCGCGGCTCATCGCCGAAGGGCCGAGCGACCGGGCGCTGGTCGAAAGCCCGATCCTGCGGGCGATGCGCGACGGCAAGGTCGCGCGGCTCGAGGAACTCACCCGGATCCCGGCGGACGTGCAGGACTCGCTCATCACGATCCTGTCCGAGAAGACGCTGCCGATCCCCGAGCTGGGCTCCGAGGTGCAGGCCCGGCCCGGGTTCACGCTGGTGGCCACGGCGAACAACCGGGACAAGGGCGTCAACGAGCTGTCGAGCGCGCTGCGGCGGCGGTTCAACACCGTCGTGCTGCCGCTGCCGGACACCGCCGAAGCCGAGGTGGACATCGTCCGGCGGCGGGTCGGTCAGCTCGGCGCCGCGCTGTCGCTGCCCGCCGAAGCCGCCGATCTCGCCGAAATCCGCCGGGTGGTCACGGTGTTCCGCGAGTTGCGGGCCGGCCGCACCGAGGACGGCCGCACTGCGGTCAAAACCCCGTCGGGCACGCTCTCGACGGCCGAGGCGATCAGCGTGCTCACCGGCGGTCTCGCGCTGGCCGCCCACTTCGGCGACGGCGTGCTGCGCGCGCAGGACGTCGCGGCGGGGATTCACGGTGCGGTGGTGAAGGATCCGGTCGCGGACAGCGCGATCTGGAGCGAGTACCTGGAGACCGTGGTGCGCGAGCGGGAAGGCTGGGCCGACTTCTACCGGGCAGGCCAGGAGATCGCCGGATGACCACTCACCTCCTCGGGATCAGGCACCACGGTCCCGGTTCGGCGCGGGCGGTCGCCGCCCGGCTCGCCGAACTGGAACCGGACGTGGTGCTGATCGAGGGACCGCCGGAAGCGGACCAGCTCGTCGATCTCGCCGCGGACGACGGCATGCGTCCGCCGGTGGCGCTGCTGGCGTACGCGTCCGACGACGTGTCGCGCGCGGCGTTCTGGCCGTTCGCGGTGTTCAGCCCGGAATGGCAGGCCCTGCGGTACGCCGCCGCGGCTGGTGTTCCGGTGAAGTTCTGCGATCTCCCCGCGGCACACCAGTTCGCGCTCGGCGAGGAACGGACCGCACCGCGCACCGACCCGCTCGCGGAGCTCGCCGCAGCGGGCGGGTACGACGATCCGGAACGCTGGTGGGACGACTTCGTCGAATCCCGCCGTGGCGAGGAATCGCCGTTCGAGGTGATCGCCGACGCGATGACCGCGCTGCGCGAGGGCGACCGGCCGGACGATCCGCACGAGCAGCGGCGCGAGGCGTACATGCGGAACGTGCTGCGCAAGACGCGGAAGGAAGGCTACGAACGGATCGCCGTGGTGTGCGGGGCCTGGCACGTGCCCGCGCTGGCCGATCCGCTGCCGCCCGCGTCCAAGGACCAGGCTGTCCTCAAAGGACTCCCGAAGCGGAAGGTCGTGTGCACGTGGGTGCCGTGGACGCACGGCAGGCTCGCGTCGGTCACCGGCTACGGCGCGGGCGTCCGCTCTCCCGGCTGGTACCACCACCTGTTCAGCACCTCCGTCGACGTCACCACCCGGTGGCTCACCGCCGTCGCCGGGGTGCTGCGCGAAGAAGACCTGCCGGTCTCCACCGCGCACGTGATCGAAGCGGTGCGGCTGGCCGACACGCTGGCCGCCCTGCGCGGCCGGTCGTCCGCCGGACTGGCCGAGGTCGACGCCGCCACCCGCGCGGTCCTGTGCGGAGGCGACGACGTCCAGGCCGACCTGGTCACGCGACGGCTCGTGGTCGGCGAACTGCTCGGCGAGGTCCCGGACCACGTGCCGCAAGCGCCATTGGCCGCCGACCTGATCGCCACCGCCCGGCGGCTCCGGCTCAAACGCGAACCTCAAGCGCGGGAACTGGATCTGGACCTGCGCACCCCCGGCGGTCTCGACCGCTCGCGCCTGCTGCACCGCCTGCAGATCCTCGGCATCCCCTGGGGCGAGCCGGAACTGTCCTCGGTGCGCAACAAGGGCACCTTCCGCGAGACCTGGACCTTGTGCTGGGAACCAGGGTTCGAGGTCGACCTGGTCGCAGCCGCGGTCCACGGCACCACCGTGCCCGCCGCCGCCACCGCGGTCGTGCGCGAAACCGTCGCCGAATCTCCGCCGCTCGCCGACATCACCGCCGCGGTAGAACGCTGCCTCCTCGCCGACCTGGGCGACGCCCTGCCGGAAACCCTCGCCGCTCTGGACACCCGCGCCGCCGCCGACGCGGACGTCGCGCACCTCATGACCGCGCTGCCTCCGCTGGCGCGGGCAACCCGCTACGGCGACGTCCGCGGCACCGACACCGCGCAATTGCAAGAAGTCGCCGACCGAATCCTCACCCGGGTCTGCGCCGGCCTTCCGCCCGCCGTGCACGGGATCGACGAGGAAGCCGCCGCACAGTTCTGCGAACTCATCGACGACGTCCACGAAGCCACCGACCTCCTCGGCGACGCCGCCCGCGACCGCTGGTTCACCGCACTGGCCCGCCTCGCCACCCGCGACGCCCTGCCCCCGCTGCTGGCAGGCCGCATCGTGCGCCTGCTGCACGACGCCGACCTGCTGGACGGCGCGGAGGTCGAACTCCGGCTGAGCCGCATGCTCACCCCCGGCATCGTCCCCACCGACGGCGCGGCCTACGTCGAAGGCTTCTTCTCCGGCGGCGCGCTCCTGCTGGTGCACGACGAACGCATGCTGCGCGTAGTCGACACCTGGCTGACCTCGATCCCGCCCGAGGTCTTCACCGAGGTGCTTCCCTTGCTGCGCCGCACTTTCGGTGCCTTCGCCAGTCCGGAAAAACGCGCGATCGGCGAACGCGCCGCCACCCTGTCCGGCACTCGCCGGGTCGAGCCGGCGCTCGCCGAAGACCTGGACGAGATCCGCGCCGCAGCCGCCCTGCCGGTCTTCGCCACCCTCCTGGGAGCCGCCCCGTGACCACCGACCCCGAACGCCTCCGTCGCTGGCGCCTAGTGCTGGGCGGAGATTCCGACGGCACCGGCCACGCACTGTCCGAAGGGGACACCGGCGTCGACAACGTGCTGGCCGCCCTCTACGACGAGCGCCCCAAAAACTCCCGCAGCAGCGGCGACCGCAGCGGCGGCCTGCAAGCCTCCGCACCACGAGTCGCGCGCTGGCTCGGCGACATCCGGAAGTACTTCCCCGGCTCCGTAGTCCAAGTCATGCAACGCGACGCCGTAGACCGCTTGGGCATAACCCGGATGCTGCTGGAACCGGAACTGCTCAGCGCCGTGGAACCGGACGTCCACCTGGTCGGCACCCTGTTGTCCCTCAACAACGTCCTGCCCGAGGAGACGAAGGAAACCGCACGCACCGTCGTACGCAAAGTCGTCACCGAGCTGGAGGAACGCCTAGCCGAACGCACCCGAGCAGCAGTCCGCGGTGCACTGGACCGTGCCGCCCGCACCCAACGCCCCCGAGGCGCGGACATCGACTGGGACCGCACCGTCCGCCGGAACCTGAAGCACTACTCCCCCAAGCTGAAAACCATTGTGCCCGAACAGCTTTTCGGCTTCGGCCGCCGAGAACAAAGCGTCCGCCGCGACGTGATCCTCGCGGTCGACCAGTCCGGCTCAATGGCAGAATCCGTGGTGTACTCAGGCGTTTTCGGCGCGGCGCTGGCCTCGATGCGCGCCCTGAGCACGAAATTCGTCGCGTTCGACACGGCGGTCGCCGACCTGTCCGACCACCTGGACGACCCGGTCGACGTCCTCTTCGGCACCCAACTAGGCGGCGGCACCGACATCAACCGCGCATTGGCGTACTGCCAAGGACTCGTGGAACGCCCCGAACAAACCCTCCTGGTGCTGATCAGCGACCTGTACGAAGGCGGATTACGAGACGATCTGCTGCGCCGAGTCGCAGACCTGGTGGGATCCGGAGTGCAAGTGGTCACGCTGCTGGCACTGTCGGACTCGGGAGCGCCGTTCTACGACCACGAGAACGCGGCCGCGCTCAGCGAACTGGGGGTGCCCGCTTTCGCCTGCACGCCAGACCTTTTCCCGGATCTGATGGCCGCCGCACTCCGAAGGGAGGACTTGTCCCGATGGGCCGCCTCGGCGACCGCTCAATGACCCGGCGCGCCTAGCCTCTTCCGCCGGGAACGGTTCGGCGAGCGCGGGCTAGGGAGCGAACCCCCGCTCGCTGGTCCGTCCAGCCCAGCGAAACGCGTCGCGCGAGCCGACACGTTTCCCGCTCGAGAAATCTCAGCCGGCCGAGCGGTCCAGCGCGTCAAGCAGCCAGGTATGCGCGACCACGAACGGCGCGGCTTCTCCAGTGATCTCGCCCGCGAGACGCCAATAGCGGCGCACCTGCGGATGCCGATCGCCAGCGGTGCGCCGTCGCAGTGTGCAGCGGAACTCCGGGGTGTCGCGGGTGCCGGACGCGGCGGCGTGGGCCGCGGCGAACCGGTCGAGTGCCGGTCCTGGTTCCGGCTCGGATCCGGCCGCTACCTGCGGGGCCGCCAGCTCGCAGGCCTCGCCGACGCCTTCGTGGAGGGCACCCAGGTGCGTGACCAGCGGGCTGGCGCGCAGCCGGGCGGCGAACGCGCGGTCGGCGGCGAGCAGCACTAACTCGGCGTAGGCGACGACCTGCGCTGGGGTCGGCAGTTCCGGCGGCCGCGGCGCGCTCGCGGCGAGGAACATGTCTGCCGTGTCCGGCGGGACGGCGCCGGTGGCCATCGGGTGCCAAAGGCGGACCAGGGCCGCATGCGCGCCGAAGCCGTCCGTCGCGACGGACAGCAGCTCGAGCCGGGCGGCGCGGGCGGCAGGCGGTGCCTCCTCGACGGCGCGGAGGGCTGAGCGTCGCCAGGCCAGCGTCGTCAGCTCGCGGTCCAGCGCGGCGCGCTCTGCGGACACGACGTCGGAAAGGGAACTTTCTCCGGCAAGGACGTCCATGATCGGCTTCAAGCTCAGCCCGAGTCCGCGCAAGCGCCGCACCAGGACGAGGCGGCTGACGTCCGCCGGGTCGAATCGACGGTGTCCGCCGGCGCTGCGCACGGGTGCCAGCAGTCCCTCGTCGCAGTAAAAGCGGATCGTGCGGACGGGCACGCCGGTGCGCCGCGCCAGGTCGCCGATTCCGAGTGTGTCGCCAGTCACTTCCGATGGAACCTCCAGCCGGGTGGAGTTCCTACGGTACGGCCATGGATCTCGATACCGCACGATTTGTCCAGGGATTGCACGAACACACGGAGGGATTCGCGAAGGCCGTCGCCGGCGCGGATCCGGAGGCTCCGGTGCCCACCTGCCCGGAGTGGCCGCTGCGAGTGCTGGCCGGTCACGTCGGCCAGGCGCACCGCTGGGCGGCGGACCTCATCAGATCCGGCCCGGCCCCGGTCCCCGACCCGTTCGAGGCGGACCCAGGCGCGCCGAGCGGATGGTTCGCCTGGCTGCAAGCGGGCGCCGCGGACCTCGCCGACGCGGTGCTCGCTGCCGCCGACCGTCCAGTGTGGACCTACTTCGGCCCGCGACCGGCGACGTTCTGGCTGCGCCGCATGCTCCACGACACGACGGTGCACCACGCGGACGCGGCCTTCGCCACCGGGACCGCGTTCGCAGTAGCGCCGGACTTCGCGGCCGACGCGATCAGCGAGTGGCTGGAAATGCTGTCCCATCCGGTCATGGCGACCCTGAGACCGGGTTTCTCGGCCCTGCGCGGCACCGGCCAGACGCTCCAGCTCCGACCTGGCGACGGCTCGGGCTGGCTGATCACCCGCACTCCCGACGGCGTCCGATGGACGCGCGCGACGGACGCTGCGGACGCGACGCTGACAGGTTCGGTCCAGGACCTCCTGCTGGTGCTCACCCGGCGCCTGCCAGCCGACCGGGTAACGATCACTGGCGACCGCGACCTGGCCGACCACTGGCTGGCTCACTCGGCGGCGTGAGCGCGTCGAACTCCCGGAACCCAGGCTGCCGAACCCTCGACCTGTCGAGTTCAGCAGCCTGGGTTCCTTTTCGGCGAGATTCAAAAGCACACCCGCTGACCAATCACAAACGATCGAGCACAGCCCACCAGGTCAGGAGGTCACGCGCTGCGCCCCCACCCGCTCGAAACGCAGCACCCCGTCGTCCATGCGGCTCAGGCGGAGATCCGCTGCGTCCAGCAGGTAGTTCTGCCGCATCAGCCACGGGCGGCGGTCGCCTTGGCGGGGCAGGACTGAGGCGGCGCGGGTGAGGTAGCCCGACGTCAGGTTCATGATTGGCCGCCGCCGCGTGGACGGGATCGCGGGCGGGTGGGGCACGCAGGTGTCGAAACCGTTGCGCGACAGGTGGTTCAGCAACCGGCACACATACCGCGAGACGAGATCCGAGCGCAGCGTCCAGGAGGCATTCACGTAGCCGATACACCAGGCCAGGTTCGGCACCCCGCCGAGCATCATTCCCTTGTACACCAGCTGTTCCGACGGTTCGATCACCTCGCCGTCCACGCTCAGCTCGATTCCGCCGAACGCGATCACGCGCAGTCCGGTCGCGGTGACGACTACGTCCGCGGGCAGGTGTGCGCCGGATTCCAGCGTGATGCCGTCGGGGGTGAAGCGGTCGATCCGGTCGGTGACGATGTTCGCGCGGCCGCTGCGGAGTGCGCGGAAGAAATCCGCTCCGGGCGTTAGGCAGAGTCGTTGGTCCCAGGGCCGGTACCGGGGCGAGAAATGGGGGTCGACCGGGATCGAGGCGGGCAGCTGTTTCGCGGCCGCATCGCGCAAGAAAGCCGCCGCGCGGTCGGGCTGTCGGCGCGAGAACTGGTACAGCAAGGTCGTCACCAGGACGTTCTTCGCGCGCACCGCGTGGTACGCGAGCCGCGCAGGCAGGAATCTGCGCAGGCGGCGGGCGAGCGAGTCCGTCCACGGGCGGGACAGGACGTAGCTCGGCGAGCGTTGCAGCATCGTCACTGACTCCGCCGTGGAAGCCAGTTCCGGCACCAAAGTCACCGCGGTGGCGCCGCTGCCGATGACGACCACTCGTTTGCCCGTGAAGTCCGACCCCTCCGGCCAGAACTGGGGGTGCACGATCTCGCCGCGGAACGAGTCGCGGCCCGGGAAGTCGACGACGTGGCCGTTCTCGTAGCTGTAGTAGCCGCTGCACAAATACAGGAAAGAGCAGGTATGAGTGACGACCTCGCCATCGTGCGAGGCCGCTACCGTCCAGCGGGCCGAGGCGGACGACCAGGACGCGCGGATCACCCGGTGCCCGAACCGGATGTGCCGGGAGACCTCGTGCTCAACGGCGGTCTCGCGGATGTACTCGAGGATCTCGGCGCCGGACGCGATCGCCTGTTCCTTGCGCCACGGCCGGAACGGATAGCCGAGCGTGAACATGTCCGAGTCGGAGCGCACGCCCGGGTACCGGAAGAGGTCCCAGGTTCCGCCGATCGTGTCGCGCGCTTCGAGGATCGCGTACGTCCGGTCCGGGGCTTGCTGCTGCAGCCGGCAGGCCGCGCCGATGCCGGAAAGCCCGGCTCCGACCACCAGGACATCGAAATGCGCCACGATTCCTCCCCGCGAGAAGCGACTCCGCCCACTTTACGGCCGGGGCCGGATCAAGTGGGGCCCCGCCGGGCCAGGCCGGGAACCACCGGCCCGGCGGGGAAAACCGGGTTCACCGCAGGGAAACCACCTTGGTGGCGCCGAAGGTGTCCTTGAGCGGAACTTCCACCGTGCGCCGCCGCACCGTCACGCGGACGCTGTCCTGCAGCTGCGTCGGGTCGGAAATAGCGATGCTGTTCCGGCCGAGCGCTACCGAAGCCGGTCCTGAAACGGATACTTCGTCTACCGTACCCGCACTGTAGAAGTTTGCGAGCAGTGTGTTATCCCACAGCCGCAAAGCCTGGACAGCGGGCGTATTGGCCCGCACGCGCCACGCGAGCACCGACGCGACCGTCCCCGCCACCGACGCGCCGGGCAAGACCGCGTACGCGTACTTCGCGTCCACCGGCTTCGCACCGTGCTCGATCACCAGCTTCTGGTACCGCCGCGTGTTCGGCGTCGTGGTGCCCTTCGTGTTGGCACCGGTGTCGACGTCGCGCCACGCGCCGGTCCGGTCTTCGCGCAGGGCGGTGACCTCGGCGTTGTCGAGCAGGACGTACCCGCCGACCTGGTCGAGGTGCAGCCAGCGCGGCCGGTGCAGCGTGCTCGAATCGCCGACCGCGCGCGCGTCGGCCAGCAGCGTGCCGCGTCCGTTTTCGCCGAGGTTGCGGTTTTCGATCGTCGTCCGGACCGCCTGCCCGGACGTGTCGGTGATTCCCGCGCCGAGGCAGACGACGCCCGCCGGAGTGAAGAACCACGACTTCTTCGCGGTCAGCGAACCGTCTTCGGAGACGAAATCCATCGCGTACGCGCCGTGCCGGGCGTCCCAGCGCACGCCGCCGACGTGCGCTTTCGTCGTCAACGGCGTCGCTGCCAGCGGTCCCGGCGGCCCGGCCTTCGCCGTCGTGCCAGGCAGCAGCGCCGGATCGACAGTCGGCCAATAGGCGTCCGAGTAATGGCCTTTCGCGTTGGGAAGGAACAGATACAGCACCCCGTCGCCGACATGCCAGCCGTGCAGGTTCATCCCGTTGATCGACTCGTAGCGCGAGATCCGCGTGGAGCCGACGCCGAGCGACGCGGACCAGCCCTCGGTCACGTGCACCATCCGGTCCTGCTGCCCGAAGATCCGGTGCGTCGCGACGATCGGCGCGGGCCGCACGCGCCCGGCGAGCATCTCCTGGGCGAACTCGATGCCCGGCGTCGCGACGAGGTCCGGGCCGGGCGCGAACCGTTCGGGATCGGGGATTTCCAGGAACGGCGCGTACGTGCCTTCCTTGATCCATTTGGCGGCGAGTCCGGAAAGCTCGGACTGCACGGTTCCGCTCGCCGACCGCGCGAGGACCAGAGTCGCGACGGTCAGCTGGTGTCCGATGTCGTGCGCGGTTTCGCCCTGCCGCGACAGCATCCGCCCGCGCACCGGCTCCATCAGCGCGCCCGCGTACACGAACGGCGCGAACGTGTCGCCGACCAGCGCGTACACCTTCTGCTTCAGCTCGTCCGGCAGCGCGTACTCGGTGCCTTCGGTGACGTGGATCGTCCCGGCGAGCGCAGTCAGCAGGACGATGCCGTAGTGGCCGGGGTACGGGATGGTGTCGTGCTGGATGAACGAGCCGTCGGCGTGGAAACCGTCGCCCGCCGCGCGGTCCAGCTTCGCCAGCACGCTGGCCGCTCCCCCGCCGGCGACGTCGGTGATCGCGTCGATGCCGGTGCGGATCCACGCGGTGTCGCCGGTCAGCGCACCGGAGACGATCGAAATCAGCGCCTTGTCCGCCCGGTTCGCGCCGGTTTCGACGATCTTCGGGTTGTTCGCGCGCAGATTCGGGTTCCCGACGAACCGCTTGACCGGGCTGACATACCGCGCCAGCTCGTCGGCGGTCAGCTGGTCGGCGACCGTGACGAGGGTGTGCAGCAGGTAGTACGGCACGCCGATCTCGTAGGTATACCAGTTCCCGATCTCGCCGACCTGCGGGTTGTACTGGCTGGCGTAGATCAGCTCCAGCGCCTTCTTGATCCCGTCGAGCACCTTCGGATCGCCGGACAGCGTGCTGCCCGGCGTCCCCCAGTCGACGGCGATCGCGCGCAGCCGGGCGTACATCGACGTCGTGTAGTCGCTGCCGGGCCCGAGCGGCAGGTCCGTCCACAGTGGACCGTTGCCGGACACCGACATAGCGTCGTAGTAGGACTTCGCGACGCGGCCGAGGTTCTTGAGGGCGGCCGTGCGTTCCGGCGACGGGCGGTTGATGCCCGTCTGCAGCTCGCGGTAGCCGGCCACGATCTTCTTCAGCGGATCCGCGGCAGGTGCGGCGAAAGCCGGGCGCGCAGTGGCGACGAGCGCGGCCGACGCGGCGGCGACGGCACCGCCACGCAGTGCGGTTCTGCGGTTCACGGGCATGACGGTGCCTCCCAGCGGGGTTGGTTGTGCGGGGCGATCCCGGCTGGAACCGGGACCGCCGCGCACGAGGGGGTCTGCTCAGCGCGCTCCGTCGACACGGCGCGGCAGCTGCCACGGGTTCGCTTCCTGAAGGGCTTCCGGCAGCAGCGCGTCCGGGAAGCTCTGCCAGGCCACCGGGCGCAGGAAGCGTTCGATCGCGGCGGTGCCGACCGACGTCGTGGTCGGCGCGGTCGTCGCCGGGTACGGGCCGCCGTGCTGCTGGGCCCAGCTGACCGTGACGCCGGTCGGCCAGTCGTTCCACAGCAGCCGTCCGGCCAGGCGGGTCAGCGACGGCAGCAGCGGACGCACGAAGTCGGCGTCGCCGTCCTCGCCCTGGACCGTCGCGGTGAGGCCGGGTTCGAGGCTGTCCAGGACCTCGATCAGTTCGCCCTGGTCGGAGTAGGTGACGATCAGCGACGCCGGGCCGAAGTGCTCCTCGCGGACCGCCTCTCCCCCAGCCAGGAACTCCTTCGCCGTGGTGGCCAGCAGCGACGGGGTGAACGCGTCGCCGTCCTGAGCGCCTTCCACGACCGATTCGACGCCGGACACCGCACGCAGGTCCGCCAGCTTCTGCGCGAACCCGGCCGCGATGCGGTCGTTCAGCATTTCCTGCTGAGCCACCGCGCTGACCGCCTCGCGGAGAGAGTCGTCCAATCCGTGGCCCTCGGGCAGGAAGAGCAGGCCCGGCTTGGTGCAGAACTGTCCCGCGCCGAGGCTGAACGACCCGGCGTAGCCCTTCGCCACCGCTTCGCCGCGCGCGGCGACCGCACCCGGCGTGACGACGACCGGGTTGACGCTGCCCAGCTCGCCGTAGAACGGAATCGGCGTCGGCCGCGAGACCGCGATGTCGAACAGCGCGCGCCCGCCCGGCACGGAACCGGTGAACGCGGCGGCGGAAATCCGCGGGTCCTTGAGCGCCGTGACGCCCTGTTCGACGCCGTGGATCACCGCGAAGGCACCCTCCGGCGCACCGGCGGCGGTCAACGCCTGCGCGACGATCTCACCGGTCCGCGTCGAGAGTTCTTCGTGGCCCGGGTGCGCTTTGAGCACCACCGGACACCCCGCGGCCAGCGCCGAAGCGGTGTCGCCGCCCGCGACGCTGAACGCGAACGGGAAGTTGCTCGCGGCGAACACCAGCACCGGGCCGATCGGCACGAGCACCCGGCGCAGGTCCGGCCGGGCGCCCATCGGCCAGGCCGGGTCGGCGTGGTCGACGGTCGCGCCCAGGAATTCGCCGTCCCGCAGCACCTCGCCGAACAGCCGCAGCTGGAACGTGGTGCGCGCGAGCTCACCCTTCAACCGCGGCGCGGCCGGCAAGCGGGTCTCCTGGTGCGCCAGCGGAATCAGCTCTTCGGCGGCAGCGTCGAGCGCATCCGCGGCGGCGGCCAGCCACCGGGCCCGATCGGCCGGGGTGCTCTCGGCGAACGGCCGGGCGGCAGCGGCCGCGGCGGCCAGCACGCTTTCCAGTTCCGGGGCGGAAGTTTCGCGGCTCAATGGATCTCCTCGTCAAACAGGTTCAGGACGTCAGGCGCGCTGCGGCTCGATCAGCCGGGACGCGATCGCTGAACCGCCGAGCTTCAGCGGCCAACACGGGTTCCCGCGCCGGGCCGGAGGCTTCGCGGCTCAACGGACCTCCTCATCAAACAAATTCAGGACGTCGGGTGCAGCCAGCACGTCTTCCAACGCCGAGGCGACGCAACGCATCTCATCAAACAAACCGTCACGACACCGAATGCGCAGCACCAGTAGCGGCATGCAGATCCGGCCACCGCGCCGGACCGGCGAGACCCAAGTGGTACAGGTGCAATTCCGCAGCTCCCGCCTTAGCCAGTTCGCCCACATACGCCGCGATGTCCGGCACCGCGCTAGCCGCGACCGCCGTGATGTAGCTGCCGATCGCGACTCGGTCCGGCAGCGCTCGCCGTGCGGCCGCGACCGCGTCGACGCTCGCTTGCCCCGGTGCCCAGTTCTGCAGCACGACCGTCTCGGCGTCGTCGGCGGCCGTCGGGGTCAGGCCGGGCAGTGCGCCGGTGACCCACGGGTCGAGCGCGCCGTGCAGCACGATCCGCGTACCCGGCTCCAGCACCGCCAAGACCGCAGCGCGCAACGCGTCGGTCGCCTGCTGCCGACCGGAAAGCAGCTTTTCCTTCAACTCACCCGGAAGTCTATCCTCGACCACCGACAAATCCGCCGTAGCGATCAGCCGCTGCACCTCGGCCCGCAGAGTCTCGCGGACGTCGGACGGGTCGAGGCCGGTCCAGCCCTCCGCACAAGCATCGCAGCAGCAGATCGACAACAGCCGCGCGGTAGCCGGAGCCCACACGCCGTCGGTCTTTTCGTGCTGATGCTGGTGCACGCCGCCGAGCGGACCACACGCCTCCAGCAGCACCGACGAAAGCTTCAGTCCCGCAACGGATTCCGCAGTCAGCGTCGCGGCGTACTCGCGTACCGCGGGCTGCGCGGGGCACAGCGCCCACGGGTACGTCTCGCCGAAGCAGTTGCGCACGGCGTACTGCGGAAACTCCGTGCCCAGCTGCGAGTTGTGCGTGAGCACGATCCACGCGGCGGCCGGGATTCCGGCGTCGTTGAGCCGCCGGACCGCGTCGCCGCCGCTGTCCTCCGACGAGACCCAGTCCGGCGCGGCGGGGACGAGATCCCGGCCCGACCAGGCTTCCGCGCGCACCGGGCGGTAGAGCGCGGCGGTGCGCGCGACCACCGAGGTGCGCTCGGTCGACCACGGCGTCGCGGCGCGCGCGCTGTGGTAGGCCAGGGCCACCGCGACCTCGTCCACGCCGAGGTCCTGCACGCGCTCGGCGAACGCGGTGTCGCCGAGCACGTCCCACGGATACGCGTATCCGGTCACCTTCACCGGTTCACCACCTCGCCGTGTTCGGCTCGAAACCGGGCGTGTACTTGCGCATGTACGTCACATCGTCCCGTTTGGTCAGTCCACATCGGACATAGTCCTCGTGCGCCCTGGCGAGCGCGTCCTGGTCCAGCGTGATCCCGAGCCCGGGCCGGTCCGGCACCGCCACCGCTCCGTCGACAAAATTCAGCACGCCCGGTTCGATCACGTCGGCAGTCTTCCACGGCCAGTGCGTGTCGCAGGCGTACGTCAGGTGCGGGGTCGCGGCCGCGACGTGCACCATCGCGGCGAGGCTGATCCCGAGGTGGCTGTTGGAGTGCATGGACAGCCCGACGCCGAAGCTCTCGCAGGCCACCGACAGCGCCTGGGTGTCGCGCATGCCGCCCCAGAAGTGGTGGTCGGACAGCAGGACGCCGATCGCGCGCGCCCGGAACGCGGGCTCCAGGTCGCCGAAGTTCACCACGCACATGTTGGTGGCCAACGGCATGCTCGCCTCGCGCGCAACACGCGCCATGCCTTCGATGCCCGGCGTCGGGTCTTCGAGGTACTCCAGCACTCCGTCGAGTTCGGCGGCCACGCGGATGCTCGTTTCGGGCGTCCACGCCGCGTTCGGGTCGATGCGCAGCGGATGCCCGGGGAACGCTTCGGCCAGCGCGCGAATGCCCTCGATCTCTTGCTCCGGAGCGAAAACCCCGCCCTTGAGCTTGATCGAGCGGAACCCGTACTCGTCGACCATCCGCTTCGCCGAGCCGACCAGCGCTTCCGGCGTCAGGATGTCGCCCCAGCTGTCCTCGTCCGCACCGATATGCGCGCCGTACTTATAGAACAGGTACGCGGAGAAGTCGACGGCGTCGCGAGCCTTGCCGCCGAGCAGGTCGGCGACCGGACAGCCGAGGAACTGGCCTTGCGCGTCCAGGCAGGCGACCTCGAACAGCGAGTACACGCTGGCGATCGTCTTGCGGATGGAGAACCCGCCGATCAGGCCGTGCTCGTCGGTCAGCACGGTTCCGGCCAGCTCGCGCGCGATGATCCGCTTGAGGCCCGGCAGGTCGAAAATGTCGTGTCCGGCCAGTTCCGGCAGCACCTTGCGCACCTCGCCGAGGAACGCCGCGTCGCCGTAAGACTCGCCGAGGCCGACCACGCCGTCGTCGCACACCACCTGGACCACGCTGCGCAACGCGAACGGTTCGTGCACGCCCATCACGTTGAGCAGCGGTGCGTCCGCGAAGGCGACCGGGGTCAGCACTACGTCCCGGATCTTCATCAGAGGCCTTTCAGCACGGCGAAACCGTTCTCGACGACCTTGCCCAGCCGGTCGATCTGCTCCGGCGTCGGCTCGATCAACGGCGGCCGGACCGTGCCGACCTTGTCGCCGCGCAGCCGGGCAGCGGCCTTGACCAGCGACACCGCGAAGCCGGGCGTCTCGTCGCGCAACGCCACCAGCGGCAGGTAGAACCCGGCGAGCAGCGCGTCCATCGTCGCGTCGTCGTTCTCCGCGAGCGCGCGGTGGAACCGGTGCGCGATTTCCGGCGCGAAGCAGTGCACCGCCGAGGAGTAGCGCGCGACGCCTGCCGCCGCGTACGCCTTCGCGGACACCTCAGCGGTCGGCAACCCGTTGAAGAACAAGAAGTCCGCGGACCGCTGCGTGCCGAGCGCGCGGATCGTGGTGACGATCCGGGTCATCGTTTCGACGTCGCCGTAGCCGTCCTTGATGCCGACCACCGACGGGATGTCCAGCAGCTTCGCCGCGGTCGGCGCGGTGAAGACGCCGGTGCTGCGGTGGTAGACGATCACCGGGACCGACGTGTCGCCGACCGCGTAGCGCACGTAGTCGACCAGCCCGTCCTGCGGCCCGGTGACCAGGTACGGCGGGAGCAGCAACACCCCGTCGGCGTTGCCCGCCTGCGCCGCCGCGACGCCCGCGCGCGCACCGGCCGCACCGCCGCCGGCGCCGACCCACACCGGCACCCGGCCGTTCGCGACTTCGCGCGCCTTGGCCAGCAGCGCGGCGACCTCGTCGACCGACAGCGAGCTGAACTCCCCGGTGCCGCACGCGACGAACAGCGCGCCCGCACCGGCGGCGATGTGGCTCTCCACGTTCTCCGCGAACCCGTCGAGGTTGATCTCGAGGTCTTCGGTGAAGGGGGTCAGCGGGAACGCCAGCAAGCCGTCCAGCTCGATTTCGGTCTGTGCCATCAGTTTCTGCTCCAATGTTCACATTCTTGAATGGAGTCTGTTATCGTGACTATGTTCACCCACAAGAACGCTGTTCGGGACGCTAATATGGCCGGACTCACAAGTCAACGGCCCGGTTGGAGGACGCGCATGGCGCAGAAGACGGACCCCGCCACCGCTCCCGCTGAGTCCGCGGGCGTGAAGTCGGCGCGGCGCGCCATCGACCTGATCGAGACGTTCGCCGCGAACGACGTGTGGCTGTCGCTGTCGGATCTCCATGCGCGCACCGGGTTCCCCCGCTCCAGTCTGCACGGTCTGCTGCGCACCCTGCTGGACGCGGGCTGGCTGGAGGCCGACGCGAACTCCGCGCGCTACCGGCTCGGCGTGCGCGCGCTGATCTGCGGCACCGCGTACCTCGACCGCGACGCGATCGTCCCCTACGCCACCGAAGCTTTGGAGCGCATCCGCGAGAAGACCGGCTTCACCGCGCATTTCGCGCGCCGCAACGGCACCGAGGTCGTCTACCTGGAGACGCGCGAGTCGCAGCACTCCACGCACCTCATCTCGCGCGTCGGCCGCACGCTGCCCACGCACGCGACCGCGCTGG
Organism: Amycolatopsis sp. VC5-11; assembly: GCF_037034185.1. Taxonomy (NCBI): domain Bacteria; kingdom Bacillati; phylum Actinomycetota; class Actinomycetes; order Pseudonocardiales; family Pseudonocardiaceae; genus Amycolatopsis; species Amycolatopsis sp. VC5-11. Next base: position 11,053 of record NZ_JBAGKF010000031.1, on the reverse strand, counting down.
GCAAGGCCCTGCTCGCCGAGCTGACCCACGAAGAGGTCGAGGCGCTCATGCCCGACGAGCTGGTCGCGCTCACCCCGAACACCATCACCACGCTCGACGCGCTGCACGCCGACCTCGCGCGCACCCGGGAACGCGGGTACGCCGCCGAGATCGAAGAAGGCACCCTTGGCGTGCGCTGCGTGGCCGCGGTGATCCCGTACCGCATCCCCGGCACCGACGCGATGAGCTGCTCGATGCCGCTGGGCAAGGTCACCGACGCCGACGTCGAACGCGTCGGCGAGCTGCTGGCCGAAACCACCGCCGAGCTCGGCCAGCAGCTGCGCCGCGCCGGAATCCGCTGACCGCCGCCACCGTGTCGCCCGTCCGCGGGCTTTCGTGAGAGGAACTCCATGCCAGACCAGCGTGTGCTGATCACCGGATCGGCCGGCGTCGTCGGCACCCTGATGCGGCCGCGGCTGCGCCGGGAAGGCCGGGTGCTGCGCCTGCTCGACCTCGCCGAGCAGCCCGCCGCCGAGGACGGCGAAGCGGTCGAGATCGTGACCGGCTCGGTGACCGACCCCGAGGCGATGGCCGCCGCCTGCGCGGGCGCGGACGCGGTGATCCACCTGGGCGGGCTCAGCCGCGAGGCCTCCTGGGACGCCACCCTCGACGTCAACATCAACGGCACGCACACCGTCCTCGAAGCCGCCCGCGAAGCCGGGATCCGCCGGGTCGTGCTCGCGTCGAGCAACCACGCCGTCGGCTTCCGCCGGAACGCCGACGCGGGCGAGCACGGGCTGCCCGCCGACTCCAGCACCCGGCCGGACACTTATTACGGCGTAAGCAAAGCCGCCATCGAAGCGCTGGGCAGCCTGTACGCGTCGCGCTTCGACATGGACGTGATCGTCATCCGCATCGGCTCGTGTTTCGAGACCCCGCTGCCGCTCGGCATCCGTGGGCTGACCAGCTGGTTGTCGCCGGACGACGGAGCGCGGCTGTTCGAGGCCTGCCTGAGCGCGCCGTCGCCGGGCTACCGGATGATCTGGGGCGTCTCGGACAACACCCGCCGCGTCTACTCGCTCGCCGAGGCCGAGGCGCTGGGCTACAAGTCGCACGACAACGCCGAGGTCTACGCCGAGCAGCTGGCGGACAAGCCCGCGCCGACCGGGGCCGCCGCCGAGTACGTCGGCGGGCCGTTCTGCACCGCGCCGCTGGGCGTGTTCAACCCGCTCTGAGAGGTACCCTCGCCCACGGGACCCTCAAGGAGGAGGACGCCGTGGGCGAGCTCGGGCCTGCCGACACGAACGGCATCCTTTCCCTGCCGTGGATCCGCCCGGAACGCACCAGCGCGGGTCTCGGCTGGGACCGGATCTACCTGTCCAAACAGCGCGAACGGCCGTATCGCGCGGAGTTCGGGCCCGCGCGCACGCACCAGCTGATCCTGCACCTCGCCGGTCCGGTCACGGTCCGCCGCGGCGTCGGGACCCCCGGCGAGCGCAGCAGGCGGATCCCGGCGGGCGGGCTTTTTCTCCAGCCCTCGCACCAGGAACTGTCGGTGGAACTCGGCGGCGAGCTCGACACGCTGCACGTCTACCTGCCGGATTCGGCGGTGCAGGAGGCCGCCGGATCGGACGCTCCGATCCAGCTGGCCGACGAGCTCGGCAGCGTCGATCCTCTGCTCGAACAGCTCGTTCTCGCGCTCGACCGCGTCGTGCGCGAGTGGGAGCCGGGCGCTCGCGCGTACGCGGATCAGCTCAGCACCCTCGTCGCCGCGCAGCTCGCCCGCCAGCACCGGGCCGGCCGGAGCGCGCCCGCGGCGGCGAGGCCGGTCGAGGCGCTGACCGATCGGCAGTTCGCCCAGGTGCGCGAACTGATGGACGAACGCCTCGCCGAACCGCTCGGCCTCGACGAACTCGCCGCGGCGGCCGGGCTGAGCGTCAGCCGGTTCGCCCGGCGGTTCAAGGCGCGCACCGGGCTGCCGCCGCACCGGTACCTGCTGCGACTGCGCGTGGAGCAGGCCGGATTGCTGCTGCGGACCGGCACCGAACCGATCGCGGACATCGCCGTGCGCTGCGGTTTCTCCCACCAGGAACACCTCACGCGGGTCCTGCGCGCCCAGCTGGGCACCACGCCCGCCGCGCTTCGCCGGGACGGCTGACGCGCGTTTCGTGCAGTCCGCTCAGCACGTCTGTGCAGGCGCGGTCTCTCCTCCGCCCGGATACTCGACGTACCCGCGTGGAAGGACCATCGATGTTCACCTACACCGCCAACCCGGCCCGGGTCGTGTTCGGCAGCGGCACGCTCGCCGTCGTTCCCGACGAGGTGCAGCGGCTCGGGGCTGGCCGAGTGCTGCTGGTGGCCGGGAAGTCCGCCGCCGAGGCAGCCGACCGGACGGCCGGGGCGCTCGGCCCGCGGCTCGCCGCCCGCTTCGGCGAGCCCGCCATGCACACCCCGGTCGAGGTCACCGAACGCGCGCTCGCGCTGGTCACCGAGCACTCCGTGGACTGCGTCGTCGCGATCGGCGGCGGATCCGCGACCGGGCTGGCCAAAGCGCTCGCGCTCCGCACCGACATCCCGCAGATCATCGTTCCGACCACGTACGCCGGGTCGGAGATGACGCCGGTGGTCGGCCAGACCGAGAACGGCCGCAAGACCACCCAGTCGTCGCCGAAGGTGCTGCCCGAGGTGGTCGTGTACGACGTCGACCTCACTCTCGGCCTGCCCGTGCCGACCTCGCTGACCAGCGGAGTCAACGCGATGGCGCACGCGGTCGAGGCGCTCTACTCGGCGCAGGCGAATCCGATCGTCGACCAGTTCGCCCTGGAGGCGATCCGGCTGCTCGCCGCCGCGCTGCCGCAGATCGCCGCCGATCCGTCCGATGTGGACGCTCGGACAGACGCGCTGCGGGCCGCGTGGCTGGCCGGTTCGTGCCTGGGTTCGGTCGGGATGGGCTTGCACCACAAGCTGTGCCACACCCTCGGCGGCAGTTTCGGGCTGCCGCACGCGGAAACGCACACGATCGTCCTCCCGCACGCCATGGCGTACAACGCGCCGAACGCTCCAGAAGCGATGCGGCGGATCGCCGAAGCGCTCGGCGCGCCGGACGCGCCGACCGCCGTGTTCGATCTGATCGCCAGCCTGCCGGTACCGCATTCGCTGGCCGAAATCGGTCTGGCCGAAGGCGATCTCGCCAAGGCCGCCGAGTTGGCCACCGCCGCGCCGTATCCGAATCCGCGCGAACTCACCCGCGACGGCATCGAGGATCTGCTGCGGCGTGCGTGGTCCGGCATCCGGCCGACCCCCGCTGAAGGCACGCCGCCGGATCTGCGCGGCCTCACGCAGGAGGTCGTGGACAGTTTCGCCAACACACCGGACGCTCGGTTGCGCGAACTGCTGTCCGAGCTGGTCCGCACCCTGCATTCGTACGTCGTGCGCACCGATCTCACTCAGGAGGAGTGGGAGTACGCCATCGGCTTCCTCACCCGCACCGGGCAGATCAGCTCGGACACGCGGCAGGAGTTCATCCTGCTGTCGGACACCCTCGGCGTTTCGAGCGTGGCCGACGTGCTCACGAACTCGCGCACGCCGGACACCACGCCGTCGGCCGTGCTGGGCCCGTTCTACGTCGAAGGCCCGCCGGAAACCGAGCAGGGCGCGGATCTCGCCGAAGGGCTTCCGGGAACTCCACTGTGGACGGACGTCCAGGTGACCGAACCGGACGGGACTCCGGTGCCGGACGCGGTCGTGGACGTCTGGCAGTCCAATGAGGACGGTTTCTACGACGTCCAGCTGCCCGATCTGAACGGTCCGGTGCTGCGCGCCCGGTTCCGCACCGACGCCGAAGGCAGGCTGCGGTTCTGGACGATCGTGCCGTCGGCGTACCCGATCCCGGACGACGGCCCGGTCGGCGGCATGCTGGCCGCGACCGAACGGCATCCCTACCGCGCGCCGCACGTGCACTTCATGATCGCCAAACCGGGCTACCGCACGCTCGTGACCCAGCTGTTCGTCCGCGGCGGCGACTACCTCGATTCGGACACCGTGTTCGGCGTGAAGGACGGCCTGATCGTCGACTTCGCCGAGCAGACCGGCACCGCGCCGGACGGGCGCGAACCCTGGCGCCGCCTCGATTTCACCTTCCGCATCTCCCCGGGAACCCACCATGACCAGCTATGACACCGATGTCCTCGTGGTCGGCAGCGGCCCGGCAGGCGGTTCGGCCGCGCTGCTGCTCGCGACCTACGGCGTGCGCACCGTGCTCGCGACCAAGTACGGCTGGATGGCGCACACGCCCCGCGCGCACATCACCAACCAGCGGACCATGGAAGTCCTGCGCGACCTCGGCATCGAAGACCAGGCGCTCGCGCAAGGCACTCCCCCGGAGCTGATGGGCGACACCGTGCTGTGCACGTCGCTCGTCGGCGAGGAAATCGGCCGGATCGCGAGCTGGGGCACCGCCGATCGCTCGGCCGCCGAGTACGCGGCGGCGAGCCCGTGCCACATGATCGACCTGCCGCAGACCTATCTGGAACCGATCCTGGCCGCGAACGCCGCCGCTCGCGGCGCGAAACTGCGCCTGGACACGGAATTCCTCGACTTCACCCAAGACGCCGACGGGGTGACCGCGCGGCTGCGGGACCGGGTCCGCGGCGACGAGTTCCCCCTCCGCGCCCGCTACCTGATCGGCGCGGACGGTGCCCGCAGCCGCGTCGCCGAGCAGGCCGGGCTGCCGATCGACGGCCAGTCCGGCAAGGCCGGCAGCATGAACATCACCTTCACCGCCGATCTTTCCGAGCACGTCGCGCACCGGCCGAGCGTGCTGTACTGGGTGATGCGGCCCGGCGCGCACCTCGGCGGCATCGGGATGGGTCTGGTGCGGATGGTCCGGCCGTGGAACGAATGGCTGCTGACCTGGGGTTACGACATCGCACAGCCGCCGCCCGACGTGACCGCCGAGGAAGCGGCCCGGATCGTCCGCGACCTCGTCGGGGATCTCGGTCTGCCGGTGGAGATCACCTCGACTTCGCTGTGGACGGTCAACCACAGCTACGCCACGCAGTACTCGTCCGGCCGCGTTTTCTGCGCGGGCGACGCGGTGCACCGGCATCCGCCGTCGAACGGGCTCGGGTCCAACACCTCGGTGCAGGACGCGTACAACCTGGCGTGGAAACTCGCGATGGTCGTCCGCGGCGAGGCGGGCGAAGGACTTCTCGACAGCTACAGCGCCGAGCGCGCCCCGGTCGGCAAGCAGATCGTGGACCGGGCGAACCTCAGCCGCGACCAGTTCGGGCCGATCTTCGCCGCGCTCGGCATCGACGGCGACTCCGACGCGGACGCCATCACCGCCGGTCTCGCCGCCTGCACCGCCCCGACCGGGGACGGAGCGTTGCGGCGCAAGCAACTGCAGGCGGCGATCGAGCTGAAGAACTACGAGTTCAACGCGCACGGCGTGGAAATGGACCAGCGGTATGTCTCGGCCGCGGTGCTCCCGGACGGCGTCGAGCCCGCTGCGGACCGGGATCACGAGCTGTACCACCGTCCGACGACCACGCCGGGCGCGAAACTGCCGCACGTCTGGCTCGTCGGCCCGGACGGCCGCCGAGTGTCCACACTGGACCTCGTCGGCCGCGGCAGGTGGACTGTCCTCACCGGACTCACCGGCGGCGCCTGGCGGGACGCCGCCGCGAAGGCCGGTGCGGACCTCGGGCTGGACCTCCGGGTGGTGACCATCGGTTCGCCCGAGGCGCGCGATTCCTACGGCGACTGGGCGCGGATCAGCGGGATCGAGGAAGACGGCTGTCTCCTGATCCGGCCGGACGGGTACGTCGCCTGGCGGCACGCGGCCGCCGGAACCGGCCTGCCGGAAGCACTTCGCAAGCTCCTGGACCGTTGACTCACGGCATCCCCCACGGATCGCTCGCCCCGCCTGGCGCGACCGGCCGGACCGTGAAGTCCGGCCGGTCGCCGCGGCGGCAGACATACGCGTCCTGACCGCGTCCGAGATCGACCTGCACGTCTCCGTTCGCCAACCGCCGCCAGCGCCGCGGACGGCCGTGCGCGTCCGTCACCGTCAACTCGCCGTCGATGCCCGGGCGCAGGACACACGGCGCACCGGCTTCGCTGTGCACCTTCAGCCAGCGCGTTTTCCCGCCGACGCGGGAAGCGCTGAGCAAGAAAGCGCCTTCGGTCCGGAAGTCGCGCAGCGCGATGTCGCCCCACGCCTCCGGCACCGCCGGGAACAGCCGGATGACGCCGCCCCAGCTCTGCACCAGCATGTCCTGCATGGATTTCGCCGCGGACAACGGCGTTTCGATGACCGGACCGGATTCCTTGTACATCGTGTTCGGCTGGATATACCGCTTTTGCAGTTCGCCAAGGTAATACGCGGCCTTCTCGCCGCGCAGCATCTGCGCGGAAATCGACGCGGCCCCGGTGAACGTGTAGCCCTGCAACGCACCTTCGAAGCCGACCCAGTGGTTGAGCGACGTTTCGATGATCTTGCGGTGCTCCGGCTGTTCCCAGGTGATCTCGTAAAGCGGATAGATCTGCAGCAGATGCGAGTAATGCCGGTGCGATTTCGCGAACGGGACGCCCGCGCCGATCATATAGCCGTTCTCGTCGGCCGGGTAATCGGTGAGTGTGGCGAGCACCTGCTGCCACTTCCCCGCCAGCGGGTCGGCGATGCGCAGCTCGCGGGCGGTGTCCAGCAGCGTCTTGCAACCCCAGCGGATCAGGGCGAGGTCGTAATTGGTGTCCGGCGCGTTCACGCCGTACTCCGGGGAGAAGGTCGCCGGGAGATGCAGCCGGCCGTCCGCGCCGGCGGCGAGGAAGTGCAGGTAGTAGTTGATCGCCTTGCGCAGCAACGGGAACAGCGTGTCTCGGAGCAGCTGGCGGTCCATCGTGTGCCGGTAGGACAGCCAGACGTTGTGCAGTGCCCAGGTGAGGTTGCCGACCTCGGGTGTCGGAGTGTCCTTGCCCGGGATGCCGACCGGGTAGCCGCTGGTGGAATCGGCGAGACCGTTGAGCAGCGTCATGTCGGTGGTGCGCGGGATGCCCGCGGAGTCGGCCTGGTACGGCTGCGCGACCTGGCTGGTGAGCCGGTCGCGGTACTTGCCGAGCGCGTAGCTGACCGCGTCGAGTTCGAGGTGATTGGAGCCCTGGATCAGCCAGTATTCCAGCTGCACGTTGAGGTTCCACCACGTCGCGGGCCACGGCGTGTTTTCCAGCCACGGCCCGGAAGTCGCCATCACCGGCGCTTCCCGGCGCGCGGCCGACGCGACTTTGTACAGCTGGATCCAGTAGAAACTCTGCAGCCGAGTGTCCGGAATGGACAGGAAGCTGCGCCGGTAGTAATCGTGCCACCAGCGGCGGTGGTCCCAGGTCAGCACGTCCAGCGTGCTCGCGCGCCGCACCGTGTGCAACGCGCGGACCGCCGAGGTCTTCTCCGGATGCGACCACGCGACCGACGTGTACAGCGTCCGCGCACTGCCCCGGGTGACCTCGCGCCAGGCCGTCACGTGCTCGCCGCCCGCAAGCAGCGGCTGGACCGCGAGGTGCGCGTCGCCAGCCTGCTGCAGCTGGGCCGGGGGATTCTCCACGTATCCGTCCGGCGGCGGCTTCTTCCACACCGGGTCAGCGCGCGGGCTGATCGCCTTCGCCGGATGGAACACCCACTGGAAACCGCGTTCTCCCTCGGACGGCCGCACCTCCACCGCGAGCAGCGACTGTCCGGTGTGGACGATCGCACGCAGCTCCAGACTGCCCGCCGCGGTGGTGATCGTGCCGGAGAGTTCGGCGTTCCAGACGTCGAGCCGCCAGTCGAGCCCGGTGATCGCGCCGACCGGTTCGAGCGTGAAGTACCCGATCGGCAGCCGCGCCAGGCCGAACAGCGACCCGAACTGCGGCCGGTGGTCCTGCACCTGGCTGTGCTGGACGTTGAAGCGGACCGCGTTGCGCCCGGGTTCGGCGTAGATGCCGGAGCCGAGGAAACCGTTGCCCAGGAACGGTCCCTCGTACCAGGTCTTCGGCATCCGCCGCCAGCGCAGGTCCGCGGTCGCCAGGAAATCCGCCCAGTCGACGCCGTCGCGGCCCAGTTCCGCCGCACTGGCCCGCGGCAGCCCGACCGCTCCGGCGGCGATCCCGGCGAGCGCTCCGCCGAGCACTGTCCGGCGCGAGATGTCCATGTCCGCCAGCCTCCTCGTTTTTCTAGTCAGGCAAACCCCAGGCCGGAACAGCACCCAGCGAAGGAACGTCACGCGGCCCGAAGTCCGGACGACCACCGCGCGGGGTAACGGTGACCGTGCTCCCGCGCCGCAACTCCACCGTGATCCGCCGCGCCCCAACCGACCGCCACGGCAACCGCCGACCCCATTGATCACGCACGTCGATCTCGCCGTCTATGCCATGATCAAGCACCAACGGCGCACCAGCTTCGCTATGCACCCGCACGAACTCCGTCGCACCGCGCCGCCGCGACGCGTCCACCAGGAACGCGCCCTCGGTACGCAGCCCGGCGATCGACGCGTCCGGCCACTTCGCCGACACCGACGGGAACGCCTTCACCACTCCCCCAGACCCTTGCAGCAGCATGTCCACAACGGACTGCGCGGCAGTGATCGGGCTTTCGATGGCGAAGTTCGAGCCCTCGCGGTACATCGTGTTCGCGGTCAGCTCAGTGTCCGCGACGATGTTCCGATCGAGGAAGAACTTCAAGTACCGCAACGCTTCCTCAGGCTGCTCCATCACCGAGTTCATCGACGACGCGGCCGCGTAACTGTAGCCGTGCCACGCCGACTGATCCGCCGCCCAATGCCGGAAAGTGCGGGTCATGATGTCCCGATCGGCCGGACGCTCCCAATTGCGCTCCCGCAGCGGGTACAGCCACAGCAAATGCGAGAAGTGCCGATGCGAAGCAGCGAGCCGGACGCCGTCGCCGATCAGCACGCCCTCGGCCGGATCCTCATGGTACGGAACGAGTTTCGCCGCGATCTCCCGCCACATCGGCACGCGCGGCTCGTTCAATCGCAGGATCCGCGCGGACTCGACCAACGTCGTCGCGGCCCAGCGGATCAGCGACAGGTCATACGTGCAATCGGCCGCGTCGGCGTACTCCGGCGACCGGGTGAGCGGCAGGTGCAGGAGGCCGTCCGGTCCGGTGAAGAGGAAGTGCCGGTAGAAGTTGAGCGCCTTGGCGAGCGTCGGGTAGAGCACGTCGCGCAGCACCGACTGGTCGAGGTGATGGCGGTACGCGAGCCAGACATTGTGCAAGCCCCACAACAGGTTCCCGGTCTGGTCCGTTTTGGACGTAGTCCCCGGCACGCCGACCGTCCGCACGCCGCCGGGCCGCAGCCGCCAGTCCCCCGGATGCGAAAGCGCGTAAGTGTCGCCGTCCCGGTACGCGGGCGGAACCGACACCTCCAAGTTCGCATGATCGCGGCGGAACGTTTCGGTGACCGCGTCCAGCTCCGGATGGTTGGTGCTGTTCACGATCGGATACGTGACCTGGACGTTCAGGTTCCACCAGACCGCCGTCCAGCTGTTGCCGACCTCCGGGAACCACGGCCCCCATTCGGCGGTGACCGGCCCGTCCTTGCGGGTCGCCGAGGCGATTTTGTAAAGCTGGATCCAGTAGAACCGCTGGACCTGCTTGTCCGGCACGGACACGAAACTGCGCTCGTGGAAGCCGTTCCACCAGCGACGATGCCAGGCGACCAGCAGATCCGGATTCATCGCGAGCGTCCGCCCGACCAACGACACCGCGTCGCGAGTATGCGTAGACCGCGGGAAGGAATACGCGACCGCCGCCGCGAACAACCGCTTCGTGCCGACCCGCTTCTCCCGCCACGCCGTCGTATACCCACCACCGGCGATCAGCGGCTGCGCACAGTACCCACTCGCCTGCTCCGGCTCAGGATTCGCGGTGTACTCCGGCGGCTTGCGCACCGTCCGCGTCGTCGCCGACACGAGCGGCGCGAACCCCCACGTCGCCCCCGATTCGCCCGCACTAGGGTCGAGCGAGACGAGCAAGACACCAAGATCGTTGTGCACCACCGCAGAAAACGCGACCTGCCCACGCGTCGTAGTGATGGTGCCGCCGAGCTCCGCGTTGTAAAGGTCGAGCGTCCAGTCGACCCCCGTGATCGCTCCGGCGAAGGCAAGCGTGATCGCGCCGATCGGCAACCGCGACAGCCCGATCCCCGCTTCCCACTGAACGCGCTGGTCCTGGACCTGGGTGTGGCTGAGCATGAACTTCAGCACCTGCGGCGTCTGCCCGGCGTAGACCTGCACCCCGAGATAACCGTTGGCGAGAAACGGCGCCTCCTGCCAATTCTTCGGCAACCGCTGCCAGCGCATCCGCGCATCCACCGCAACATCCCGATGCGGATTGCGCTGCGCCGCCACTCCCGGCGGCGCACCCTGCGCCCACAGCCCACCGAACGCCGCCGCCCCAGCAGCGACCGACACCGATCGAAGCACCGTCCGCCGCGACACCCCGACCATGTCACCCTCCGGATTCATATTACGTTTCGCTCCCGCAGGCGCGGGGTCAGCGGAATATATCCAGACAGAGCAAGCGAAAGCCAGAGTTGTTCACCCGGAAAGCCGCACAGACATCCGATGACTGGGATCCGACGGGCGCGCGTTCAGATACCTGAAACCGCCGGATCGCCCCATCACCCGGGACAGCTTCACGCACCGCACTCGCCGAGGCTTCACCCTCCCCACGACGGGCGGCGCACGGTGACAAAGGTTGTGAAGGGCTCCTTGAGGGAACCAGATTCCCTCAAGGACCCCTTCACGGCCCACCCCGCCAGCCTCGCGCCCACCGGCCTGCTGCCCCAATGCGGCATTGGGTGCGTCCCACGCACCGAACGCCACATTGGGTGCGTCAGATGCACCCAATGCCACATTGGGGCGCTAGCCCCGCCCCGACCGACCCGCAGCCGGTGTACCCAACCATCAAGGCATCCAGCCCCAACCGCAGCCGATCCACCCAACCATCAAGGCACCCAGCCACGCCCCCGCAGGCGATCCACCCAACCCTCAAGGCACCCAGCCCTCTACCGCAGCCGAT
>NZ_JBAGKF010000030.1:0-56666 GCF_037034185.1 Amycolatopsis sp. VC5-11 | reverse complement strand
ATCTGACGCACCCAATGTGGCGTTCGGTGCGTGGGACGCACCCAATGCCGCATTGGGGCGCATCCCGGGTGGGCGGCGGGTGCGGGGGCGGGCGAGCGGGTCGTGAGGGGAACCCTCACGGAATCAGATTCCTTCAGGGTGGCCCTCACGTACTGGCGGCAGCCGTCATCTCGCCCTCCGTTCGGCGGTAGTGGCATGCCTCTCGGATGTGACAGAGTCTCCCGCATTGTCACGGCAAATGTGAGAGACCTTCGCGTTCTGCTTCAGCTTAGTTCACCGGCCCGTCATGGGCGTCCGGGAGCGTCGAGGGGCGGCGAGACGGGGAGTGAAAAACATGGCGGAACTGACCAGGCGGGCGTTCACCACCGCGGGGGCGGCTGGGGTGGGGTTGTTGCTGTGCACTCCCACGGCCAACGCGCTGGATCGGGCGTTGAGGCGGACCACGCAGCGGGCCGTGCGGACTGTGGGGACCACGCTTGACCAGGCTGCTTCCGGGGCGTCCACCGGGTACTCGCGGTTGTCTGCCGGGCCTGGGTGGCCGGTTGCGGTCCGGGCGGATCTCGTAGCGGGCAAGGCCGGGCGCGACGATCGGCGGACTGCGCTCGGGGCGTTCGTGCAGTTCACTGACCTGCATATCACCGACACCGAATCGCCTGCTCGGTTCGAGTATCTGCACCCGTTCATCGGGTCCGCGCATCGGCCGCAGGAAACGCTCGGGACCGTGGCGACCAGTGCGCTCGTCAAGCGGGTCAACAGCCTCCGCGCGGGGCCGTTCACCGGGCGGCAGTTCGACTTCGTCATGACTACCGGCGACAACACCGACAACCACGAGCTGCTTGAGCTCGACTGGTTCCTCACCACGCTCAACGGCGGCGCGATCACGCCCAACTCCGGCGATCCGAACCGCTACGAGGGGGTCCAGGCGTCGGGCAATCCGGAGTTCTGGAATCCGGGCACGCGGCTCGCCGACGACTACACCAAGAAGGGCTTTCCGCAGATCCCCGGGCTGCTCGAAGCCGGGATCGCGCCGTTCACCGCGCCTGGGTTGAACCTGCCTTGGTACTGCACATTCGGCAATCACGACGACAGCGTCGTCGGCACGTTGCCGGAGGGCATCCCGGGCATCGAGGGCTGGTACACCGGCAAATACAAGGTCATCGGCAAGGACGAGAGCAGCGCGCGCAAGCTTGGCACCGCCATCCAACAAGGCAAGAGTGTGCCGCTCGGCGAGTTGTTCGGCGGGGGCACCATTCGCGAGGTCACGCCGGATGCGCGGCGGCGTCCGTTCAGCACTTCGGAGTTCGTCAAGGCGCATCTGGCCACGAAGAACACCGGGCCCGGGCCGGTCGGGCACGGCTTTACCGACGCCAACTCCGACGGGCGCAACGTCTACTACACCTTCCGGATCGCGCCCGGCGTCACCGGGATCAGCCTCGACACCACCACGCAGGGCGGGTTCGCCGACGGTTCGATCGGGCTGGCGCAGTTCAACTGGGTCGAGGCGACGCTGAAGCGCAACAGCTCGACGTACTACGACTTCTTCGGCCGCAAGGTCACCCACTCCGTCACCGACGAGCTGTTCGTCCTCTTCAGCCACCACACCAGCGGCACCATGGGCAACCTCCTGCCCGACGCGCGCCACTTGCTCGACCCGCGGCTGGGCGGCGACACGTTCGTCGCGATGTTGCAGCGCTTCCCGAACGTCGTGGCGTGGGTCAACGGGCACACCCACCTCAACAAGATCACCCCGCACGTCGGCAAAACCCCGGCGCAGAGCTTCTGGGAGATCAACACCGCCAGCCACATCGACTTCCCGCAGCACGCGCGGATCATCGAACTGGCCGACAACCACGACGGCACGCTGTCGGTGTTCACCACGCTCATCGAGGCCGACGCCCCGTACGCCGTGGACTACTCCGCCCGCACCCCCGACGCGCTCGCCTCGATGTACCGCGAGTTCTCCTACAACGACATCCACGCGAACCTCAGCCACGTCGGCGAGGCGGGCGACCGCAACACCGAACTGCTGCTGACTAACCCGCTCAGCTGATTACCTTCGAGGTAATCGACGCCACGCGCCCGGCTGCGGTTGACTGCTCGGCATGACCGACGTCGAAGGCACGCAGCTGTTCCACCAAACGATGCCGTTCAGCGAGCGGCTCGGCATCGAGGTGCTGGAGCACGGCCCGGACCTGGTCCGCAGCCGGCTCGCGTGGGACGAATCGCTGTGCACGCTCGGCGGCGTGCTGCACGGCGGGGCGCTGATGGCGCTGGCCGATTCGACCGGCGCCGTCTGCGCGTTCCTCAATCTTCCCGAGGGCGCGCAGGGCACGACGACGCTGGAGTCCAAGACGAACTTCCTGCGCGGCGTCCGTTCGGGGTACGCCACCGCGTCGTCCAGACCACTGCACGCTGGACGCCGCGTCGTGGTCGTCGAGACCGAAATCCGCGACGACGACGGCAAGCTCGCCGCGAAAATCACCCAGACGCAAGCAGTGTTGTAGCGGCGGCTCTTTACTTACCCGCTCCGGAAGGCGAAAATCTTTGGCTACCACTGGGGTCTGGGGACGGAGCCGGAATGCGGGTTCGCGGGTTGGTCACGTTACTGTCCATCGTCATGCTCACGGCTGGTGCGGCTCAGGCCGCCGCGGAACCGCGGCACGCGCGTAACGACGAGGCCATCGACTACCACGAATGGTCGTCCGGCTCGTTCTTCGCGGGCAGGCTCGACGGGCTCGGCTTCGGCTACGGCGGGCTGCGGATCACGCATCCGGCCGGCAGCGTCGCGCACACCGAACCGGGGCTCGGCACCACGCGCACCTACGACTACGGCACCTGGACGTCGCCGAAGTACCGGCAGGGCTTCGACGCGACGCAGCTGATCGCGTCGTGGAACGCGCGCACCCCGGCCAAGACGTGGCTCGAGGTGCAGGCCCGCGGCCGGACTTCCGCCGGGGCCGAGACCACTTGGTACACGATGGGCCGCTGGGCCAGCGGGGACGCGGACATCCACCGCACCAGCGTCGACGGGCAGAGCGACGACAACGCCTCGGTCGACGTCGACACACTCGCCACGAAGGCAGGCGTCACGCTGCGCTCGTACCAGCTGCGCGTGACGCTCTACCGCGAGCAGGGTTCGCCGACCACGCCGACCCTGTCCTCGCTCGGCGCGATGACCTCGAACGTTCCGGACCGGTTCGACGTACAGACCACCAAGCCCGGCCGGGCGCGCGGGATCGAGCTGAAGGTGCCGCCGTTCGCCCAGAACATCCACAAAGGACAGTTCCCGCAGTACGGCGGCGGCGGGGAAGCCTGGTGCAGCCCGACGTCGACCGAGATGGTCGCCGAGTACTGGGGCCGCAAGCCGACCGAGCAGCAGATGGACTGGATCCCGGCGGACTACCAGGACCGGTCAGTCGTCTACGCCGCGCGCGGCACCTACGACTACGCGTACGACGGCACCGGCAACTGGCCGTTCAACACCGCATACGCCGCTTCGCTCGGACTGCGCGGACACATCACGCGACTGCACGACCTCAACGAACTCGAGGACTACATCGCGCGCGGCATCCCGGTGATCACCTCGCAGTCGTTCCTGGCCAGCGAACTCGACGGCGCGGGCTACGGCACGGCCGGCCACCTGATGGTCGTCGTCGGCTTCACCCAGGCGGGCGACGTGATCGCGAACGACCCGGCGTCCAGCTCGGACGGCCGCGTGCGCACGGTGTACAAGCGGGACCAGTTCGAGAAGATCTGGCAGCGCACGAAGCGGCACACCGAAAGCGGCGCGGTGGCCGGCGGTCCGGGCGGCGTGGTTTACCTCATCACGCCGTGATTATTGGCTGGTTCGCCCGGCCGCCGCGGGGCTAAGGTGCCGTCCGTGACCGAGCCTCCGGACAGTCTGTCGGACCCCCGCGAGCTGCTGCTCGCTTACCTCGACTACTACCGCGACACGCTGCTGCGCAAGCTGGACGGCCTGTCCGACGACGAGTTGCGCACCAGCAGGCTGCCGTCGGGCTGGACCCCGCTCGAGCTGCTCAAGCACCTCGCGTTCGTGGAGCGCCGGTGGCTGCGCTGGGGATTCCTGGGCGAGCACATCGATCCGGTCTGGGGAGAGAACGACCCCGAGACCGGGAAGTGGTCGGTCGGCGCGGAGGAATCGGCGGACCAGATCCGGACGCTCTTCCTGGACGCGTGCGCGGACTCCCGGGCGATCGTGTCCGGTGCGCAGCTCCAGGACATCGCCCGCGGCGGCGGTCGCTTCGATTCGCCGGAGCGGCCCCCGGCATTGAGCTGGATCCTCTTCCACGTGCTGCAGGAGTACGCGCGGCATGTGGGGCAGTTGGATGTGGTCCGCGAGCTTGCCGACGGTGCGACCGGCGAATAGCGGAACCGATCCGGGCTATGGCGATATGCGCATGATCCGTGATTAGCTGCGCTCGAGAACGCCGTCGCGGGTGAAAGGTTGTGCGCATGCCGTACGAGGTCCAGGGAGTGGTGTCGCGGGCCAAGGGTGAGCCGGTCACGCTCGAGACAGTGGTGGTGCCGGATCCCGGACCGGGCGAGGCGGTCGTCTCGGTGCAGGCGTGCGGGGTGTGCCACACCGACCTGCACTATCGCGAGGGCGGGATCAACGACGAGTTCCCGTTCCTGCTCGGGCACGAGGCCGCGGGGCGGGTGGACAAGGTCGGCGCGGGCGTCACCGATCTCGCGCCCGGCGACTACGTGATCCTCAACTGGCGTGCGGTCTGCGGCACTTGCCGGGCCTGCAAACGCGGCAAGCCCTGGTACTGCTTCTCGACTTTCAACGCCGAGCAGCCGATGACCCTCACCGACGGCACGAAGCTGTCCCCCGCGCTGGGCGTCGGCGCGTTCCTCGGGAAGACGCTCGTCCACAGTGGACAGTGCACCAAGGTCGACGAGCGGGCCGAACCCGCCGTCGCCGGGCTGCTGGGCTGCGGCGTGATGGCCGGACTGGGTGCGGCGATCAACACCGGCTCGGTCGGGCGCGGCGATTCGGTCGCGGTGATCGGGTGCGGCGGCGTCGGTGACGCGGCCATCGCGGGTGCGCAGCTGGCCGGGGCGACCACGATCGTCGCCATCGACACCGACGACCGGAAACTCCAGTGGGCCAAGGACTTCGGGGCCACGCACACGGTCAACAGCCGCGGCCTGAGCGAGGAGGACGTGGTCGCCGCGATGCAGGACGCGACGAACTCGTTCGGCCCGGACGTCGTGATCGACGCGGTCGGCCGCCCGGAGACCTGGCGGCAGGCGTTCTACGGCCGCGACCTCGCCGGCACCGTCGTGCTGGTCGGCGTGCCCACGCCGGACATGAAGCTCAACGACCTGCCGCTGATCGACTTCTTCTCGCGCGGCGGTTCGCTGAAGTCGTCGTGGTACGGCGACTGCCTGCCGTCGCGGGACTTCCCGATGCTGGTCGACCTGTACCTGCAGGGCAGGCTGCCGCTGGACAAGTTCGTCACGGAGCGGATCGGCGTCGACGGCGTGGAGCAGGCTTTCGAGCGTATGCACCACGGCGACGTGCTGCGCAGCGTGGTGGAGTTCTGATCCTTTTCGCCGACGCGGACTATCCGGCCGACCCGTACCCGGGAACCCGGCCGGATTGTTCGTTCGTGCACCTCGACGGTGCCGGCCACGCCCTGGACACCGCGCCGCCGGGGTGGCGTTCGCGCACGCCGGTGCTCGCGTACGGGTCGAACGCGTGCCCGTCGAAGATCACCTGGTTGCGCAGCCAGCTCGGTCTGACCGGACCGGTCGTCGCGGCGCGCGTGCAGTGCACCGGGCTCGCCGCGGTGTGGGCCGCCGGGCTGCGGCAACGCGACGGCCAGCGCCCGGCAACGCTCACCGCGCTGCCGGGCGTGACGGAGGACCACTTCGTCTGGTTCGCGACGCCGGAACAACTGGCAGTGCTGGACGTCTGCGAGGGCCGCGGCAATCGGTACGACCTGGCGATGCTGGACCACGCCGACATCCGGCTGGACGGCGTGCTGCTATCCGGAGTGCACGCTTACGTCGGTGCCTCGCCGATCCGGTTTCCGTTGCTGGTCAACGGATCCCCAGTTCGCGTCGCCGACGTCGCCCAGGCGGACGCGGCCTCGCTTATCGGCGAACCGGCGGCTGGACACGGTCTCGCCTGCACCGTCCTGCCGCCGGAGCGCACCTTTAGCTGACCCGCGGAATCGCGCGCACGGTGAGGAAGCCGAGCGGTTCCCGCGCCAGCCGGGCGTGCCGCTCCGGATCGACCAAGGCAGCCTCGTCGGACGGACGTCCCTCGCGCAGCTGCTCGATCAGGAACCCGGCCTCGCGCAATTCCTCGCAGGTGCGTTCCAGCGGAGCCAGCCAGTACCGCACCTTCCAGCCGCGGCTCCAGACCTCCTCGATCACCCGGACGTCGAAGTAGTTGCCGCCGTGCCGGAGCCAGTCGCCGGTCGGATGCTGCCTCGACAGCACCAGCGCGCCGCCCGGCCGGAGCACCCGGCGGAACTCGCGCAGCGCGCCGACCCGGTCGTCCACGTACTCCAGCGCGAGGGCGAAGAGCACCTGGTCGACCGACGCGTCCGGCAGCCAGCTCAGCGGTTCGGCCAGGTCCTGGACGCGGAACTCGCCCGCCGGCACCCGCTCGCGGCTCAGCTCGACCATGCGCGGGCTGAGGTCGAAGCCGGTCACTCGTGCGCCGCGGGCGGTCAGTTCTTCGGCGTAGAGGCCGGGACCGCACGCGGCGTCGAGGACGTGCTGCCCGGCGACGTCGCCCAGTAATTCGAGGCAGGCCGGACGGTCGTAGTGCGCGTTGTAGAACCCGTTCTGCGCGTGGTCGAGGAATTCGTCGGCGAACACTTCGTATTGCGGAAAGGAACCCACTGCATCGCTCACCCGCGCCAGTCTGCCCGCGCGGGCGCGTTCAGCCGAGCAGTTTTCCGGGGTTCAGGATCCCGGTCGGGTCCACCGCGGACTTGGCCGCGCGCAGCACGTCCAGCCCGATCCGGCCGATCTCCGCCTCCAGGTACGGCGCGTGGTCGACCCCGACCGCGTGGTGGTGGCTGATCGTCCCGATGCCGGTGATCGCCTCGCACGCCGCCGCTTTCGCGCGCTGCCACTGTCCGACCGGATCGGTGTCGTCGCGCGAGGTCAGCACGGTGAAGTACAGCGACGCACCGGTTTCGTAAGCGTGCGAAACGTGGCACATCACGATCGCCCGGCCCAGCGAGGCCACCAATGCCGCGCGCACCGCGTCGTGCAGTTCGTCCAAATTGGACCAATACGCCGCGGTCTCAAGGGTTTCCACGCACACGCCGAGATCGAGCAACGCGTCGCGCTGCCGAGGGCCGTTGAACCGGCCGTGCCGCCAGGATTCGCCGAGCACCTTGCCGATCCGCACGGCACCGGAACATTTGAGCATCGCCGACGTCCGGCGGCGACGCCGAGCGACGTCTCCTTCCCAGCCGACGATCAGCAGGCACGGGTTCTTGATCCCGCGCGCCGCCAGGTACGTCTTGAGTGCCGTGGTCTTCAGCCCGGCGTTGAGCGAGAACGACACGTTCGTCTCGTCCACATCGGACAGCCGGGTGACGTCCGCCAGCGCGTGGTCCTGCGCGAGCTTCCGCACTGCCGCCGCTCCGGCCTCCCAGCCGTCGACGATCCAGCCCTCGTAATGCCGCTGCTCGGGCAACGGCCGGACCCGCAGCGCGACCTCGGTGATCACGCCAAGCGTGCCCTCGCTGCCGACCGCCAGCTGCCGCAGATCCGGTCCGGCCGCGGACGCCGGCGCGACGCCGAGCCGCCACTCGCCCTTCGGCGTGGCCAGCCGGACCCCGGCGACCATGTCCTCGAACCGGCCGTAACCGGACGACGCCTGCCCGGCCGAACGCGTGGCCGCGAAGCCTCCGATGGTCGCGCGCTCGAACGACTGCGGCACGTGGCCGAGCGTGTATCCGTGCGCCGCGAGCAGCCGCTCCGCCTCCGGGCCGCGCACGCCGGCCTGCAGCACCGCGATCCGCGACACCGGGTCCACCGACACCAGCTCGTCGAGCCGCACCAGGTCCAGCACCACCACCGCGGCCTTGTCGCCGCGCAGCGCCGCGACCCCGCCGACCACCGACGTGCCGCCGCCGAACGGGACCACGCCGATGTCGTGCCGCACGCAGACGTCCAGCACGGCCTGCACCTGGTCCGGGTCCGCGGGCAGCAGCACCGCGTCCGGCACCGGCACCTCGTCGCCTGCCCGCGCGTGCAGCAGGTCCAGATAGGACAGACCACCGGTGCGGCCGAGCCGCTCCTGAGGATCGACCAGCACGTGGTCCGCGCCGAGAAGTTCCTCGAACTCGGTACGGACGGGCACAGTCAGCGCGGAGTCCGCGACCGGCCTCGGAGCGCCGGTTTTCCCTCCTCGATCCGGGCCGACCTGGCCGATACGCTGGCCAAGCCACCGGACGGCGCGGTCGGGCAGACCGGCCGAGGCCGCGCCTTGTTCGGTCCACGAACGCCGGATGCGGTGGTTGATGAGATCGCTCACGACTACAGTGTGACACATGGACGTCAAACGTCACTCCCGCCCGGGAGCGGCCCCCTCCGCGCTCGCGGACGCCCGCAGCCGCCCGACCTCGGCTCGCGTCGCCGACGACGAGCTCCTCGACGCCGCGCGCCAGTGCGTGCTCGCGGTCGGCGTCCGGCGCACCACGCTGGCCGAAATCGCCCGAACCGCGCAGGTCAGCCGCATGACGGTGTACCGGCGGTTCCCCGATGTCCGCAGTGTCCTCGCCGCGCTGATGACGCGCGAGTTCAGCGGCCTGCTCCAACGGGTGACCGAGACCGGCGACCAGACCGCGCACGCGCGCGACCGCATCGTGCACCTGGCGGCGGCGAGCGTCGGCGCGCTGTCGGCCGATCCGCTGTTCCGGACGCTGCTGGACGTCGACGCCGAGCTGGTGCTGCCGTACATCGTCGAGCGGCTCGGTGCGACTCAGCACTTCGCCGAGCACGTGCTCCGAAGCCTGCTCGAAGAAGGGCACCGAGATGGCTCGGTGCGCGTCGCCGGGGTCGCCGCGCAGGCGCGATCGGTGCTGC
Source organism: Amycolatopsis sp. VC5-11 (assembly GCF_037034185.1). Taxonomy (NCBI): domain Bacteria; kingdom Bacillati; phylum Actinomycetota; class Actinomycetes; order Pseudonocardiales; family Pseudonocardiaceae; genus Amycolatopsis; species Amycolatopsis sp. VC5-11. The sequence continues at coordinate 47,582 of NZ_JBAGKF010000030.1, read as the reverse complement.
TGGTCGTGCAGTCGTTCGCGTTCTCGCTGCGCCCGGCCACCGCCGACGTCGACGAGGCCGCGCTGCTCGCCGAATTCCGGCATCTGGTCGAATCGGGGTTGAAACCATGAGCACCGGATCCCTCAACGCGCGCCGCCGCGAGCGCGAACTGTCCCGGCTGGTCGACGGCGAACGCGTCGACATCCTGGTGGTCGGCGGCGGAGTCACCGGCGCGGGCATCGCGCTCGACGCGGCCGCGCGGGGGCTCTCCGTCGCGCTCGTGGAGGCGCACGACCTCGCGTTCGGCACGTCACGCTGGTCCAGCAAACTCGTGCACGGCGGATTGCGGTACCTCGCGAAGGGCGAACTCGGGCTTGCCCACGAGAGCGCCGTGGAGCGCGGGATCCTCATGACGCGCACCGCGCCGCACCTCACGCGCGCGATGCCGCAGCTCTTTCCGCTCTACCCCGGCACTTCCGCTGCGCAGCAGGCATTGATCGCCGCCGGTCTCCGGGCTGGCGACGGGTTGCGGCGCGCCGCGCGTACCCCGTCGTCCGTGCTGCCCGGGCCGCGCCGGATCCCCGCTGCCGAGGCGCTGGCCCTGTCCCCTGGCCTCGCCCCCGGCGGCCTTCGCGGCGCCCTGCTGGCGTACGACGGTGCGTTGGTTGACGACGCGCGCCTCGTGGTCAACATCGCCCGTACCGCGGCGTTGCTCGGCGCTCGGATTCTCCCGCGCTTGTCGGCGGTTTCCTTGTCTGGCAACGAGGCTCAGGTAAGTGACGGCACTTCGTCGTACACGCTGCGCGCGCGGCAGGTCATCAACGCTACCGGCGTCTGGGCGGACACCCTGACTGACTCTGTGCAGCTGCGGCCTTCCCGCGGATCGCACCTGGTGCTCGCGCCGGACACCGTCCGGGTCGGAGCGACGTCGGTCAACATCCCGGTTCCCGGCGAGACCAACCGGTTCGTGTTCCTGCTGCCGCAGCTCGACGGACGGGTCTACTTAGGACTCACCGACGAGCCGGTATCCGGCGGAGTCCCGGACGTCCCGACGGTTCCCGAGTCCGATGTGGACTTCCTGCTGTCGACAGCGTCTTCGGTCCTGGACCGCCCGTTGACCGCTTCTGACGTGATCGGTTCCTATGCCGGATTGCGGCCGCTGGTCTCCGGTTCCGCCGGACGCAGCGCGGACCTCTCGCGGAAACACGCGGTAGTCACCGGTTCCGACGGCGTACTCACCGTGGTCGGCGGGAAGCTGACGACGTACCGACGCATGGCCGAAGACGCCGTCGACGCCGCCTTGACGCACGCCGGATTGCCCGCAGGCCCGTCGCGGACCTCGAAGCTGCCACTGCTCGGTGCCGCACCGCGCTCGCGACTGTCGCTTGTGGACGCTCCTGCGCGGCTGGTGGCCAAGTACGGCACCGAAGCACCCCGCGTGGCAGCGCTCGGCGAACTGGAGCCGGAATTCGCGGCCCCGCTGTGCGCGTCGACGGAAATCACCGCGGCCGAGGTGGTGTGGGCCGTCCGCCACGAGGGCGCGGCGACCGTCGAGGACGTCCTCGAACGCCGCACCCGGTTGGCGCTCGTCCCGGCCGACGCTGAAGCCGCTCGTGAGCGGGTGGCGGAACTGGTGGAGAAAACGCTGGCCGGACTGTCCTGACCCTCGCGGCGAGCGCAGCCCCAATGTGGCATTGGGTGCGTCAGATGCACCGAACGCCACATTGGGTGCGTCGCATGCACCCAATGCCACATTGGGGCCAGCAACCCGACCGGGTGGTTGTCGCGGTATTCACGCACGAGGGGACCGCTCGCGCGCGTTTTACTCGCGCATTTCTCGATGACCGCACAATCTGGACGGATGCGCAAAGGAAACTGGGAGCGGCACCCGGTGCTGCACGAAGCCGCGGGGAAGGTCGTCCGAACCGCCGAGCTTGAGGAACTGGGCATGTCCAGGAGCAGCATTTATCGTCGCTGTCTCCCCGGCGGTCCCTGGCGACGGATCTTGCCAGGTGTCGTGCTGCTGCTCCCGTGCGAGCCGGATTCAGCACAGCAGATGGAAGCAGCGTTGTTGCGAGGCGGCCCTGGCTCGATGGTGACAGGCATGTGGGCGGCACGGATGCACGGGCTCAGCCGAGTCCCCGAACCCGACCAGATTCACCTGCTGCTTCCGGACAGACGGGAAGTAAGCAGCGTGGGCTTCATGCTCGTGGAACGCACAACTCGACTTCCCCACCCCGTCGTCAGGAACGGGGTGCCGGTAGCGCCCGCGTACCGCGCGGTGCTGGACGCAGTCAGGCGAATCCGCGATTTCGATGCCGTCCGAGCGCTCTTGGCCGAGTCTGTCCAACGACGGCGTTGCACGTTAGAGCAGCTGACTCGCGAGCTAAGCCGTGGAAGCCAGCGCGGGTCTGCGCTGCCACGCCGCGCACTGACCGCGCTTCTAGCAGGTACGCAGTCTGTCGCGGAGGCCGATGCTTGGGAAATCTGGAAAGCGACCGGCCTGCCCGAAGCCGAGTGGAACGTCGTAGTCACTACCGACGCGGGCGAGTTCGTCGCCAGACCCGATGCATGGTGGGACGACGTGGCATTCGCCTGGGAGATCGACTCACGAGCCTGGCACGAGAAATGGGACGACTACTCCGCCACCCTCGAGAGGAATGCGCGCTACGCAGCGTCGGGCATTGTCGTTCTCCAGACGCTTCCGATCAGGTTGCGCACCGAACCAGCCCAGGTAGCGGCAGAGCTCCGCGCCGCGCACGAAGCCGCGGCACGCCGCCCACGTCCATCCGTGATCCGCCATCACGCGGCCTGACCGGCAAGCGCCCCAATGTGGCATTGGGTGCGTCAGATGCACCGAACGCCACATTGGGTGCGTCCCATGCACCCAATGCCACATTGGGGCGGACAACTACCGGCAAGGCAGCTTGACGGGTCGTTGGGTTTTTGCAACAGTGCGGTCCATGAGCCCGGTGCGGCGTGGCAAGGTGCTGCCGATCCACAACCGGCTGGCGGGGTTGCGTGCGGAGCGCGGGATGAGCCGGGCGGAGCTCGCCGGGGCGGTCGAGGTCAATCCGCAGACGATCGGGGCGCTGGAGCGCGGGGACCATTATCCCAGTCTCGACCTGGCGTTGCGCATCTGCGCGGTGTTCGACCTGCCGGTGGAGGCCGTGTTCAGCCGTGCGCCGCTGGAGGGGGACGCGTGACGCTGGAGATCGACCGGATCAGCAAGCGGTTCGGCACGAAAACCGCGCTCGACGGCGTGAGTTTCACCGCGGCTCCCGGCGAGTTGTTCGGGTTCGTCGGCAGCAACGGGGCGGGCAAAACCACCACGATGCGGATCGCGCTCGGCGTGCTCGCTGCCGACTCCGGCGAGGTGCGGTTCGCCGGGCGGCCGGTCACGCACGACACCCGCGCGCAGATCGGGTACATGCCCGAAGAGCGCGGTCTGTACCCGAAAATGAAGGTCATCGACCAGCTCGTCTACCTCGCCGAACTGCACGGCCTCAGCACCAACGACGCACACCGCGCGGCCGAGTTGTGGATCGCGCGGCTTGGGCTCGGGCCGCGGCGCAAGGACGACATCCAGAAGCTCAGCCTCGGCAATCAGCAGCGCGTACAGCTCGCCGCCGCGCTGGTGCACGACCCGGCGCTGCTCGTGCTCGACGAGCCGTTTTCCGGCCTCGACCCGCTCGCCGTCGACGTGCTGAGCGGCGTGTTGCGGGAGAAGGCGGCGACGGGCGCGCCGGTGGTGTTTTCCAGCCATCAGCTCGACCTCGTGGAGCGGCTGTGCGACCGGGTCGGCATCATCCGCGACGGCCGGATGGTCGCGGTCGGCACCGTGGACGAGCTGACCCGCGACGCCGCGCGCCGGTTGGTGGTCACCGCGCCCAGTGCCAATCCTGGTTGGGCGACAACGGTTCCCGGTGCCCGCGTCGTCGAGAACCGCGGCAGCACGACGGTGCTGGAGCTGTCGCCGAGTGCCGACGACCAGGCCGTGCTCGCCGCCGCGCTGGCCACTGGCCCGGTGACGGAATTCAGCCACCGCCGCCGTACGCTGGCCGAGCTGTTCCGCGATTCCGTCGCCACGCCGGGAGCACCTCGATGAACCGGATCCGTCCCAACCGCGCGGTGCGGCTGGTGGCCAAACGGGAGCTCAACGCGCGGCTGCGCACCCGGTCCTTTGTGGTCAGCACCGCGGTGATGCTGTTGCTCCTGCTGGGTTACGTCACGCTGCAAGTGTTCCTCGCCCACGACCGGTCGACCACGAAAGTCGCGCTCGCCGGGCAAGCGCAGGGCATCGCCACGCAACTGGAGAACAACGACCGGAACCTCAAGATCGTCCTCGTACAGTCCGAATCGGACGGACTCACCCAGGTCCGCGACGGCGACGTGGACGCGCTCGTGTCCGGCAGCGCCTCCCGGCCGCGGATGACCGTGAAGTCCACTTTGGACTCGAAGCTGCAGACAGCGCTGGACGCCATCGCGCAGCAACAGGTCCTCGACGCTCAGCTGTACTCCGCGAACCTCGACCCCGCCGCCGTGCACCAGGCCGTGTCCGCCACCCACGCCGACATCCAGGCTCTCGAGCCGGCCGATCCGCAAGCCGGGACGAAACTCGTGACCGGGATCGTGGTCGCGATTCTGTTGTACGTCAGCATCATGACGTATGGAATGTTCGTCGCGCAGGGCGTGGTCGAGGAGAAATCCAGCCGCGTGGTGGAGATCCTGCTGGCGACGGTCCGGCCGGTGCATTTGCTGCTGGGCAAGGTCATCGGGCTCGGCTTGGTCGGGTTGACCCAGCTCGCGATCCTCGCCGTGGCGGGTTTGGTGGCCGGCGGCGTTTCCGGAGTGTTCTCGATTTCGAGCGTCGCGTTGGGGACGCTGGGCTGGGGACTCGTCTGGTATCTGCTGGGCTTCCTCCTCTACGCCATGCTCTACGGCGCGGCTGGTGCTCTCGTGTCCCGCCAGGAGGACACGCAGGCTGTGGTCGGGCCGGTGAATATCGCGCTGGTCATCGGGTTTGTCGCGGGGATCAACCTGCTGACGCAAGCACCGCAGGGGGCGGCGACACGGATCGTGTCGCTGATTCCGTTGCTGTCGCCGGTTCTGATGCCCGCCCGGATCGCGCTCGGCACGGTCGAGGCTTGGGAAATCGCGCTGTCGCTGGTGCTGACTGTCGCGCTGATCGCGGTGGTCACCTGGGTGGGGGCGCGCGTCTACCGGAATGGGGTACTTCGCGTGGGCAGCCGGGTGCGGTTGGTTGACGCGTTGCGCCGTTAGGACCGGTGGACAGTCCCGCGGCCAAGGAGTCCCGGATGAGTTCGATCCGGCGGACGTGCTCAGTCAGACACTGCCAGTACGCACACGACTGGCGGATCCAAGCCGAGCATTTCGGTGCGGAGCCGGGAAAAGCCAGCCTCCTCGACCACCGCAGCCGAGGTGACACCAGGCTGCCGTGGTTGAGATACCAGCGCAATGCGCCCGCCAGGACGCAACAACCGGGCCAGTTCTCGCAGCCGGGCAACCGGCTCCGGCCACATGCCCAGCGTGTTGACGGCCAACGCGGCGTCGAACGGCCCTTCGCCGAACGCCAGATTCTCGACCGAAGCGCACACCAAACGCACCCGCCCGGCCCGGACCGCCGACCGGTTTCGGTGCCGTGCTTGCCGAATCATCACCGACGAGTGGTCGACGCCGACCACCAGCGCCGCCCGGTCCGCCAGTGCGGCAACGGCCACGCCCGGACCACAGCCGAGTTCGAGAACCCGTTCGGACGGCTGGATGTCGAGCAACCGCACCGCCCAGCGATTACGCGTCACATTCGACGACCGCCGCCCCATGATCAATCCGGCAACGTGTCCCGGAACTCCGGTTGGCTGGTGGAACTGCGCGATCCCGCCACGCGGGCCCCACCAGCGCAGAGCGCGCTCCAAAACATTCATGGGGCGAGCGAACCACTTCGAGTACGCTTGAAGTCAAATGACTGCGACCCTGTCCATCGGCGAACTGGCCGAGCGCACCGGCGTGCCGACGAGCGCGCTGCGTTACTACGACGAACTCGGTCTCGTACGCCCGGCGGAACGGGAAGCGGGCCGGCGGCGTTACGCCGAGTCCGCGGTCAAGGACGTCGGCGTGCTGCTGTTCTTCCAGGAAATCGGCTTCACGCTGTCCGAAATCGGCCGTTTCCTCACCGGAGAACAGCCGAGCCGCCAGGAAATGATCGACGGCAAACTCGCCGAACTGGCCGAGCAGCAACGCCGCATCGAGATCGCCCAAGCCGCGCTCGAACACGGACGGCACTGTCCGGCCAGCGATCCGCTGAAGTGCCCGCGGTTCTGGACGATCATCGAGGAACGGCAACGCGGCCTGTCGCTGGCGGAAAGCCACGAACGGGCACACGACACTAAGACCCCGTAATCGCCCCGTACCGCTGCAACGCGACCTGCCGCTCCTCCGCGTGGTCCACGATCGGCTCCGGATACCCCTCCGGCCGCTCCTTCAGCACGTGCACCGCTTTCCCTTCCACGCCACGCAATTCCGGCACATACCGGCGCACGTAATCGCCCTGCGGGTCGAATTTCTGGCCCTGCGTGGTCGGATTGAAGATCCGGAAGTACGGTGCGGCGTCCGTCCCGGAACCGGCGACCCATTGCCAGTTCAGCTGATTCGACGCCAGATCGCCGTCCACCAGATGTTTCATGAAGTGCCGCGCGCCCCACCACCACGGCAGATGCAGGTCCTTCACCAGGAAACTCGCCACGATCATCCGGACCCGGTTGTGCATCCAGCCCTCGGCCAGCAGCTGCCGCATTCCGGCGTCGACGATCGGGTAGCCGGTCCGGCCTTCGCACCACAGCGCGAACATCTCCCGCGCGGTTTTCCCGGTGTCGTAACGCATTCCGTCGAACCGCCGGTCGTAGTTCTGCCGCGCGGTTTCCGGTCGGTTCCACAGGACGTCGGCGTGGAACTCGCGCCAGCACAGTTCGGACCGCAACGCCTGCGCGCCCTCGGAGCGTTTCCCGGCCAGGTCGGCCAGCATCGTCCGCGGATGGATCGCACCCCAGCGCAGGTAGGGCGAAAGCCTGGTGGTGCCAGCATGATCCGGACGATCGCGTTCGGTCGCGTAATCCGCGAGACCGTCGGAAAGGAACTCCTGCCACACCGCCAACGCGGCGTCCTCCCCCGCCGTCGGAAGCTCGCACTCCACCTCCGGAGTTTCCGGCAAAGGATCTGAGGAAGAAGGCTTGACCCAGTCCACAATAGACACATCGGTCTCCGCCGGACGAGGCCAGCCGTGCTGCGCCCAAGCGCGATAGAACGGAGTGAACACCCGATACGGGGTACCGTCCGGTTTCGTGACCCGCCCCGGCGTCACGGCATACGGAGAACCCGTCGGCACCCACTGAATTCGATGCTCTGCCAAGGCTTCAGCCACGGCACCGTCACGCTCGCGTCCGTATGGTGCGGTATCCGCGGAGACGTGCACCGCTGCCGCCCGGATCTCCCGTGCCGCGGCCACGACCTCCCGAACCGGATCGCCGCAGCGCACCATCAGTCGGCCGGACAACGCTTTGTCCAGCTCCCGCAAGGAATTCAGCAGGAACGCGACCCGAGGCGAACCGGCCGGCTTGAGGAGCCGGTCGTCGAGCACGTACAGCGCCAGAATGTGCTTGCTGTGCTTGGCCGCCTCGAACAGCGCGGCGTGGTCCCGCAACCGGAGATCCCGGCGGAACCACAGCACGACCGGCGCTTCCATCGTCATGTCGCACAACGATAAACGCCCCGCCGCGCAACAGCACGGCGGGGCGTTTCACCAAGCAGCGGCTCAGCGCTCCGACATCGGGGTGTAGTCCCGGGAGGCGTAGCCGGTGTAGATCTGGCGCGGGCGGCCGATCTTCGTCTGCGGGTCGTTGATCATCTCGCGCCAGTGCGCGATCCAGCCGGGGAGCCGGCCGAGCGCGAACAGCACGGTGAAGAACTTCGTCGGGAACCCGAGCGCGCGGTAGATCAGACCGGTGTAGAAGTCCACGTTCGGGTACAGCTTGCGCTCGACGAAGTAGTCGTCGGAAAGGGCGGTTTCCTCGAGCTTCTTGGCGATGTCGAGCAGCTGGTCGCCGCCCTTGAGCTTGCCGAGGATCTCGTCCGCGGTGTTCTTGATGATCTTCGCGCGCGGGTCGTAGTTCTTGTAGACCCGGTGCCCGAAGCCCATGAGCTTGACACCTTTTTCCTTGTTCTTCACGCGGTTGACGAACGTCGCGACATCGCCGCCGTCGTCGCGGATGCCCTCGAGCATCTCCAGCACCGCCGCGTTCGCACCGCCGTGCAGCGGGCCGAACAGCGCGTTGATGCCCGCCGAGATGCTGGCGAACAGGTTCGCCTCGGACGAGCCGACGAGCCGCACCGTGGAGGTGGAGCAGTTCTGCTCGTGGTCGGCGTGCAGGATGAACAGCAGGTCGAGCGCCTTCGCGACGTCCGGGTCGACCTCGTACGGCTCGGCCGGGAAGCCGAACGTCATCCGCAGGAAGTTCTCGACCAGGCCCAGCGAGTTGTCCGGGTACAGCAGCGGCTGGCCGACGGACTTCTTGTACGCGTACGCCGCGAGCGTCGGCACCTTCGCCAGCAGGCGGATGGTGGACAGCTCGACGTTGGGCTCGTCGAACGGGTTCAGCGAGTCCTGGTAGAAGGTCGACAGCGCGGAAACGGCGCTGGACAGCACCGGCATCGGGTGCGCGTCGCGCGGGAAGCCGGAGAAGAACGCCTTGAGGTCCTCGTGCAGCAGGGTGTGCCGCTGGATCCGCTCGGTGAAGTCGGCCAGCTGGGCCTCGGTCGGCAGCTCGCCGTAGATGAGCAGGTAGGACACCTCGATGAAGGTGGACTTCTCCGCCAGCTGCTCGATCGGGTAGCCGCGGTAGCGCAGGATGCCCGCATCACCGTCGATGTAGGTGATGGCCGACGACGCGGCGCCGGTGTTGACGAACCCGGGGTCGTAGGTGATGTACCCCGTCTGCGCCAGCAGCTTTCCCAGCTCGATCCCCGGCGCGCCCTCGACCGGGTTGACGACCTTGAACTCGTGCTCGCCACTCGGCAGGCGCAGCGTCGCGGTTTCGCCGCCGGACTGCCCCGCATTCGTCGCGTCGGACATGCAGGTCCCTCTCACGTTGGGCACGGGACGGCGGCGCCTGCAAGGTTCCGCAGTAGCCACGTGTTCACGCGAGGAAACACGCGCCTCGCTGCACACCGCCCCGCTGGGTATGAATTCACCACTACGCTAGTCGAAGGGTGGGTCAGTCCGCACTCGCTGCGTTGCCCCAAAAGGCCCCATTGGGACCAGGTTCACACGGTGGCCGCCATATCCGCGGCGGTCGGCGGCTCCGCTCCGCTGCGGGAGACCGTGATCGACGCCGCTTTCGCCGCATAAGCAAGCGCTTCGGTCCACGCGCCGGCGTCGAGTGCGGCCAGGTCGCGCACGGTGCGCTCGTGCAGCCAGGCGAGCAACGCGCCCTGCACGGTGTCGCCGGCGCCGATCGTGTCCGCGACCTCGACCTTGCGGGACGGAACGTGTGCCAGCTCACCAGCCGAAGTGATCACAGACAAGCCGTCCGCGCCCCGGGTGAGCACGACGGCGTCCACACCGGACTCCACCCACGTTTTCGCGGCGGCCACCGGGTCGGCCCCCTCGGCGAGCCACGCGGCGTCGTCGTCAGAGATTTTCAACAGCCGCACGTCGGGCAGCCACGAGGCGAAGCGCGCGCGATAGGCCGCCGGGTCGGCGATGAGCGCCTCCCGGATGTTCGGGTCGAGCACGGTCAGGGTCCCACGCGCGGATTCGCGGCGCAGAATCTGCTCGTACGCGCTCGCGCCGGGTTCGAGCACCATGCCGAGCGTTCCGAGCGACAGCGCGGTGGTTTCTTCCGGCAGCGCACCGGGATCGGAAACCAGCCGATCGGCGGTTCCCTCGACGTAGAAGGTGTATTGCGCGGCGCCGCGTTCGTCGAGCGCGACGACGGCGAGCGTCGTCGGCTCGTTGCCGCGCTGCAGCAAGGAAGTGTCGACGTTCGAAGCGGTAAGGCGATTCGCCAACGCGACGCCGAACCGGTCGGTGGAAATCCGGGACAGGAACGACGCGGGAACGCCGAGCCGGGCCGCGGCGAGCGCGACGTTGTATGGACCACCGCCGAGCCGGGGCAGCAGCGCGCGCAGCCCACCGTCCACAGTGGAATCCAACGGTTCGCCAGGAACGAGGTCGACCAGCGCCTCTCCACCCACCACGATCACAAGCGGCGAGTGTAGAGGAACGGACGCTGACAATTCCTGTCCCGATGCGGACAAATCAGTTCTTGTCGAGCCCGCCGAGCAGAAGTTCGCCGAGCGCGGTGAAAGCTTCCGCGTCGGACACGTCGGTGCGCCTGCCGAGCACGCCGGTCTGAATGCCCTCGATGATCAGTCCGGTCATTTCGGCCACGAGCCGCGCGTGCACGTCGCGGAACACTCCGTCGGCGACGCCCTTGTCGATGAACGCGCGGATCCGGCGCGCGGCGGCGCGGCTGTTGAGCTGATAGGTGTCGCGGGCGGGCGCGAAGGCGGCGATGTCGGCCATGAACTCCGGCGACGCCCGGTTCAGGTGCTCGGAGACGCCGGAGAGGTACTCGCCGATCAGCTCGCGCGCGTCGTCGATGCCCGCGATCCGCTTTTCCAGGCGTTCGGCGGCGTCGCGGAAGAAGTGCGCGACGACTTTGACCGCGAGCTGCTCCTTGCTCGGCGCGAGCGCGTACAGCGTCGATTTCGAGCAGCGGAGCCGGGCGGCCAGGTCGTCGAGCGTGAAGCCGGCGAAGCCCTCCGCCAGGAACAACGCCTCGAGCTCGCGCAGCAGCGCCTGCTGCCGCGCGGTGGGCCGGCGACGGGCTTCAGGGGTGGACATCACGTCACTATCTCCTACCGATCAGGGACAGCCCCGCTCCGCATACGGTACTCTAAATCATCCGTCAGTACTGTTTTCAGTACCGCCGCCTGGGAGGAAGCCATGCCGGTCGACCGTCTGCTGCCGACGCCGGAGTCCGAAGACCTGCTCGCACTCGTCACGGAAATCGCCCGTGACGAGCTGAAACCGCGCGCCGCGGCCGACGAGGAGGCCGAGAAGTTCCCGCGCGACCTGTTCACCCTGATGGGCAAGTCCGGGCTGCTGGGCCTGCCGTACCCGGAGCGCTGGGGCGGCGCCGAGCAGCCGTACGAGGTCTACCTGCAGGCGCTCGAGGAGATCGCCGCCGCGTGGATGAGCGTGGGCGTCGGGCTGTCGGTGCACACGATGTCCTGCTACGCGCTCGCGCACTACGGCACGGAAGAACAGCAGGACCGCTGGATGCCGGACATGCTGGGCGGCTCGCTGCTCGGCGCGTACGCCCTATCGGAAACGCACGCCGGCTCGGACGCGGCCGCGCTGTCCACCCGCGCGCGGCTTTCCGAGGACGAGTACGTCGTCAACGGCACGAAAGCGTGGATCACCCACGCCGGAGTGGCGGACTTCTACACCACGATGGTCCGCACGAGCGACGACGGCGGGCACGGCATCTCGTGCCTCCTGGTCGACTCGTCGACTCCGGGCCTGTCGGCTGCTCCGCGCGAACGGAAAATGGGCCTCACCGGGTCCCCGACGGCGCAGATGCTGTTCGAGGACGCCCGGGTCCCGGCCGACCGGCTGATCGGCGGCGAGGGTGCCGGCCTGAAGATCGCGCTGTCGTCGCTCAGCTCGGGACGGCTCGGGATCGCCGCGTGCGCGGTGGGCCTGGCGCAGGCGGCCCTGGACGAGGCCGTGGAGTACGCGAAGGGCCGCACACAGTTCGGCCGCCCGATCGCGGATTTCCAGGGCTTGGAGTTCCTGCTGGCGGACATGGCGGCGACGGTCGAGTCGGCCCGCGCGACCTACCTGGACGCCGCTCGCCGCCGCGACCGCGGCCTGGACTTCCAGCGGCAGTCGTCGATCGCGAAGCTGGTGGCGACGGACGGCGCGATGAAGGTGACGACGGACGCGGTGCAGGTCCTCGGCGGTGCCGGGTACACGCGGGACTTCCCGGTGGAGCGGTACATGCGGGAGGCGAAAGTGCCGCAGATCTTCGAGGGGACGAACCAGATCCAGCGGATGGTGATCGCGCGTTCTCTGAAGAACGCCTAGTCTTTCCTGTCGTCATAAGCCGCGCGGGCCGCCTGAACGCGGCCCGCGTTGGCTTTCGACCAGTCGGCGATCGCGCCGGTCAAGGCCCCGACGTCCCGGCCCAGATCGGTCAGCGCGTACTCCACCCGCGGCGGGATCGTCGGGTAAATCGTGCGCGTGACCATTCCGTCGCGTTCAAGGTTGCGCAACACCTGGGTGAGCGATTTCTGTGTCACGCCTTCGACGCCGCGGCGCAGCTCGGTGAACCGCAGCGGGCGTTCGTACTGGCGGAGCAGGCCGAGGACGTAGAGCGTCCACTTGTTCGCCAGCACGTCCATCACGGTGCGCGAGGGGCACGCTTTCGCATACTTGGTATCCATTGGGTACCTATGGTTCGTTGAGGTGCCTTCTTCACAAACGATACTGGCGGCGAGCAGTCTTGGTCGCATGATCTTGGTTACCGGTGCTACCGGAAAAATCGGCAGCGAAGTCGTCCGCCTGCTCGGACCTGTCCGGACGCTCGTCCGCACCCCTTCGGGCGGCACCGATGAGGTAGTCGGCGATTTCGACCGGCCGGACACCCTCGACGCGGCACTGCGCGGGGTCGACACGCTCGTGCTGATCGGACCCGCGGTGGCGTCGCAGCTGACGGTGCTCGACCGCGCGGCCGCGAACGGGGTGCGGCACGTCGTGCGGGTCACCAACCACAAGGCTGTTGACGATTCGCCAGTCACCCGGCGGCGGGTGCACGCGCGGATTGACGCGCACCTCAAGGCGTCCGGGATGGAGTACACGCTGCTGGCGCCGAACTTCTTTATGCAGAATCTGCTCGCCCTCGCACCGGAGATCGCGGCGACGGGCGGCTTTTCTTCGTCCGTGGGCGATGGCCGGATCGGAATGATCGACGCCCGAGACGTCGCCGCCGCGGCTGCCACGATCGCGACGGCCCCGGCGGAGCATGCCGGGCGGACGTATCTGCTGACTGGGCCGGAGTTGGTCACGTTCGCCGACGTGGCCCGGGAGTGGGCTGCGGTTACCGGCCGCCCGGTGGAGTACCGGCGGATTTCGGCTGCGGAGCACCAGGCGGTGATGGAGTCGAACGGGGTGCCGGAGGCGGGGTCGAATGCGCAGGTCTTCGAGCTGCTGGCGGCCGGGGACGGGGCTTGGCTGAGCGACGATTTCGCCGCGGTGACCGGGGGTTCGCCGCGGGGGTTGGGGGCGTTCCTGGCGGACTGTGTTGGCGGAAAGTGTCGTACCCCTCGCTTACCGTGAGCGGCATGGACACCAGGACACTTCCGCGGCAGTTGCTCTCGATCAAGGAATACCTCGCGCTCGGCGAGGTCGAGCCGGGATTCACCGAACTCGTCGAAGGCCGTCTGGTCTTCTCTCCGTCGCCGGGCGCATGGCACAACCACGCGACGTACGCGCTCGCCTTCCAACTGCATGATCAGCTGCCGGACGAGTTTTCCGTGGTGCCACGCGTGGATATCGATCTAGGGCTCGCGCCGGACGGGGCACCAGGTTTTTCCCGGTGCCCCGATCTCCTGGTCACCACGTCGGCCGCGATCGCCCGGACTCCCGAGGAGGACGCACTCCGCGCCGAAGACCTCGTCTTGGTGGTCGAAGTCGCGACGCCGGGGTCGAAACGCACCGACTACGTCACGAAGCACAAGGAGTACTCCGACGCCGGAATCCCGTTCTACTGGATCCTCGACCTCGACGATCCGGTCTCCCTTGTCACCTGCCACCAGGCCGGGGAACTCGGCTATCGGAACTCCCCCGCCGTCACGGGGAAATTCCGCACCGCCGAGCCGTTCCCGTTCGAACTGGACCTCGCCGCACTGCTCGATTGAGGCGGCCGGCCAGGCCGCCTCAACCAACCTCAGCGAGCTTCCCGGTACCGCCGATCCGCCGAAACTCCCTCGCCGGTCGTCTCGTCGAAGTGGTAGACCTCCTGGCCCCGCACGAACACCCGCATCGCGCGGTTCATCACGTCCAGCGGGTCGCCGGACCACAGCACCACGTCCGCGTCCAGGCCGGGGGTCAGGGTGCCGATCCGGTCGTCCAGGCCGAGCATCTGCGCCGGGTGCAGAGTCAGGGCCTTCAGCGCGGTCTCCGGGTCCAGGCCGTCCTTCACCGCCAGTGCGGCTTGGTACACCAGGAAGTTGATGGGGATGACCGGGTGGTCCGTGGTGATCGCGATCTTCACCCCGGCGCGCGCGAGGATGCCGGCCGAGCGCAGGGTGCGGTTGCGCAGTTCCACCTTGGACTTCGTGGTGAAGAGCGGGCCGAGGATCACCGGGATGTCGCGTTCGGCCAGCAGGTCCGCGATCAGGTGGCCTTCGGTGCCGTGGTTGATCACCAGTTTGTAGCCGAATTCGTCGGCCAGCCGGATCGCGGTCACCATGTCGTCGGCGCGGTGCACGTGCTGGTCCCAGTACAGCTCGCCGTCGAGGACCTTCGCCAGGGTTTCGTTCGTCAGGTCCGTTTCGAACGGTTTGCCCTCGGACCGCGTGTGCTCGCGCTTTTCCTGGTAGTTGCGGGCCTTCGTGAACGCCTCGCGCAGGATCGCGGCCACCCCGAGCCTGGTCGAGGGCGTGACCTTCTTCTCCCCGTAAACCCGCTTCGGGTTCTCGCCCAGCGCGCTCTTCACGCTCACCTGCTCGGCGAACACCATGTCCAGAATGGACCGGCCCCACGTCTTCACGCCGATGGTCTGCCCGCCGATCGGGTTGCCCGACCCCGGCTTGATCACCACGCTCGTGACGCCGCCCGCCAGCGCGTCGTCGAAGCCCGGTTCGTACGGGTCGATCCCGTCGATCGCACGGAAGCGGGCGCCGTTCGGGTCGGTCATTTCGTTGGTGTCGTTGCCCGCCCAGCCCTCGCCGTCCTCGTGGACGCCGAGGTGCGCGTGCGCGTCGATGAATCCCGGCAAGACCCAGCTGCCGGACGCGTCCACCAGTTCCGCGTCCTCCGGCACCTCGACGTCGGCCTCAGCCCCGACGTGGGTGATCCGGCCGTCTTCGATGAGCACAGTGCCGCCCTCGATCGGAGCGGCGCCGACGGGGACCACATAGCCCCCGACAATCGCCTTGTAAGCCATAGTTTGACACGCTAACGAACTCACCCGGGTTCGCGCATCCGGGGTTTTTCCAGGTGCACCAACTGATAGTCCGCCTCCGGCGACCGATGCGTCTCGCGGTAACCGAGCTTTCGGTACAAATAGAGCGGCCCGGCCGAACGTTCGCCGGTGAACAGCCGGAACACCGTCACCTCCGCCGGGGTCGCCTCCTCCGCGGCCGCCAGCAGCGCGGTGCCGAGTCCCTCGCCCTGACGATCCGGCGCCACCACGAGCCTGCCGATCTCGCCGACCGGGCCGGCCACTCGCATCCGCACGCTCGCCACCAGCCTGCCGCCGTCGCGGAATCCCCAGACCGTGATCGACGGGTCCGCGATGGCCGCGCGCACGTCGTCGAGGGTGTCCAGCAACGGCGGCAGGTCGAAGTTCTGGTGCGCCCGCGCCTCGGTGAGGTACGCGGCCTGCTGCAAGGTCAGCAGCTCGCCCGCGGCGGCCTCGGGCAGCAGTTCGAGTTTCACGGGACCCGGATCCCCCAGCTGCCCGTCCACGACGTGGCCGGTTCCAGTTCGATCAGGTCGGTGCCGGTGTTGAGCGCGTCCGCCGGGCAGGTCATCGGCTCGATCGCGACCGCGCGGCCGCGGCCGACCAGGTCGTCCGGCGTGAACACCTGCACCCAGCGGAAGTCCGGACCGGTCCAGACCACCAGCTGGCGGTCGCCGTGGGACAGCACGTAGTGGTGGGTGCCGTCCGCGGCCAGTTCCAGCCCGCCGAACGCGGTGTCCAGGTCGACGCCTTCGAGCAGCTTGCCCTGCCGGAAGTCGTATTCGGTGCCCTCGACGTCCTGCTCGTCCGCGTACGGCATCTGCTGATCGCCCTCGTACGGCCGGACGCGCGTGGCGGGCAGCGTGAGGGTCAGCTCGTCGGTCGGCGCGTCGCCGATCCGGAAGTACGGGTGGGTGCCGACGCCGACGCCGATCGGCTTCTCCCCCTCGTTGCGGATTTCGTGGGTGATCACGAGCTCGCGCGGCTGCAGGTCGTAGGTGATCGTCGCGCGCAGCGGCACCGGCCAGCCCGGCTGGACCTCGACGTCGATGGCGAGCGTGATCGACGTTTCGGCGTGCTCCAGCAGCTCCCACTCCTGGTGCCGGGTCAGGCCGTGGATGGCGTTGCCGCGCGCTTCCTCGGTGATCTCCAGCTGCTGCTCTTCACCCTCGAACTCCCACTTGCCGCCCTTGGTCCGGTTCGGCCACGGCAGCAGCACCTGGCCGAGTCCCTTCGGCGGCTTCTCGTCCTCGGCGAACGTCTCGACATACGGCACTCCGCTGATCTCGAACGCGCGCAGTCCGGCACCGATCTCGGTGATGACGGCGCGCGCGTTGCCGCGGGTGATCTCGAACTGTTCTCCGGTGGGGTTCGCCATGGCGCTGAGATTACCGATCGGCCGCGCCGCGCGGGCACGCCTCGAAACTAACTAGACCGGTCGTCATAGTTTGAGCTACGGTAGGCGCATGGTCAACCGCACCGACACGCGCCGCCGGATGCTCGAATCGGCGGCTGAGCTGTTTCGCACCCAGGGCTACCACGCCACCGGGATGACCCAGCTCGTGTCCGAAAGCCGGGCCCCGAAGGGCTCGCTGTACTTCCATTTCCCCGGCGGCAAGGAACAGCTGGCCGCCGAGGCGGTGCAGCTTTCCGGGGAGCGGCTGGCCGGGCAGTTCCGCGAAATCACCGCTGGCGCACCGGATCCGGCCACTGCCATCGATCTCATCGTCACCGCACTCGCCACCTCACTGTCCGAATCGGACTATCGCTGCGGCTGTCCCATCGCGACTGTCGCGTTGGAAGCCGCCGACAGCGAGCCGATCCGTGCCGCCTGCGACCAGGGTTACGAAGGCTGGCTGCGGGATATCTCCGCCTACTTCACCTCGCACGGCCTCGCCGAGGACCGTGCCGTTTCGCTGGCGACGATCGTGCTGTCCGCGATCGAAGGCGCGCTGCTGCTCGCGCGCACTCGGCGGGATACCGCGCCTCTGCAGGCCGTCGCCGCTCACCTGCACACCACCGTCGAAAGGGAGTTCGCCTAATGCGCGTACACCACTTCAACTGCGGCACCATGCGTCCGATCGGCGGCAAGCTGGTCGACGGAAAACCCGGGCTGCTGCGCCGCGCCACCCTCGTGTGCCACTGCATGCTGGTCGAAACCGGCACCGGACTGACGCTCATCGAGACCGGAATGGGTTCGCCCACCGTCACCGACGCCGCGCGCTGGCTCGGTCCGCGCTTCCTGCGCACGTCGAATCCGATGACGGACGAAAACGAAACCGCGCTGAGCCGCATCCGCGCACTGGGCTTCGACCCGGCCGACGTCCGCGACATCGTCCTCACCCACCTCGACCTCGACCACGCCGGCGGGCTCGTCGACTTCCCGCAGGCGCGCGTGCACGTCTACGGCAAGGAACTCGACGCCTACCGCGCCGGAAACCCGCGGTACCGCGACGTCCAGTTCCGGCACGGTCCACAGTGGAAGTCCTATTCGGACGCCGGCGACAGCTGGTTCGGCCTCGACGCGGTCCGCGAGCTGGACGGGGTCGAGGGCGTCGCGCTCGTGCCGCTCGCCGGGCACACCGCGGGACACGCCGGGGTGGCCGTCGACACCGGGTCCGGCTGGGTGCTCAACGCGGGTGATTCTTATTTCTTCCACCGGGAGATCGACGCCGAGCCCTATTGCCCGCCCGGATTGGCTATGTTCGAACGGCGGGTCCAGACGCTGCCCGGGCCCCGGCGCGAGAACCAGCGCCGGTTGCGCGAGCTGCGCCGGGACCACGCCGACGAGGTGACCGTGTTCGCCTCGCACGACCTGACCGATTTCGTCCGGCTCAGCGAGAGGAGCACGGTATGAAGGTGCACCACCTCAACTGCGGCACGATGCGTCCGCTCGGCGGCAAGGCGCTCGACGGCCGCCCCGGGATGCTGCGGCGCAGCACGATCGTGGCGCACTGCCTGCTCGTGGAGACCGCCGACGCGCTCGTGCTGGTCGACACCGGGTTCGGCACTCGCGGGGTCACCGAATCGCGGCGCTGGCTCGGCGGTCCGTTCATGGCGATGGTCGGGGCGAAGCCGACCATGGAGGAAACCGCCGTGGCGCAGATCCGCGCGCTGGGCCACGATCCCGCCGACGTCCGGCACATCGTGATGACCCACCTCGACGTCGACCACGCCGGCGGGCTCGCCGATTTCCCCGACGCCACCGTGCATGTCCGCACCACCGAACGCCGCGCGGCGGACAACCCGAAGAGCTTCCCGGAGAAAACGCGGTACCGGGCCGAGCAATTCGCGCACAGTCCACTGTGGAGCACCTACGACGAGGCCGGCGAAAACTGGTTCGGCTTCGACGCGGTGCGGCCGCTGCGCGGTCTGCCGCCGGAAATCCTGCTCGTCCCGCTGCCCGGGCACACGCACGGACACTCCGGCGTCGCGGTCGACACCGGCGACGGCTGGCTCCTGCACGCCGGCGACGCGTACTTCTTCCACGGCGAAGTCGCCCCGGTCAGCCCGCACTGCCCGCCCGGCATGCGTGCGTTCGAGGTGCTGAACCAGATGGACGGCTCCGCTCGCCGCGCCAACCTCGCCCGGCTGCAGACCCTCGCCCGCGAACACCAGGACGAGGTCTCGGTGTTCAGCGCGCACAGCCCGGTCGAGTTCCAGGCGCTGCGCCGGAATACCGCGCAACCCTCCGCGAGTTGAGTACCCGCATGACGCGCATCCGGTACGTCGGCGGCCCGACCGCCCTCATCGAGTACGGCGGGACCCGCCTGCTCACCGATCCCACCTTCGACGGCCCCGGCGATTACCCGATCGGTGCCCGGAAGCTGGCGAAAACCGCTGGTCCCGCGGTCACCGCGGCGGAGGTCGGCGAGGTGGCCGCGGTGCTGCTTTCGCACGACCACCACCCGGACAACCTGGACGCGGCGGGGCGGGAGTACGCCCTCGCCGCCCCGCTCGTCCTGTCCACCGCCTCGGCGAGGGAGCGGATCGGCGACCCCGTTCGGGCGCTGGCGAACTGGGAGTCGTACGACCTCGGCGGCGTCCGCGTCACCGGAGTGCCCGCGCAGCACGGGCCCGACGGCAGCGAGCATCTCGTCGGCGAGGTCACCGGTTTCGTGCTCGAAAGCGAGGGCCAGCCGACCGTTTACGTCAGCGGGGACAACGCTTCCCTCGACGTGGTGCGGCAGATCGCCGAGCGCTTCGAGCGGATCGACATAGCCGTCCTGTTCGCCGGCGGAGCACAAACTCCCCTGGTCGGCGACGCGTACCTCACGCTGCCCAGTAACGACGCGGCTGAGGCGGCCCGGATCCTGAACGCGCGTCAGGTCGTCCCGCTGCACTTCGAACATTGGGCGCATTTCACCCAGGGCCCGGACACCCTCCGACCGGCTTTCGCGCAGGCCGGGCTCGAAGAGTGGCTGCATCTGCTCAAGCCGGGAGAACAGGTCAGCTTCCAGTAAGCACGAACCCGCCGTCGACGGTGATCACCGCACCGGTGACGAAACGGTTTTCCATCAGGTACACGTTGGTCGCCGCGACCTGCTCCGCCTCGCCGACCGATTTGGTCAGCGTTCGTTCCGTGAACGCGGCGACCATCGCGTCCAGCTGCGGTTGCGGAAGGCCGTCCCACATCGGCGTGTGGACCGGCCCCGGGCGAACGGTGTTGACCCGCACCGGGGCCAGGTCGACGGCGAGACCGCGCGCCAGCCCCTCGACCGCGCCGACGGAACCGGCCGCGAGCGCCGCGCCGGGTGTCGGACGGACGCCGATGATCCCGGACGTCAGCACGATCGAACCGCCCGGGCGGATCCGCGGCGCGGCGTGCTTCACCGCGCTGACGACGCCCCAGAAACGGACGTAAAACAGGCTCTGCACGGTCTCGAGAGGCAACTCTGTCCAAGGCCGCTGATCCAGCGTGTCGCCCGCGGTGTACACGAGATGGTCCAGCGCGCCGACGTGCTCGAACAGGGCCGCGACATTCGCTTCGTCGCGTACGTCGGTGACGAATCCTTCGCAGGTATCCGGCAATTCGGCGAGCGCCGCGTCCAGCCGTTCCTTGCCGCTCGCCGCGATCGTGACGGCCGCGCCCGCTTCCGCGGCGGCCCGAACGGTCGCCAATCCCATTCCCGAGCTGCCGCCGATGACGACAACCCGCTGGTCAAGCAAAGACATGAGGGGTCCTTCCGGAGAGTGATGACACAGTGAGACATCAACAGTAGCAGTGATGACCCACTGTGTCATCACTGCTAAGATGGCGGCATGCCGCGCTGGGATCCCGAAGCCAAGGAGCGGCTCCGCGCGGCCGCGCTGGAGCTGTTCGCCGAGCACGGCTACGACAACGCCACGGTCACGCAGATCACCGAGCGCGCCGGGCTGACCCGTCGGACGTTCTCGCGCTACTTCGCCGACAAACGCGACGTGCTGTTCGCCGGGTCGGAGCGGCTCCCGGACGCGATGGCCGACGCGGTCCGACGCGCCGACCCTGCCCTGCCGCCGTTCCAGGCGGTATTGGCCGCGATGGTCGACGCTGGCGATTTGTTCGCGGGCCTGGTTTCGCATGCCGCGCAACGCCGGGCGATCGTCGCGTCCAGCCCGGAGCTGCAGGAACGCGAGCGGACGAAACTCGCGGCTGTCACCGCCGCGGTCGTCGAAGCACTGCAGGAACGCGGGGCGACCGAATCGAGCGCGAAGATGCTCGCGCAGGTCGGTATCGCGATCTTTCAAACCGCGTTCGAGCGATGGACCGAACAGCCCGAGGGCCCAAATTTTGCCGAACAGGCGCGGAAGGCGGCCGACGAACTCGCCGCCCACCTCACCCCGTGATCAGGCTTTCTCGCGTACCAGCGTCGAATCTTCCAATTCCACTTCCGCGGCCTGCTTCGTCCGTCCGGTCATTCGCAGCACCAGGTAGGCCACCACGAGCAGGACGAAGAACGGGATCCCGAACTTCCACGCCGGGTCGAGACCTTCGATCCAGAACGTCGAAATCAGTACGGTGGCAAGGAAAGCGATCACCACGACGTTCACCACCGGCGCACCCCACAACCGCACTGGCGACGGCGGCAGCCCGGCGCGGCGACGGCGGATCCGGAACGCCAGGTGCGTCACCAGAATGATCATCCACACCACGAGCGCGGCGAAGATCGAGATGCCGAACAGCACGAGATACGCGTTGGAATCGGAATTCTTGGACAGTATGGTCGCGATCACCAGACCGGCGGTGGACAGCACGAGCGCGTTGCGCGGCACTCCAGAACGCGTCAGCCGTCCGGCCCAGGCCGGGGCGAATCGGTGCTCGGCAAGGGAATGCAGCATGCGCGTGGTGAGATAAAGGTTGGTGTTCGCGCTCGACAACGCGGCGGTCAGGACTACGAAGTTCATGATCGTTGCCGCCGCCGGAACGCCGGCAGCCTGGAAGACGCGAACAAACGGGCTGGCGGTAATGGATCCGCCTTCGCCGGTGACCGTCCACGGCACCACCAGCACGACGATGAGCATCGCGGCGACGTAGAAGATCGCCAGCCGCACCACCATGGCCCGGGCCGCGCGCGGAATGTCGCGAGTCGGGTTTTCCGATTCGGCCGCGGTCACCGAAACCACCTCGGTGCCGATGTAGCTGAACAGCACGAACACCATGGCCAGCAACAGTCCGGACACGCCGTTCGGCAGGAATCCGCCGCCCGCGTTGAGATTCGCGAGACCGGGCGCGGGTGACTTCGGCAGGCCGAAGAAGACGAGAATCAGACCGAGCGCGACGAACACGAGGATCGCGCACACCTTGATCATCGCGAACCAGTACTCGAACTCGCCGAAAATGTGCACCGCCGCGCCGTTGACGACGATCACCAGCAGCGAGAACACCGCGACCGGCACCCACAGCGGAATCTGCGGCCACCAGAACTGGACGTACACGCCGGCCGCGATCGTCTCGCCGCCGATCGCGATCACTTGCATCGCCCAATACGCCCAGCGCACCACGAATCCGCTGCCCGCGCCGAGATACTTGTGCGCGATGCTGCCGAACGCGCCCGCGGCCGGGTGCACCACCACCATTTCCGCCAGCGCCCAGGAAATCGCCAGCGCGACCAGTCCACAAAGGACGTAGGCGAGCACCACGGCCGGTCCCGCGTGCGAGATCGCCAGGCTCGATCCGAGGAACAGGCCGGTGCCGATGGCCCCGCCGATTCCGATCATCGTCAACTGCCTGCTGCGCAGCCTCCGCTGCAACCGGTTCGGGGACGGGGACTCGGCCATGTCTGCTCCCTACTGGCTCGCCCGGTACTCGGCGATCGCCGCGACGACGGCGTCGAGATCGGACTCGACGTTGTAGTAGTGCAAGGACATCCGCAGCACGTCGCCGCGGGCACTGCACACGATCCGCCGCCCGGCGAGGAACGCCGCCAGCGCGTCGGGATCCCGGTCGGCCAAGGCGACGAGCGGACCGCGCCGCGCGTCGTCCAGCGGGGACCGGAGCTGTTCCCCAGCGTCGAGCAACCGCTGCTGCAGCTGCCCGGTCAACAGTCCAATGTGGTCACGGACCCGGTGCGCGTCCACCTGGTGCACCAGCTTCAGCCCGGCGACCGCGCCGTACGCGGACGGGATCGACGGCGTCCCGGTCTCGAAGCGGCGCGCGTGCTCGGGGTAGTCGAGGTGCCGCGGGTCGAATTCGAACGGGTTCGTGCGGCCGAACCAGCCGGTCAGCGGCGGGGAAACCGCGTCGCGCAAGCCTGGCCGGACGTAGAGGAACGCGATCCCGGAGATGCCGAGCAGGTATTTCAGACTGCCGCTGACGAGGTAGTCGCAGCCGAGTTCGGTCACGTCGACCGGCTCGACGCCGAGCCCCTGATACGCGTCGACAAAGCTCCGTGCGCCGTTTTCCCGGGCCAGTGCGGCGACTTCGCGCACCGGGAACCGCAAACCGTTGGCGTAGCTGACCAACGGAACGGACACCAGTCGCGTCCGCTCGGTGATGAGCGCGGCGTAATCCTCGGTGTCGACCAGCCCGTCGTGGTGCGCGACGAACTGAACGTCCGCGCCGCGCCCCTGCTGAGCGAGCCAAACATGGCCCAGCGAAGGGAATTCGAGGTCGGTCGTGACGATTCCCGGCTGTTCCGACCACGCCTGGGTGGACGCGACCTGGTACGCGCCTTCGGACGCGGACGGAACCACGGCGATGTCGTCCGGGTCCGCACCGATCAGCTGGGCGAACAAGGCCCGCGCCTCGGCGACCTTCGCCATCCACTTGTCCCACGGCGCCCCGTGCTCGCGGATCGTGTGCTGGAACTCGAAAAGCTCCGCGGTCAGCGCGTCCGACAGCGCGCCCTGGCTGCAGCTCGCGAGGTGCACCGAGTCGGCGAAGGCGGGGAAATGCGCCCGGAAAGCGGCTGGGCTGGGCTGGTCGGTCACGACACTCCGTTCCTTGACTGGCGGGCGACCGGTCCGTTCGCCACCGTAACGGCGCGAGCACCGTGCGTCGATGCTCCGTCTGGCTCCAGACGCCCTGGTCGGGGCTCCGCGTTCACTCTGACTGATCTCTGGCAGCTATTCCGTCAGTGCTGCTGAAACCGGTACTGTAGATATGGCCTTCCGCGCTGTCAACGACCGTCAAGGATCCGCAATAGCGCGCCCCGCGACCGAGAGGACGCACCGATGAGCACCCCCGCCGAAACCGGGGTCGACCAGCTCCTGACCCAGCTCGCGCAGGGCCGGCTGCGGATTGTCGACCTCACCAACAAGCTCAGCGCCGCCACGCCGACCTTGCAGTTGCCCGAGCCGTTCGCGAACCTGATCGACTTCAGCCTCGAGTCCGTCAGCGAGTTCGACGATTCCGGACCGCTGTGGCGGCACAACAACATCCACACCGGCGAGCACATCGGCACGCACCTCGACGCGCCGCGGCACTGGATCTCCAACCGCGACGGCGCGGACGTTTCGGAGCTGCCGGTCAGCAGGCTGATCGGCCCCGCGCACGTCCTCGACATCTCCGCGCGCGTCGCCGGCAATCCGGACTTCCTGCTGGAGATCGCCGACATCCAGGCGTGGGAGGGCGAGCACGGACCGTTGCGCGAGGGCGGCTGGCTGCTCGTGCACTCCGGATGGGATCAATACGCTCAGGACCGCGACGCGTTCCTCAACTTCTCCGACGGGGCCAGCCACACGCCCGGCATCTCGGCCGCCGCCGCGAAATGGCTTGCCGAGGAAACGCCGATCGCCGGGTACGGCGTGGAAACTGTCGGCATCGACTCCGGGAACGGCTTCGCGCTCGACCCGCCGATGCCCGCGCACCACCATTTGCTCGGCGCGGACAAGTACGGCATCACTTCCCTGCAGAATCTCGGCTCGCTGCCGCCGACCGGCGCGCTCGTCGTGGTCTGCCCGCTGCCGATCGTCGGCGGGACCGGCAGTCCGGCGCGCGTGCTCGCGGTAACGCCGGGAGTTGAGTCGTGAACGTTGCCCAAGCCGTCGGGATCGCGTTGGCCCGGTTCGGCGTCCGCAAGGCGTTCGGTGTGGTGGGGAGCGGGAATTTCCACTTCACCAACGGCCTGATCCAGGGCGGTGCCGAGTTCGTCGCCGCTCGGCACGAGGGCGGCGCGACCACGATGGCCGACGCCTACGCGCGGTGCAGCGGCGAGGTCGCGGCGGTATCGGTGCACCAGGGCTGCGGGCTGGGCAACGCGACCACCGGCATCGGCGAGGCGGCGAAGAGCCGGACCCCGCTGGTCATCGTCACCGGCGAAGCGACCGATCCGATGTCTAACTTCCACATCGACCAGGACGCGCTCGCTCGATCCGTGGGGGCGAGCAGCATTCTGGTGCGGTCAGCGAAAACCGCGCTGGCCGACGTGCGGCGAGCGTTCACGCAAGCTCGGCGCGACCGGCGCACTGTCCTTTTGCGACTCCCGTTGGAAGTGCAGGCCGAGCCGTTCGATGAAAGCCTCCTCGATGGGCTGACCGCGATCGAGGCACTGCCGCAACCACGCGCCGCTGAGGAGGACGTGAAGGCGCTCGCTTCGCTCCTGCAGCGAGCCGAGCGTCCGGTATTCCTTTGTGGACGGGGTTCCCGGAAAGCCCGGGCCGAACTGGTCGCGCTGGCAGACCGTTGCGGAGCGTTGCTCGCCGAGGGTGCGGTCGCGAAAGGACTGTTCACCGGCGAACCGTGGGCGATCGGGGTGTCCGGCGGGTTTTCGTCGCCGCTGACGACTGAGCTGATTCAGGGCGCGGACGTCGTCGTCGGCTGGGGATCCGCGCTCAATGACTGGACGACCGCACACGGACGGCTGCTTTCGCCGGAAACCACGTTGGTGCAGGTCGATCTGGAGTCCGCCGCGCTGGGCCGGAACCGGCCGGTCGACCTCGGCATCGTCGGCGATGTCGGCGGTACCGCCGCGGCGGTGTCCGAACAGGTCGAAGTCCACAATGGATATCGCAGCGACGAGCTCAAGGACCGGATCGCCCGGGAAATCCGTTGGCGCGACAACGAACACGACGACGCCGGGACCGCCGAGGTCATCGACCCGCGGACGCTGTCCGCCGCGCTGGACGAACTCATTCCGGCCAACCGGGTCGTCGGTGTCGATTCCGGGAACTTCATGGGCTACCCCACGATGTACCTGGACGTCCCGGACGAGAACGGTTTCTGCTTCACCCAGGCGTTCCAGTCGATCGGCCTCGGACTCGCCACCGCGATCGGCGCAGCACTCGCCCAGCCGGACCGCTTCCCGGTCGCAGCGTGCGGCGACGGCGGGTTCCTGATGAGCATCGCCGAACTAGAAACCGTCGTCCGGCTGAAGCTGCCGATGCTCATCGTCGTCTACAACGACCACGCCTACGGTGCCGAGGTGTATTTCTTCGAGCCCGGCGGACATCCGGCCGACACCGTCACCTTCCCGGACACCGACCTCGCCGCCATCGCGCGCGGTTACGGCTGCGACGCGGTCACCGTCCGCGCCAAGGAAGACCTCGACGAGGTCGCGACGCGGGTCGCCGCCGGGCTCGACCGTCCGCTGGTGGTCGACGCGAAGATCGCCGGGTTCAGCGCCTGGTGGCTCCAGGCCGCGATGACGCACCACTGAGCGCCCGCTTCACCAGGAGGTTCACCACCCACAACACGAAGCCGACGGCGAGCAGGATGCCGGCCACCTGGTAATCCTGCGCCGGGCGGCCGGACAGCGGGCTGACCAGGTACAGGCAGAACACCGCGGCCAGCACCGGCACCACCGTGGGCGCGCGGAAATGCTTGTGCGCCACCTTGTCCTTGCGCAGCACCAAAAGCGCGATGTTGACGATGGCGAACACCACCAGCAACAGCAACGCGGTCGTCCCGCCGAGCGCACTGATGTCCACAAAGGACACCAGACCGATGGCGATGACGCTGGTGAAAATGATCGACACCCACGGCGTCCGGCGAGTCGGGTGCACGCGGCCGAACACCGGCGGCAGGACGCGTTCGTTCGCAAGGCCGTACAGCAGACGGCTGGCCATCAGCATGTTGATCAAGGCGGAATTGATCACCGCGAACAGGCCGATGGCGGAGAAGATCTCCCGCGGGAAGCCCGGTGCACCAATGTCGAGCACCCTCAGCAGCGCGTCGCTCTTCGCGCCGGCCAGTTCGGCGGCCGGGACCAGCAGCGAGGACGTCACCGAGACGAGCACGTAGATCGTCGCGGCGATGACCATGCCCCACAGCATCGCGCGCGGGAAAATCCGCACCGGGTCATGGCATTCCTCGGCCATGTTCACCGAGTCCTCGAAACCCACCATCGCGAAGAACGCGAGCGACGTCGCCGAGGAGATGGCGACCAGCCACGTCTTGTCCGCGGTGTCGATCTCGACCAGCCGCGACGGTTCGCCGTTCCCGTTCAGCACCGCCCACACGCCGACGCCGATGATGATCAACAGCCCGGACAATTCGATGCAGGTGAGGACGACGTTGGCCTTCACCGATTCGCCGACGCCGCGGAAGTTGATCAGCGCCAGCAGGAGCACGAACGCGATGCCGACCAGCACCGTCGGCAGCTTCACGAACGCCGCGAGATAGGTCGCGCCGAACGCCACCGCGGCCGACGACGCGGACGTGATCCCGGAACACATCACCGCGAACGCGACCATGAAGGTCAGGAACGGCACCCCGAACGCCTTGTTCGTGTACAGCGCCGCGCCCGCCGCGCGCGGATACTTGCCGACCAGTTCGAGATAGCTGAACGCGGTCATGAAGGCGACCACGAACGCCAGCAGGAACGGCAGCCACAACGCGCCGCCCACGCGTCCGGCCACCTGCCCGGTCAGCGCGTACACGCCGGTGCCGATGATGTCGCCGACCACGAAGAACAGCAGCAGCTTCGGGCCCATGACCCGCAGCAAAGCCGGTTCGGCGACCTTGGATGTGCCCTCGCTCACGTCCGTCATGGGCGATTAGTGTGCCTTGTCCGGACGCTTACGGGAAGTCGGCCGTCAGGCCTTGGCGACCGCCGTGTGCACGAGCGGGGTCATCATTTCCTTGGTCATCTTGACCGGTCCGGTGTAGTTGACCAGCACCGGAACCCCGTTGGACACCTTGGCCGCGGCGAGCGTGGCGGTCTTCTGCTCGTCGGTGTAGAAAACGGCGCCGTCCGGGAAGCCCGGCACGTCGACCGCGCCCGGCTTGGCCTTCTTGATCGCGGCGATCATGTCGGCGGGCTTGGCCTTGCGGCCCTCGTAGCGGGTCACCGCGAGCGCGCCCGCGGTCTTGCCTTCGACGACGTATTCGCAGCTCGTGGCCTTGCCGCCGTTGCTCGGATTGTCGTGGGCGGGTCCGGCCTTCGAGGTGATGTCCGGGATCTTGATCGCCTTGGAGACGTCGTCGGACGGCAGCAAGGAGCAGGTGTCGGCGGCCTTGGCGGCGGGCGCGGACGAGGAGGCCGGCGCCTTGCTCGCGGGCGGCGGCGTCGGTGCGGCGGCCTTCTGCTCACCAGAAGAGCAGGCGGTCAGAACAGCGGCGGCGGAGATCAGCAGAGCGATCGGATATGCACGCATATCGGGCATGCTATTCCGAACGGAGTAACACTACTGTCAGTGGCCCTCTTCGACTGGAGCCTGATACCGCCAGAACCCGGGCAGAACGGCCAGCGAAGCCACCACCAGCACGATCACCAGCAACCCGCCGCCGGTCGCCGCGATCTTGGTCCCCCACGCCGCTGCGGACCAGCCGTGCGTGAGGTCGGCGATCCGCGGCCCGCCCGCGACGACCACGGTGAAGACGCCCTGGAGCCGTCCGCGCATCTCGTCGGTGGTGGCGGTCTGCAGGATCGCCTGCCGGTAGACGGAGCTGACCATGTCCGCCGCGCCGCCGAGCGCCATGAAGATCACCGCCAGCCACAGCGAATGCGCGAGCCCGAACGCGGCCATCGCCGCACCCCAGCAGCAGATCGCGATGACGACCGCCGTGCCCTGCCGCTGCACGCGGTGCAGCCAGCCGGAGAACAACCCGATCAGCATCGCGCCCGCGGGCAGCGCGGCGTAGAGCATGCCGAGCGCCGGACCGCCGCCAGCCGGGTCGCCGAACGTCCGCTCGGCCATCTCCGGGATCAACGCGCGCGGCATGCCGGCGACCATCGCGATAATGTCGACGACGAACGACGCCAGCAGCACTTTTTGATGGGCCAGGTAACGGAATCCGTCGACGACCGAGCCGATCCCTGCCCTGCGCGTCCCCTCGCCGAGCGGCGGGATCGAGGGCAGCCGCCACACCGCGATCAGCGTGATCGCCAGCGCGCAGACGTCCACCAAGTACAAAGTGGACAGTCCGATCACCGGAATCAGCGCCCCGCCGAACAGCGGCCCGAACACCGCGCCGAACGTGGCCATCGTGGTGTTGAGCGCGTTCGCCGACGGCAGGAGCGGAGCGGGCACCAGCCGCGCGACGACCGCGCCGCGCGTGGGCATGTTGATCGCGAAAAACGCCTGGTTCGCGGCGAGCAGCCCGAGCACGAGCCACACCGAATGCATCCCGGTGAAGGCCTGGAGCCACA
Organism: Amycolatopsis sp. VC5-11; assembly: GCF_037034185.1. NCBI lineage: Bacteria > Bacillati > Actinomycetota > Actinomycetes > Pseudonocardiales > Pseudonocardiaceae > Amycolatopsis > Amycolatopsis sp. VC5-11. The sequence goes on along the minus strand of NZ_JBAGKF010000030.1, from coordinate 18,325 downwards.
GCAGCGCGGAGGTGATCGCGACGCCGACGTTGGTGACGAGCAGCAGCTTCCGCCGGTCGACCGCGTCCGCGATCGCCCCGCCCCACAGCCCGAACACGAGCAACGGAACGAGCGCGACCGCACCGGTCAGCCCGACGTACCCGGACGATCCGGTGATATCGAAAACCTGCTTCGGCACCGCGACCGCGGTGAGCTGCGACCCGACCGCGGTCACCGCGGTGGACATCCACAGCCGCCGAAACGCCGGAATCCGGAGCGGACGAGTGTCGACGACGATCCGGCCGAGGAGCTTGCGAGCCCCGGTACGGGGCGGGCGTATCCCCGGTTCTGAAGTCACGAGCTATCAGCTTAGTTGTGCTAACGAAGCTGGCGCAGGTGATTTTCCCCGCACGGAGGCCCGCGCACCCTTGGGGAAAGTCCGTGAGGGCCACCCTGAGGGAATCAGATTCCCTCAGGGTTCCCCTCACGACCCTCGACGGTCCCGCCACCCACCGAACCGCAGCCGATGCACCCAAAGCGAGGCACCCACACCTCCCCCGCCCCCGATACGAAGCCAAAAACGCGGCGCTGGGGTGCTTGTCAAGGCATCTTTCCCGCCTTGACAAGCACCCCAGCGCCGTAGTCACACTGAAAAATCGGGGTGCCCCGCCTCACCGCCGGACGCAATGTCGCCGCCAGGCGACGAGCAGCAACGATCAAGGAGCCAACCGCTCCACATGCCACCCGTCATGAGTCCGGTGAAACCGCAACCGGTCGTGCATCCGATCCTCGCGCCCCTGCCAGAACTCGACAAAGTCCGGCCGAATCCGCCAACCACCCCAATGCGGCGGAGCCGGGATCTGCTCGACATCGCCGAACCGGCGCTCGATATTGCGCAGCGCGTTGTCCAACGCCCGCCGCCCCTCGACCACGCGCGACTGCGGCGACGCCCACGCTCCCAGCTGCGACCCGCGCGGGCGCTGGGCCCAGTAGGCGGCCGTCTCGTCGGCGCTGACCTTCTCGACCTCGCCGCGGACCGTGACCTGGCGGTGCAGCGGGTACCAGGGGAAGGTGGCCGACGCGTAGCGCGTCGCCGTGAGGTCGTGGCTCTTCGCCGACGTGTAGTTCGTGTAGAAAACCACTCCGCGTTCGTCGAAGCCCTTGCACAGCACCGTGCGCGAAGAAGGCCTGCCCTCGGCGTCGGCGGTCGCGAGCACCATCGCGTTGGGTTCCGCGAGTGCTTCGGACACCGCCTGGCTCAGCCAGCTTTCCAGCTGGTCATGCCACGTGGCCGCGAGCGCCGACTCGTCAAACGGCGCGCTGTCGTAAGCCACCCGCATGCCAGGCAGCCGCACGACCGCCTCGTCGATCTCCGGTGTCATCCGGCCCAACCTCCGTTACCCCTGGTGAGGGTGTCGAATCACGGCTATTCAGCGACGGTATTGGGTCGCCGGTCCCGGCGAAACCCACCGAACGGTGACTCCTGCCACGCCTGGCCGCCATCCGCTGTTCACCTGCTGGTCCGGGATCGATCCAGAGCTGTGGCCGTCACGACGTCGGGGGCCAGGGCAGTGGTCAGCATCCCGCCCGCGGCCAGCGGCGTCCGCGACCACCACGGGCCTGACTCCGCCGGGCCGCATCCGCGGCCGAACTCGATCTCCGTCACCAGCACCCGATGTCCGGCCAGCACGGCGAGGCTCGCGTCCAAAATGGCGTCGCCGACGGTCTGCGTCTGCCGGAGTGCCGGAACTCCGCCGCAGGTCACGTGCACTGTGGAGGACAACCGGCCCGGACGTTCGCCTTCCCTGCCGAGGACGAGGACCTCGCGGGTGTGGAACCGGGCGTCGGAGGCCAGGTCGGCGCGCAGCACGGCGACGTGGTCGGCGCGGGCGGTGACGACGGTCGGCTCCGGCAGGTATGCGAAGGAACCGCCGGGCTCGACGACGACCTCCACAGTGGACAAGCTGGGCACGTCGCGCAGACCGGGCAGGGCGAGGGTCGCCGCGACGCCGGACAGCTTCAGCTCCGCACCCGCCCCGACGTGGATCTCGAGCCGCAGTTCGTCGCCGCCGAGCGGAGCGGTGGCCGAGTTGACCAGGTGCACCACCGCACCGCGGCCGCGCTGGCGACGCGGGACGAGCGTCAGCGGCGCCATCGACTTCAGTTCTCGCAGCACCGTCCGCCCGTCGTCGCAGGCGGCGACCAGGCGTGCGTGGGCTTTCACCCCTGCCGGACCGGCACCAGCGAGCGCACCCAGTCCGCCACCGCGGGCGCGTCCGGAGTGTCCACTAGGGACTGGGTGAACACCGGGAGGTCGCCGCGCATGTGGTGGGCGTCGGAGGTCATCACGGTCAGGTCGGCGCCGACCAGCGGGGCGAGGTCGGTTTTGTTGATCACCAGCAGGTCGGCCGTCGTCACGCCGGGGCCGCCCTTGCGCGGCACCTTGTCCCCGCCCGCGACGTCGACCACGAAGATCTGGCTGTCGGCCAGGCCGCGGCTGAACACCGCGGTGAGGTTGTCGCCGCCGCTTTCCACGATGACCAGTTCCAGGCCCGGGAACTTCTCCTCCAGCCGTTCGACTGCGTCGAGGTTCGCGGTGATGTCGTCGCGGATCGCGGTGTGCGGGCACGCGCCGGTCTGCACCGCTTCGATCCGCTCCGGGTCCAGCACGCCCGCCCGGCGCAGGAAGTCGGCGTCCTCGGTCGTGTAGATGTCGTTGGTGACCACGGCCAGATTCAGCTCTCCGCCGAGCGCGCGGCACAGTGCGGCGGTGAGCGCGGTCTTGCCGCTGCCGACCGGGCCGCCGATGCCGATCCGGTACGCCCGGCCGGCGGTCGGCGCCGCGGCGTAGTGGTCCGGTTCGGCGGCGGTCGGGTCGAAGTTGACCGCGTGGAAATGCCCGTGACCGTGTTCAGCTGGCAAAGAGACGCACCTCTTCCTGGTGATGCCGAGCGTGTTCCTCGGCGAACAGATCCAGCGCCGGCGACGCTGGCGCGGGCAAATCGGCCGGATCGGCACCGGCGGTCTCGGCGGCCTGGCCGCTGACTTCGCGCAACGGTCCGGCCAGCCGCGCGACCACCGCGTTCACGGCGAACGGATCCAGCCCGAGCAGGCGAACCGCCGCACTCGCCGGGCCGCTCACAGCGAGGTAAGCGATCGCCATGGCCGCGTCGAACGGACTGCCGCCGCTGATTCCGACGAGCGCGCCGCTGACGATCGGATGGTGCGGGCGCGGCGTCTCGGCGAGCAGCTGGGACAGCACTGGCGACGGCCACGCCGCACGTCCGGCTCGCGCGGTGCCGCGGCCTTGCGCTCGCGACGCTTCCCGTTGCGCGAGCGAGGGCGTGCGGGCGTCGAGTTCCTGATCGAGCCGTCGCCAATGGACACTCTCGACAGCCCGCGCCGCGGCGTGCGCTGAGGCAGCGGCGAACGCGGCGGCGAGAAATCCCGCGGTACGCAACCGTCCAAAAAGGAATCCGGGCAGGTCGCGTTCGGACCGGACGAGACCGCGCGCGGCCACCTCTTCGAGGCCGCCGGAATGCACGTGCCCACCGCCCGGGAACCGGGAGTCGGCGAGAATGAGAGCGACCGGGTCCATCAGAACAGGAAATACCGTTGCGCCATCGGCAATTCGGCCACCGGATGCGGTTCGATCAGTTCCCCGTCCACGCGGACCGCGAAGCTGTCCGGATCCACTCGCACCTCCGGGGTCGCGTCATTCAGCACCATGTCGGCCTTCGTCCGGCGTCGGGTGTTGGCGACCGGCACCAACGGCCGGGCGATGCGGAATTGCTCCGCCAAACCGGAATCCAGCGCTTCCGGAGCCACGAAATGCAGGCTGGACGCGGCCGCAACCGCAGGTGCGGCACCGAACATCGGCCGCGCGAGCACCGGTTGCGGCGTGGGAATCGAAGCGTTCGCGTCTCCCATCGCCGCCCACGCCGGGAAGCCGCCCTTCAACACCACATGCGGGCGCACGCCGAAGAACTTCGGCTCCCACAGCACCAGGTCGGCGAGCTTGCCGACCTCCACCGAGCCGATCTCCGCGTCCATTCCGTGTGCGATCGCCGGGTTGATCGTGTACTTCGCGACGTAACGACGGGCACGCAGGTTGTCCGCGGCACCATCGCCGGGAAGCGCGCCGCGGCGACCCTTCATCACGTGCGCGGTCTGCCAGGTCCGGATGATCACCTCGCCGATCCGCCCCATCGCCTGCGAATCGGAACTCATCATCGAGATCGCGCCCAGATCGTGCAGCACGTCCTCGGCGGCGATCGTGCTCGGCCGGATCCGGCTTTCCGCGAACGCGAGATCCTCGGGCACCGACGGGTTCAGGTGATGGCACACCATCAGCATGTCGAGGTGCTCGTCGAGAGTGTTGACGGTGTGCGGCCGGGTCGGATTCGTCGACGAGGGAAGGAAGTTCGCCATTCCGGACACCTCGATGATGTCCGGCGCGTGTCCGCCGCCTGCCCCCTCGGTGTGGTAGGCGTTGATCGACCGGCCGCCGATCGCCTCCACCGTGGACTCCAGAAACCCGGCCTCGTTGAGCGTGTCCGTGTGGATCGCGACCTGCACGCCGGATTCGTCCGCGACCGTGAGACAGGCGTCGATCGCGGCCGGCGTCGAACCCCAATCCTCGTGCAGCTTGAACCCGCCCGCTCCGGCCGCCAGCTGTTCGCGCAGAGCTTCCTGCCGGACGGTGTTTCCCTTGCCCAGCAGCAACACGTTCACCGGCTGTCCGTCCATTGCGGACAGCATCCGTCCGAGATTCCAGGCACCGGGAGTCACCGTGGTCGCCTTGGTGCCCTCGTTCGGCCCGGTTCCTCCGCCGACCAAAGTGGTCAGTCCGGCCGCGAGCGCGGTGTCCACCAGCTGCGGGCAGACGAAATGCACGTGACAGTCGATGCCACCGGCGGTGAGGATTTTCCCGTTGCCCGCCAGCACTTCCGTCGCCGGGCCGATCACCAGTGCCGGATCGACACCGTCCATAGTGTCCGGATTACCCGCCTTGCCGATGCCGACGACGCGCCCGTCGCGGACGCCGACGTCGGCCTTCACCACGCCCCAGTGGTCGAGGATCACCGCGCCGGTGATCACCAGGTCCGGCGCTCCCTCGGCGCGGGTCGCCATGCCCTGGCCCATCGACTCGCGGATCACCTTCCCGCCGCCGAAAAGCACCTCGTCGCCGCTGCCGCCGGGACCGATCGACCGGTCCTCGGTCACCTCGATCAGCAGATCGGTGTCCGCGAGCCGGATCCGGTCCCCCGCGGTCGGGCCGAACAGTTCGGCGTAGCGGACGCGGTCGATCTCCGGCATCAGAACTCCCCGGCGTATTCGGCCCGCAGCCCCGGCACCCGCCGGTTTCCGCTGAGCGGAACCAGGTCGACCTCGCGGTCGATGCCCGGCTCGAACCGCACCGAGGTCCCGGCGGGCACGTCGAGCCGGTGCCCGCGGGCGGCTTCGCGGTCGAATTCCAGGCCGGGATTGACCGCGGCGAAGTGATAGTGCGATCCGACCTGCACGGGCCGGTCGCCGAGATTGCGCACGCGCAGCCGGATCCGGCCGCGCCCCGGATTCAGCGGCACCGGCTCGTCGCCGGGAATGATCTCGCCTGGCCGCACGAATTCCTCCTCAAGCAATCGGTTCGTGCACCGTGACGAGCTTGGTGCCGTCCGGGAACGTGGCTTCCACCTGCACGGAATCGACCATTTCCGGCACCCCGTCGAGGACTTGCGCCCGGGTCAGCACGGCGCGCCCGCCCGCCGCCAGTTCGCTGACCGTGCGTCCGTCGCGAGCACCCTCCACGACGTAATCGGTGATGAGCGCGACGGCTTCGGGATAATTGAGCCGAAGACCGCGTTCGAGCCGTTTGCGAGCAACGTCCGCCGCGACGTGGACCAGCAGTTTGTCGCGTTCCTGCGGGCTCAGGTGCATGGCAAAGGTCTACCACCGGAGCGACCGCTCCGCCTGATTCGGCAACACAGTGTTTACGCGGCGTGGACCGCGGTTGTCCGCCGAACCAGAAAAGAATTCGGACAAGCCGGAAACGCCGCGGCGAGGATTCCGCAATTTCACCCCGGCGCGCGGCCTGCCACTTCGGAGCACGCAGGGCGCCCGTCCCGCTCACCGAGAGTGACCTCCGCCCGCCTCCGCAAGCCGGGGTTCACCTCCGCGCCACCGGGGTACCAGTCTGCGGTCACCTCACCGGACGGGAGAAAGTGGCGTCCAGCGCTCACCTGGACTGAATCGTTCTCGTAATCGTGACCGAAACCACGACATCTTCCGTTGCCCCGGCCGGGCAAAGGGAGCATGGTTTGTCCCACCGTGCGATGAGGCGCGCAAGGAGCCAGCGTGTATCCCGTCCGCGCGTGCACAACACAGCCGGGGAATGCGCATCGAAAGGGTTCGCGAAGAGTGACTACCTCCACGATCAGCACCACGAACGACGCCGACGACGGGTTCCGGCCCGGGCTCGAGGGCGTCGTCGCGTTTCGGACCGAAATCGCCGAACCCGACCGGGACGGCGGTGCGCTGCGCTACCGCGGCGTCGACATCGAGGACCTCGCCGGGAAGGTGACCTTCGGCGACGTATGGGGTCTCCTGGTCGACGGGCGGTTCGGGACCGGGCTTCCGCCCGCCGAGCCGTTCCCGCTTCCGGTACACACCGGCGACGTCCGCGTCGACGTCCAGGCCGCGCTCGCCATGCTCGCCCCGATCTGGGGTTACCGGCCGCTGCTCGACATCACCGACGAAGAGGCGCGCGACCAGCTCGCCCGCGCTTCGGTGATGGCGCTGTCCTACGTCGCGCAGTCCGCGCGCGGCATCGGACAGCCCGCGGTGCCGCAGTCGCGGGTCGACGAGGCCAAGTCGATCACCGAGCGGTTCATGATCCGCTGGCGCGGCGAGCCGGACCCGGCGCACGTCAAGGCGGTCGACGCGTACTGGGTTTCCGCCGCCGAGCACGGCCTCAACGCCTCCACCTTCACCGCGCGCGTCATCGCCTCCACCGGGGCGGACGTCGCGGCGGCGCTGTCCGGCGCGATCGGCGCGATGTCCGGCCCGCTGCACGGCGGCGCCCCGGCGCGCGTGCTGCCGATGATCGAGGAGGTCGAGCGCACGGGTGACGCCCGCGCGCTGGTCAAGGGCATCCTCGACCGCAAGGAGCGGCTGATGGGCTTCGGCCACCGCGTGTACCGCGCGGAGGACCCGCGTGCCCGCGTGCTGCGCCGGACCTGCAAGGAACTGGGCGCGGAGCGCTACGAGGTGGCCGCCGCGCTGGAGCAGGCCGCGCTGGCCGAGCTGCGCGAACGCCGTCCGGACCACCCGATCGAAACGAACGTCGAGTTCTGGGCCGCGGTGATCCTGGACTTCGCGAAGGTGCCGCCGCACATGATGCCCGCGATGTTCTCCTCCGCGCGCACCGCCGGCTGGGCGGCGCACATCCTGGAGCAGAAGCAGACCGGCCGCCTGGTCCGTCCGTCGGCGAAGTACGTCGGCCCCGGCCCGCGCACGCCGTCCGAGGTCGACGGCTGGGACAGCGTCACCCAGATCTGAGCCAAGTCCGTGAAGGCCTCCTTGATTCCAAGGGGGCCTTCACGGCTTTTCAGACGTGCGCGTCGGTGGCGGCGAGCATCGCGGTGAGCTGGTCGACCAGCCAGCCGTCCAGCGTTTCGCGCGGGACGGTGCCTTCTTGAAGCCACGACAACAACGCGCCCTCGACCACCGCGGTCCAGCAGCGCAGGGTCAGCAGCACCAACGGTGACGGTTCGGGGATCGGCAGCGCTTCCAGGATCAGCTCGACGGCACGGTTGCGGACCTCGTCGATCGCCGCGTCCGTCTCCGAAGTGGCGATGACCGAACCGCTGCGCAGCAACGCGACATAGCCTTCGCGGTAATGCGCGGCGACATCAACCAGTCCCCGTACGGCCGCGCGCAACCGTTCTTCCGGCGGGCCTTCCTCAAGCGTCGCGAGCCGGTCGACCAAACCGTCGGTGACCGTGCGCAACGCCTGCATTTGCAGTTCCCGCAGGCTCGGGAAATACCGGTAGAACAACGGCCGCGACACCTCGGCGCGCGCCACGATGTCGTCCACCGTGACCAATTCCGGGGCCCGGCTGCCGAACAAATCCAGCGCGGCCGCGATCAGATCGTCCCGCCGGGCCTGCGCGGTCATCCGGCGCGGACGGCTCACGGCGTGACGTCCAGTTTCGCCGCCGCGCGCAGCAAACCTGGCGTCAGCCGCGAAAGGACCAGCGCGACCTTCGCTTCCGGAGTGGACGGTTGGATCGCGACGTTTTTCTCCACCGCACGCAGAATGTCGCGCGCCACTCGTTCCGGACCGAAATTGCGCCGGGCGTAGAGCTTCGACGATTCCTTCTGGCGCCGCTTCTCCTCGACCTCGTCCACGCCGACGAACTTAGTGGTCTTGGTGATGTTGGTGTTCACCAATCCCGGGCAAACCGCGGTCACGCCAATTCCCTCGGACGCCAACTCCGCGCGCAAGCCATTGCTCAACGCGAGCACCGCGGCCTTCGTGGTGCCGTAAGCGGTGAGGATCTTCGACGGCAGGTATGCCGCGGCAGAAGCGAGGTTGACGATCTGCCCGCCTTCAGCGCGTTCCTTCATCATCGGCGCGAACGCGCGGCACCCGTGGATCACGCCCCACAGGTTGACGTCCACGACCTTCTCCCAGTCCTCGATCGTCGTGTCGAGGAACGGGCCGGACATGCCGATCCCGGCGTTGTTCACCACGATGTCCGGCACGCCGAACTCGTCCCGCACCTGTGCGGCGAACCGGGCGACCGCCTCGCCGTCCGAAGAGTCCACTGTGTACTCACCGGCGTCGACTCCGCGCTCTCGCACCAGTTTCGCCGTTTCCGCAGCTGAATCGCCGTTGATGTCGCTGACGACCACGTCGGCACCCTCGGCCGCGAACGCCAGCGCGGTCTCCCGCCCGATCCCGCTGCCCGCACCGGTCACGACGACGAGGTGGTGCGCGAAGCGACCGCTGCCGCCGCCGACCCGCGCCCGCCGCAGCGCCCGCGTTTCCTCGCCGATTTCCACCGACGCGATCAGCTCAGCTGCCGCGGCAGCAACCACTTCCGGCTTGGTCCGGGTGATCCAGTGCGACCCGATCACGCGCCGGACACGCAGATCCGGCACCCAGCGCTCGACCTCGGTCTGCAGCGGCGTGGTGACGTACGAATCGCCGGTCGGCGCGAGCACCTGCACCGGGATTTCCGCCGGACGCGGGCGTGGGCGGGACAGCCGCGGGCCCATGTTCGCCCGGTACAGCTTCAGGCCGTGCACCCCGTCCGACGTCTTGGGCGACGTTTCGGCGGGCTCCAGCTTCCGGATCATCGTGCGCATGATTCCGGTGCGCCACAACAGTTCCGGGATCAGCGGCACCTGGAACGCGACGATGTAATACGAGTGCAGGAACTGCCGAAGCGCGTGTCCGAGGCGACGCGGCGTCGGCCGGGTCAGCTGGGCACGGAACCACGCGCCGGCGTGATCGAGGCTGGGCCCGGAAAGCGAGGTGTACGAAGCGATCCGGCCGCGCAGCTGGTCGCCGGTGACCGCGTGCCACGCCTGGATCGAACCCCAGTCGTGCGCGACGAGGTGGACCTTGCCGGACGGCTGCACCTCGTCGACCACCGCGGCGAGGTCGTCGGCGAGCTGGTCCAGCCGGTACGCCCGACGCTCCCGCGGTTTGTCGGATTCGCCCGCGCCGCGCACGTCGTAGACGACCACGCGGTGGTCGCGGCGCAGCTCTTCGGCGACGCCGTCCCACATCGAGCTGTTGTCCGGATATCCGTGCACGAGCACGACCGTGGGCCCGTCCGGGTTGCCGCTCACCCGGACCGAAAGGCGAACTCCGTCACTGGCCGTCACCTGCTTGTGAGACATCTTGTCATGTTAGACAACTTGTCAACAGAGGCCGTCGTGGTTCCACGGGAAACCAGCGTGTCCACCGTTCGACGGACAGCCGGATTCCACTGCCCGGACGTCCCGCGAACCGCCCTCCGCGGCGCACGCTGAACCCATGAGCACAGCAGTGCGAGTGCGCGGACTGCGCAAGGAGTACCCGGGCCACCTCGCCGTGGCCGGGATCGATCTCGACATCCGTGACGGCGAGGTGTTCGCCCTGCTCGGGCCCAACGGCGCGGGCAAGACGACCACCGTCGAGATCCTGGAGGGGCACCGGCAGCGGACGGCGGGGGAAGCCACTGTCCTCGGCGAGGACCCGGGTACCGCGGGACGCGCGTGGCGCGCCCGCCTCGGCATCGTGTTGCAGACGGCCGGCGACGCGGCGGAATTGACCGTCGCGGAGACCGTGCGGCACTTCGCGAAGTACTACCCGAACCCGCGGGATCCGGAAGAGGTGATCGACCAGGTCGGCCTCACCGCGAAGGCGGGCGCGCGGGTGAAGGCGCTGTCCGGCGGGCAGCGCCGCCGGGTGGACGTCGCGCTCGGCATCGTCGGCCGTCCGGAATTGCTGTTCCTGGACGAGCCCACGACCGGTTTCGATCCCGAGGCGCGGCGGCAGTTCTGGGGGCTCATCGACGGACTCGCCCACGAGGGCACCACGATCCTGCTGACCACGCACTACCTGGACGAGGTCGAGGCGCTGGCCGATCGGCTCGCGGTCATCGCGCGCGGTTCGGTCGTCGCGGAGGGGACGCCGGCGACGCTCGGCGGCCGCGAACGCGCCGAGGCGGTCGTGCGGTGGCAGGACGAACGCGGCAGTCACGAGGAACGCACGCAGTTCCCGACGAAGCTCGTCTCGCAACTCGCCGGCACGCAGGGGGAACTCGCCGGTCTCACCGTGACGCGCCCCAGCCTGGAAGACGTCTATCTCGACCTGATCGGGGAGCAACCGTGACCACGACGACCATGGCGCTGCCGGGGACGTTCCGCTTGGGCCTCGCCCGCGGCGGGCTCGAACTGCGGCAGTTCTTCCGCAACCGCGAGCAGGTGGTGTTCACCTTCTCGCTGCCCGCGGTGCTGATGATCCTGCTCGGCTCCATCCTCGACGGCCCGACCGGGCAGAGCGGGGTGTCGTCCGGGCAGCTGCTCGCCGCCGGGATGATCGGCGCGGGCATCGTGTCGACGTCGTTCAACAGCGTCGGCATCGGCATCGCCGCGGACCGGGAAATCGGTGCGCTGAAACGCTTGCGCGGCACGCCGATGCCCGCGGCGGCCTATTTCGTCGGCAAGATGGTGATGGTCGCGGTGACCAGCGTGTCGCAGACCGTCCTGATGGCCGCGGTGGCGATGCTGCTGTTCCGTCTCGAACTGCCGTCCGATCCGGCGAAGTGGCTGACCCTGCTCTGGGTGCTGCTGCTCGGGATCGTCTCCTCGACGCTGCTGGGCATCGCGATCAGCTCGGCCACCCGCACCGCGAACGGCACCGTGGCGCTCGTGCAGCTGGTGTACTTGGTGCTGCAGTTCATTTCCGGGGTGTTCGTCACGCCGATCACGAACCTGCCGAGGATCATGGTCGACGTCGCGTCGTTCTTCCCGCTGAAGTGGATCTGCCAGGGCTTCCGCTCGGTGTTCCTTCCGCCGGAGGCCGCGACCCAGGAAATGGCGGGGACATGGGAGCTTCCGAAGGTGGCGCTGGTGCTGGCGGTGTGGTGCGTGGTGGGCCTGGTGCTCGCGAGGGTGACGTTCCGGTGGACGAACGAAGCGAAGTGAACCAGGCCGACGCGTGGGAGCGGTCGTACTGGTCCTGGGAAGTGCTGTTCGCGGTCGCCTACCTGGCGACCGCCTTCCTGGTGCTCTTCAACGACGGATCGGCGGCGGAGAAGATCGTGGCCGAGTCCGCGATGGGCGCGATCGCGGTCGGCTACCTGGCCGTGGGACGGCGCGTCGTGCACGGCGAGGACAACGGAACCGCCCGGGCCGTCGCGGCGGCGGCGCTGATCGCGTTGACCGGCACCGCCATTCTCGCGACCACTTCGGCGAGCTTCGTGCTGTTCCTCGCCTGCCCGCTGCTGTTCATGCTGCTGGATTTGCGGCCAGGGGTGGTCGCGACGACGCTGCTCATCCTGCTCGAACCGGTCTCGGCGGTGCTGAACGGCGGCTGGGACAACCAGTTGCTCTCGGTCCTGCTGCCGATGACCGCGATCCTGATCGTCTTCAGCGTGCTGGCCGGGAAGTTCACCAGCGATGTGCTGAAGCAGAGCCGCGCCCGCGCCGAGCTGATCCGCGAATTGGAATCCAGTCAGGCCGAGGTCGCCCGCCTGTCGCGGGAAGCGGGCACCGCGGCCGAACGCGAACGGCTGGCGCGGGAAATCCACGACACGCTCGCACAGGGGTTCACCAGCATCATCACCCTGACCCAGGCGATCGAGTCCGAACTGGACACTGATCTGTCCACAGTGCGCAAACATCTCGCGCTCGCCGGCCGCACCGCACGCGAGAATCTCGCCGAAGCCCGTGCGATGGTCGCCGCGCTCGCACCGTCCGATTTGGCCACCGGCTCGTTGCCGGAAGCCGTGCAGCGGCAGGCAGACCGGCTTGCCGAAGAGATCGGCATTCCGATCGAGTGCGAAGTGGACGATGCGCTGCCGCCACTGTCCACTGCGGTCGAAGTGGTACTGCTGCGCGCGGCGCAGGAGGCGCTGTCGAACGTGCGCAAGCATTCGGGCGCGACTCTCGTCCGCGTGCGGCTGTCCGCTGTGGACGGAGCGATACGGTTGCGCGTGGAGGACAACGGGTGCGGCTTCACCCCGGATGCCGACGGAGCCGGATTCGGGTTGCGCGGCATGCGTTCGCGGGCCGAGCAGGTAGGCGGCGCCCTGGAAGTGCGGACCGGCGCGAACGGCGGCACCGAACTGGAACTGGAGGTGCCCGCGTGATCACCATCATGCTGGTCGACGACCATCCCGTGGTGCGCGAAGGACTGCGCGGCATGCTCGAAGCCGAGGACGACCTGACGGTGGTCGGCGAGGCCGGTTCCGGCGACGAAGCGGTGGCGCTCGACCGCGTGAAACAGCCCGACGTCGTCCTGATGGACCTGCGCATGCCGGGCCTCGACGGGGTCGGCGCGATCCACGCGATCCTCAAGGAAACGCCCGCGCGCCGGATCGTCGTGCTCACCACGTACGAAACCGACGCCGACATCCTGCGCGCGGTCGAGGCGGGCGCGTCGGGATATCTGCTGAAAGACGCGTCGCGCGCCGAGTTGGCCGGGGCGATCCGGGCCGCGCATCGCGGCGAAACCGTGCTGGCACCGTCGGTCGCGGGCAAGCTCGTGCACCGGATGCGGAACCCGACGCCGGCCTCGCCGCTGTCCGCGCGCGAGGTGGAAGTGCTGCGGCTGGTCGCGAAGGGCCGCACGAACGCGGAAATCGGCCGCGAGCTGCACATCGGCGAGGCGACGGTGAAAACGCACCTGCTCCGGGTGTTCTCGAAGCTCGGCGTTTCCGACCGGACGGCAGCGGTCACGACGGCGCTGGACCGGCAACTGCTCGGCTGAACTGCCCGGGCAGAATGACGGCCATGCTCGACACCACCGAACTCGCCCTGTACCGACGGCTCGCACACGAGCAGTCCGTCAGCCGCGCCCCGTCCCTCGTCGCCGCTGTCGTCCGAGGCGGCGACGTCGTCTGGTCCGGAGCCCGCGGCCGCGTCGGCGACCAGCGCCCGGACGACAACACGCAGTACCGGCTGGGGTCGATCACCAAAACGATGATCGCGACCGCGGTCCTGCGGCTGCGCGACGAGGGCAAACTCGACCTCACCGACCCGCTGGAACGGCACCTGCCGGGCACCGCGTTCGGCTCGGTCACCGTCGCGCAGCTGCTGTCGCACACGTCGGGCCTCACGTCGGAATCGCCCGGCCAGTGGTGGGAACGCGCGCCCGGCGCGGACTGGGCGGCGCTGGTCTCGAGCCTGGAGAAGGGCGCGACAAAGCTGCGTCCCGGATCCAAATTCCACTACTCGAACGTCGGCTACGGCGTGCTCGGCGAACTGGTCGCCCGGCTCCGCGAGCGGCCGTGGTTCGACGTCGTGCGTGACGAAATCCTTGCCCCGCTGGGCATGAACCGCACGACGCCGCACCCGGAAGGCGCGCACGCCGAGGGATTCGCCGTGCACCCGTTCGCCGACGTGCTCATGCCGGAGAAGTGGCCGGACGCCGGCGCGATGGCCCCGGCCGGGCAGCTCTGGTCCACCGTCACCGACCTCGGCCGCTGGACGTCGTTCCTCGGCGGCCACACCGGCGACGTGCTCTCGCCGGACACCGTCGACGAAATGCGGACGATGAACACCGTCGACGACACCGAGGTGTGGTCGACCGGGTTCGGCCTCGGCCTGATGGTCGTGCGCTACCAGGGCAGGCACCTGGCCGGGCACACCGGATCGATGCCCGGGTTCCTCGCCGCGACCATCGTCGACCCGCGCAGCGGCACCGGCGCGCTGTGCCTCGCGAACTCGACCTCGGGCGTCAACATCACCCAGCTGTGCCTCGACCTGATCACCACCGCCGACGACCTCGAACCAGCGCTGCCCGAGGAATGGCTCCCGTCCACTGTGGACCCGGAGCTGCTCGCGCTGACCGGACTGTGGCACTGGGGCCCGACGCCGTACTTCCTGCGCGTGCAGGGCGACGGCCTGATCTCGCTGAACCCGGCCGTCGGCGCCGGCCGGGCGTCCCGGTTCCGCCCCGAGGGCCCGGACACGTGGATCGGCCTGGACGGCTATTACGCGGGCGAAACACTCACCGTCGGCCGCGACGCGAACGGCACGGCGAACCACCTGAACCTCGCCACGTTCATCTTCAGCCGCACGCCGTACGACCCGGCCGCACCGATCCCGGGCGGACTGGACGAGGGTGGGTGGCGCTGAGTCACTCCGCTGCGGCCTTGACGCCGGGGGCTTCGGCGCCATAGGCAGGCGCTCGCCCGGCCGGGGACAACCACGCCTTCGCGCAGAAACCCTGGCCGGGCAGTCCCAGCAGAGCCTCGCCCATCTCCGGAGTGCCGAACACCCACAACCGCCGATGCTCGATCAGCTCGGCGGCGAGTTCCGGCGGGCAACGCTCGATCCCGAACCGCGCCGGCCAGCCGGGTTCAAGCACGAGCCAGCTCGTGCTTCCGAAGCCTGGGCCGAAGGCGCACCCCCACCCTCCTCTGGGGGGGGCTGCCCATGCCCATTCTACCGGCGCTACCCGACGAAACCGGCGCTTAGAGCATGCAGGGGCCGACTAGTCCACAACCGGGGACGGGTGTGGACAACCTGCTCCGGGACGCAAGAACAGAGCCCTCGCCCAGATCTCTGTGCAGAGCTTCGCCGTCTCCCACGCGTCAAGGCCGCACAGTCTCCAGCACGATCCCCGCGAAGCAGCCACCTCCGAACCCGCCCTCCAGCGCAGCAGGCACCGTCTCCGGAGTGTCCGTATGCAGTTCCAGCAACGGCACCCCGCCACCACCGCGTCGCCGGGCCCCGTCCAGCGCAACCGTCCGGTCCGCCGGAGTTCGCGCGCCTGCTCCGGCGGGCCGCCGAGCAAAGTCAGGTAGCCGCGCGGGCGAACCGTGACGCGCAGCAGTCTCGGGATCTCCTGTCCGTGGTCCCAATGGGTGGTATCCCCGACGCGGCGGCGAACGCGACCGCGAGGACGAGCGCGAAAACGGCCGAGCCGACCTCGTCCGGGTTCGGCGGCTCGACGAAGAACCCGACAACGACAAACCCGGTGAACGCCACGGAAAGAGCGAACAGCGCGGCAGGGACTGCTCGACGGCGGAACCACGCGCGTCGCCAGGGCACGAAAACCAGCACCAGGGTCGCCGCCAGGCCGAGGGGAAGGCCGATCAGCGCAGTCGAATCCCTCGGCTGCACCAGCACGGCCAAGGAGAAGAGCGCAAACCACCGCCAGCGCGGCCGGTAACCGTGCGTTTCCGTCACGATTCCACATGTCGGACACCCGCCAACCGCCGTTACCTGCGTTGTCCCGACCTGAGAGACTAAGCACATGACCGACGCTGAGTTGACGATCCCAGCAGACCTCAAGCCGGCCGACGGCCGCTTCGGCTGCGGACCCTCGAAGGTCCGCGAAGAGCAGCTCGCCGCCCTCGCCCGGTCCGGTTCCACCTACCTCGGCACCTCGCACCGGCAGAAGCCGGTCAAGTCGCTCGTCGGCCGGGTGCGCGCCGGGCTGTCCGAGCTGTTCTCGCTCCCGGACGGCTACGAGGTCATCCTCGGCAACGGCGGGACGACCGCGTTCTGGGACGCCGCCGCGTTCGGCCTCGTGCGCGAGCGCGCCCAGCACTTCACCTACGGCGAGTTCTCCTCGAAGTTCGCGACCGTCACGAACAAGGCACCGTTCCTCGGCGAGTCGATCGTGGTGAAGGCCGACCCGGGCAGCGCGCCGGAGATCGCCTACCAGCAGGGTGCGGACCTCGTCGGCTGGGCGCACAACGAGACCTCCACCGGCGTCGCGGTGCCGGTGCGGCGTCCCGAGGGCAGCGACGGCGCGCTGGTCGCGATCGACGCGACGTCCGGCGCCGGCGGTCTCCCGGTCAAGGCCGAGGACTTCGACGTCTACTACTTCGCGCCGCAGAAGTCGTTCGCGTCCGACGGCGGGCTGTGGATCGCGCTCGCCTCGCCCGCCGCGATCGAGCGGATCGGCGAGATCGGCGGCGGCGACCGCTGGATCCCCGAATTCCTGTCGCTCACCACCGCGCTGGACAACTCGCGCAAGGACCAGACCTACAACACCCCCGCCGTCTCCACGCTTTTCCTGCTCGCCGAGCAGATCGAGTGGATGAACGGCCAGGGCGGCCTCGACTGGACCACCTCGCGCACCAAGGAATCCTCGAGCCGGCTGTACGAATGGGCCGAGAAGACCTCGTACACCACGCCGTTCGTGACGAACCCGGAGCTGCGCTCGCAGGTCGTCGGCACGGTCGACTTCGCCGACGAGGTCGACGCCGCCGCGGTCGCGAAGGCGTTGCGCGCCAACGGGATCGTCGACACCGAGCCGTACCGGAAGCTGGGCCGCAACCAGCTGCGCGTCGGCCTGTTCCCGGCGATCGACCCGGACGACGTCACGAAGCTCACCCAGAGCATCGAATACGTCGTGGAACGGCTCGGCTGAACCGAAAACGCGCCGAAACGCCCAAACCGCCCCGCCAGCCCTCCGGCTCGCGGGGCGGTTCGCGTTCATGACCACTCGTTCGTGACAGACCGTGGTCGGCGTGTCACGAGTGTGACCGATCTCCGGCGCGGCGAAAATGGCCGGGAAAGTGCCGTCGGATTGAGTTCGGATGGGTGAGGCGTCGGCGCGCCTCGCACGTCAAGCCGACGCGCCGTTCTAACGTGGGCACCCACAAAGGTGAACACCGGGGAGGCGAGAAATGCGGGCGTTGCGGGTGGTCGGGCTGCACGAGGACGGGAAGTCCCTCGTGCTGGAGGACCCGGCGAGCCGTACCCGCTTCCTGCTCCCGGCCGACGAGAGACTGCGTGCGGCGGCGAGGGGGGACATAGCCCGGCTGGGCCAGATCGAGATCGAGTTGGAGAGCCAGATGCGGCCACGCGAGATCCAGGCGCGAATCCGCGCGGGCGAGTCCGTCGAGCAGGTCGCGAGCAGCGCGGGCGTCTCGACGCAGCGGGTGGAGCGATTCGCTTATCCGGTGCTGCTCGAACGGTCCCGCACGGCGGAACTCGCGCAGTCGGCGCACCCGGTCCGCGAGGACGGGCCCGACGTCCAGACGCTCGGCGAGGTCATCGCCTACGCCTTCGGCGTCCGCGGCCACGACTACAACCAGGCCGCCTGGGACGCCTGGCGCGGCGACGACGGCAAGTGGGTCGTCGTGCTGCGCTGGAAAGCCGGCCGCTCCGACAACCGCGCGCACTGGTCGTTCTCGCCCGGCGCACACGGCGGAACGGTGCACGCGCTCGACGAGAACGCCGAAGTCCTGCTGAACCCGAACTCCTACGTCGCCCCGCGCACCGTGCGGGCGCTGGCCCCCGCCCGCGATTCGGTGGTGCAGCCGACGCTCGACGCCGTCGAGGAACCGCGCGCCATCGAGGGTCCGGACGAGGGCGACGACGAGACCCGCGAGATCCCGCGTGTCCCGGGCGAGTCCGACGGCGACGAAGCCGAGCAGCCGCGCACGAAGGCGAAGAAGAACCATCCGATCGTGCCGTCCTGGGAGGACGTGCTGCTCGGAGTCCGCACCCAGCGCGGCTGACCTGCCCCGCTTCAAGCGCCCCGATGCCACATTGGGTGCGTCAGATGCACCCAATGCCGCATTGGGGTTTTCTCGGTAGCTGTGGTGTGCGGCCAGCTCTCCGCTCCTGCCGACATCTGTGAGGGGAACCCTCCGGATCGTGC
>NZ_JBAGKF010000029.1:0-59505 GCF_037034185.1 Amycolatopsis sp. VC5-11 | reverse complement strand
CCGCCTTGACAAGCACCCCCGAACCGTCAGCACAATCAAGCTTCGGGGTGCCCCACGCAACCACCAAGCGATGTCGCCGCCAGGCGACGAGGCCCCACACACAGAAACAAAAAACGGGCCCGCCCGGAAAACCGGACGGGCCCGCCTAAAACGCAGCCAGATCAGCTAACGGTGGCCGAACCACCAGCAGCCTCGATCTTCTCCTTGGCAGAACCGGAGAAAGCGTGCGCGGTCAGCTCAAGCTTGACCCCGTTCAAGTCCCCGTTCCCGAGAACCTTGACCAGCTTGCCCTTGCGAACAAGCCCGTTGGCAGCCAGCTCCTCCGGCCCGACCTTGCCGCCGTCGGCGAACACGCGGGCGATGTCGCCCACGTTCACCGGCTGGTACTCGGTGCGGAACCGGTTCTTGAACCCACGCAGCTTCGGCAGCCGCATGTGGATGGGCATCTGCCCACCCTCGAAACCGGCGGGCACGTTCTTCCGGGCCTTGGTGCCCTTCGTGCCGCGACCGGCGGTCTTGCCCTTCGAACCCTCACCACGGCCGACGCGGATCTTGTCGCGCTTGGCGCCAGGAGCCGGACGAAGGTGGTGGATCTTGATGGCGGTCATGCCTGGACCTCCTCGACCTCCACCAGGTGGCGGACGGTGTGGATCAGGCCGCGCACCTGGGGGGTGTCCTCACGCACGACGCTCTGGCGGATCTTGCGCAGCCCGAGGGTGCGCAGCGACTCGCGGTGAGCGTGCTTCGTGCCGATCTTGCTCTTGACCTGAGTGACCTTGAGCTGAGCCATGTCAGACCCCCTGGCCGGCACGCTGGCGCAGCATCCGGGCCGGGGCGACGTCCTCGAGCGGCAGACCGCGGCGAGCGGCCACCTCCTCCGGACGCTGCAGACCCTTCAGAGCCGCCACGGTCGCGTGCACGATGTTGATGGCGTTGTCGGAGCCGAGCGACTTCGACAGCACGTCGTGGACGCCCGCGCACTCCAGCACCGCGCGCACCGGGCCGCCGGCGATGACACCGGTACCAGCGGACGCGGGACGGAGCAGCACGACCCCGGCGGCTTCCTCACCCTGGATCGGGTGCGGAATGGTGCCGGCGACGCGCGGAACGCGGAAGAAGTTCTTCTTCGCTTCCTCGACGCCCTTGGCGATGGCCGCGGGAACTTCCTTGGCCTTGCCGTAGCCGACGCCGACCTGACCGTCGCCGTCGCCGACGACCACCAGGGCGGTGAAGCTGAAGCGACGACCGCCCTTGACGACCTTGGCGACGCGGTTGATCGTCACGACCTTCTCAAGGTGCGGGGTCTTGTCCTGGGCCGCCCCGCCACGGCCGCCGTCGCGCCGGTCGCGACGGTCCCGACGGTCACCGCGGTCGTTGCCGCCCTGACCCGGTCCGCCCTGGCCGCCGCCGAATTGCCGTGTACGTCCCGGCATCAGGCTTTCCTTCCATTCACGAGCATGTGCATCAGAACTTCAACCCCGCCTCGCGGGCGGCGTCGGCGAGCGCGGCGATGCGGCCGTGGTAGGCGTTGCCGCCACGGTCGAACACCACGGCTTCGATGCCGGCGTCCTTGGCGCGCGAAGCGACCAGTTCGCCGACCTTGGCCGCCTTGGCCTTCTTGTCGCCCTCGAAGGACCGCAGGTCCGACTCGAGGGTGGACGCCGACGCCAGCGTGTGACCGGCGAGGTCGTCGATCACCTGCACGGTGATGTGCCGCGAGGACCGCTTGACGACCATGCGCGGACGCACCGGCGTGCCGCTGATCTTCTTGCGGAGGCGGAAGTGCCGACGGGTCTTGGCGACGCGGCGGCGGGTCGAGATGTCCTTGCCGACCGGCTTGCGCTTCGTGGTAGTCGTGTCGCTCATCACTTACCCGTCTTTCCGACCTTGCGGCGGATCTTCTCACCCTCGTACCGCAGGCCCTTGCCCTTGTACGGGTCCGGGCGGCGCAGCTTGCGGATGACCGCGGCGGTCTGGCCGACCTTCTGCTTGTCGATGCCGGAGACCGAGAACCGGGTCGGCGACTCCACCTTGAAGGTGATGCCTTCCGGAGCCTCGATCTTGACCGGGTGGCTGTAGCCGAGGGCGAACTCGAGGTCCGAGCCCTTGGCCTGCACGCGGTAACCGACGCCGTGGATCTCGAGCTTCTTCTCGTAGCCCTCGGTCACGCCCACCACGAGGTTGTTCACCAGCGTGCGGGTGAGGCCGTGCAGGGCGCGGCTCGTGCGCTCGTCGTCCGGGCGCTTCACCAGGAGGGCGCCGTCCTCGTCGCGCTCGACGACGATCGGCTCGGCGACGGTGTGCTCCAGGGTGCCCTTCGGCCCCTTGACCTTGACGTTCTGGCCGTCGATGGTCACCTCGACCCCGGAGGGGACGGCGACCGGCAGCTTTCCGATGCGTGACATGTCTGTGCCCCCTTCCTTACCAGACGTAGGCGAGGACTTCGCCGCCCACGTTGTTGCGCTTGGCCTGCCGGTCGGTCTGCAGGCCGCCGGACGTCGAGATGATCGCGACGCCGAGGCCGCCGAGAACGGACGGCAGTTCGGTCGATTTTGCGTAGACCCGCAGACCCGGCTTGGAGACGCGGCGAAGGCCGGCGATGCTCCGCTCGCGGTTGGGGCCGTACTTCAGCTCGACGACCAGGTTCTTGTGCTTCTCGCCCGGCTCGTCGCGGTAGCTCGCGATGTAGCCCTCGCGCTTGAGGATCTCGGCGATGTTCGCCTTGATCTTCGAGTGCGGAAGCACGACCTCGTCGTGGTAAGCCGAGTTCGCGTTGCGCAGACGGGTCAAGAAGTCTGCGATGGGGTCGGTCATCGTCATGGTGACCTGTCAACCTTTCTCGCCTGGTTCCCCGCCTCGCCCGGCCGGAGCGGTCTCCGGCCGGGTCGGCGGGGCCTGTGGCGAACTGGGAATAGAGTTTCGAGCCTTACCAGCTGGACTTGTGGACACCGGGCAGTTCGCCCGCGTGCGCCATCTCCCGGAGGCAGATCCGGCACAGGCCGAACTTGCGGTACACCGAGTGCGGGCGACCGCACCGGTTGCAACGGGTGTAGGCGCGCACCGCGAACTTCGGCTTCTTCGAAGCCTTGCTGACTAGCGCTTTCTTGGCCATCGGCTCAGTTCTCCTTGAACGGGAAACCGAGCTTGCGCAGCAACGCCCGGCCCTCGTCGTCGGTGGTGGCGGTCGTGACGACGGTGACGTCCATGCCGCGAGGGCGGTCGATGTCGTCCGGGTTGATCTCGTGGAACATCGACTGCTCGTTGAGACCGAACGTGTAGTTGCCGTTGCCGTCGAACTGCTTGGGCGAAAGCCCGCGGAAGTCGCGGATACGGGGCAGCGCGATGGTCAGCAGCCGGTCGAGGAACTCCCACATCCGGTCGCCGCGCAGCGTGACGCGCGCGCCGATCGGCTGGCCCTCGCGCAGCTTGAACTGCGCGATCGACTTGCGGGCCTTGCGGATTTCCGGCTTCTGCCCGGTGATCAGGGCGAGGTCGCGGACCGCGCCGTCGATCAGCTTGCTGTCCCGGGCGGCGTCCCCGACACCCATGTTCACGACGATCTTCACGACGCCGGGAATCTGGTGCACGTTGGGGATGGAGAACTCCTTCTGGAGCTCGCCCTTGATCTCTTCGCGGTACCGGGTCTTGAGACGCGGCACGATCTTCTCTGCGGTGGTCATGTCAGATGTCCTTGCCGTTCCGGCGCGAGACCCGGACCTTCTTGCCGTCCTCGCCGATGCGGTAGCCCACCCGGGTCGGCTTGCCGTCCGAGTCCACGACCATCACGTTCGAGACGTGGATGGGCGCTTCCTGGGTCACGATGCCGCCGGACTGCGCGCCGCGCTGGGTCTGGGTGATCCGGGTGTGCTTCTTGATCCGGTTGACACCCTCGACCAGAACGCGCTCGCGGTCCGGGTAGGCCTGGATGACCTTGCCCTTGGCGCCCTTGTCCTTGCCGGCGATAACGACGACCGTGTCGCCCTTCTTCACCTTCATCACAGCACCTCCGGCGCGAGCGAAATGATCTTCATGAACTTTCGGTCGCGCAGCTCGCGGCCCACCGGGCCGAAGATGCGGGTGCCCCGGGGCTCGTTGTCGTTCTTGATGAGCACGGCGGCGTTCTCGTCGAACCGGATGTAGGAACCGTCCGGACGACGGCGCTCCTTCACCGTGCGGACGATGACAGCCTTGACGACATCGCCCTTCTTCACCCCGGCGGCCGGGATGGCGTCCTTCACGGTGGCGACGATGATGTCGCCGATGCCGGCGTAGCGCCGCCCGGATCCGCCGAGCACGCGGATGCAAAGGATTTCCTTCGCGCCCGTGTTGTCGGCAACCCGAAGCCGCGACTCCTGCTGGATCACGTCAACTCCTGTATGTCGCGCTGGTTCTCGCTGTCGCGAGCCTTGCGGAACCAAGGACTCCCGAAAGAGCCCTGCTTACTTGGCCTTCTCCACGACCTGCACCAGACGCCAGCGCTTGGTCGCCGACAGCGGACGGGTCTCCATCAGGGTGACCCGGTCGCCCACGCCCGCCTCGTTGTTCTCGTCGTGCACCTTCACCTTGGAGGTGGTGCGGACGACCTTCGAGTAGCGCGGGTGCTTCTTGCGGTCCTCGAGCTCGACCACGATCGTCTTGTCCATCTTGTCCGAGACGACGTAACCCTCACGGACCTTGCGGTAGTTCCGGGCGGTCTTCTCGGTGGCAGCCTCGCTCATGCGGCACCTTCACTTTCGGCGTCGGGAGCCACGGACAGGCCGAGCTCGCGCTCGCGCATGACCGTGTAGATCCGCGCGATGTCCGTGCGGACGGTGCGCAGCCGACGGTTGTTGTCCAGCTGCCCGGTCGCCATCTGGAAGCGGAGGTTGAAGAGCTCCTCCTTGTATTCCTTCAGACGCAGCACGAGCTCTTCGGCGGTGAGCTCACGCAGCTCGGATGCCTGTGCGGCTCCGTTAGCCATCAGAACTCACCTTCCCGGGTCACGATGCGGCACTTCATGGGCAGCTTGTGGATCGCGCGGCGGAGCGCCTCGCGGGCGGTCTCCTCGTTCGGGAAGCTGATCTCGAACATCACGCGGCCCGGCTTCACGTTGGCGATCCACCACTCGGGCGAACCCTTGCCGGAACCCATGCGGGTTTCCGCCGGCTTCTTGGTCAGCGGGCGGTCCGGGTAGATCGTCGTCCACACCTTGCCGCCACGCTTGATGTGACGGGTCATGGCGATACGAGCGGACTCGATCTGCCGGTTCGTCACGTAGCTGTGCTCAAGCGCCTGGATGCCGTACTCGCCGAAGTTGACCTTGGTACCGCCCTTGGCGGCGCCGTGGCGCTTCGGGGAGTGCTGCTTGCGGTGCTTGACCCTGCGCGGGATGAGCACGTCTCAGCCCTCCGTCTTTTCTGCGGTCTCGGCGGCCGGAGCCGCTTCGGTCGCGTTGTCGCTCTTCGCGGCGGCAGCGGCGCGACCAGCCTCGGTCGACGTCGCGGTCGTGCCCGACGCGCCGGAACGGCGCGGGCGGGACGGCCGGTCGCCGCGGTCGCGGCGCGGCGCGCGGTCCGCGGCCGACGCGGCGGCGTCGCGCTCGGCGCGCGCCTTCAGGCCGCCGACCAGCTCGCCCTTGTAGATCCACACCTTCACGCCGATGCGGCCGAACGTCGTCTTGGCCTCGAAGAAGCCGTAGTCGATGTCAGCGCGCAGCGTGTGCAGCGGGACCCGGCCGTCGCGGTAGTGCTCGGAACGGGACATCTCGGCACCGCCGAGACGACCGCCGCACTGCACGCGGATGCCCTTGACCTGCGGCGAGCGCATGGAGGTCTGGATCGCCTTGCGCATCGCGCGGCGGAACGCCACGCGGTTGCTCAGCTGCTCCGCGACACCCTGCGCGACCAGCTGCGCGTCCGCCTCGGGGTTCTTCACCTCGAGGATGTTCAGCTGGACCTGCTTCTTGGTCAGCTTCTCCAGCGCGCCGCGGATCCGGTCGGCCTCCGCGCCGCGGCGGCCGATGACGATGCCCGGCCGGGCGGTGTGGATGTCGACGCGAACCCGGTCACGGGTGCGCTCGATCTCGACCTTGGAGATGCCGGCGCGCTCCATGCCGGTGGAGAGCAGCTTGCGGATCTTGACGTCCTCGGCCACGTACTCCGCGTACTGCTTGTCGGCGTACCAGCGCGACTTCCAGTCAGTGGTGATACCCAGGCGGAAGCCGTGCGGGTTGATCTTCTGGCCCACTACCGGCCACCTGCCTTCTTGTTGCTCTTCTTCTCCGCAGGCCGCGACTCGACCACCACGGTGATGTGGCTGGTGCGCTTGCGGATCCGGTACGCACGGCCCTGGGCACGCGGACGGATGCGCTTGAGGGTCGGGCCCTCGTCGGCGGTCGCGGACTTGATCCAGAGCGTCTCCGGGTCCAGCTGGAGGTTGTTCTCGGCGTTGGCCGCCGCGCTGGCGATGACCTTCGCGAGCGGCGTGCTGGCCGCCTGCGGCGCGAACCGGAGCACGGCCAAGGCCTCGCTGACGCTACGACCCTTGACGAGCTCGATCACCCGGCGCACCTTCATCGGGGCGTCCCGGACGAAACGAGCCCGCGCGACGGCCGTAGGCAGCTCTTCGGCTGCGGCCGTGGCGTTTGACTGGGCGTTCATCTGCTTCCCTTAACTTTCTCTGGCCCGCTCAGCGGCGGCGCGACTTGCGGTCGTCCTTGATGTGGCCCTTGAAGGTCCGCGTCGGGGCGAACTCGCCCAGCTTGTGACCCACCATCGCCTCGGTGACGAACACCGGGACGTGCTTGCGGCCGTCGTGCACCGCGATCGTGTGACCCAGGAAGTCCGGGATGATCGTGGAGCGCCGCGACCAAGTCTTGATCACGGTCTTCTTGCCCGATTCGTTGAGAGCGTCCACCTTCTTGAGCAGGTGGTCGTCCACGAACGGGCCCTTCTTAAGGCTGCGTGGCATGTGCTTCTACCTCCCTGCTCAGCGCTTCTTGCCGGTGCGCCGGCGGCGGACGATCAATTTGTCGGACGGCTTGCTCTTGCGAGTGCGGCCTTCGGGCTTGCCGTTCGGGTTCACCGGGTGGCGACCACCGGACGTCTTGCCCTCACCACCGCCGTGCGGGTGGTCGACCGGGTTCATCACGACACCGCGGACAGTCGGGCGCTTGCCGCGCCAGCGGTTGCGGCCCGCCTTGCCCCAGTTGATGTTCGAGTGCTCCGAGTTGCCGACCTCGCCGACGGTCGCGCGGTTGCGCACGTCCACGTTGCGAATCTCGCCCGAGGGGAGACGCAGCTGGGCGTAGGGACCGTCCTTGGCGACGAGCTGCACGCGGGCGCCGGCGGACCGGGCCATCTTCGCGCCGCCGCCGGGGCGGAGCTCGATCGCGTGGATCACGGTGCCGACCGGGATGTTGCGCAGCGGCAGGTTGTTGCCCGGCTTGATGTCGGCGCGGGGGCCGTTCTCGACCGTGTCGCCCTGCTTCAGCTTCTCCGGCGCGATGATGTAGCGCTTCTCGCCGTCGGCGTAGTGCAGCAGCGCGATGCGCGCGGTGCGGTTGGGGTCGTACTCGATGTGCGCGACCTTGGCCGGCACGCCGTCCTTGTCGTGACGACGGAAGTCGATCACGCGGTAGGCGCGCTTGTGGCCACCGCCCTTGTGCCGGGTGGTGATCTTGCCCGAAGCGTTCCGGCCGCCGGTCTTGCTCAGCGGACGCAGCAGCGACTTCTCCGGCGTGGACCGGGTGATCTCGGCGAAGTCCGAGACGCTCGAACCGCGACGACCCGGGGTCGTCGGCTTGTACTTGCGGATGCCCATTGTCAGCTCAGTCCTTTACGCGGTGGGTCCGCCGAAGATCTCGATCGCCTTGCTCTCAGGCGAAAGAGTCACGATGGCGCGCTTGGTGTCCTTGCGCTTGCCGAAGCCGGTACGAGTCCGCTTCCGCTTGCCCTGGCGGTTGGCCGTGTTGACACTGACGACCTTCACGCCGAACACCTTCTCGACCGCGATCTTGATCTGGGTCTTGTTGGCGTCCGGACGGACGATGAACGTGTACTTGTGGTCCTCGAGCAGTCCGTAGGACTTCTCGGAGATCACCGGCGCGAGCAGGATGTCGCGGGGGTCCGGGATGGCGACCGAGCTCACTTCTCGTCACTCCCTTCCGAAACCTCGCTCGAACGCGCGAGGGCCTTGACGACCTTCCCGCGGACGGGACCTGCCACGAACGCGTCGTAGGCGGCCTTGGTGAACACGACGTCGTCGTTGACCAGGACGTCGTAGGTGTTGAGCTGGTCAGCCCAGATCAGGTGCACGTACGGCAGGTTCCGCGCGGACACCCAGGCGAGCTCCTCGTCGCGGTGCAGGACCACGAGAACGCGCTTGGCCTGGGTCGCGGCGGCGATCGCCGACTTCGCGGTCTTGGTCGACGGCTTCTCGCCGGTGACCAGTTCCGTCACGACGTGCAGCTGGCCGGCGCGGGCCCGGTCGGAGAGGGCGCCACGCAGAGCGGCGGCCTTCATCTTCTTCGGGGTGCGCTGGGTGTAGTCGCGCGGCGTGGGGCCGTGCACGACGCCACCGCCGGCGAACTGCGGCGCACGGGTCGAACCCTGGCGGGCGCGCCCGGTGCCCTTCTGCCGGTACGGCTTCTTGCCGCCACCGGAGACCTCACCGCGGGTCTTCGTGTCGTGCGTGCCCTGGCGCGCGGCGGCCAGCTGGCCCACCACGACCTGGTGCATCAGCGCGACGTTGGCCTGCACGTCGAAGATCTCCCCGGGGAGCTCGACGGTGCCGTCGGCTTTACCGGCCGGAGTCTTCAGCTCGACGCTCGTCATCGTCAGTTTCCACCCTTCGCGGCGCTGCGCACGAACAGCAGGCCGCCCTTGGGACCGGGCACCGCGCCCTTGATCAGCAGCAGGCCGTCCTCGGCGCGCACGGCGTGCACGGTCAGGCCCTGCGTGGTGACCCGGTCGCTACCCATCCGGCCCGCCATGCGCAGGCCCTTGAACACGCGGCCCGGCGTGGCGCAGCCGCCGATCGAACCCGGCTTGCGGTGCACGGCCTGCGCACCGTGGCTCGCGCCCTGGCCCTTGAAGCCGTGGCGCTTCATGACACCGGCGTAGCCCTTGCCCTTGCTGGTACCGGTCACGTCGACCGAAGTGCCAGCCTCGAACACCTCAGCGGTGATCTCCTGGCCGACCTCGTAGGTCTCGGCGTCGGTGGTGCGCAGCTCGGCGAGGTGCCGGCGCGGCGTCACGCCAGCCTTGTCGAAGTGGCCGGTGCGCGGCTTGTTCACCTTGCGCGGGTCGACCGCGCCGAACGCCAGCTGCACGGCCGCGTAGCCGTCTTTGTCGGTGGTCCGGACCTGGGTCACCACGTTCGGACCGGCCTTGACGACAGTGACCGGGACGACCCGGTTCTGCTCGTCGAAGACCTGGGTCATGCCGAGCTTGGTGCCCAGGATGCCCTTCATTTGCCTGTCAGACATGAGTTCTTATCTCCGCCGCTCGCCCAACGCTTACTGGATGTTGACGTCGACGCTCGCCGGGAGGTCGATGCGCATGAGCGCGTCGACCGTCTTCGGCGTCGGGTCGAGGATGTCGATCAGACGCTTGTGCGTGCGCATCTCGAAGTGCTCGCGCGAGTCCTTGTACTTGTGCGGCGAGCGGATGACGCAGTAAACGTTCTTCTCGGTAGGCAGCGGCACCGGCCCGACAACACGGGCACCGGTGCGCGTGACCGTTTCCACGATCTTGCGCGCCGAGGTGTCGATCGCCTCGTGGTCGTAGGCCTTGAGCCGGATGCGGATCTTCTGTCCCGCCATGGTGGCTGCGTTCCTTGTCGTCTCGTGCCGCTTTGTCTCGTCAACCTGGGCCGGAGCCCGGGTTTCAGCAGTTCAACGGCCCTGTCCCCGGTCCACGCGGTCGGGCGTGTCGCGCCCGCCGCACAGACGGATCCCTAAGGATCGTCGTCTTGCCTGGTCTTCCTCTACGTGAGGAGGCCGCGGGCCGACACGGGGTCGTCCCTACTGGCCTTGCCCGCTAGCCTCACCCGAAGGACGAGCTCCACGGACCGTGGCCGCTCATACCAGGGCGGCCGGAACCCAGTCGATTGAAAACCGATCAGGATTCGGCCGCCCCAGGACGAGCAACCTGAATAGTGTCGCACACGTGAGTTGACGCCCTGAACTCGGGGGTGTATTGACCCGAATTCAGGGCGCCGACGTCACTTGTTGATCTTGGTAACCTGGCCCGCGCCGACGGTCCGGCCACCCTCGCGGATGGCGAAGCGCAGACCCTCGTCCATGGCGACCGGCTGGATCAGCACGACGCTGATGTCCGTGTTGTCGCCCGGCATGACCATCTCGGTGCCCTCGGGGAGGGTCACGACGCCGGTCACGTCCGTGGTGCGGAAGTAGAACTGCGGGCGGTAGTTGTTGAAGAACGGGGTGTGCCGTCCGCCCTCGTCCTTGGACAGGATGTAGACCCGGCCCTCGAACTCGGTGTGCGGGGTGGTGGTGCCCGGCTTCACGACGACCTGGCCGCGCTCGACGTCCTCGCGCTTGATGCCGCGCAGCAGGAGGCCGACGTTGTCGCCCGCCTGGCCCGAGTCGAGCAGCTTGCGGAACATCTCGACACCGGTGACGGTGGTCTTGGTCGACTTCTCGCGGATACCCACGATCTCGACCTCTTCGTTGACGTTGACCTGGCCGCGCTCCACGCGACCGGTCACGACGGTGCCGCGGCCGGTGATCGTGAAGACGTCCTCGATCGGCATCAGGAAGGGCTTCTCGAGCTCGCGCACCGGGTCCGGCACGTTGTCGTCGACGGCGTGCATCAGCTCGAGCACGGCGTCGGCCCACTTCTGGTCGCCCTCGAGGGCCTTGAGGCCGGAGACGCGCACGACCGGCGCGTCGTCGCCCGGGAACTCCTGCGAGGACAGCAGCTCGCGGACCTCCAGCTCGACGAGCTCGAGGATCTCCTCGTCGTCGACCATGTCGGCCTTGTTCAGCGCCACGACGATGTAGGGCACGCCGACCTGGCGGGCCAGCAGCACGTGCTCGCGGGTCTGCGGCATCGGGCCGTCGGTCGCCGCGACCACCAGGATCGCGCCGTCCATCTGCGCGGCACCGGTGATCATGTTCTTGATGTAGTCAGCGTGACCGGGGGCGTCCACGTGCGCGTAGTGACGCTTCTCGGTCTGGTACTCGACGTGCGAGATGTTGATCGTGATACCGCGCTGCTTCTCTTCCGGCGCGTTGTCGATCTGGTCGAACGCACGGGCTTCGTTCAGCTCCGGGTACGCGTCGTGCAGAACCTTGGTGATCGCCGCGGTCAGCGTGGTCTTGCCGTGGTCGACGTGACCGATGGTGCCGATGTTGACGTGCGGCTTGCTCCGCTCGAACTTCGCCTTCGCCACTGGAATGTCCTCCTGGACTGGATTTGCTTTGTGCTCGCGGGGCAGCGTGGCTGCCGCCCCGCGAATGTTCCTTCGTCGTTGCTGCGGACGTTCAGGAGAGTCCCTTAATGCCCGCGAGCGGAGGGGATTACTCCCCCGTCGCCTTCGCGATGATTTCCTTCGCGACGTTCGCGGGAACCTCGGCGTAGGAGTCGAACACCATGGAGTAGTTCGCCCGGCCCTGGGTACGGGACCGCAGGTCGCCGACGTAGCCGAACATCTCCGACAGCGGGACCAGTGCCTTCACGACACGGGTACCGGCGCGCTCCTCCATGGCCTGGATCTGGCCACGGCGGGAGTTGAGGTCGCCGATCACGTCACCCATGTAGTCCTCGGGAGTCGTGACCTCGACGGCCATCATCGGCTCGAGGATGACCGGGCCTGCCTTCTTCGCGGCTTCCTTCATCGCCATGGAACCGGCGATCTTGAACGCCATTTCGGAAGAGTCGACCTCGTGGTACGCGCCATCCAACAAGGTGAACTTCAACCCGACGAGCGGGTAGCCGGCCAGCACGCCGTACTGCATCGCGTCCTGGGCGCCCGCGTCGACCGACGGGATGTACTCCCGCGGCACGCGGCCACCGGTCACCTTGTTGTCGAACTCGTAGAGAGCACCGTCGGTGCGCTCGAGCGGCTCCAGCTTCACGATGACCTTCGCGAACTGGCCGGAACCACCGGTCTGCTTCTTGTGGACGTAGTCGAGCTTGTCCACGGTCTTCTTGATGGTCTCGCGGTAGGCGACCTGCGGCTTGCCGATGTTCGCCTCGACCTTGTAGTCGGACTTCATGCGGTTGACCAGCACCTCGAGGTGCAGCTCGCCCATGCCCGCGATGATCGTCTGACCGGTGTCCTCGTCCAGGTTGACCTGGAACGTGGGGTCTTCCTCGGCGAGCTTCTGGATCGCCAGGGAGAGCTTCTCCTGGTCGGCCTTGGTCTTCGGCTCGATGGCCACCTTGATGACCGGGTCCGGGAAGGTCATGGACTCGAGCACGACCGGGTTCTGCGCGTCGGCAAGGGTGTCACCGGTGGTGGTGTCCTTCAGGCCGATGACCGCGTAGATGTGGCCGGCCAGAGCCTCGTCGACCGGGTTCTCCTTGTTGGAGTGCATCTGGAAGATCTTCCCGATGCGCTCCTTGCGCTCCTTGGTCGCGTTGACGACCTGGGCGCCGGAGGCGACCTTGCCCGAGTAGACCCGGATGTAGGTCAGCTTGCCGAAGAACGGGTGCGCGGCGATCTTGAACGCGAGCGCGGAGAACGGCTCCTCGGTCGTCGCGTGCCGGGTGACCGGGGTCTCGCCGTCGGGCAGCAGACCCTCGACCGGCGGCACGTCCAGCGGCGACGGCAGGTAGTCGATGACCGCGTCCAGCATCGGCTGCACGCCCTTGTTCTTGAACGCGGAGCCGGCGAGCACCGGGAACGCCTCGCGGGTGACGACCAGCTTGCGGATGCCGCCCTTGATCTCGTCCTGGGTCAGCTCTTCGCCCTCGAGGAACTTCTCCATCAGCGCGTCGTCGGTCTCGGCGACGGCCTCGATCAGCTTCTCGCGGTACTCGGCCGCGCGGTCGGCCAGCTCGGCCGGGATGTCCTCGACGGAGTAGTCG
The DNA here is from genome assembly GCF_037034185.1 of Amycolatopsis sp. VC5-11. Classification (NCBI taxonomy): domain Bacteria; kingdom Bacillati; phylum Actinomycetota; class Actinomycetes; order Pseudonocardiales; family Pseudonocardiaceae; genus Amycolatopsis; species Amycolatopsis sp. VC5-11. The sequence continues at coordinate 46,468 of NZ_JBAGKF010000029.1, read as the reverse complement.
TCGCCCTTCTGCACCTCGCCGCGCCAGACCAGGGCCTTCATCCGGACCAGGTCGATGACGCCCTCGAACTCGTTCTCCGCGCCGATCGGCAGCTGGATGGCCAGCGGCCGGACGCCGAGACGGTCCGAGATGGTCTGCAGGGTGTAGTAGTAGTCCGCACCCAGCTTGTCCATCTTGTTGACGAAGCAGATGCGCGGGACGTCGTACTTGTCCGCCTGCCGCCAGACCTGCTCGGACTGCGGCTCGACGCCTTCCTTGCCGTCGAAGACGGCGACCGCGCCGTCGAGCACCCGCAGGTTGCGCTCCACCTCGACGGTGAAGTCGACGTGCCCGGGGGTGTCGATCAGGTTGATCTGGTAGTCGTTCCAGAAGGTGGTGGTGGCAGCCGAGGTGATGGTGATGCCTCGCTTCTGCTCCTCCTCCATCCAGTCCATCGTGGCGGCGCCGTCGTGGACTTCGCCGAGCTTGTAGTTGATCCCGGTGTAGAACAGGATCCGCTCGGTGGTGGTGGTCTTACCGGCGTCGATGTGCGCCATGATGCCGATGTTGCGGACCTTGTTGAGGTCGGTCAGCACTTCACGTGCCACGAGAATGTTCCCCTGTCTCGAACGTGGGGCCCGGCATGGCTTCTATCGGCAGCCGGGCGGTCATCACCAGCGGTAGTGCGCGAAGGCCTTGTTGGACTCGGCCATCTTGTGCGTGTCTTCGCGACGCTTGACGCTGGCGCCAAGGCCGTTGCTCGCGTCCAGCAGCTCGTTCTGCAGCCGCTCGATCATCGTCTTCTCGCGGCGGGCCTGCGAGAAGGAGACCAGCCAGCGCAGCGCCAGCGTGGTGGAGCGGCCGGGCTTGACCTCGATCGGCACCTGGTAGGTGGCGCCACCGACGCGGCGGCTCTTCACCTCGATGGTGGGCTTCACGTTGTCGAGCGCGCGCTTCAGCGTGACGACCGGGTCGGTGCCGGTCTTCTCGCGAGCGCCTTCGAGAGCGCCGTAGACAATGCGCTCGGCCAGGGACCGCTTGCCGTCCTTCAGCACCTTGTTCACCAGCTGGGTGACCAGCGGGGAGGCGTAGACGGGGTCGGAGATCAGCGGCCGCTTCGGCGCCGGACCCTTGCGAGGCATTAGCTCTTCTCCTTCTTCGCGCCGTACCGGCTGCGCGCCTGCTTACGGTTCTTCACACCCTGGGTGTCGAGCGAACCGCGGATGATCTTGTAGCGAACACCCGGCAGGTCCTTGACCCGGCCACCGCGCACGAGCACCATCGAGTGCTCCTGCAGGTTGTGGCCTTCGCCCGGGATGTACGCGGTGACCTCGATACCGCTGGTCAGCTTCACACGAGCAACCTTGCGCAGGGCCGAGTTCGGCTTCTTGGGAGTCGTGGTGTACACGCGGGTGCACACGCCACGACGCTGCGGGCTCCCCTTGAGGGCCGCGGTCTTCTGCTTGGCAGCCTTGTCCTGGCGGCCCTTGCGGACCAGCTGCTGGATCGTGGGCAATGGACCAGCTTCCTGTCGTGATCTTGCTTCTTCGTGTCTTCACCGGTCCCCGCGGTCGGGCGTGTCGGCCCGCGTCACGGTCTCGCGACCGGTAACTTCCCGGAGGGATTTTCCGTCGGAACCCCACGTGGCGAGGCCGGTGAACCGGGTGCAAAAGCACCCCGCTCATGCCCAACGGCACGCGGAGCGGCCCGACGCCTGCCGGGCACGGTCTCCAAAGATACCCGTCCACTCACGGAGCGGTCCGGGCGGGGGGTCGCTACGGTCGCCGACCGGTCATCGTAACCCCAGATCGGGGCCTTGGGACGGTGCCGCGCGGGACTTCCCGAGATGCAGAACGCGGGGCTCGGCGACGCTATTCCCGGCCGGGTTCCCGCGGTCAGAGCGCACTTCGGTTCGCATGCCGGGACGGGGCGACCAATGAATGGACGCGCGCCGGGCATCGCTCGCCGGCAGCCGCGCCGCGGCTTGCGACGGCGTTAAGAACGCGAGAGAAATTCTTCAGCGGCAAGAAGAAGAGCCGCCGGGTGTTCCACAATGGACCTCGCCCGGGGTGACAAGCACCTCACCGGAGACGGCGCCCGCCTCAGGGCTGGGCGGAGCCGCGAAACCCGGCCCGGCGGTGTGCACCCGCCGGGCCGGGGTCAAACCTCGTCGGACCGGGCCGCGGCCAATCTTCGTCCGGACCGGGCCGCGGGTTAGTCCTCGTCCGGGCCGAGCCGAGGGTCAGTCCTCGCCCGGCCGGGTCAATCCTCGTCCAGGCCGGGCCGGAGATCAGTCCCCGTCCGGGCCGAGCCGAGGGTCAGTCCTCGCCCGGCCGGGTCAATCCTCGTCCAGGCCGGGCCGGAGATCAGTCCCCGTCCGGCCAGCCGCGGGTCAGTCCTCGTCCGGCTTCGCGTGGTCGGGCTTGCCCGGGTTCGGGTCGCGCGACAGATCGATCAGCGGGTGCACTCCAGCCCCCTCCGGCGCGGCATGGCTGCCGCCGGTCTTCTTGTCCCCCGGCTGGTCGACGTTCTCGCTGCCGTCCATGTCGCCTCCTCGTTCGGTTCCCCTGCCGGACTGCACGGTACCTGCCGGGGAAATCGGTGGACGGACTCCCCAAGATGAGGGACGTGGACTGGAAGATCAGCGAAATCCCGGCCGAACACCCCGACGCGACGGCGATCCTGCGCGAGTACATGGACGAGGTGGCGTCGCGGTATTACGGCCGTCCGGCCACGCCCGCCGAGGTGGACGAGGCGCTGGCCGACGAGCCCGCCGACGGCCTCGTCGCGCCGACCGGGGCCTTCCTGATGGCCTACCGGGACGGCAAACCGGCCGGTTGTGTCGGGGTCCGCGTGGTCGAGCCGGGGCTGAGCGCGTTGACGAAGGTGTACGTGCGCCCGGAGCACCGCGGGCACGGCGGCGGGAAGCTGATCGTCACGGCGGCCGAAGAGGCGGCGAAGCGGCTGGGCTCGGTCCGGATGCGGCTCGACACCCGGGACGACCTGGTCGAAGCACGCGCGCTGTACGCGTCGATGGGCTACGCGGAGGTCGAGGCGTTCAACGACGACAAGTACGCCGAGCACTGGTTCTCGAAAGACCTCAGCTGAGCCGTCCCGCGCAGCTGGCGACCTCGCCGTCGGCGGCTTTCGCGGACCGCGCCAGCACGCCGTTCACCGAGATCCGGCATTCGACCGGGCCGCTCGACTGGCCCATCAGCTGCACGGTCGGCGCGACGGCGGACTTCGGCCAGGTCAGGGTCTTGCGCCAGGGCAGCGGCACGGACAGCTCCTGGTGCACCAGGCCGAGGCCGTTGTCGTCGTAAACGACGGTGGCGGTGCCGGAGCCGGCGAGTTCGTAGGTGATCTGCCAACTGGACAGAGCGGGCGCGGCCGGCGCGGTGGACGTCGTCGGGGCCAGGGTGCGCGTGACGGTGCGGTCCGGGGCGCGCTGCGGCACGACCGCGGCCGGCGTCGAGACGGCGACCGGGGCGGGGTCTGCGTCGTCGCCGAGGATCACTGCTGCCGCGGCGACGGCGGCCACCGCGATCCCGGCGATCGCGAGCCGGCCGATCAGCTGTCTGTCCATGGTCCTTCTTTCCGGGGTCCGCCGGCGGTTCCCGGGGACGAGGGGAACCACCGGCGGGGTCGGGGTCAGCCGGGCAGGATCCGGCCGGGGACGCCGTTCAGCGACTGGATCAGGCCCAGCACGGGCACGCCGAGCGGCGCGAACGTCCAGATGTTGTTCAGGTTCGACGTGTCCGGCTCGTCGACCACGACGACACCGGGCTGGTCCTGCGCGGCGGCCAGCGCGGGAGCGGCGGCGCCGAGCACCGCGGCTCCGGCGAGCGCGGTGGCGGCTACGGCGCGGACGACTGTCTTCTTCATGGCTTTCTCCTTCAGTGCTCAGGAAACGGCGGTGACGAGGTTGAACACCGGCGCGAGGAGCTGCGCCGGGGCTTGGGTCGTGGGGCCGAGGAGGCTGCCCGCGTCGAGGCCGGGGACGACCCAGATCGACGGGTTGCCTCCGGTCGGCGCGCCCGGGAGGCCGGGGAGGCTCGGGGTGGGCAGACCGCCGGTCGGAAGCGCGGGCAGGCCGCCGGTCGGCAGGGAAGGCAGGCCACCGGGGAGACCGGCAACGGAGGATTCCGGAGCGGCGGCCTGGCCAGCGGCGACCGCGGGCTGGGCGGGAGCGGAGGCGTCCGGGGTGGCGGCGCTGGCCGCTCCCCCGCCGAATCCGGCGAACGCCCCGGCCGCGGCGAGCGGCAGCAGGATCCGGGCGGCAGTGCGTTTCATCAGGGGTTTCCTTTCTTCGGGGTACTTCGGGGAACTGCGGGTCAGCGGAGCGCGCCGCTGATCGGGACGATGGTTCCGTCGGGGATCCACTGCCCGGCGTAGTCGCGCGCGGCCTGCATGCCGGGCGCGTGCGGTTCGTTCGGGTACATCGGCATCGCGTTGACCTGCGCGGCCGCGAACAGCTGCACCTCGCCGTTCACCGCTGTCCACTGTGGACCGAGCCAGGTCCGGAAACCGCCCAGTGACGGGCTTTCTCCGCCGAAGCTGTTGCCGACCGCCACCGCGTAGCTGACCGCGAGCTGGTCGCGCGGGTCGAAGCGCAGCGGCATGGCCGCGCTGGCCACGGTGTTGACGATGGGTCCGTTGAGCAGCCACGGCGCGAGATACAGGCCGAACTGGTGCGTCGGCTTGAGCCGCTGCGACTCGGCGGCGCGGCTCATCGCGAGGTACCCGTCGCTCCAGCCGGAGACGACCACCAGTGCGGTGTCCGCTGCCGCGTCCGGGCGCACCGGCAGCCCGGCGCGAGCGGCGGTTTCACGGACGAGCTGGGCGGCTTGCACCCCGCGCGGCGACTTGTCCTCGACCAGCGTGATCGCCGACGGGTTCCGCGAGGCGAGGAATTCGACCAGCTTCACCAGCGAACCGCGGTCCTCCGGCGACAACGCGTCCGCCGGGCAACTGGTGAGCACGTCGCGTTTCTCCGCCACCAGACCGCCGAGCGCGGCTTCCGCGCATTCCGGCGCGTCAGCGTCCGACACCGCCGGGCCTGCCTCCGTGCCCGCGTCGACGTCGACCGTGGTGGTCGCGTCGCCCTTGTGCACGACGAGAGTGCTGCGTCCGGGCGGAAGTTCGACCTCGGCCCAGCTGCCTTCCGCACCGGCGCGCGCCGCCGCGGTGGTCACGGTCCCGCCCTCGACGCCAGCGGACAGGTCCGTGCCCGCGCTCGCCGGGAAGTGCACGAGGTTGCGTCCGGGCCGTTGCGGGCTGACCAGCACCGGCACGCTCGCGCCGCCGACGGTCGCGTCCGCCAGCAGCGGCACTCCGGGCACCGGTAACGGCGCTGGCTGCGGCACCGCGGCGAGCGCACTCCACGCGACGAAACCGAGCGCGACCCCGGCGACGCCGTAGCGGTAACCGCGAATGGAAGCGTTGCGAGACAACAAGATTGCTGACACGACGGTGACCGCGGCGGGCAGCAGGACCACCACGATCAGCGAGATGCCGAAGAGCGTTTCGTACAGCCGTCGGTCGAAGGCGACTCCGGAGACGCCGAGCTGCACGACGCCCGCAAGCGTCAACAGTCCGGCGAGGCTGACCGACAGCGGCCCGACGCGCAACGGCGTCGAGCGCCACTCCTCCACCGGCACCCACGCCGACAGCAGCGTCACGCCGAACCACAGCGCAGCTGCGGCGACGTACACAGTGTCGATAGCGAAGGAGATACCCGTGCCGTCGACGGAGGTCTCCAACACCACGAGTACGACCAGCGCGAGCGAAGCCCAACGGCCCGCCGAGGGCCACCGAAGCAGCACCGGCACCGCCAACGCGAGCACGATGTGCACGATCAGCGCGACGAGGTTGACGTCGACCGTCGCCGCCGACACCGCGGCCAGCACCGCCGAGCCGACCCCCAGCGCGCCGGTGGTGAGCCACAGCTTGCGCGGCAGCGGTCCGACGAGCGGACGCAGAATCCCGGTACCGGCGAGGAATGCCGTCGCCAGCAGCAGTATCAGCCGCAGCATCAGCGCGGCACTGTCCACCCCGGACGATCCGGTGGCGGCCGGAGTGACGTGGTGATCCATGGAGACCTTCTTCGGGGAGAGTCCCGGCGCGCGGACGGACGCCCGCGCGCCGGGAACGAGTTACTTCACGTTCTGGTCGGCGACCACGAACAGCTCGGAGTGCGGCTTGGCGTTGCCGAAGTCCCCGTGCGGCCACGACTTCCGGTTGAAGTTGATGCCGACCTGGCCGGTGAACTCGTCGCGGAAGTTCGCGTCGACCGCGACCTTCCCGTCCGGCGACAGGTTCAGCAGGTTGACCTTGTGGTCACCGTCCAAACCGGACCGGGCGACGAAGTAGTTCGACACCGCGATGTGCTGCGGCTGCTGGGTTTCGTGGTAGAAACCGTCCTGGCCGAGCGCGAAGTTGTCGTACGCGCCCCAGTGCGGGCCCGCCCCGGGCACGCCCGGGTTGATCGGCGCGGAGCCGACGACGGTCGGCAGGTCTCCCCCGCCGCCCTGCTGCGCCTTCTCCACGGTGTCGACGCGGCCCTTGATGTCCTCGACCTTGTCGCCCGCCGCGACCAGCTTCTGGATGTCGAGCACGTACACGCCGCCGGTGGTGCCGGGGTCGTCCGGGCCGAGCGCGCCCTTCTGCCTGCCCTGCACCGCGTGGTACAGGAACCGGTCGTCCGGGCTGGTCTGCAGCCAGCCGCCGTTGGAGCTGGCCCCGTTGGAGTCGTTCTGCGAGTAGATCGGCTTGCCCGCGGTGCCGTCGTCGAACACCTCGATCCAGTGCGGGTCCTTCGCGGTGATGTCCGGCGTGTAGAAGATCGCGCCGCCCTGCATCGTCTCGGCGAACGCGCCCTTGTGGCCGGGCAGGTTCGTCACCGTGGTCTCCATGACCGCGCGGCTTTCCGAGTGCAGCGGGTCCGCCGGATTCGCCCGCGGGCCGTCGTGCAGGTAGGACACCGCTTTCAGCTTCGGGTGGTTGCGGTCGGAGATGTCCCAGGTGCGGATCGTCGGACGGCGCAGATACGGCGACGGCTGCTTCACCGGGTCGAGAATGATGTTGCGCGGTTCGGCGTAGTCACTGGTGACGAGGGTGTTGAGGTCCTCGCGCGCCTGCACGCCGTGCGGGTTCGCGCAGGACGGTTTGCCCATCTGCGGCAGGTTGTCGCACAGCTTCGCGTTGTCGCCCTGCGGGGTCGCCGCCGGATTCTGCGACAGCACCTGCGCGTTCTGGTCGAAGTGCACGACCTCGCCCGGACTGCCGGCGAAGCCGTTGCCGATCTGCGTGGAACCGTCCTGGTACGCGTACGGACCGGGCACGACCGGCCCGCCCATGTACGTGCCGTACGCGGTGCCGTCCTTCAACACCCAGTACGCGTCCGGCACGGAGCCGCCGAGCGTCTGCGTCGGCAGGCTGATGCCCTTGAGCTTCAACTGCGGCAACGCACTGACGTCGAACGCGTACGTCGCCGCGGCGAACAACGCACCGGCGTAGATCGTGTCGCCCTTGTGCCACACGTACTGCATGTGGTGCGGCTCGTTCTCGACAAGCGGCCCGACGGTCGCGGTGTTCACCACCTTGCCGTACGTCGGCGAGCCCTGCGTCGCGTCGATCACCGCGAGGAAATCGGGACCGGGCAAGGCATTCTTGACTTTGCCGAGACCGCCGCCGAGCGATCCCGGCAGGTTTTTGACGTCCTTCACCGCGGTGTCGGCGATGTTCTCGTCGCCCGCCCAGACCAGCAGCCACTTCTTCGGCGTGCCGTCCGCGGAACGCGCTTGCGCGGCAAGGTCTTTGCTCACCAGGTGGTTCTGCACCCAGTACTGCTTGCCGTCGGACGCGGTTTTGGCGTCGGTGACCACTTGGACGTCGGCGTAGGCGCTGGTGCTGGACCCGGTGTAGGTCACCGCACCGATCGCGAGCGCGACCGCGCCGGCGACGGTCAGCGCTTTCCGCCATCGGGGCGGGGCGCCCGAGGAGGAGCTGAATCGCATTGTGTCTCCCTGTTCGTGTTCCCGTGAAGCGCCCGCGAAGGCACTTCTTTCCCCGTTCTCCGGGCAGCCCGAAACCCACCCGGAACGGGAAAAGCGGTTATCCCCTCGGGCCACAGAAACCCGTTGCGGGGCAAGAGAAATCAACCAGCCGAACGCGGCCGGAAGAAAAGGTCAGGAATTCCTACACAGCGCGCTGGCCTGCTGACGCAGATCAACGTGCAGGCGCCACACGAGGGCAACCGGAATGGACATGCGCGAAATACTCTGGCGAACCGCACGCACTGTCAATGCGGTGATCAATCGTGGGAACGTCGACCGAAGGGGTGAATATCCCACGAACTGGGCCGACTTGCCCGGCCCGCACCCCGACACCCGGCTGGAGCGGCGGCGCTGACCTGCGATGCTCCGTTCGGCCCAAAGTATGTTCGGCGCTTCGGCGTCCGAGGTGGGGTTGTTCGCCCGATATGTTCGTTACCTTTTCGTGATCGAATCCCGGGAACTCTGGTCTCTTCTCGCCGACGGAGCCGCACGAACCGGTACGAAACGGCATACTCCGCTCCGGGGCCGAGGGTGCCAAGAACCCTCGGCCGACGACGGCGAAGAACCCCGCGACAACCTCGACCTGGGCGAATAGATGGCAGAACCGCTTCCCTGGTACATCGTTCTCGGCTTCCTGGCCTCGTTCGTCCTGCTCTGGATCGCGGGCCGGACCGAGGGCGGCGGCACGGTCACGTCGGCGATCAGCAACATCGCCTGCGGCCTCGTCTTCCTCGGCACGACGCTGACCTGGTTCACCGTCAGCATGGAAGTCCGCGCGCCGCTGGCGGTGTGGATCGCGCTGCCGGTGGCGTTCGTCGCCTTCGTGCTCTGGCAGTCCTGGCGGCAACGCGATTCGCTCCGCCGTCTCGGCGTCACGAACGAGGCGAGCTTCGGGGTGCTGCCGAAGCGAGGCCGCACCGTGGCGTTCGACCAGCAGAACAGCCTGTCGCTGCGGCGAGTCCTCGAGCTCGAGCATCAGGGTCATCGGCTGCTCGGCGTCGAATACCCGCTCAGCGAGCCGGATACGGTCACCGACCGGGCCACCGACCGCGTCGGCGGCATCTACTCGATGATCGAACTGCGGATCCCGGCCAGCCCGGCCCTGCTGATCACGCCGAGGGTCGGCGCGTTCGAACCGGACTACAGCACCCCGTTCGAGGACGCCCGGATCACCCGGATCCAAGTCGGCACCCCGAAGCCGCCGGGGAAGCCGCAGGAGTTCCTGGCCGAGGAGCTGCAGAGGTTCGCGGTGGACCCCGAATTCGACCGCCGTTTCGAGGTCACCACGGAGGATCCGGAGTTCGCCGCCAAGGTGCTCACCCCGGAAGTGCGCGAGCTGATCCTCAACGACCTGTGGTTCCGGGTCCACGAGGTCGTGTTCGACCGCGACGCGCTCTGGACCGCCGAAGCGGACGGGCTGAACGAAGACCGGCTGCTCGGCAACGCCCGCCACCTCGCGATCTTCGCCGCGGCTGTCACGCCGAACCTCTGGCGCGACACCGAGTTCTCCCGGGTGACCGCCCGCGCCGAAACCGGCTACGACCTGTGGTTCGGCCAGCGCCGTGGCTTCGTGCGGAACCGGGTGAACCGCTACCGCGAATCGATGGACCGGCAGCCGCTCGCCCCGACGACGGTGCTGACGCGCTCGCTGCTCGCCACGGCCATGGTGGTGGGCGGTCTGCTGCCGATCGCCAACGGCTTGGCCACCGCCGCTGGCCTCTCCGCGGAAGTCCCGCTCACGGTCCTCGAATCCGACAGGGGCGACACGGGCCATGCCTGTGGCGCCAACCGCACGCAGATCTGCGGCAGCAGGTCGCCCGCGGTCCGCGGTACTTACCAGCTCGACGGCCGGACGCACGAGGTCGTCACCAGCTGGTCCTCCGGCGAACTGCCCGAACGCGGCGACGTCGTCGACGTGCGGATCGGCCCGATCTGGTGGTACACGGTCTTCCAGAACACCACCGCCGTCGTGACGACCACGCTCGGCGCGCTGATCCCCCTCCTTCTCGGGCTGCTGTTCTTCAAGACGATCTTCCGCCCGCGCGCGCCCCGGCGGGTCCGCATCCTGCGCGAGATCAGGGAATCCCGGCAGGTCGGGTCCCCGTCTTAGCGAGCCGGATTGCTGACCTGCGGCAATCCGGCGCCGCGGATTCCGCACTCTTGAAGCACGAAGCCGACAGAAGCGGCATAATCCCGCACATCAGCGAGGTGCAGGGAAGGTGTGACCGCCGTGTCCGAAGAGATGGACCGACTCGTCGCGGAGTTCGAGAAGTTCCAGACGAAGCTCAAGCAGGCCGAAGCGCAGTTCGCGAAGGTCGGCGACATGCAGGAGGAACTGAACGCGCTCGAAGCGCAGGTGACGTCGCCGGACCGGTCGGTCACCGTGGTCGCGGGCCCGAGCGGTTCGGTCAAGGACCTCCGGCTCTCCCCCGACGCGTTCCGCCAGCAGCCGGACCAGCTGGCGGCCACGATCCTGGCGACGCTGCACCAAGCCGTCGCGGAATCCGCGCGCAAGCAGGCCGGGATCGTCGACGAGCACGTGGGCACGGCCTTCGGGCTGAACGTGTCCGAGCAGGTTCTCGAAGCGCAAGCCGCGGGCATGGGAACCACGGTCGAGGAATTGGAGTCCAACCTCCCGGAGGCGCAGCCGCAGCGGCCGGCCGCGCCGGTTCGCGACGAGGAGGACTTCGCGAACAACAACCTGCTTCGCGCTGAGCAGCAGCCGGCGCAGGCCGCTCCGCCGCCGCCTTCCGCTTCGGCGGGCGACCAGTTCCTCAAGAACTTGTTCAACGACGAGGAGGACCACCGATGACCCACAGCGTCGTCACGACGGCCATCACGAAGTACTCCACCGGGCTCGACCACTACAAGAGCGAGGCGGGCAAATTCAACGGCCTCGTGGGCCAGGCCGACGTGGGCGACAAGTCGTGGGGCCTGATCGGGCTGGTCGCCAAGCAGACCTACACGAGCAAGCTCGACGAGCTCAAGCAACTGCTCGAGGCCATGAAGAGCGGCGTCGAGGTGTTTCAGGACAAGCTCGGCAAAGCCGCGGAGATCTACGACGGGCACGAGAAGGACACCGTCATGACCTTCGGCAAGTTCGACGCGAAGATCGACGGACCGCTCTGAGCAAGGGGAACTCATGGGACAGGACAGCGTCGCCGACGGCGTAAAAATCAAGCACGAAGACGGGTTCGGCCACGACGCGCTCGAAGCGGCCAAGAAGACGCCGTTCGTGGGCAAGGGCGTCAACACGATCTCCGGCGCCATCGAGAACTACGGCGACGCGAAGAGCTTCGGCGACTTCGCCTCGGCCAGCGGCCAGCTGGTGCAGGACGGCGCCGGCTTCGTCGCGGGCGCGGCGGTGGACCTGGCGAGCTTCGCGCTCGACCCGGTCGGCTGGCTGGTCAGCAACGGCCTGAACATGCTGATCGAACTGATCCAGCCGCTGCAGGACGCCCTGCACTTCGTCACCGGCGACGGTCCCGCCCTGAAGGAAGCCTCCGGCAACTTCGTCGAGATCGGCAAGGGCTTCGTCACCCTGGCCGACAATTTCGTCAAGGAAGGCGACGAGGCGCTCAAGGACTGGCAGGGCGAAGGCGGCGACGCCGCGAAGAAGGCGCTGGCCCAGTTCTCCGAGGGCATCAAGGGCATCGGCTCCAGCGCGGGCGCGGTGGCCGAGACCCTGCAGATGTGGTCGATGGTGATGACCGTCATCGAAGAGGTCGTCAAGGCGCTGATCTCCGAACTGGTCAGCTGGCTCATCTACCTGTGGCTGCCCGCGCTCGCCGCCTCCGTCGTCAGCCTCGGCTCGTCCGTCGCCGCGGCGATGACGGCCTCGGTCGCCCGCGTGGCCAGCACGGTCAGCCGGGTCACCAGCCACCTCGGCAAACTCGGCCAGCTGATCGAGAAGTTCCTGACGTTCCTCGCCAAGTGGGCCGACGAGATGATCAAGCAGGGCTCGAAGCTCACCCCGTCCGGCGCCCGCATCACCCCCGGCACGGAGAAGGCGCTCGCCGGTGCGGTCGCCAACGCCACCGGAACCAAGGGAAGCGCTTTCGGCACCGCGACGGTCGACGCGCTGAAGGGCATGCCCGGCGAGGCGGTCAAGCAGGTCATCGGCGTGAACCCGTCCGACCTGAGCAAGGGCTCCGCCTATGTCGGCAAGGGCGGCTTCGACTTCGCCGACAAGATGATCAGCAACGCGAGGGACATCGGCAAGTCCCAGGACGCGAGCGACGAGGCCGGAGAGCATTCCGCCAAGGACACTCGGGAAAACCTGGACATGTAAGGGTTTGTGTGACGGACGAGCTGGTTGTCCCCGGCTATTTCTTCGGCGGCTGCGCGCTGGCCTTCCTGCTGCTGTGGACCGCCGCCTGGGCCGAGCGTCGCAGCGCGGTCCTGGCGGCGGTTTTCCATGTGCTCAGCGGAATCACCGTCTCCCTCGCCACGCTGTACTGGTTCTCCGCCAGCCTGACCGTGCCGCCGCTGGCCTGGTACGGCGTGCCGCTGGTCGTCGCCGCGCTGCTTGCCTGGCGGGGGTGGCGCTCGCAGCGCTGGGCCAAGCACGTCGATTCAAGCGGCGAGCCCAGCTTCGGTTTCCTTTCCCGGCAAGGGCTTGCTGTCCCGCGCAACCATCCCGACCCCTGGCCGAGCCGGGCCACGGTCGAGTTCACCCATCACGGGCATCGGCTGCTCGGCATCGAGTACTCGACCGAATCTCCCTACCGGGACGAGAACTTCCGCCGGAAGTCGAAGCTGGCCGAGGCGCTGGGTTCAATCTGCTCGGTCGTGGAGCTGCGGATCCCGAGCGTGCCCGCGCTGACCATCTCGCCGAAGATCAAAGCCTTCGCCCCAGAGCACTTCACTCCGCTCGAAGACATGCGGATCACCCGCAACCAGTTCAGCTGGCTGCGGCCCGACACCACCCTGCACGAATTCGAGACCGACCCCGAATTCGACCGCCGGTTCTCCGTCTACACCTCGGATCCGGAGTTCGCCCGGGAGATGCTGACCGGCGAGGTCCGCGAGCTGCTCCTGAACGACCGGTTCTTCCGCGTGCACCAGGTCGCCTTCCGCGAGGACTCGATCTGGACCACCGACACCGGCGGGCTGACCGAAGACCGGATGTTCGACAACTCCCGCAAACTCGCGATTCTCGCCGCCGCTGTCCCCTCAGCGATCTGGGAGAAGTGGGCGAACGACCGGCAATTCCGTTCAGTCGCGACCAGAGCGGACACCCGGTACGACGCCTGGATCGGCAAGCGCGGCGGAGTCCTCCGCACGCCGCTGAACCGCAGGCGCGACGCACGCGACCGGCAGCCGGTCACCTCCATCTCGCTGACCGCGCGGACGCTCATCGCGCTCGCCCTGATCGCCGTCGGAATCGGACCGGCGGGCAACTCGATCGCCGTGCTGACGGGGCTGGCTCCGCAGGTGCAAGCGACGGTCACCGGGGCCAGCGGCGGCGGCACCCGGCATTGTGTGAGCACCACCGGCGGCCCGTCCTGCACCGTCGACCGGGCCGAGGTGTACGGAACCTACGAGCAGGGCGGCATCATCCACGAAATCACCGCCGAATGGAACAAGAACGAGCTTCCCGCGCGGGGCGCCGTCGTCGAGATCGCAGTGGGCCCGTTCGGGGGAGATCTGGGCTACCAAGTCGGCTCGGTGTTCGCGGCCGTCGATCTCCTCGGTGCCCTGATCTTGCTTTTCCCCGGCCTGTTGCTGCTCAAGCGCACCTATTTGCCCAGCGTCCCTCGCCGGGTGAAGAAGCGGCGCGAAACCCTCGCCAAGGTCTGAGACCTCAGAGCCGGTGCCCGCAATCCGCGCAGAACACCGCGCCCGCCTTGGACTCCTTGCCGCACTCTCCACAGTGGACAGTCGGGGCCAGCGAGCTTCCGCATCCGGTGCAGAACTTCCCGCCGTCCACCTTCAGGCCGCAGTCCGGGCACGTGAGCTTCGCGCGGGTGCCCAGGTCCAGACCCTTGGTCCAGTTCTTCTCGCGCGCCTTGTCCCAGATCTGGTCCCGCTGCGCCGCCGCCTGCGCGCGCGAGACCTCCTCCGCCACGCTGGGCGAACAGCGCAGGCACTGGCCGATTTCCTCGTTCCAGCACTGATCCGCGCACATCCAGTCGCTGCAGCCGCGGCACTGGCGGAAGCGCGGGGTGATCTCCTCGACGGCCGCGGTCAGCGCGCGGTCCTTCGCTGACGAGTTCGTCGCCCGGTCGTACTTCCACTGGTCCGCGGAGCTGCTCAACTGCTGCAGCGTCCCGCCGAAGAACGAGCCCACCGCGCGCAACATGCTGCGCCCGGTCTCCATCGCGTCCCGCTGGAACGCCGACCGGTACCCGTTTCCGCAGCGCTCGCAACGGAATTCGAACTGGTACCCCTGCGCGTTGGAGAGATCCGAGAAGTTGTCCGTGAACGGCACGACATCAGCCACGCGCGCGAAGTTATGCCAGCCGGATCCGGGCCGCGACCGTACAAGTACCGTCTCCGGACCCGCTACGCAGCGCGACCGGGACCAGAGAGCGCGCGACGGGGCTTTTTTGGCGGTTTCGCCGTGTTTAGTCGGATACCGACCGTAAGATGCCGGATTGGGCCATGACGGTATGGCAACAGAACACAAGGGGAGACGGCATGTCCGACGAGTTCGACCGGCTGGTCGCTGAATTCGACCGGTTCCAATCGAGGCTGCAGCGGGTGGACGACCAGTTCGCCGGCATCGCCCAGATGCAGGAGGAACTGAGCGCGCTCGAAGCGACCGCGACGTCGCCCGACCAGTCGGTCACCGTCGTCTCCGGCCCGGGCGGGTCGATCAAGGACATCCGGATCACCGATGCCGCGCTGCGCCACGGCGGGACGGAGTTGTCCGGGATGGTGATGGCGACCCTGCAGCAGGCGGTCGCCGAGTCCGCGCGGCAGCAGGCCGTGCTGGTGGACCAGCACACGGGCAACTCGATGCAGCTCACCGAGCAGGTGCTGGAAACCCAGGCCGAACTGCTGGGCACCGACGTCGAGGAATTGCGTGCCGCGATGGAGCGGGGCGCGCCCGCGCCGCAGCGGAGTGTCGAGGAAGAACAGCACGAGGACTATTCCGAGCGCGAGCTGCTGGCCGACCCCGCGGAGAAGACCCCTCCCCCGCCGCCACCGCCGTCCTCGGCCGGGTCCGCCGGGGACGACTTCCTGAAGAACCTGTTCGACGACGAGGACCACCGCTGATGGCCGGCTACCAGGTGCAGACGGCGAAGCTCTACGACTACTCCCGCCAACTGGCGGGCAACAAGACCGCGGTCGCCGGGGTCAAGGGCAAGGTGGCGCAGGCCGACGTCGGCGACGAGTCCTGGGGCGTCATCGGCATCCTCGTCAAGCACATGTACACGGACATGGTCAACGACCTGAAAGACCTGCTGACCTCGATGGAAACCGGCCTGCAGTCCGCGTCCGACAAGATCAACCGCGCCGGCCAGTTCTACGACCAGACCGAAGAGGACCACTGCCGCAGCTGGAAAGACGTCATGGGCAAGATCGACAACCTCGGCAGCGGACGGAAGTAGGGGGCGGGATGTCTGATCCGTTGGGCAAGATCGAGATCAAGCCGGAGGACGGCACCGGCAAGAAGATCGTCAACGCGCTGCCGGTGGTGGGCGGCGCGGTGAGGATCTACGACGCGGGCACCAGCGACGCGATCAAGGCAGGCGACACCGCGACCGGGCTGAGCGGGGTGGTTTCCGAGACGACCAACTTCGTCCAGTCGTGCGCGGAAACCGCGATGAGCATCAGCTCCGACCCGATCGGCTGGCTGGTCGGCCAGGGACTGAACTTCCTGCTGGCCGTCTGCGACCCGCTCCAGGACGCGATCCATTTCGTCAGCGGCGACGGCCCGGCACTGTCCAAAGCCGCCGAGAACTTCACGGCGATCGGGCGCGGGCTGGAGCAGTTCGCGCACCAGTTCAGCGAGCAGGCGAAGAGCTCGCTCTCGCAGTGGGAAGGCGGCGCGGCCGAAACCGCGGCGGAGAAGCTGGCCAAGTTCTCGACCGGGATCACCGGCACCGCCGACCAGGCCGGCGACATCGCGACGATGCTGCAGGTGTGCAGCATGGCGATGACCGTCATCGAGGACTTCATCAAGGCATTGCTGACCGAGCTGATCACCTGGCTGATCATGATCTGGATCCCGGCACTGGCCGCAGCGGTCCCGTCGTTCGGAGCATCCACCGCGGCGGCGGGCACGGCGACCGGGGTGCGCGCGGCGTCTACCGCGGGCAAGGCGACCAAGCAGGTCAGCAAGCTGCAGAAGCTGCTGGACATGATCAAGGACTTGATCGCCCGGTTCCAGACGTTCTTCAAAGCGGCCAAGGACGAGGTGGCCAAGATGGCCGTGGAAGGCGGCAAGACCACCGCCAAGCGGGCCAAGGACGGTTTCGGGAAAACCGTCGGCGGGAAGCTGCTGGACGAGGCACGGTCGCAGGTCGGGCTCCGAAGCCACGACAAGAACGAAACCGACCTGCCGGTCAAGCCAGGGAAACCGTTGGGACACTTGGAGAACGCGCGCAAGGCCGTCGAGTACGCGACGACCGGGGACGGAACTTCGGAAGACGAGACCAAAAAGGATCTGGAGTTCTGAGCCGTGGATCTCGCCCTCGCAGAGCACGACGCTTGGTACTGGCTCAGGCCGATCCTCGGACTCCTGGTCATGGTCGTGCTCCCGAGTTATCTCGGCTTCCGCTGGCATCTGAAGAAGAAACGGGCGAGACAAGCCCGGGAGGCCGCATTGCACGCGGTGCCCGAGGAACTGGGCGGATCCATGGTCGCCGATCTGAAATACGGGCGGCCCCGGTCCGCGCAGCGCCGGAAGCCTCTTGGCGAGCTGTACCGGCCGAAGACCATCTCCGAGGGCATGACCTTCCCCAGCAGTCCTCCGACCGTCGAGTTCGCGGCTGACCTGCCGCGGCGGGACCGGCAGTTCCGGGTCAGCGCGTACTGGTGCTCGCTCCGGGTCGGGGCCAACAGCTCCAGAAGGATCTACGAGTACACCATCGAAACCAAGGTCGGGCCGACGCCGAGCATGAAGATCGCCAAGGCGTACCCGACCGAACCGGTGCGGATGTTCGGGCGGACCATGGCGTATCTCAACTACCAGCAAAGGCTGTTCGAAGCGGAGGCGCAAACGTCGCCCTCGGCCGCCCGCTGGGAGCAATTCACGCCGGCCGAGAACGAGTTCACCGGATACGCCAGCGATCAGGACCTCTCGGCCCAGGTCATCGCCCCGGAGACCATGGACTGGCTGCGCGGCAACCATGAACTGCTTCCGGACCTCATCGGCCTCGAGCACGGGTGGTGCTACGCGGTGTACCGGGACGAGATCGACCCGGCGACCCTGGTCGCCAGAATCGACCTGATCGCCGACTTCCTCGACCGGATCAACGTGCCCGCCACGGTCTGACCCCGCATACAGCGAAACGCCCCCGGCCGAAGCCGGGGGCGTTTCGTTCAAGCGGAGCGGATCAGCGGAAGTCGCGACCGAAGTCGTAGTCGTCCAGCGGAACCGCGGCGCCGGTGCCCGAACCGAACACGTCCGGGGTGTAGTAACCGTCGTCGTAGGACGGGATCGCGTACGCCGCGACCCGCGCCTCCTCGGTCGGCTGCACCTGGATGTTCCGGTACTTGTTGATGCCCGTACCGGCCGGGATGAGCTTACCGATGATGACGTTCTCCTTGAGGCCCACGAGCTTGTCCGAGCGGCCGTTGATGGCCGCGTCGGTCAGGACGCGCGTGGTCTCCTGGAACGAGGCCGCCGACAGCCACGAGTCCGTGGTCAGCGACGCCTTCGTGATGCCCATCAGCACCGGACGGCCCGAAGCCGGCTCGCCGCCCTCGGCGACCGCGGCCCGGTTCGTCGCCTCGAACTTCGTCCGCTCGGGCAGCTCGCCCGGCAGGAAGTCCGTGGCTCCGGAGTCGATGATCGTCACGCGGCGCAGCATCTGCCGCACGATGACCTCGATGTGCTTGTCGTGGATCGACACACCCTGCGCCCGGTACACCTTCTGGACCTCGTCCGTGAGGTGCATCTGCGCTTCGCGCGGGCCCATGACGCGCAGGACCTCGTGCGGGTCCGGCGTGCCCTCGAGCAGCTGCTGGCCGACGTTGACGTGGTCGCCGTCGCCCAGCGGGCCGTTCGGGGTGTTCGCGAGCCGCTGCCGCTTGGACAGCTTGTCGAAGACGATCTCCTCCGACCCGTCGTCCGGGATCAGGGTGATCTTCCAGAACCGCTCGCTCTCCTCGATCCGCACGCGGCCGTCGACGTCCGCGATCGGAGCCTTGCCCTTCGGCACCCGAGCCTCGAAAAGCTCGGTGACACGGGGCAGACCGGTCGTGATGTCGTCACCGGCGACACCACCCTGGTGGAACGTACGCATCGTCAGCTGCGTGCCCGGCTCACCGATCGACTGGGCGGCGACAATGCCGACCGCCTCGCCGACGTCGACGAGCTGGCCCGTCGCCATCGAACGGCCGTAGCAGGTCGCGCAGACACCGACCGCCGACTCGCAGGTGAGCACCGAGCGGACCTTCACCTTCGAGATGCCGCTGGAGAGCAGCTTCTCGATGGCCGGGTCGCCGATGTCGTCGCCCGCGTTCAGCACGACGTTGCCCTTGGCGTCCACCGCGTCCGTCGCGAGGTTCCGCGCGTACACGGAGGTCTCGACGTGCTGGTCGCGCACGACCTTGCCGTCGCCGAGGTCCTCGCCGATCGGCATCATGATGCCGCGCGTGGTGCCGCAGTCGATCTCGCGGACGATGACGTCCTGCGAAACGTCCACCAGACGACGGGTCAGGTAACCCGAGTCGGCGGTACGCAGCGCCGTGTCCGCCAGACCCTTCCGGGCGCCGTGGGTGGCGATGAAGTACTCCGCCACCGACAGGCCTTCACGGAAGTTCGCCTTGATCGGACGCGGGATGTACTCGCCCTTCGGGTTCGACACCAGACCACGCATACCGGCCAGCGAACGGACCTGCGTCATGTTGCCGGCGGCGCCCGACTTCACGATCATGGCGATCGGGTTGTCGTCCGGCAGCGCCGTCTCCATGATCTTGTGGACCTCTTCGGTCGCCTGCGTCCACACCTTGACGAGCTCGTTGTTGCGCTCGGCGTGGGACAGCTGACCGCGCTGGTACCGCTTCTCGACCTGGTCGGCCTTGCCCTCGTACTCGTCGAGAATGGCCTTCTTGCCGACCGGGGTCAGCACGTCCGAGATCGCGACCGTGACGCCCGAGCGGGTCGCCCAGTAGAAACCGGCGTCCTTGAGCTTGTCCAGCGTCTGCGCGACCTGCGTCATCGAGTACCGCTCGGCGAGGTCGTTCACGATGGCCGCCTGCCGCTTCTTCGGCATCGGCTCGTTGATGAACGGGTAGTCCGCCGGCAGCAGGTCGTTGAACAGGACGCGGCCCAGCGTCGTCTCGGCCAGCCACGGCTTGCCCGGCTCCCAGCCCTTTTCCGCGAGCGCCGCCTCGTCGGCCTTCGCGGGCTGACGGTCGGTGACGCGGATCTTGACCGGGGCGTGCAGGCTCAGCGCCTTGCGGTCGAACGCCATGATCGCCTCGGCGGGCGACGAGTACGCGTTGCCCGCGCCCTCGGCGTTCTCGTTCAGCCGGGTCAGGTGGAACAGACCGGTGACCATGTCCAGTCGCGGCATGGCGAGCGGACGGCCCGACGCCGGCGACAGGATGTTGTTCGCCGACAGCATCAGGATCCGGGCCTCGGCCTGCGCCTCGGCCGACAGCGGCAGGTGCACCGCCATCTGGTCGCCGTCGAAGTCCGCGTTGAACGCTTCGCAGACCAGCGGGTGCAGCTGGATGGCCTTGCCCTCGACCAGCTGCGGTTCGAAGGCCTGGATGCCCAGCCGGTGCAGGGTCGGCGCACGGTTCAGCATCACCGGGTGGCCGGTGATGACCTCTTCGAGCACGTCCCACACCTGCGGCCGCGACCGCTCCACCATCCGCTTGGCGGACTTGATGTTCTGCGCGTGGTTCAGGTCGACCAGCCGCTTCATGACGAACGGCTTGAACAGCTCGAGCGCCATGTCCTTCGGCAGACCGCACTGGTGCAGCTTCAGCTGCGGACCGACGATGATGACCGAACGGCCCGAGTAGTCAACACGCTTGCCCAGCAGGTTCTGGCGGAACCGGCCCTGCTTGCCCTTCAGCAGGTCGGACAGCGACTTCAGCGGCCGGTTGCCCGGGCCGGTGACCGGACGCCCGCGGCGGCCGTTGTCGAACAGCGCGTCGACGGCCTCCTGCAGCATCCGCTTCTCGTTGTTGACGATGATCTCGGGCGCGCCGAGGTCGATCAGCCGCTTGAGCCGGTTGTTCCGGTTGATCACGCGGCGGTACAGGTCGTTCAGGTCCGACGTGGCGAAGCGGCCACCGTCGAGCTGCACCATCGGGCGCAGGTCCGGCGGGATGACCGGGACGGCGTCGAGCACCATGCCGCGCGGGTCGTTGCCGGTCGCCTGGAACGCGGCGACGACCTTGAGCCGCTTCAGCGCGCGGAGCTTCTTCTGCCCCTTGCCGTTGCGGATGGTGTCGCGCAGGCTGTCGGCCTCCGCGGCGACGTCGAACTCGGTCGCCAGCTTCTGGATCGCTTCCGCGCCCATGCCGCCGGTGAAGTACTCGCCGTACCGGTCGATCAGCTCGCGGTAGAGCAGCTCGTCGGCGATCAGCTGACGCGGCTCGAGCTTCGTGAAGGTCGTCCAGACCTCCTCGAGGCGGTCCAGCTCGCGGCCGGCGCGGTCGCGCAGCTGACGCATCTCGCGCTCGCCGCCCTCCTTGACCTTGCGGCGCACGTCGGACTTCGCGCCCTCCGCCTCCAGCTCGGCCAGGTCGGCTTCCAGCTTCTGCGCGCGGGCCTCGATGTCGGCGTCGCGCTTCGTCTCGAGGTTCTTGCGCTCGACGCCGATCTCGTTCTCGAGGGTCGGCAGGTCGTTGTGCCGCAGCTCCGTGTTCACGCCGGTGATCACGTAGGCCGCGAAGTAGATGATCTTCTCGAGGTCCTTGGGCGCCAGGTCCAGCAGGTAGCCAAGGCGCGACGGAACGCCCTTGAAGTACCAGATGTGGGTGACCGGCGCGGCCAGCTCGATGTGGCCCATCCGCTCACGGCGCACCTTGGCGCGAGTGACCTCGACGCCGCAGCGCTCGCAGATGATGCCCTTGAACCGGACGCGCTTGTACTTGCCGCAGTAGCACTCCCAGTCCCGGGTCGGACCGAAGATCTTCTCGCAGAAGAGCCCGTCCTTCTCCGGCTTGAGGGTCCGGTAGTTGATGGTCTCCGGCTTCTTGACCTCGCCGAAGGACCACTGACGGATGTCGTCGGCGGTGGCGAGGCCAATCCGGAGCTCATCGAAGAAGTTGACGTCCAGCACGTCTAAGTCCCCTTGGGGTTGTTTCGGCTAGAGAGGGGTCGGCGGTGGAGCGGGAACCCGCGGGAGGCAGGTTCCCGCTCGACACCGAATCAGTGCACGACGTCGTCCACCGAGGGCGACTCGTTGCGGGACAGGTTGATGCCGAGGTTCGCCGCTGCGCGCTCGAGGTCCTCGTCGTCGGAGTCGCGCATCTCGATCGCCGCGCCGTCGCTGGAGAGCACCTCGACGTTGAGGCACAGCGACTGGAGCTCCTTGAGGAGCACCTTGAACGACTCCGGGATGCCCGGCTCGGGGATGTTCTCCCCCTTCACGATCGCCTCGTACACCTTGACGCGGCCGACCACGTCGTCCGACTTGATCGTGAGCAGTTCCTGCAGCGTGTAAGCCGCGCCGTAGGCCTGCATCGCCCAGCACTCCATCTCGCCGAAGCGCTGGCCGCCGAACTGCGCCTTACCGCCCAGCGGCTGCTGGGTGATCATCGAGTACGGGCCGGTGGAGCGGGCGTGGATCTTGTCGTCGACCAGGTGGTGCAGCTTCAGGATGTACATGTAGCCGACCGACACCGGGTACGGGTACGGCTCGCCGGAGCGGCCGTCGAACAGCGTGGCCTTGCCGTTCTCCTTGACCATGCGCTCGCCGTCGCGGTTCGGCTTGGTCGCCCCGAGCAGCCCGGTGAGCTCCTCTTCCTTCGCGCCGTCGAACACCGGGGTCGCGGTGTTCGTGTTCGGCGCGACGTCGTAGAGCTCCTCGGACAGGTTCTTCGCCCAGTCCGGGTTGCCCTCGATCGTCCAGCCCTGCGAGGCCAGCCAGCCGAGGTGCAGCTCGAGGATCTGGCCGATGTTCATCCGTCGCGGCACACCGTGGGTGTTCAGGATGATGTCGACCGGGGTGCCGTCCTCCATGAACGGCATGTCCTCGACCGGCAGGATCTTGCCGATGACACCCTTGTTGCCGTGCCGGCCGGCGAGCTTGTCGCCCGGCTGGATCTTGCGCTTCTGGGCCACGTAGACGCGGACCAGCTCGTTGACGCCCGGGGGCAGCTCGTCGTCGTCCTCGCGGGAGAACACCCGGATGCCGATGACCTTGCCGGTCTCGCCGTGCGGCACCTTCAGCGAGGTGTCGCGGACCTCGCGCGCCTTCTCGCCGAAGATCGCGCGGAGCAGGCGCTCCTCCGGGGTCAGCTCGGTCTCGCCCTTCGGCGTGACCTTGCCGACCAGGATGTCGCCGTCGCGGACCTCGGCTCCGATGCGGATGATGCCGCGCTCGTCGAGGTCGGCCAGGACCTCCTCGGAGACGTTCGGGATGTCCCGGGTGATCTCCTCAGCGCCCAGCTTGGTGTCGCGGGCGTCGATCTCGTGCTCCTCGATGTGGATCGACGTCAGCACGTCGTCCTGCACCAGGCGCTCGGAGAGGATGATCGCGTCCTCGTAGTTGTGGCCCTCCCACGGCATGACCGCGACGAGGAGGTTCTTGCCGAGCGCCATCTCACCGTTCTCGGTGGACGGGCCGTCGGCGATGACCTGGCCCTGCTCGACCCGGTCGCCCTCGTTGACGATCGGCCGGTGGTTGAAGCACGTGCCGTGGTTGGAGCGGCGGAACTTGTACAGTCCGTAGCTCTTCCGCGTGCCGTCGTCGTGCATGATCGTGATGATGTCCGCGGACAGCTCCTCGACCACGCCCGCCTGCTCGGCGACCAGGACGTCCCCGGCGTCGACCGCGGCGCGCAGCTCCACGCCGGTGCCCACGTACGGAGCCTGGTTGCGCAGCAGCGGAACAGCCTGCCGCTGCATGTTCGCGCCCATCAGCGCGCGGTTCGCGTCGTCGTGCTCCAGGAACGGGATCATCGCGGTGGCGACGGAGACCATCTGCCGCGGCGACACGTCCATGTAGTCGATCTCGAGCGGGTCGATCAGCTCGACCTCGCCGCCCTTGCGGCGGCCGAGGACCTTGGACTCGACGAAGTGCCCGTCGTCGGTCAGCGGCGCGTTGGCCTGCGCCTTGACGTAACGGTCTTCCTCGTCCGCGGTCAGGTAGTCGACCTGGTCGGTGACCTGGCCCTCGACGACCTTGCGGTACGGCGTCTCGATGAAGCCGAACGGGTTGACCCGCGCGTACGAGCACAGCGAGCCGATCAGGCCGATGTTCGGGCCTTCCGGCGTCTCGATCGGGCACATCCGGCCGTAGTGCGACGGGTGGACGTCGCGGACCTCCATGCCGGCGCGCTCACGGGACAGACCGCCCGGGCCGAGGGCCGAAAGACGACGCTTGTGCGTCAGGCCCGACAGCGGGTTGTTCTGGTCCATGAACTGCGACAGCTGCGAGGTGCCGAAGAACTCCTTGATCGCCGCGCCGATCGGGCGGATGTTGATCAGGGTCTGCGGCGTGATCGCCTCGACGTCCTGCGTGGTCATGCGCTCGCGCACGACGCGCTCGGTGCGGGAGAGGCCGACCCGGATCTGGTTCTGGATCAGCTCGCCGACGGTGCGCAGGCGGCGGTTGCCGAAGTGGTCGATGTCGTCGGTCTCGACCGGCACCTCGACGCCGGCGGAGCTCGTCATCTTGTCCTCGCCGGCGTGCAGCCGGACCAGGTACTCGATGGCCGAGACGATGTCCTCTTCGGTCAGCGTGCCGGTCTCGTACGGGGTGTCGAGGCCCAGCTTCTTGTTGACCTTGTAGCGGCCGACCTTGGCCAGGTCGTAGCGCTTCGGCTTGAAGAACAGGTTCTCCAGCAGCGTCTGCGCGCTCTCCTTCGTGGGCGGTTCGCCCGGGCGCAGCTTGCGGTAGATGTCGAGCAGCGCCTCGTCGGTGCCCGCGGTGTGGTCCTTCTCGAGGGTGGCCAGCAGCGTCTCGGAGAACGAGAAGCGCTCGCGGATCGCCTCGGTGGACCAGCCGAGCGCCTTCAGCAGCACGGTGACCGGCTGGCGGCGCTTGCGGTCGATGCGGACGCCGACGGTGTCGCGCTTGTCCACGTCGAACTCGAGCCACGCGCCGCGGCTCGGGATCACGCGCACGCTGAAGACGTCCTTGTCGGTCGTCTTGTCGACACTGCTGTCGAAGTACACGCCCGGAGAACGCACCAGCTGGGACACGACGACCCGCTCGGTGCCGTTGATGATGAAGGTGCCCTTGTCGGTCATCACCGGGAAGTCGCCCAGGAAGACCGTCTGGCTCTTGATCTCGCCAGTGTTGTTGTTGACGAACTCGGCGGTGACGAACAGCGGGGCCGCGTACGTCATGTCCTTGTCCTTGCACTCCTCGATCGAGGCCTTGACCTCGTCGAAGCGCGGAGCGGAGAAGGAAAGGGACATCGAGCCCGAGAAGTCCTCGATCGGCGAGATCTCGTTGAGGACCTCTTCCAGACCGCCGACCGGGTTTTCTTCGCCTTCGTTGACGCGGCGCTCGAACCACGCCTCGTTGCCGGTGAACCACTGGAACGACTGGATCTGGACGTCAAGCAGGTTCGGGGTGGAGAGTGGCTCGCGGATCTTCGCGAAGGAGACCCGCTTGGGCGCTCCGGGGATTCCCGTGGCCTGCGCGCGGGATTCAGCCGAGGTGGTCGCAGCAGTGGCCTGGTTCGCGGGAGAGACTGCCAAGATGCGTCCTTCCGGGGACAATGAGCGGTGAGCAGCCGCGATGGCAACAGCTGTCGCGGACTGTCAGGGGTGCCGTGTGCCCACTATCCTAACTACCGGCTCCGGGCAGCCTGAAAGAGGGCAGCGCAAAGAAGCAGTCTAGCCCCGATGACGCGGTCTGTCCAGGGGGCGCTCCCGACGGGGCCCAGCCTGCATCGCGTCACCTTGGGGCAGTGCGTCTCCCTGAGCCTCACTGCGTCCTTCCGGCTCCCGGTTCGCCCGGGTTTTCGCGCCCCTCCCGCAAGGTTCGCGTTCCCCGGCCGTGACCGTTGGCAGTAAGCGTGAACCCACGCGGCTTTGGAGTCAAGATGCCGCGCGGCTCTCCCGCCGGTTGGCGCAGCGTCGAACCCGGACAGCACAGGGTGACCGATCCGGCCGCGGTCCCGGTTACCGCCGGGTACTCCGGGACGGCCGCGCAGGTCGGCCGGACAGCGACGCAGGTGGGCGGCCTGCGCACGGTTTCGGCGGCGGTTTCCGCATCGGCGCGGCGGGCGCGGGATGGATCACATTCCGCGAGTGGCCGGATGCTTCGCGGCGGACGAAAACAGGGGAACTTCGGGCAGCTCGGCACCCGATTCCGGGTCCCCCGGACAGGGGTTGCGCACGCCCGGAAGCGACGCTTGGCAACGGATGCGTCCCGGTGATCAACTGGGCGGGCCCGAACTCCCGGAGGTGCGCACGATGCCCGTACCCGACGCGTCGCTTCCCGACCTGGTCCTGCGCAGGCTGGCGATCAGCGAACAGGTCGCCGCCGCGAAGTTCGGGGCCGGGCGGCCGGTCGACGATCCCGTCCGCGAGCAGCGGGAGCTGGCCCGCGTCCGAGTGCTTGCCCGGGAAATGGGCCTCGACCCGGAGCTGGCCGCCGGTTTCCTGTCGGATCAGATCGCCGCCAGCAAGCAGGTCCAGCATCGGCTCTTCACGCACTGGAGCGCGCATCCCGGCGACCTGCCCGAGGGCGGTCCCGACCTGTCGGTGCTGCGGGCCGAATTGGACGGTCTCACGGTCGCTCTGCTGGACCGGCTGGCCGCGACCGGCGCGGAGGCCCTGGAGCCGCCGGAGAGCCCGGTTGAGCTGCAGGAGCCGCTTCGGACGGCGTTCCGGACGCTGACACGACAACGGCCCGCCCCCGGAGGTTCCGGGAACGGGCCGTGACGACTGCTCAGGACGCTTACTTCGACGGCGGAGCCGAAGCGGGCGCGGACGGCGCGGGGGCGCCGGCGGCCGGTGCGGCGGCCTTGTAGGTGTCCATGTCGGTGATCTTCCACGTGTTGCCCTGCAGCTGGGCGTCCACGTGCATCTGCGCCGTGCCCGCGGCGGTCTGCTTCGTGTCCGCACGCGTCGACGTCTGGTCGATGAACAGCATCACCCTGGCGA
This sequence comes from Amycolatopsis sp. VC5-11, assembly GCF_037034185.1. Taxonomy (NCBI): domain Bacteria; kingdom Bacillati; phylum Actinomycetota; class Actinomycetes; order Pseudonocardiales; family Pseudonocardiaceae; genus Amycolatopsis; species Amycolatopsis sp. VC5-11. The sequence continues at coordinate 20,005 of NZ_JBAGKF010000029.1, read as the reverse complement.
GGTCGCCGTTCAGCCGGATCACCGCGCTGCGGGTGACCTTGCAGGTCACGACCACCTTCTGCTCCGGAGCCAGCTTCTTGACCTGGCCCATCAGCGCGTTGTAGCTCGTCTTGACCTGGTCGGTGGCGAGCAGCTGGTTGGCCGCGTCCTCGGTCTTCTTGATGTTGTTGAAGTCGTAGGAGAACAGCGTCTCGATGGCCTTCGAGACCTGGTCCTTGACCTGCGCGGTCTTCGCCACGTCGAGCACCGCGCGGTTGCTCGTCGAATCGGCCGCGTCCGAACCCTTGACCTGGAAGATCACCGCCGCCGCGACCAGTGCCAGCCCGACCACCAGCAGCAGTGCGACGCGCACGGTGTTGCGGCTGACCACGGACCGCTGAGCCGGCACCTCGGCGGCGTCCTCCGCCCGGGCCTTGGTCTCGGCTTCCTCGACGTCCGAGGGCTTCTCCGAGCCGGTGTCGCGCTTCTTGCGCCGCGGGCTCGGCCGGGCCGGTTCCTCGTCCTCGACGGTCTCGCCGGTGAGCGCGTCGACCTCTTCGGCCGGGGCTTCCTTGGTTACGCCGGAGACCTCGGCGGCGTCTTCCTCGACAGCGGTCTCCGCGACCTCGGCCGAAGCGGGCTCGGTCTCGGTCGAAGCGGGCTCAGGGTCGGCCGGGCGCACCAGGCCGCCGCGGGGAATCCGCAGTTCCTGGGTCACCTCGGCCGGATCCGCGTCGGGGAGCGGCCGCGGCCGGGGGCGCGGCTTGGGCGAGGCCGCCGGCGCCGCCGGGTCCGACGGCTTGCGCAGCCCGGCGACCTTCGGCTTGCGAGCCGGTGGCGTGCTGCTGCTGCGCGGTGGCTGGCGACGGGAGGGGGGCACTGCGGAACTCCGATCTGCGGGTGAAGCTACTTGCCGGCGGCGACGAGCGGCACTTGGTCGATCCCGGACAGCTTCCACTTGCCGTCGACCCGGGTCATCTGGACCTCGAGCCGCAGCGCCTTGGTGGCGTTCTTCCCGCCCGCCGAGGTGTCCGTGCTGATCGCGGCCAGGAAGCTGGCCTTGCCGTCGTGGTCGTTGAGCTCCTCGACCGCGATGTCCTGGATCGTGGTGGTGACCTTGACCTTCTGGTCGGTCAGCGCCTTCGAATAGTTCGGCTGGGCCTGCTCGATCTGCTTGGCCATGTCGTCGCTGGAGACGTCCTTCTGCTGCTGGAAGTACGTGTCCAGGTGCTGGTAGTCGACCTGGGTGTAGGCCAGCACCGCGGCGGTGCCGTCCTTGAGCACGTCGTCGCGCGCCGAAGCCAGATCCCGGTCGCCGTCCATCTCCGCGACCAGCCACATGATCCCGAACACGATCGCCACCACCAGCGCGGCGAGAGCGAACGCCCCGGATCCGAACAGCCACACCCGCGGCGATCCGGGAAGCGTCCACTTTTCCTTCGCCGCCACCGCCGTTGCCGGTTCGGGCGTATCAGCGGTCACCTCTTCCTCGGCGACCGCGTGCTCGGCACTCATAACACTCCAGAGTAGGTAACAGTCATCAAATCCCGGTCAGCCGAGTCCCAGCAGCGAGCCCATGCTGTTCAGCGAGACCCCGGGGCTGCCGACGACGCCCGGCACCTGAGCGTCGCGCTGCTCCTGCAGCTGCTGCGCCGGCCGGTTCTGGTTCGCCGCGATGTCCTGCTGCGACGGCTGCACCGGCACGCCGTTGTACGGCGCGTTCTGGGAACCCCGGACGTTGATCGGGCTGCCCTTCGGCTCGGCACAGTAGGCCTTGTCGTCCTCGGGCCGGGGCGAGGTGTCCGAACCCGGACGGTACTGGCTGTAGGGCAGATAGCCCTTCGTGCACGACGGCGGGTTGAACAGGTTCAGCACCAGGCCGAGGTGCGCGGTCCCGTCGCCGGGGGCCACCGACGGCGCGGCGGCCGCCAGTGCCGGATAGGTCACCAGGCCCTGTTCGAGGCCGTCCAGCCGGGTCACGGTCAGGTTGGCCGTCGTCAGCAGGTTCGCGGTCAGCGCGCCGAGGCCGGGCCCGGTCTCCTTGAGCACCTGGCTGATCTGGGTCGCCACCTGCGGGGTGACGCCGATCAGCTTGCGCAGGTCGCCGTCGGAGTTCTTGAGCGTCCCGCTGAGCTGGTTGAGGCTCTTGGAGAAGGACGCGAAGTTCGACGCCTCGTCGTTCTGCGTGTCCAGCACCTGGCCGCCTGCCTGCAGCAACTGCACGGTCTGCGGCAGGTACTGCTGCGCGGTGGTGGTGAAGCTGCGCGCGGTGTCGAGCAGCTTCTGCAGGTCGCCGCCGGTGCCGCGGAACGCGTCGTAGGACTCGTCGACGACCTTCCGCAGCGCGTCGGTCGGCACCGAGGCCGACAGCGAGTCGAGGTCGCCGAGCAGCCGGTCGGTGCTGACCGGGGTGCTCGTGCGGGCGGCCGGGATCACCGAACCGCTCGCGAGGTACGGGCCCTGGTCGTTCTTCGGCCGCAGGTCGACGTACTGCTCGCCGACCGCGGACCGGTTGGCGACGACCGCGTCGAGGTCGGCGGGCACGCGCGGGGCCGACGGGTCGATGTTCAGGTCGGCCTCGAGCCCGCTCTGGGTCAGCCGCAGCTGCCCGACGCGGCCGACGTTGAAGCCGCGGTAGGTGACCTCGGCGTTGGTGAAGATCCCGCCGGATTCGTTGAGCTGCAGCTTGACCGTGTACCCGTTGCTGCCGAACACCGTGCCGAGGCCGGCGAACCGGATCAGCGCGTACACGATGGCCACGACCGAGATGATGGCGAAGACCACCAGCTGGATTTTCGTCCTGCGCAGCAACATCAGCCAGCACCTCCGGAAAGCACCCCGAACAGGCCGGACAACCCGCTCTGCGACGGCTGCCCGCCGCCCTGGCCGCCGGTCGAGGACGGAGCCTGCTGTTGCTGCGCGGGCTGGCTGCCCGGGAACGACAGCGGCGGCGGCTGGTTCGCGGGCGAGCCTTCGACGCCGCCGGTCAGCCCCGGCGCGGGAAGGAGCCCGTTCAGGCCGTTCTGCCTGCTGCGGCCGAGGTTGTCGATGACGTCCTTGAGGTTCAGGTCGACCTTGGCGAACAGGTTGAAGTAGTCGCCCTTGACGTCGTTGTAGGCCTGGTCGGTGAACGGATAGGTCAGCAGGATCTCCAGCGCCTTCGGCAGGTCGCTGCCCGCCTCGCCGAGCTTCTGCAGCGTCGGCGTGAGCGCCTTGAGGTCGGCGACCAGGTCCGCCTTGCTCTTGTTGACCGTGTCGGTCGCGACGCCGGAGAGGTTGTTGAGCGCGTTCAGCATGGTCACCAGCTGGCCGCGCTGCTGCTCCAGCACCCCGAGCCCGGGCCCGAGGTTGTCGACCGCGCCGACCAGCTTGTCCTTCTGGTCCCGCAGCGTCATGGACAGCCGGTTGAGGCCGTCGAGCGCGCGGGTGATGTTGGCCGACTGGTTGTCGAGGTTGGTGACCAGCTCGTTCGCGTTGGCCAGCAGCGCCTTGATGTCCGGCTCGCGGCCGGCGGTGGCGTTGTTGAGTTCCTTGGTGATCGTGTTGAGCTGCTCCACGCCGCCGCCGTTGAGCAGCAGGGACAGCGCGCCGAGCACCTCCTCGACCTGGACGTCGCGGCCGGTGCGCGCGAGCGGGATGGTCGCCCCGTTCGCCAGCTGCCCGGTCGCCTCGTCGCCGCCCGGCGAGGCCAGCTCGACGTACTTCTCGCCGAGCAGGCTCGACTGCTTCACGTTGGCCATCGCGTTGGCTGGCAGCTTGACGTCCCCGTTGACCTCGACGGTCACCTCGGCGTGCCAGCCGTCCGGCGTCAGCCCGATCGACTTGACCTGCCCGACCGGCACCTCGTTGACCTTCACCCCGGACTGCGGGACGAGGTCGAGCACGTCCTTGAACTGGATCTTCAGCGTGTACGGGTGGCTGCCGAGGTCGGCCCCGCCGGGCAGCGGGACGTCGTAGACGCCGTTGAACGCGCAGCCGCTCAGCACGAGCGCGGACACCGTGGCGAGCGCTCCGCCCGCGGCGAACTTCGTCAGTCGCTTCACGTCAGCTCCCCTGCGTCCCGTAGACCTGGCCCTGCAGCGGGAGCGGCAGCGGCGGCAGCTGGCCGTTCTGCATCGCCTGGATGACCTGCGCGGTGGACGGCAGCGGAACCACGCCGTCGACCACCTTGGCGATGCCGTCGCAGGCGTTGCCGAGCAGCTGCTTGGTCACCGAGGTCTGCTTGAGCAGGCTGCAGACCATCACCAGCGGCGGCTGCGTCAGCTCGTTGAGGTTCGGCCGCGCGTCGAGCGTGCCGGACGAGCCGTTGTAGACGCCGACGATGTTGGACAGCGCGACCGGCGCGACGTCGAGGATCTCGGCGAGCGAGCTGCGCTGGTCCACCAGCACCTTGGTCACGCTGGCCAGTTTGTCCACATTGGACTTCAACCGGCCGCGGTTGCGTTCGATGAAGCCCTGCACCGACTGCAGCGTGGTGCCGAGCTGCTGCACGGTCTGGGCGAGATTGTCCTTCTCCCCGGCGAGGAATCCGCTCACGTCGGCGAGCTGGCTCTCGAACTGGCGCACCTGGCCGTCGCTGTTGGCGAGCGACTGGGAGAACTTGCCGAGGTTCTGCACCGTCTGGAAGAGGTCGTCCTTGTTGCCCGCCAGCGTTCCGGACGCCTGCCCGAGCTTGGTGATCGTGTCGTGCAGCGCCTTGCCGTTGCCGTCGAGGTTGTTCGCGGCGGTGTTCAGCAGGTCCGAGAGCGAGCCGTTCTTGTTGGCCCCGTTCGGTCCGAGCGTCTCGCTGACCTTGGCGAGGCTGGCGGCGAGCTGGTCGACCTCCAGCGGCACCTCGGTGCGGTCGAGGCCGATCGTCGCGCCGTCGGAGATCCGCGGGCCGCCGGTGTAGGCCGGGGCGAGCTGGACGTAGCGGTCGCTGACCAGCGACGGCGACACGATGACCGCCTTCGCGTCGGCGGGCACCGCGACCGAGCGGTCGTACTCGAGGTCGACCCGGACCTGGTTGCCCATCGGCTGGATCTTGGTCACCGTGCCCATGTCCACGCCGAGCATCCGGACGCTGTTGCCCTCGTAAAGGCCGACGGCGCCGGAGAAGTACGCGGTCAGGTGGTTGCGGCCGGCGTCCTTCAACGTCCACCAGAGCGCGCCCGCGACCACGAGCGCGAGGACGATCGCGATCGTGAAGCCGCGGGTGAGCGACTGGCCGAAGCGGGTGTCGGTCATTTGGAGTTGCACCCCTCCGGATTGAGCGGGCCGACCGAAGGAAGCACCAGGCCGCAGATGTAGTTGTCGAACCAGTGCCCGGTGCCGATCGTGTTGTTGAAGACCCGGATGAACGGCGCGAACTTCTGGATCCCCTGCGCCAGCGAGTCCTGGTTGCGCTGCAGCATCGACGTGAGCTGGTCGAGCTGGGTGAGCACCGGGTTCAGCTGGCCGTCGTTGTCGTCGATCAGGCCCTGCAGCTGCGTCGACAGCTGCTTCGAACCGTCGAGCAGCGTCTTGATCGCCTGCTCGCGCTTGCCGATCTCGTCCAGCAGCTGGTTGCCGTCGGTGATCAGCTTCTGCACCTCGGCGTCCCGGTCGACCAGGGTCTGCGACACCTGGCGCGTGTTGGCCAGCAGGTTCGCCAGCTGCGAATCACGCTTGGCGATCGTGTCCGACAGCTTCGACAGCCCGGACAGCGCGCCCTTCACGTCCTGCGGCGTGTTCGAGAACGTCTGGGTGATCGCCTCGAAGCTCTTCGACAGCTGGTTCGTGTCGATCGCGTCGACCGTCTGCGACAGGCCGCGGAACGCGTCGAGCACGTCGTACGGCGACATCGTGCGGTCGCGCGGGATCGGCGAACCGGGGTCGAGGTTGCCGTTGCCCTGCGGGTCGAGCGCGAGGTACTTCTGGCCGAGCAGCGTCTTGATCTTGATCGCCGCCGTGGTCTTGTCGCCCATCCAGGCGTCCTTGACCTTGAACGACACCTTGACGTTCGGGCCGTCGAGCTTGATGTCGGACACCTTGCCGACCTTCACGCCCGCGATCCGCACGTCGTTGTCCTTCTGCAGCCCGGCCGCTTCGGAGAAGTCCGCGCTGTAGGTGGTGCCGCCGCCGATCACCGGCAGGTCCTCGGAATTCATGGCGGCGACGAGGCCGAGCGCCATGACCGCGATGCCGACCAGCGCGATCGGGATCGGGTTGCGTTTCTGGAAGGACTTCATGGCTTGCACCTGTCCCGGTTCACCGGCGCGAGCGTGAAGTCCGTCGGCGGCAGCAGCCCTGGCACGCCCACCGTCCCGGTCATCTCGCAGGAGTAGAAGTTGAACCACGAGCCGTAGTCGGCGGTGCGGGTGAGCGCACTGACCTTCTTCGGCATGAACTGGATGAAGTGCTCGACGAGCGGCTCGTTCTGGTTCAGGTTCGTGGTGAGCTTGCCCAGAGCGGCGATGTCGTCCTTCAACGGAGCCCGCGCGTCGGTCAGCAGACCGGCGGTCGTGTTGGCCAGGTTGCCCAGCCCCTCGATCGCGTCGCCGATCGGCTTGCGGTCCGCGGCGAGGCCGGACACCAGCTGCTGCAGCTTCACGATCAGGTCGTTGAGCTGCGGGGTGTGCTGGTTGACCGTGTCGAGGACCGAGTTGAGGTTGTCGATGACCTCGCCGATCACCTGGTCCTTGTTGGCGATCGTGGTGGCCAGCGAAGCGGTGTGCGACAGCAGGCTTTCCACCGTGCCGCCCTCGCCCTGCAGGACCTGGATGACCTCGTACGACAGCTTGTTGACGTCGGCCGGGTTCAGCGCGGTGAACAGCGGCTTGAAGCCGTTGAACAGCTCGGTCAGGTCCAGCGCGGGCGTGGTGCGCTCGAGCGGGATGGTGTCGCCCGGCTTGAGCGTCGCGCCGCTGGTGTCGTCGCCCTCGCCGAGCGAGACGTAGCGCTGGCCGACCAGGTTGCGGAACTTGATCTGCGCGGTGACGCCTGCCGGGAGCTTGCGTCCGGAGTCGACCTCGAAGTCCACCTGCGCCTGGCGCTTGTCGACGATCTTCACGTCCTTGACCTGGCCGACGCGGACGCCGGCGATGCGCACGTCGTCGTTCGGCAGCAGGAGCGTGGCGTCGGTGAACCGCGCGGAGTAGGCGCTCGTGCTGGTGGTGTTGATGTTCGCGATGCTGATGCCGAGCACTGTCGTGAACAGCACCGTGACGACCACGAAGATCGTCAGCTTGATCAGCGGTGCGGCGAGTCCCCTCACTTGACCGTCACCTCCGTGCCCCGGTAGAGCGGGCCGACGAGCAGCGAGCCCCAGCCCGGGAACTGGTTCTGCGAAATCCCCATCTCCGGGCTGACCAGCGCGGCGAGGAAGTTGTTCTCGGCCGCGGTGTTGACCGGGTTGCCGCCCGAGGTGCCGCCGCCGTTGGCCCCGGCCGCGTCCGCCTTGAAGTTGGCCGGGTTGAGGCCCTCGCCCACGGTCTTCGGAGCCGCGCCCTGTTTGGTGCCGTCCTTGAACGGGCCGTCCGGCGGTTGCTGCGGGAACGGGTCCGGCGCGGGGTTGAGGTCGTAGCAGCGCGGGCCGCGCTTGTCCTCGAACCGCGGTTCCTCGCCCGGCTTGTACGGCCCGCGGTTGACGACGACCTCGATGGTCGCGTTCAGGCCGGGCTTGCCGTTGTACTTGCCCAGCGCCGCGTCCGCGACCGGCACGACCTTCGCCATCTGCTTCAGCACGCACGGGTATTCCGGCGAGTACTTGGCGAGCAGCTCAGCGGTCGGGCGCGCGGTGCTGGCGAGGCTGATCAGGTTCTGCGAGTTCGCCTCGAGGAACGACTGCAGGTCCTGCGACGCGGTGGTGAGGTTGCCGTAGAGGCTCGACAGGTTCGCCTGCTCGGCGACCACGGTGCGCGTGGTCGTGCTCAGGTTGTCCAGGCTCTGCACCAGATCCGGCGTCGCGTTGCTCAGGTGGCCGGAGAACTCCGCGAGCGCCTGGAGGTTGTGCTGCAGCTCCGGCTCGTGCGGGTTCAGCTCGCCGATGTACTGGCCGAGCTGCGAAAGCGTTTCGCCGAGCGGCTTGCCGCGGCCCTGCAGCGCGGTCGAGATCGCGGTGAGCGTGCTGGACAGCTTCTGCGGCTGCACCGCCTGCAGCACCGGCATCAGGTGTTCGAGCGCCTGGTCCAGTTCGACCGCGCCGGAAGTGCGGTCCTGGGTGATCACGTCGCCCTGGGAAAGCGTCCTGCTCGACGGGTCCTGCGGAATCTGCAGCGACACATAGCGTTCGCCGAACAACGTCTTGGGAAGGAATCGCGCGGACACGTTCTCCGGAATCAGCTTCACCGACTCCGGATCCATCGCCAGGGTCAGTTCCGCGCCGTTCTCGGTGGCCTTGATGTCCTGCACCGAACCGACGATCAAACCGCGGACCTTCACGTCCGACTGCTTGAGCAGCTGGTTGCCGATGTGGCCCGCGTCGAGCTTCACGGTGACGAACTTGCTGAACGCCTTGTCGTACATCGCGATGCTGAGCGCGATCCCGCCGACGAGCACCGCCACCAGCAGCAGGCCGAGCAACCTGCGCCGTAGTGTGGTCATCCCGCAATCCTCACCGTGACGTCGGTTCCCCAAATCGCGAAACCGATGAAGAAGTTCACGACCGAAACCGTGACGATGGAAAGCCGCACCGCGCGGCCGACGGCCACGCCCACCCCGGCGGGCCCGCCGCTGGCCCGGTACCCGAAGTAGCAGTGCGAAAGAATGATCAAAACGCTGAAGATCAGCACTTTGATGAACGAATAGAGCACGTCTTGCGGTGGTAGGAACAGGTCGAAGTAATGGTCGTAGGTACCCGCGGATTGTCCGTAGATATAGATAACGACCAGCCGCGAGGCGAGGTACGAGCTCAGCAGGCCGATCACGTACAGCGGGATCACGGCCACGAACCCGGCGATGATCCGCGTGGTCACCAGGTACGGGAGGCTCGGCACGCCCATCACCTCGAGCGCGTCGATCTCCTCGGAGATCCGCATCGCGCCGAGCTGCGCGGTGAAGCCCGCGCCGACCGTCGCCGACAGCGCCAGCCCGGCGACCAGCGGCGCGATCTCACGGGTGTTGAAGAACGCGGTGAGGAAGCCGGTGAAGGCCGAGGTGCCGATCGAGTTCAGCGCCGAGTAGCCCTGGAGGCCGACGAGAACACCGGTGAACAGCGTCAGGCCGACCATCACGCCGACCGTGCCGCCGATGACCGCGAGCGAGCCGGAACCGAAGCTCACCTCGGCCAGCAGCCGCAGCACTTCCTTGGTGTAGCGGCGCAGCGTGCGCGGCGTCCACAGCAGAGCCCTGCCGTAGAACGACATCTGGTCGCCGAGCGTGTCCAGGGTCTCCAGCGGGCGGTTGGCGATCCGCTTCGCCCCCGAGAGGAACGTCATGATCAGTCCAGCTTTCCGGGCACGAGCTGCAGGTAGATCAGCGTGATCACGAAGTTCACGACGAAGAGCAGCAGGAACGTGATGACCACCGACTGGTTCACCGCGTCGCCGACGCCCTTCGGGCCGCCGCTCGGGTGCAGGCCGCGGTAAGCCGCCACGACCGCCGCGATGAAGCCGAAGATCAGCGCCTTGATCTCGCCGACCCAGAGGTCGGGCAGCTGCGCGAGCGCGGAGAAGCTGGACAGGTACGCACCAGGGGTGCCGCCCTGGAGCACGACGTTGAAGAAGTAGCCGCCGAGCACGCCGATGACGCTGACCATGCCGTTGAGCAGGAGCGCGACGAGCATCATGGCGAGCGTGCGGGGCACGATCAGGCGCTGGACCGCGGAGACGCCCAGCACCTCCATCGCGTCGATCTCCTCGCGGATGGTCCGCGCGCCGATGTCCGCACAGACCGCGCTGCCGCCCGCGCCGGCCACCAGCAGCGCGGTGACCAGCGGACTGGCCTGCTGCACAGTCGCCAGCACCGAACCGGCACCGGTGTAGGACTGCGCGCCGAGCTGGCGGGCGAGCGCGCCGAACTGCAGCGAGATGACCGCGCCGAACGGGATCGCGACGAGCGCCGTCGGCAGGATCGTCACGCTCGCGACGAACCAGGCCTGCTGGATGAACTCGCGGAACTGGAACGGGCGCTGGAAGATGCCGCGGATGATGTCGAGGCCGAGCGCGAACAGGTTCCCGGTCTCCCGCAGCATTCCGTAGCCGGGGATCTTGGCCGTGCTGGTGGTCACGCGCCACCCTGCCCGTGCCGGGGCGACCGGCGGTCGGCGGCGCCGGGGATGCGCGCGACCTGGTCGGCGGGAAGCTGTCCCTGGTGCTGGTTGGGCACCGGACCCGGCGAGCTGACCGGAGGCAGCTGCTGGGTGTCCTCGGGGCCTGGCTGGTGGTGGAAGGCGCCGGGGTTGGGCCGCACGTTGTAGTGCCGCTGCTGCTCGGGCGTCAGGGATTCGATGATCCCCTCCTGCGCGCTCGGCGGGAGCGTGTGCAGGATCCGCATGACGCGGTCCATCCGCCGCTTCGCCCCGGCCCGCTCCGGCACGCCCGGGCTGACCTGCATCTGCGGCACCACGCCGCGCACGTCCTCGTTGAGCACGTCGCCGTGGCCCGCCTCGGCCTCGGCCTGCTCGCGGGCCATCTGGGCGCTGTCCTTCTCCTCGGACATGCCGATCGGGCCGAGCTTGCGGCCGTTGAGGAACTGCTCGACCACCGGTTCGTCGCTGGTCAGCAGCACCTCGCGCGGACCGAACATGACGAGTTCCTTGCGGAACAGCATGCCGAGGTTGTCCGGCACCGTGCGGGCGAGGTTGATGTTGTGCGACACGATCAGGAACGTCGCGTCGATCTGGGCGTTGACGTCCAGGAAGAGCTGCGAGATGTAGGTCGTGCGGACCGGGTCGAGACCGGAGTCCGGCTCGTCGACCAGGATGATCTCCGGGTCCAGCACGAGGGCGCGGGCGAGGCCGGCGCGCTTGCGCATACCGCCGGAGATCTCGCCGGGGAGCTTCTTGTCCGCGCCTGCCAGACCGGTGATCTCGAGCTTCTCGAGCACGATGCGGCGGATCTCGGTCTCGGACTTCTTCGTGTGCTCCCGCAGCGGGAAGGCCACGTTGTCGAAGAGGTTCATCGAGCCGAACAGCGCGCCGTCCTGGAACAGGACGCCGAAGAGCTTCCGGATCTCGTACAGCTTGTGCTCGGAGCAGGTGACGATGTCGACGCCGTTGATGACGCATCGTCCGCGGTCCGGCTTGAGCAGGCCGATCATCGACTTCAGGAACACGGACTTGCCGGTTCCGGACGGGCCGAGCATCGCCGAGACCTCGCCGGGAGGCAGGGTCAGCGTCACGTCCCGCCAGATGGTCTGCTTTCCGAAGGACTTCGTCAGACCTTCGATGACCACCTCGGCACCCATCGCACCTCCAGGAGCTGTTCCGCGTCGTCGCGCACCGCCGCCCCGTCACCGCTGGCAGCGGCGGAGCTCGCGCGGCGAACTCCGCTTCAACCAGGTGCAACGAGCTGAGCGCGAACAGGTTACTCACCAGTTTTGTTCTCTGGCCAGCCCCCGTGCACACCTCACGCGACGGGGATCCAGTACGGCGACCGCTGGCAGCACGGTAGTGCACGTCACGTTCGGGCGCAGATCCAGATGGCCGACTTCCGCTCACCCTGACGGGTTAACCGGCGGAAACGCGGCAAACAGGGGGTGACCCGGCGTCGCCGGACGCACGGTTTGTTCGCCTGAACGAGGGTGTCGCGGGCCCGGCTCGGCAACTGTGCGTCTTTTTTGTCCGGACAGCGAAAGGGGCGGGCACCCGTGTCGGGTGTCCGCCCCTTTCGAGGTGGTGCAACAGGCGCTTGCGCGCCCGGGATCACTTGATGGAGATCTTGGCGCCAGCGGCCTCGAGCTTCTCCTTGGCGGCCTCGGCGGCCTCCTTGTCGACCTTCTCCAGGAGCGCCTTCGGAGCGGCCTCGACCAGCTCCTTGGCCTCCTTCAGGCCCAGACCGGAGACGACCTCGCGGACGACCTTGATGACCTGGATCTTCTTGTCGCCGGCCGAGTCGAGGATGACGTCGAACTCGTCCTGCTCCGCAGCGGCCTCGGCGGGCGCGGCGCCCGGGGCGGCGGCGACGACGGCGGCCGGGGCGGCGGCGGTGACGTCGAAGACCTCTTCGAATTCCTTCACGAACTCGGACAGCTCAAGAAGGGTGAGCTCCTTGAAGGCGTCGATCAGATCGGCGGTGCTCAGCTTCGCCATGATGGCTTCCTCTCAGAAAAACGAACGAGACGTTCGGGGGGTGGGGTGGTTCAGCTCTCGGCGGGTGCTTCGGCTGCTTCGGTACCGGTGGCGTTGCGCTGCTTCTCCTCCAGCGCGGCAGCCAGGCGGGCAACCTGGGACGCCGGCGCCTGGAACAGCGCCGCGGCCTGGGAAAGCTTCGCCTTGAACGCGCCCGCCGCCTTGGAGAGCAGCACCTCGCGGCTGTCGAGATCGGCGATCTTGGTGATCTCGTCCACGGACAGCGACTTGCCGTCCATGTAACCGCCCTTGATGACAAGCGCGTTGTTTTCCTTCGCGAAGTCGCGAAGCGCCTTCGCGGCGTCGACTGCCTCGCCGTGCACAAAAGCGATCGCGGTCGGGCCGACGAACAGGTCCTCGATCCCCTCGAGGCCGGCGTCCTCAGCGGCACGCTTGACGAGGGTGTTCTTCGCGACCCGGTACTTGGCACTGGTGCCGAGAGCGCGGCGCAGCTGGGACAGCTGAGTCACGGAGAGGCCGGTGTACTCGGTAACGACGGTGGCCGAGCTGCTGCGGAAACTCTCCGCGATCTCGGCGACGGCCGCCACCTTGTCGGGCTTCGCCATGGTCGCCTCCTCTCTTGGCTAGTGTCACCACTGGCTTCGGCGGAGGCGCCCCCGAACGAAAAAACGCCCACGCGCAGTCAGACGCGGGGCGTTGCCCAGCCGTGAAGACTGGGGTGAAAGCCTCGTTCCTCCTGCGCGGGCCGTCGCCGTTGCGGGCGAACCTTCGCTCCCCGGGAATCCGGAGAGAACCAGCGGTCTTTGGTAGAACCGTCGACCAGCATACGGGAGGGTTGTTTGCCGTTCGCGGGCACCCCCTTGCTGAGCTGCGAGAACCGGGGCAGTCTCGGGAAATCGCGCCGGAGCGGGCATCATTGGTGACGTGGCGGAACAGCGTGATCACGGAAAGCCGGAAGAAACCCCCTCTCCCGGTTCGGGCGGATCCTCGGCACAACCGCCCGCGCAACCGCCTGCGTTGCCTCAGCCCGGTGGAGCCGAGGTCACGCCGCGCACTCCCGCGCAACCAGCGGCGAGCGAGCCTCAGCTGGATCCGGAGCAGCTGCGCCAGTTCCAGGAATTCCAGCGGTTCCAGGAGTACCTGCGGTTCACCCAGTCCCAGCAGGGCGCCGAACCGGCCCCTGACGCGGGTCTGGTCCCGGCCGGAAACCGCCAGCCGCAACCGCTGGCCGGTGGCCAGCCGCCAGCCCCGCCGAACCAGCCGGGAGCCCTGACCGCGTACGAAGAACCGCCGAAGAACCGTCGCCCGGTCCCGCGCTGGGTGAAGCGGCTCGGCGGGAAGATCCTGGGCTGGGTGATCGCCCTGGTCATCCTCGGGATCCTGGTCAACTGGGGATACCACCAGATCTTTCCCAGCGACGACGGCAAAACCTCGGCCCAGATCGCCGCCGAGGGCGGCGGGACCTACCACACGAACCACATCTTCTCGACGAATCCGAACGAGGCGGTGCGGTTCGTCTACCACAACATCGCCCAGGGCCGGGTCGACGACGCCTGCGGGCGATTCCGCGAGGACATCCAGGACAAGTTCGCCAAGGACACCACCGGCCAGCCCGATTGCAAGGTCGCGGTCGAGAAGCTCCACGCGCAGGTGAAGAACGTCAACGACTACGCCGAATCGCTTCCGTCGTACGTCTCCGGCCCGACTCCGCCGCCGGTGACGACAATCGATTCCTGCTCGTTCAGCGTGAGCGGCGGTCCGGCGCTAGGCGTGTTCAAGGTGACCAGAGTGGACAAAGGCCAGTGGCTGATCACCGATCACCTGCCCGGCCCCGAGAAATGCCCTCCTCCCACGGCGACCTCCACCCCGGGCTGACCGTCAGGCAGGCGAGCTGATCGGCAACCGGGTCTCCCCCGTGTCCGAGTACGCGAAGAAGTCCACCAACGACGCCGCGAAAGCCGGATGTGCCACGGCTTCCATGTGATTCCCCGGCACCCGCACCAACCTCGCACCGGCGATTCCCGCGGCGAGGCGTTCCGGCTGGGTCGCCAGTTCGTCCGACTCCCCGGCCAGGATCAGCGTCGCCGCCGACAGGTTCGTGAGTCGCATCGGGCCGTGCGGGGTCGCGTGCATGACCGCGGCCAGTGCTTCGACGTCCGCGCCCGCGCGGCGGGCCAGGCGGCGGAACGGGCGGGCCGCCGGCGGCACCTGCGACCGGTCCTCGGCCAGCAGTCCGTCCGCGATCTGGCTGCGGTTGATGACCCGGGCGTCCACCCCGCCGAAGTCCACGATTCCCGCGCCGACGCCGCCGACCGCGAGGCAGCGGACTCTCCGGTCACTCGTAGCCACCAGCAGCGAGACGATCGCGCCCATCGAATAGCCCGCCAGGCACACCTCGTCCAGGCCGAGTTCGTCGAACAGCGCGGTCAGGTCCGCGGCCATGATGTCCTCGCCGTAGGCCGCCGGGTCGTGCGGTTTCTCCGACTCGCCGTGTCCGCGCGCGTCCAGCGCGATCACCGTGAACCCGGCCTTGACCAGTGCGTCCACGACTCCGGGGTTGACCCAGTTCACCTGGGAATCGGCGGCGAAACCGTGGTGCAGCACGACGGGCCGCCGGTGCCGTCCGTCGCCCTCCCAGACCGTGTAGCTCAGCTGGAGCCCGTCGGGGGCGAGGAACGTCGTTGGCATACGTCCATGAGACACGAAAAAAGGGTGGTCACGCACGAAGCGTGACCACCCTTTCGCGTGATGTGCGACTCAGACCGCGGCTTCCTCGGAGAGGAGGTTGCGGGTCCGCGCCGGGTCGACCGGGATGCCCGGGCCCATCGTCGTGGTGAAGGTGATCTTCTTGACGTAGCGGCCCTTCGCCGACGACGGCTTGGCGCGCAGGATCTCGTCCAGCGCGGCCGCGTAGTTCTCCACCAGCTTCTCGGTGTCGAACGACGCCTTGCCGATCACCAGGTGCAGGTTCGCCTGCTTGTCGACGCGGAAGTTGATCTTGCCGCCCTTGATGTCCTTCACGGCCTTCTCGACCGCGGGGGTCACCGTGCCGGTCTTCGGGTTCGGCATGAGGCCGCGCGGGCCGAGGATGCGGGCGATGCGGCCCACCTTGGCCATCTGGTCCGGCGTCGCGATCGCGGCGTCGAAGTCGAGCCAGCCACCCTGGATGCGCTCGATCAGTTCGTCGGTGCCGACCGCGTCCGCGCCGGCGGCTTCGGCCTCAGCGGCCTTGTCGCCGACGGCGAAAACGATGACGCGGGCGGTCTTACCGGTGCCGTGCGGCAGGTTCACGGTGCCGCGGACCATCTGGTCGGCCTTGCGCGGGTCGACCCCGAGACGCATCGCGACCTCGACGGTCGCGTCCATCTTCGTCTTGGAGGTCTCCTTCGCCAGCTTCACGGCCTCGAGCGGCGCGTACAGGCGCGCCTTGTCGATCAGCTCCGCGGCCTGGCGGTAGGCCTTGCTGTGCTTGGTCATGCTTCTGTCCTTAGTAAGTCAGTGGATCAGTGTGGTGACGAGCCAGCACCTGGCTCTCCCACTGGTTTTGCTTCAGCGAGGCCGAAGCAATTACTCGACCGTGATGCCCATCGAGCGGGCGGTGCCGGCGATGATCTTCGCGGCCTGGTCGATGTCGTGCGCGTTGAGGTCGGTCTCCTTGGTCTTCGCGATCTCGCGGACCTGGTCCCAGGTGACCTTGGCGACCTTGGTCTTGTGCGGCTCGCCGGAGCCCTTCTCCACGCCCGCGGCCTTGAGCAGCAGCTTGGCGGCCGGCGGCGTCTTCAGCTTGAAGTCGAACGACCGGTCTTCGTACACGGAGATCTCGACCGGGACGACGTCCCCGCGCTGCGACTCGGTCGCGGCGTTGTAGGCCTTGCAGAACTCCATGATGTTGACGCCGTGCTGACCCAGCGCCGGGCCGACCGGCGGCGCGGGGTTGGCCGCACCCGCCTTGATCTGCAGCTTGATGATCGCCGCAAGCTTCTTCTTCTTGGGTGGCATTACCTTGTGTCCTTCTTAACTGACGTGAGTCCCCCGCACACCTGCCAGTACGCGGGGACTGCCGACCGGGATGGCCCGGCCGTCAGATCTTGGAGACCTGGCTGAACGAGAGCTCGACCGGGGTCTCCCGGCCGAAGATCGACACCAGGACCTTCAGCTTCTGCCCGTCGACGTTGACCTCGGAGATCGTGGCGGGCAGCGTGGCGAACGGGCCGTCCATGACGGTGACCGACTCGCCGACCTCGAAGTCGACCTCGACGGCGGGCGCACCGGACGGCGCGGCCGCAGCGGATTCGCCGCCCTTGGCAGCCTTGGCCGGGGCTTCCTTCTCGACCTGCGGGGCGAGGAACTTCAGCACCTCGTCCACGGTTAGCGGCGACGGCCGCGAGGTGGCTCCGACGAACCCGGTGACGCCCGGGGTGTTGCGGACCGCGCTCCACGACTGGTCGTTGAGGTCCATCCGGACCAGGATGTAGCCGGGCAGCACCTTGCGCTGCACCTGCTTGCGCTGGCCGTTCTTGATCTCGGTGACCTCTTCGGTCGGGACCTCGATCTGGAAGATGTAGTCCTCGACGTCCAGGGTCTGGGTACGCGTCTCGAGGTTGGTCTTGACCTTGTTCTCGTAACCGGCGTACGAGTGCACGACGTACCACTCGCCCGGCGCGGCCTTGAGCTCGGCGCGCAGCGCGGCGACCGGGTCGTCCGCCTCGGGGGCGGGCTCGGTCACGTCGGCTTCGGCGGCGTCGTCCGCTTCCTCAGCGCTCTCGTCGGCGGCGACCTCGTCCTCGGCGACGGGCACCTCGACGGCGTCGGCGGACTCCTCGTCGCCGGGTGCCGTCTGCACCTGCTCGTCGGAAAGCTCGGTCAGGTCGCGACCGGCTTCGGTGCCGTTGTCGGAGGTCACGTTCCGTCCTCTCAGTTGATCGCTTGCCGGGCCGGACCGGGGCCCGGCCAGCGCGGTGGCGCGCCCGTTGCGGGCGTCAGCCGAAGACCAGCCCGACCAGCTCCTTGAAGCCGAGATCGAGGCCGCTCACGAGGGCCACCATGAACACCACGAACACCAGCACGACCGCGGTGTAGGTGACCATCTGCTTGCGGTTGGGCCAGATGACCTTGCGGAGCTCGGCCCAGACCTCGCGGATGAACCGCGTGAACCGGGCGAACACCGAGGCCTTCTTGGCCTTCCGGTCCCGTTTGGGGGTGGGCACGCCCTTGGCGTCGGCGGGCTTCGCGACCTTGTCGCCCGCCTTGCCGGACGGACGGGTCGAGCCCGGCCGTGCCTCGGACTTGCCTGCCGGCCGAGCGGAAGCGCGGCGTTCGCGCCGAGCCGCGGCGGACACCGGGCGGGATTCGACTCCGGGCTGCTTGCCCGAATCGTCCTGCTCGTGCTCGCCGCTGGCGTCGCTGTCGCTCACGACCACTCCTCCGCTCCACCAGTTCCCGTACGCAGGGGTGACAGGACTTGAACCTGCAACCTGCGGTTTTGGAGACCGCTGCTCTGCCAATTGAGCTACACCCCTGTGGAGCCCGGTCACCCTGGCTCCGGAGGACGCATTCCATCGTCCCCACCATCCGGCGGGGATGACCGTAGTGCGTTCCGAGTTCCGAAGTCTACGGCAACCCGTATGAAGCCTCGCAACCCAGCCCCCTCGACCGCGCCGCGACGGTCTCGCGGCACCCCGGAGACGGCCGTTCCGGACCCTTCGGACAGCACCCCGGAATCCTCGGCGAAGATCACCTGATCGTGCGAATATGAGCGCGTGCCCGTTATTCGATTAATCGTAAAGCCGCTGACGAGCGCTGTCCCGTCCGGCTTCGCGACCGCTCCGGATCGCTGGCACGGCAACCGAAATCGCTTCCACGCCCGCGAAATTCCCCGCCAGGAAGCCAAGACCGGCACACTGGAAGATGATCTTCGTTGACCCGCAAGCGAAACTCTGATCAAGGAGCAGCGGTGACCTCATTCCGGCTTGGCCTCGCTTTGCCGCAGTACGGCAAGCTCGCCGACCCCTCCGCCATCGCCGGCTTCGCCACCGAAGCCGAGCGGATGGGCTTCGCTTCGCTGTGGGTCGGCGACCGGGTCCTGACCCCGGTCGCCCCGAAGACCTATTACCCGTCCGGTACACCCGAACAGCCGTACCCGCCGGAGTTCGTGCGCTTCGTCGATCCGCTGCTGGCGCTCACCATCGCGGCGAATTCGACCGAGACCGCGCGGCTGGGGTCGAGCACTCTCAACGGCCCGCTCTACTCCCCAGTGCTGCTGGCGCGTTCGCTGACTTCGCTGGACCTGCTGTCCGGCGGCAGGCTCGACGTCGGCCTCGGGCTCAGCTGGCTGCGCGACGAGTACATCGCCGCCGGCGTGCCGTGGGAGCACCGCGGCGCGCGGCTCGCCGAACTGGTCCAGGTGCTGCGGACGCTCTGGACCGCGGATCCGGCCGGGCACCAGAGCGAACGCTGGGACATCCCGGACTCGCTGATCGGCCTGCGTCCGCTGCAGCAGCCCGGTCCGCCGGTGCTGCTGGGCGGGGCGTCGGACGCGGCACTGCGCCGCGTCGGCCGGATCGCCGACGGCTGGCTTCCCGCCGGGCTCCCGATCCCGATGCTGCGGCAGAAGTGGGACGTGGTCGTCGAATCCGCGGAGAAGGCCGGAAGGGATCCGGAGTCGCTGCGCCGGGTGCTGCGGATCAACCCGACGCCGGGCTCGAAGACGGCGTCCGTCGAGGACGTCGCAGCCCAGCTGAAGGCCGCCGAAGCGGACGGCATCACCGAGGCACTGGTCGATCTGCACTATGTGGCCGAAACCGTCCCGCACGCGCTGGAACTGGCGGGCGAACTGCATGCCGCTGTCTTTGCGTGATCACCCGTAAGCGGGTCGTCGGCGAGGAGCGGGACCGGTAAAACGGTCGGGTGGGGGCAAACAAAAGCGGTGGATGCGGGTTGCTCGTCCTCGTGGTCGTGGGGGCATTGCTGGCCGTCGGCTACTACAAGTCGAAGCACGACTCGTCGACCGCACCGCCGTCCGGCGCGGACACCGGCGGCGGCAGCGGCCGCTACGTCGCGCTCGGCGACTCGTACACGTCGGCACCGCGGACCGGGAAGCAGGCGGGCTCGCCAGCCGGATGCGCGCGGTCGGACAACAACTATCCGCACCTGGTGTCGGCGAAGCTGAAGCCGGCGAAGTTCGTGGACGTCAGCTGCAGCGGCGCGACGACCGAGGACTTGACCGACACCCAGTCGACCCGCAACGGCGCGAACCCGCCGCAGTTCGACTCGGTCACCGCGGACACGACGCTCGTCACCCTGGGCATCGGCGGCAACGATGTGGGATTCATCTCACTGGCCCAGACCTGTGTGACCTCCCATCAGAGCGCCTCGCCGTGCAAAGACCGGCTCACCGCGGGCGGCAAGGACGAACTGGCCGACCGGATCAGCGCGACCGCGAAGAAGGTCGGCACCACGCTCGACCAGATCCACAAGAAGGCCCCGAAGGCGCGAGTGGTGGTCGTCGGCTACCCGACGGTCCTCCCCGACGGCGACGGCTGCTGGCCGGTGCTGCCGCTGGGCTCCGGCGACGTGGCGTACCTGAGGGACGCGCTCGGCAAGCTCAACGACGCCCTGTCCGACCAGGCCAAGTCGCACGACTCCGGTTTCGCGGACACCGCCGCGCCGAGCAAGGGGCACGACGTGTGCGCGAACTCGGACGTCAAGTGGGTCGAAGGGGTGATCCCGACGTCCTCGGCCGCGGCCCTGCACCCGAACGCACGGGGCGAAGCGGGGATGGCTGACGTGGTGGAGTCGGTGCTCGGGGTGCACTGAGAG
>NZ_JBAGKF010000028.1:0-67360 GCF_037034185.1 Amycolatopsis sp. VC5-11 | reverse complement strand
TGGTGAAGGAGGCGGGCGCGGCGGTGGCGGTGGTCGGGGGCGGGATCTACAACGCGCCCGATCCCGCCGCCGCGGCCCGCGAACTCCGCCGCCTCACCGCCTGACCACACCCGCCCGCTGCGCGCCGGACAAGCGCCGGCGCGCAGCGGAGCGGATCTGCTTTTTCCGAAACCCGCCGAAGAATCGACATCATCGGGAGTGCGCTTCCATGGCAGCAAACCAATCCCCTGACGAGATTGCCCGCCTGACCGCCAAGCGGCTCCCGGAAGACTGGAGCGGTCTGGACGAGCGTGCGGTGGACACCGTCCGCTTGCTGGCGGCGGACGCGGTCGAGCGGTGCGGGAGCGGGCACCCGGGCACCGCCATGAGCCTCGCGCCGGTCGCTTACGCGCTGTTCCAACGGGTTCTGCGGCACGACCCCGGCGACCCGGAGTGGATCGGGCGCGACCGGTTCGTGCTGTCCGCCGGACATTCCAGCCTCACCTTGTACATCCAGCTGTACCTCTCGGGCTACGGCCTGGAACTGGACGATCTGAAGGCGCTGCGCACGTGGGGTTCGCTGACCCCGGGCCACCCCGAATACGGGCACACGAAGGGCGTCGAAATCACCACCGGCCCGCTCGGCCAGGGCTTGGCCAGCGCGGTCGGCATGGCAATGGCGGCCCGCCGCGAGCGCGGCCTGTTCGATCCGGACGCCGAGCCGGGCACGAGCGTGTTCGACCACCAGGTCTACGTGATCGCCTCCGACGGCGACATCGAAGAAGGCGTCACATCCGAGGCGTCGTCGCTCGCCGGAACCCAGCAGCTCGGCAACCTCACGGTGATCTACGACAGCAACGAGATCTCCATCGAGGACGACACGCGCATCGCGCTGTCCGAGGACACCGCGAAGCGCTACGAGGCCTATGGCTGGCACGTGCTCACTGTGGACGGCGGCGAGGACGTAGCCGGGTTCCTCGGCGCGATCGAGCAAGCCAAGGCGGAGACCTCCCGTCCGACGCTGATCGTGCTGCGCACCGTCATCGGCTACCCCGCCCCGACGAAGATGAACACCGGCGGGGTGCACGGCGCCGCACTGGGCGCGGAAGAACTCGGCGCGGTCAAGCGCGCTCTCGGCTTCGATCCGGAGCTGAGTTTCCAGGTCGACGACGAGGTCTTGCGCCACACCCGCGAAGCAGCCTCGCGGGGCCGGGCGGACCACGAGAAGTGGCAGCTCGAATTCGACGCCTGGGCACGAAGCAACCCGCAGGGCAAGGCCCTGCTGGACCGCCTGGCCAAGCGCGAGTTCCCGGCTGGCTGGGCGGCCGATCTGCCCGTCTGGGAGCCGGGCGAACCGGGGGTCGCCACCCGCAAGGCATCGGCCGCGGTCCTGGCTGCGCTCGGCGGGGTGCTGCCCGAGCTGTGGGGCGGCTCGGCGGATCTGGCCGAGAGCAACAACACCACGATCAAGGGTGCGGATTCCTTTGGCCCGGCCGAAATCTCCACCGACGCCTGGACCGCCCAGCCCTACGGCCGCACGCTGCACTTCGGCATCCGTGAACACGCGATGGGGTCCATTCTCAACGGCATCGCGTTGCACGGCGGAACCCGTCCGTACGGCGGCACTTTCCTGATCTTCAGCGATTACATGCGCCCGGCGGTGCGCTTGGCCGCGCTGATGGAACTGCCGGTCATCTATGTGTGGACGCACGACTCGATCGGCCTCGGCGAGGACGGCCCGACGCATCAACCGGTCGAGCACCTGGCCTCGTTGCGGGCGATCCCGGGAATGTCGGTGGCTCGCCCCGCGGACGCGAACGAGACCGCGTACGCCTGGAAAGCCGCGCTGGAGAACACCGGAGGCCCGACCGGGCTCGCGCTCACCCGGCAGAACGTGCCGACGCTGGAGGGCACCTCCGCCGACGGCGTTGCGCGCGGCGGCTACGTGCTCGCCGAAGCGTCGACCGGAACGCCCGAGCTGGTGCTGATCGGCACCGGTTCCGAAGTGCAGCTGGCGGTAGCGGCCAGGAAGATCCTCGAGGACGAAGGGATTCCCACGAGGGTCGTGTCGATGCCGTGCGTGGAGTGGTTCGACCGGCAGGATCCGGCCTACCGGGAAAAGGTGCTGCCTCCTTCGGTGCGGGCCCGGGTGGCGGTCGAAGCGGCGATCGCCCAGCCGTGGCACCGGTTTGTCGGCGATGCCGGCGAAATCGTGTCGCTGGAGCACTTCGGCGCTTCGGCGGATTTCACGACGCTTTACAGCCAGTTCGGCATCACCGTCGACGCCGTGGCGGAAGCCGCACGCCGAAGCGTGCGTTCCGTTCGGCGGTGATGTCGTTGCCGCGGGCGGCAGGAGGATCCGGGAACATCCGCCCGGAACGCGTCCACAAGGGCTGATGGGAGCCTCCTGAACGGTACGCCCGCACGAAGCGGCCCCGGCGGTGTTTCCGCCGGGGCCGCTTCCTTTTCGCCGTCATTATTCGTCATCCCAATCAGGGGATAGCTTTTCCTGATGCCGCAAGGCTTGCTGGCCGGACCGGCAGTGGAGAATCCTTGTGGTCTAAGCAGATTGGTCCGCGCGATGGCCGCGCAGGCGACGCCCCAAGGTCGCCCGCCCGCGAGTGGAGGAAGATCTCGTTGACGAACACGATTCCCAAGAAGCTGGACGCTGCGCTCTTCGCCGGAGCGACCCGCGCGGTCGTCGGAGAGGTGGACCGGGTGAGCGCGGCGGTGCAGTCCGCGTCGTGGCTCCGAGCCGGCGCGCTGCTGCTCAAGGCGCCGGCGGTGTTCACCATCGGCACCGGGCGGAGCGGCCTCGCGCTGCAGATGGCCGCGATGCGGTTCATGCACCTCGGGCTTCCGACGCACGTCGTCGGCGAGGTGACGGCTCCGGCGATCGGCGAACGGGACGTCCTGGTCGCGGCATCGGGCTCCGGGTCGACCGCTCGGGTGGTGCGGGCCGCGGAGACCGCTCGGGCCCAGGGCGCCGACGTGATCGCGCTGACCACGGCTCCCGAGTCGGCGCTGGCCAAGGCCGCGACCGAGGTGCTGGTCATCCCGGCCGCGGACAAGCAGGACTTCGACGGCAACTCCTCCGTCCAGTACGCGGGCAGCCTGTTCGAACAGTCCGTCCTGCTGATCACGGATTCGCTCTTCCACGCGCTGTGGCAGACCAGCGGCACTCAAGCCCGCGAACTGTGGCGGCTCCACGCGAATCTCGAATAGCGGCCTCGCCGTCCTGATGCGACCGACCGGAATGGGAGCCCGAAATGCACTGTCAGACTGAGGCCGCGCCGCGCACGTGCGTCGATGTCCACGCACTGGAGGCGGTGGCGCTGGCCGCGACCCGCAGCGCCGCCGTCGCCAGCTACGGCTGGGTCGGCCGGTACGACCAGAAGGCCGCCGACGCCGCTGCCACCAAGGCGATGCGCGAAGCGCTGGCGAAGGCTCCCGGCCGGGGAACGGTGGTCATCGGGGAGGGCGAAAAGGACGACGCCCCGATGCTGTTCAACGGCGAGATCGTCGGCACCGGCAACGGCCCGGATTTCGACATCGCGGTCGATCCGCTGGAAGGAACGTCCTTCTGCGCCAAGGATCTTCCCGGCTCCCTGGCGACGATCGCCTTCGGCGAGCCGGGCACGCTCTGGTCGCCGGGGCCGGGGTTCTACATGGACAAGATCGTCGTGCCCCCGCAGGCGAAAAACGTCGTCGATCTCGACGATCCGCCCGAACGCACCCTGGCCAACGTCGCCGCCGCGCTCGGCAAGAAGGTCAGCGAGCTCCGGGTGATGATCATGGACAAGCCGCGGCACCAGAACCTGATCGCCCGCGTGCTGCGGGCGGGCGCGGCGGTGCAGACCCCGGCGGGCGGCGATGTCGGCGGAAGCCTGGCCGTGCTCCTGCCGACGCTCGACGTCGACCTGCTGCTCGGCGTCGGCGGCACACCCGAAGGCGTGATGACCGCGGCCGCGGTTCGCGCGCTGGGCGGCGGGATGCTGGGCCGCCTCGCCCCGCAACGGGACGAAGAGGCGGACGCGATCCGCGCGGCGGGCATGTCCCTCGACCGCGTCTACGAATGCGACGAACTCGCGGCAGGCGACGCGTTCTTCGTCGCGACCGGGGTCACCGGGGGCACGCTCCTCGACCGCCCCCGGAAATGCGAGGGCAAGACCACCTGCGAATCGCTGCTGATTTCCCGGGGCGAGATCCGCTACCTCACCCACACCACCTTCGAGTGACCCACGCTGTCCGCACGACCAGGGAGATCCGGTGACGCTGCATTTGGACGACCTCCGCGTTCGTCATCTCGGCGAGTGTCGTTACGATTCGCCGCTCGCCGAGATGGTGTCGACGAAACAGACCTCTCCGCACTATGTCGCCGAGGGCGACCGGGTCCTGCTCGAGGACACCGTGTCGATGCTGGCCGGGCACCGCGTCCCGCCGGCGCGCCTTCCGAGCTTCGAAGGGGCGGGCCCGCGCCGGAAGATCTACTTCGACCCGGCACGCGTCACCGCCGGGATCGTGACCTGCGGAGGGCTGTGCCCGGGGCTGAACAACGTCATCCGCGGCCTCGTCCAGGAACTCGCGGTGCACTACAAGGTGAAGCGGATCCTGGGCTTCCGGAACGGCCTGCAGGGGCTGACCGCCGAGCATCGGCACGACACCGTCGAACTGACGCCGGCGCACGTCCGCGACATCCACAAGGACGGCGGCACCATCCTGGGCAGCTCGCGCGGCGGCCAGGACGCCGACGAGATGGTCGACAGCCTCGTTCTGCGGGGCGTCGACGTCATGTTCGTCATCGGCGGCGACGGCGGGATGCGCGCCGCGACGTACCTCAGCGACGCGATCCGGGCGCGCGGCCTCGACATCGCGGTCATCGGGGTGCCGAAGACCATCGACAACGACCTGCCCTTCACGGACCAGTCCTTCGGTTTCCAGAGCGCGTTCGCCCGGGCGACGGACTTCATCTCGGCGGTTTCCGTCGAAGCCGCGTCCAGCCCGAACGGGGTCGGGATCGTGAAGCTGATGGGCAGGCATTCCGGGTTCATCGCCAGTTACGCCGCGCTGGCCGCCAACGGCGCGGACATCGTGCTGATCCCGGAGATCCCGTTCGCGCTGGAAGGACGGGACGGACTGCTCGCCCACGTCGAGCAACGCGTGCGGGCGAAGGGCTACGTCGTGATAGTGCTGGCCGAAGGGGCCGGTCAGGAACTGCTCGACCGGCCCGGCGCGGCGCACCGGAACGGGCGCGCCACGGACGCGTCGGGCAACGTCAAGCTCGGCAACGTGGGGGAATTGCTCAAAGACCGCATCGCCGCGCACCTGACCGCGGCAGGACTTCCTCCCACGATGCGTTACATCGACCCGAGCTATGCGATCCGGAGCATCGCGGCCAACCCCTACGACAGCGTGTATTGCCTGCGGCTGGCGCACGCGGCGGTGCACGCCGCCATGGCGGGCCGTACCGCGGCGGCCGTCGCGCGCTGGCGGCGGCGCTTCGTGCACGTCCCGCTGTCGTTGATGACCAGCCGCCGCAACCAAGTCGACCCCGATGGCGACCTGTGGCTGTCGGTGCTGGAAACCACCTGCCAGCCCGCGGAATTCGGCACCGCGGCGGGCCGGGAGAAAGTGCCCATGGGCTTTTGCTGAGCGGCCGGGTTCACAGTGCGTGCGCGGTGCGGTCGTCGAAGCCGAAGTCGAGTTCATCGCTGACGGCGACTACCCCGCGCACGCACTGTGCGCTCCGAACAGCTTGCTCGGCAACGCTTCTCAGCCCGACCGTGCCGGTGAGCGTCACGACGCCATCGGCGACCCGCACCGTGACGCCTTCCGGCGCACCGGCTTCGGCCTCGGCGCGGATGTCGGCGTCCGACCGCAGCAACGCGGACAGGACGTCGCGGTGGGAGATCAGCCCGACCAGCCGGGCGGCCTGATCCACCACGCACAACTGGGCCGGCTTGGCGTCCGCGAGCCGTCGGAGCGCCACGTGCAGGGGCGCGTCGGCGGCGATCGTGGGCGCGGGGGCCGTCATCAGCTCGCCGGCAGTGCGCGCAAGCGCTTTTCGCCACCGGCTCCGGCGGCGCGGCCCGCCGAACGCGGGCAGCCGGTCCGCGCCGCCGTGGAACTCGCTCTTCGCCGCCACGTCGGCCGCGGTGACGAGCCCGATCGGCCGGCCGGCCGGATCGACGACCGGCAGCGCGGGCACGCCGTGTTCGAGCAGAGCCGTGACGAGGTCCCGGAACGAGGTGTCGCGTCCGGCCGAGACGACCTGGCGTGCCATGACGTCGGCTACTCGCTGATCGCACATCGCTTTCCCGGCGGCCTGGTCATTCCGGACCGGCGAAGAACTCGAGCGCGATGTTGTCCGGATCGCGGAACGAAACGCCGCTGCCGTAGTGCGCTTTCTTCACCCCGCCGTGCGAAATGCCGAGCTCGTCCAGCTTCCGGGCCCATCCGGCCAGCGCTGCGTGCGATTCGACCGCGAACCCGATGTGGTCCAGCCCCGTGCGGCGTTCGTCCGCCCGGTCCCGGGTTTCCTTGCCGTGGTGGGTGTGCAGCCCGAAGAGCATGCCGCCGCCGAGGGCGAAGACCGTGTGGTGGAATTCGCCGCCTTCCTCGTCCTCGTCCAGGACGGGCCCGGCGCCGAACAGCCTCGTGTACCACTCGGTGCTGCGCTGAAGATCGGATACGGTGATCGCGATGTGCTGCAAACCTGGGAAAGCCATGTGCACCCCTTCGCGCGGTCGGCATGCCCGCTCGCATGCGGACGTACCGGTGTTCTTACCAGCCGCCGCGCGGCCGGAGCCCGCTCGATCGAACGGGCGGCGGAGGGACCGGGACGAGCGGGCGGCGGGGCCGGATGAACGGGAAGCAGGCACTGGAGAGGGACGGGACAGTCCGCTGGCTGTCCCAACCCGGCGCGACGGTGGTGCGGACCGCCGAACAACTCGGCATGGGCCGCGCCACGGTTTACCGGAAGCTGGCACAGTACGGGAGGGGATCTCTCCAAACCCAAGGGATTTTGCTGCTGATGCTCACCGCTGACCTGCGTTTTCGCAGGTCAGCACATCGTTCGGCCCAGGAGGACTCATAATCCCTTGGCCGTCGGTTCGGGCCCGACCCGGCTCACTCTGACTTCCCTTTTATAGGGTATGACCTGCGGAAACAGCCTCGGAAACGATCTTGACGCGAGGCCTCGCGGAAGCACTGGAAACGAGCACAGCGCTGGTAACCCAAGGGATTGTTCGAGTAAGCCTGATTTCATGACCGTCGTTGAGGCGCCCGTGGAGGTGCTCGAGAGCTGGAGCGGTATTTCGAACATCTCCGCCAACGGCCGAACTTTCGCACCGGAGAGTCGCTGGCGCACAGCTGCATCGCGCAGCTCCCGCTCCGCCCGCAACGTCTCGTGCTTCATCCCAGCTCGCGAGCCACCTGCGCCAACGGACGAGCCGACGACCTCACCAACGCCACCGCATCCCGCCGGAATTCTTGCGGATACTTCGACGAACCAGACACAAACACATCCTTCCCCAGGCCAACACCAAGGATCAGTGTGTCGGCCGGCGAACTGATCGACCGAGTGTGGGACGGCGCGCCGCCGTTGCGCGCGCATGCCGCGCTTTACAGCTACTTGTCGCGGCTGCGGACAGTGTTGCGGGAGACCGGCAATGCGGTTCTGGACCGCGCCAGACGCAGCTGTGTCCTAGCCGTCGACGACGAAGAGGTGGACCACGGCCAGTTCGCCGCCGTTGTCCGCGACGTCGTATCCGGGTCGCTCGCTCCGGCGGATCGAGGAGACGGCGCGACCTACGATGACGAGCATGGAATCGATGTCCGCCCTCGTCCATCTGGTCAGTCTCTTCATCAACTTCCGAGACTTCGAATTCGGCGAGGGATCCCATCATGGCTACCGCTGGGTTGATGCCAAGCATTTCCAGTTGCCGGCCGAGGCGCCGCAGGACCGAGATGTCCTAGCGGCCTTGATCGCACACCCCCAGTTTCGGGACACGTACGACGGTGCCGGCGTTCAAGACTGGCCGCGCCATGGCCAGTGGTGGCTTCATCGCATCACCCCGGACGACTACGAGACGGTCGATGCCGCGACGGCAGTCGGCGTCATCCGCTCCTGGGCCAGCCAGCACGGGAACGTCCCAGAGCCGCTCGAAGCACGCCTGCGCCAGGAGATCTACCGCCCGATCCGCAAGGCGACCAGCACATACCTGTTGGGACAGCTTGCGGAGGACGCGCTCCACGACTATGGCCCGATCCATATCGACTACCACGAACTCGTCGTCATCGACCGGCCCGCGGCGTCGCTCACTCTCCTCGTCGCAGCCGACGATTGACCCCGCGACATCACTGCCACCCGCGCTCGAAAAGGGGCAGTCGCGTACCCGACTCCACCATTAGTTTTCAGTCCCGCCGAGGAAATGGGGAGAATCGCGAGTCAACGTCTCGCAACGCCGAGATGGATATGTGGATCGCCCAGTTCGGCGAATGGGGATGCAAAGCTTGCACTATTCGGCCGCGTGCCCTCGCGGGTCGGTGGGCGAGGCGATCCGGTAGCCGATTCCCGGGGTCGTGGTGATGATCGGCGGGTTGCCGAGTTTGCGTCGCAGCCGGCCGATCGTGACCGTGACGGTGTTGGTGAACGGGTCGGCGTTCTCGTCCCAAACCTGTTCGAGCAGGGTCTCGGCGCTCAGGAAACCGGGACTCGCCCGCAGCAGCGCTTCGAGAACCGCGAACTCCTTCACCGAGAGGCTGAGTTGTAGTCCGTCGCGTACGACGGTGCGGCGTACCGGGTCCAGCTCGATCCCTGCCGTGCGCAGGGTTCGGGGACGTGCGTGCGGTTTGCGACGGGCGAGCGCCTGGATGCGCAGGATCAGCTCCGGGAAGTGGAAGGGCTTGGAGAGGTAGTCGTCGGCGCCCAGAGTCAGCCCGCTGACCCGGTCGCCGGGCGCGCTCGCCGCGGTCAGCATCAGCACCATCGGCCGGTCCGCCCGTTCGGTGATCATCTGGCACAGCGTGTCGCCGTGGAGACCGGGCAGGTCTCGGTCCAGGACGACGACGTCGTGCGCGGTGAGTTCGAGTTTGGCGGAGGCAGTCAGTCCGTCGCCGGCGAGGTCGACCGCCATTCCTTGGTCCCGGAGCCCCTCCGCGACGACCTCGGCGAGGGCGCGGTCGTCTTCGACGACGAGGATCCTCATGCCGGGACCGGCGTCTTCACGGCCGGCAGGGTGATCGTCACGCGCAGGCCGCCTTCGGGACGGGCGAACAGCGCGAGCCGGCCGCGGTGGGCGGCGGCGACGGCGGCCACGATCGACAGGCCGAGTCCTGAGGAGCCGGTGCGTTCCTCGCCCAGCCGTTCGAAGGGCTGGGCCAGCCGGTCGACCTCTCGTTGGTCGAGGACGCGTCCGCCGGTCTCGACGGCCAGCACGGTCTCCTCCTCGGTCGCGGACCCGGTGACCTCGATCCAGCCGCCTTGCTCGTTGTGCGCTACGGCGTTGTCGATGACGTTGTCCACCAACCGCGCGAGCAGGGCCGGGCTGCCCTGGGCCGTCGTCGCCGGGGGCAGGTCCACCGTCACGGTCAAGCCTTTCTCGCGAATGTCGGCGAAACGTTCGCGCCGTGCCGCGTCGACGAGTTCGCCGAGGTCGACCCGGTCAGCATCGGCCAGCGCCCCGTGTTGCGCTCTGGCCAGCACGAGAAATCCGTCGAGCAGGTGATCGACTCGATCCAGCTGGGGACGCAGCCGGTCCGTGAGCGCGATTGTCGAAGCGGCTGAATGGGGCTTGGCGATCGCGACGTCCAGCGACGCCCTCATCGTCGCTAGAGGCGTGCGCAGCAGCTCAACGGCAACGGCAACGGCGCGCCCACCCGACCAACGCCGTCGCAGCGAACGCGGAACGTGTTTCCCAGGAAGGGCCAACGTTTCCGGGCTACTCGTCGAAGGTCATCTCCGGCGGTGGACGGCGGAATCCGCGGGTGATCGCGGCCAGCACCACGATTCCGATGCCCAGCCACACCAGGCCGAAGACCAGCGCGATGCCGTCCAGGTTGACCAGCAGCCACAGGTCCACCACGACGCCGATCAGCGGGAAGACCAGCCAGGTCAGCGTCCGCTTTCCGGTGCGGTCGCGCAGCCAGGTCGCGAGCACGCTGAGGTTGACGAACGTGAACGCGGTGAACGCGCCGAAGTTGATGAACGAGGTCGACGTGCTCACGTCCAGTGCCAGCGCTGCCAGCCCGACCGCTCCGGTGAGCAGGATGCCGAAGGCCGGTGTCGCGAACCGCGGGTGGAGTTTGCCGAAAACGCGCGGCAGCACGCCGTCGCGGCCCATGGCGAACATCAGCCGCGACGCGCTGGCTTGTGCCGCGATCCCGGACGCGAACTGCGCGACCACCAGACCGGCCAGGAAGACCGACGCGAAAAGGTCGCCGCCGATCGTGGTGGCGATTTCGAAGGCCGCCGAGGATTCGTCGGCGAACGCGCTGCCCGGGTGGGCCAGCTGGGTGAAATAGGCGAGGGCCACGAAGATTCCGCCGCCGATCAGCGCGGTGAGCAGGATCGCGCGGGGGATCGTCCGCTGCGGTTCGGTGGTTTCCTCGGTCAGCGTCGTCACGGCGTCGAAGCCGAGGAACGAGTACGTCGCCAGTGCGGCACCGCCGGAGATCGTGCCCAGTGTGCTGCCCGCGTGGAAGAACGGCTGCGTGCTCGCGAGCGCCTCGCCGGCATGCAGCACGTGCCTGATCGACAGCGCGACGAAGAAGCCGATCACCAGCAGCTGGAACGCCATCAGCACGAAGTTGGCTTTTTCGGCGACCTTGATGCCCAGCACGTTGAGCAGGGTCGTCAGGACGATGAAAGCGATCAACCAGACCCAGCGCGGCACTCCGGGGAATTCGGCCGAAAGGTAGGCGCCGCCGATCAGCCAGATCACCATCGGCAGGAAGAAGTAATCGAGCAGCACCGCCCAGCCGACGAGGAAACCGGCGCGCGCGTCGATGGCTTTCCGGACGTAGGTGTAGGCCGAGCCGGCGACCGGATGCGCGGCCGCCATTTTCCCGTAGCTCGCGGCGGTGAACAGCATCGCGACGAGGGCGAGCAGGTAGGCGGAAGGCACGGTGCCCGCGGTGGTCGCGGCGACGATGCCGAACGTGCCGAGCACGATCAGCGGGGCCATGTAGGCGAGGCCGAACAGGACGACGCCGGGAAGGCCGAGCCGGCGCCGCAGCGCGGCCGGGGCGGTGGACGTGGCGGTCATCGGTCGTCTTCTCCTCGGGGGCTCCAGCGGCCCGGGTCGATCCGGCCCTGGTAGAGCGGCAGGTGCACAGGGGCGTCGGCGGGGCGGAACTGCGCCCACATCCGGTTGGTTCCGGCGGTGCCCTCGCGGCGGACGCGGGGCACGTCGTCGAGGTCGATCGTGTGCGCGAGGACGCCTTCGGCTTCGCCGGGCAACGCGGCGAGGACCTCGCCCTCGGGCCCGACGAGGACGCTGTCGCCGCGGCCGAACGGCCCGGCGGTGTTCACGCTCGCGACGAAGACCTGGTTGACGATGGCGTTCGCCCGGGCGAGCACGAGTTCCTGCGCGCGGTCCGGAGTGGTCGTCTGGACCGGGTTGAGCACTACCTCGGCGCCCAGCCAGGCGAGGTGCCGGGCGACTTCGGGAAACCAAGCGTCGTAACAGATCGAGAAGCCGATCCGGCCGGTGCCGGGCAGGTCGGCGACGACGAAGCGGTCGCCGGGGTCGTACGGCTCGTGGGGGCGCCAGGGGAAAATCTTGCGGTACCAGCCGGCCAGTTCGCCGCCGGGGGAGAAGAGCAGGGCGGTGTTGAACAGTTCGCCGCGGTCGCCGGCTTCGCACACCGTGCCGGGCGCGAGCCAGATCCCGAGATCCCCGGCCAGTTCGGCGAGTTCCCGGGTCCGGGGGCCGTGCAGCGGTTCGGCGGTTTCGCGGAGCTGCCGGGTGCGGTCGCCGCCTTCGCCGTCGACGCCGCAGAGATGCAGTTCGGGGAAGGCGGCCAGGCGGGTGCCCGGGAACCGGTTCAGCAGGGACTCGACCTCGCCGGCGAACCCGGGGGTTCCGGCGGGCCGGGGCGGCGCCTGGGCGAGGGCGATCGGCAGTGGTCGCGGCATGGACGGAAAATAGACCATCTTGAACACTTAAACAAGAGTGCTCATCATGAGCACTTTGTGCGGTACGGTCGTCGCATGACCACGGCAGACCTCAATTCCCCCGCGGTGACCGGGATCCGGCGGCTGTCCGCTTTGGACACCGTGCGCGCGCGGATCGCGCTCGCGGTGGAGCTGGGCCTGCTGGCGCCGGGGGAGCGGCTGCCGTCGAACGCGGAGATCGCGCGGGCGCTGGACGTCGCGGAGATCACCGTGCGGCGGGCACTGGAATCCCTGGCCGAGGACGGCGTGATCGAACGCCGTCGCGGCCGGGGCGGCGGCACGCTGGTGGCCGAGCACCCGCCGGCGGCCCGGGTGCGGGAGGTCGGCGCGTACCGGGCATCGGCCGCCGAGGTGCGGGAGCTGATCGACCACCGGCTGGTGCTGGAGTCCGGGCTGGCGCAGCTGGCGGCCACTCGGTCGCCGGACGTCCCGCGCCTGCGGGAGCTGGTGGCCCGGATGCGAGACGCGGCCGGCTGGGCCGAGTTTCACGAACTGGACACGGAGTTCCACCGCGCGGTGGCGGCGCCGGGGCCGGCCGCGGCGGTGCGGCAGTACGAGGTCGTGCTGAGGGAACTGCACCGGTTTTACCTGCCGTACCCGATGCCGAAACTGCGCGAGTCCAACCGGGAACACGCGAGACTGGTGGACGCGCTGGAAGCCGGCCGCCCGGAAACGGCGGCCCGCGTCGTGCGCGCCCACGTCGGCCGCCTGCACGAGACGATGTTCGTCGGCCTGGAATGACCCGGCCGCCGCTGGATCGTCGCCGACCTCGCCAAGACCGCCACCATGTCCCGCTCCGCCTTCGCCGACCGGTTCAGCGCCTTGACCGGGCAACCGCCCGCCGCCTACCTCACCGCCCGCCGGCTCGACCAGGCGGCGCCGCACTTCGGGCACAGCGGGCGGCATCGGGGTAACTCGGAAGGTGGACGCGTACTGCGTCGCAATGACGGCTACGTTGTGAAGAAATCGGCGAGGGCTTTGGCGATTTGGCCGGGGGCGTTTTCTGTGGGGATGTGGTCCGCTCGCGGGATGCGCACGAGCGTGGTTCGCGGGATCTCCAAGGCGAATTTCTCCGCGTACTCCACTTTCTCGAAGCTGTCGTCCTCGCCCCAGATCAGCAGTTTGGGCGTCGTGGACCGGCGCAGCGCGGGGACGAGATCGAGGGTGTAGCGGTTGTCGGCCGCGCCCGCCATCGCCAGCCAGGAGCGGCGGACCCGGGGGTTCGTCCACGGATCCAGATACTCGGCGATCAGCTGTTCGGTGGCGGCGTCTGCCAGTGCCGAGGCCACGGCCTGCCGGCGGGCGGCGAGGAGGCCGTCGGCGGTGACAGCCGCTGCGACCGCCGGGTCCCGGAACCGCGCCACGTGCGGTGCCGGCCAGGAGTCGTAGGCGACCGAGTTGACCAAGGCCAGCCGGCGCACCTCCAGCAGGTCACGGGCAAGGAGGTGCTGGGCAATGGCGCCGCCGATGTCGTGGCCCGCCACTGCGATCGGCCCGGAGATCTTCAGTGCGGAGGCGAATCGCGTGATCCAGTCCGCGAGGGCCGGGACCGTGGCCGTCTCCGGGGTGAGCTCGCCTCCTGAGCGTCCCAGCCCGGGAAGGTCGACCGCGACGGGCCGCAGCCCCGCCTGGGCCAGGCGGCCCAGCACCGGAAGCCACACCCGGCTCCAATACGTCCCGTGCAGCAGCAGGACCACCGGGCCGTCCCGCCCCGCGGTCAAGTAGCTGGCCGCTTCACCGTCGACCTGGACCTCGGTCCGCGACACGCCTGTTCCACTGGCTTCGTTCATCCGACCACTGTGACCGGGGGCTGGCTTCGATGCCGAGAGTCCAAAATGACATCCTTGGGTATATTCCTGCCATGGCCCGTCATCGGGTGGCAGCCCTGCTCAACGCGCCCCAGTCGCCCTTCGAACTCGCGTGTGCCGCCGAGGTCTTCGGCACCGCCTGGGAGGACGTGCCTGCCCGCTACGACTTCCGGATCTGCGCCGAGCGTCCCGGCCCGCTGCGGACCACCGCCGGCTACACGATGCTCGTCGACTGCGGGCTGGAGGCCCTGCAGGAGGCGGACACCGTGATCATCCCCGGCTGGCAGCCGCCCGACGCATCGGTGCCGTCGGCCGTCATCGAGGCGCTGCGGGCCGCCCACCGGCGTGGGGCGAGGATCGCGGCCATCTGCACGGGGGCGTTCGTCCTCGCCCGGACCGGACTGCTCGACGGCCGTCGCGCTACCACCCACTGGCGTCAAACCGACCGGCTCGCCGCCGCCTTCCCCGAGGTGACGGTAGATCCGGACGTGCTTTACGTGGACCACGGCGACGTGGCGACCAGCGCCGGAACCGGGGCGGGCATCGACCTGTTGCTGCACCTCGTCCGTGCGGACCACGGCGCGGCACACGCCGCCCGGATCGCCCGGAACATGGTGCTGCCGCCGCATCGGGACGGCAGCCAGCTCCAGTACGCCGCGCAGCCCGCCCCGCCGAGAGCCGACGAGTCGTTGGCCCCGCTGCTGCAGTGGGCCACCACTCAGCTCGACACCGAACTGACCGTGGCCCGGCTCGCCGGGCGGGCCGGGCTGTCGAACCGGACGCTCGCCAGGCGGTTCACCGAGCAACTCGGCATCAGCCCCGGACAGTGGCTGCTCGGCCAGCGCCTCGACGCGGCACGGGTGCTGCTGGAACAGACCGCCCTTCCGGTGGAGACCATCGCCAACCGGGTCGGGCTCGCCTCGGCGGTCAACCTGCGCCGCCACTTCCGGGCACGCCTCGGAACCACGCCTGGCGCTTACCGGCGGATCTTCGGCGAAACCCGGTAGGCGAAGAAGGACCCAGGCCATGCTCGTCGCCCAGCTCGATTCGGCCGCCGCGAAGGAAGCCGCAGTCCGCGTCGAGGCGGCTCAGCTTCTCGAAGTCCGGCGGCTGGCCTATCCGGCTGCCGAGCGCGCCCGCGGTGTGGCGGGCCGCCGACGAGACGTTCCAGACGGCGCTTGGTCCGCGCGGGATCATGAGTCCTGGCAAGGCACCGGGCTTCTGACCGTCCACTGTAGACCGTGAAGCGCGGGACAGGCGAACCTCAGAGGGGCAGCTGGCTCAGCGCGTGCACCAGCTCCTTGCCGGTTTCGACAGCACCCTCGTGTGCTCCGGTGAGCAGGCCCATCGCGAGCTGGGCCAGCAGGCCTTTCAGCGCGGTGAGGCCCTTGCGGACGATGCCTCGGTCCGGCTCCGGCTTGACCACCTCGGCGAGGACCGCGTCGGCGGTTTCGCGGGCGTCGCGGGCGTCCGCTTCGGGCAGCCCGAGGCTGCCGAGTTGCCGCTTGACCTCGGCGACGACCTCGGCGACGGTTTCGAAACCGGGTGCCACTTGCTCGGTGTGCGCGAGGTTCTGCGTGACGTTCCGGTTGTTCCACGCCAGCTGCGAATTGTGCACGCCGCCGTGGATGACCGGGCCGTGGTGATGGTGTTCTTCGGTGGGCACGGGTTTCCTCCCGGTCAGGTGCGGTGGTCGGGTGTTGCTTGCTGGACGACGGTGTTGCCCCAGGTGAGCACGGACTGGACGACGTCCCCGTGGATGACCGGGCCGTGGTAATTGTGCACGATCTGCGGTGGCTCGGGCTTCGGCTCGACCTCGATCACCCGGAGCGGCGAGCGGAACTCTTTCAGCACGGCGCTGCCGTTGTGGTGCACGGCGCAGCCCTCGGACCCGTTGACGTCGACGTTGCGGACGAGAGCCGTCGCGCCGTGCAAATTCAGGCCGGCGGTCGTCGTGCCGGTGAAGACGCTGTCGTCGAGAACCAGGTTGGCCTTCTCCGCGACGAAGACGCCCATGGACGGCGACCCGGAAACAGTGAGTCGCCGTGCGGTCAGCGTCGCCTTGCCCAACACGGCCCCGCCACTGAGTTCGGTGTCGCTGGCCTCGCAGTCGTGCAGGTCCAGATGGGCGCTGCTGCTCGCGCTGAACGCGATCTGGCCGCCGGACACACTGCAGTTCGCGGCGCGCATCGACGAATTCTCGTGCCCGAGCATTCCGACGAGCTCGAAGTCGCGCACTCGTGCTTCGGTGACTTGAACGTCGGCGGTTCCGTTGGCTTCGACCGCGACAGGGCAGCGCGCGACGTGCAGCCGGGTCAGTTCGGAATTCCCCTGGCCCGCGAACCGCACGGCGGTGTTGTCCAACCCCTCGATGACGGTGTCGGCGGCGACCAGGCGCGCGTTCTCGACGTAGATCCCGATGTTGCCGCCGTCGAAGCGGCAGCCGCTCAGGACCGGCGTGCCCTGGGTGGCCACGAACATGCCGAACTTCCGCGCCTGCCGGACGGTGACGTTCTCGAACCGCCCTGCTCCGCGGGTGTTCACATCGATTCCGGCCACCCGGGGGCTTTCGAAGGTGCATCCGCGCACGAGCGGGTCGGCGCCGTCGGCGACCACCAGCCCGGTGTCGGTCGGGCCGACGTGCGTGCCGGTGATCGTGCCGCGCGCCCCCTGGGCGTAGCGGATGCCGGTGGTCTGCGCGGCTTCGATGCGGGAGTCGGCGACGTCGAGGCTCCCGTTCTGGTCCGCGGCGACCGCGGCGTCGCCGGTGCTGGTGAACCGGCAGCCGGTCACGGCGACGCGGGAACCGCGGGAGAGCAGGCCGTGGACCCGGCACCGGTCGAATCGGCTGTCGCGCACGGTGACATCGGCGCCGGCGGTGGCCCACAGCCCGGTGTTGGCGGAGTCGGTGAACACGCAGCGTTCGAGCAGAGCGTGCGAACCGGTGAAGAGCGCGCGGCCGTACTGCAGCTCAGTGTCCGTCACCGTGACCGAACTGCCGGGCGGCCCGTGCAACGCAGCGGTGTCCCCGTGTGCGACGAGGGTGCACGCGCTGATCGCCAGAGTGCCGGCGGCACAGCGGACCACGTCGTTGTCCTGCGCCCGGAGCACAAGGCCCTCCAGCCGGACGGTGCCCGACGCCACGACGCCCGCACCCGTCGGCGGGCAGATCTCCACCGTCCCGGGCTGTCGCGCGGCGATCCGCACGTCCCCCTGCACGAACAGGCTATCCGGATAACGCCCCGGATCCACCTCGACAACGCACGACCCCCGCCGCCCGGCGGCACTGCGCAGTGCCGACTCGATGCTCCGGTGAGCTCCGCGCTTGCCGGGCGAAACCCGGAGTCTGACCGCCATCCCGTCCCCTCCTGTGGCTCCCGAGCATAGCGGTGAGCGTCTCGTCGCAGAGTGTGTCGTTCGACGGAACGGTCCAGCGCCTGGTTACGGTGCTCTTGACAGCGCGCGAGGGGAGCTGCCGGGCGGTGCATCTTCGTTTCGGCTGTGCGATGTGGACGCACAGGACTTCGCGCTACCGGATGGTCGGGCTGACGCGCTCCGCGATGACTTCAACGGCGGGGCGGCGGGAACTGGGGTGTTCTGCGAGGCCGGAGACGTCCATGGCGTGGCCAGCGAGACGTCGACGGCAGATGGTCGGGCAAGGGGCGTGGAAGCAGGCATCGGCTACGGTCGCGGCTGTGCGGCCGATCATAGTGCTCTTGTGCGACCCGGATACCCGCAAGAAGATCGAGGCCCGCTTGCGCGAAGCGGGCCGCTATCAGGATGGTGAAATTTTCGACCGCCTCGTGGTGGGAGACTGCGCTTTCGGCGTCGATCTTTCCGATGACGTGATGGATGATTACTACGACGATGAGAAGTCGGAATTAATCGAACGATTCGGGTCGGTCGCGCCGGTTGCCGTCGAGTATTCGAATATTTCGTGCCTTCGCCCGCTCCTGCAGAGTGTGCTGAGTGGTCTTTCCGGACTTTTGGATACGGATTTCGACGAGCTCATAGAATTCGATGAGGTTCTTGCGAGATTTTCTCGAGATCCCGATTGGGACTGGGGCAAGCGCAAAGCTGAGTGACGGCGTTTCGTTCGGTTGCTTGATGTGGCCGGTCAGCGAACCCCGTTGAAGTTGACGCGCAAGGTGTAGACCGAGCTGGACGCGGTGATGAACAGTTCGTTGCGGCGCGCTCCGCCGAAGGTCAGGTTCGAGCAGATCTCCGGCACCAGCAGTTTGCCGATCCGGGTGCCATCGGGAGCGAAACAGTGCAGGCCGTCGTGGGCGGCTGCCCAGACTCGTCCTTCGGTGTCCACCCTGAGCCCGTCGAAGCCGCCGTTGTCGGAAGTGCCGAATACCTCGCCGCCGGTGAGCCTGCCGTCGTCGGTGACGTCGAAAACCCTGACGTGGCTGGGATTTTGCCGTGTATCCGCGATGTACAGCTTGCTCTCGTCCGCGGAGAAGGCCAATCCGTTGGGGCGCTCGAAGTCGTCCGCGACGATCCGGACTTCTCCGTCTGCCGGGTCGACTCGGTAGACGTGGCAGGCGCCGATCTCGCTTTCCGCTTGGTAGCCCTCGTAATCGCTGTCGATGCCGTAGCTCGGGTCAGTGAACCAGATGGATCCGTCGGACCGTTCGACAACGTCGTTGGGGCTGTTGAGCCGTCGGCCGCGATAGTGCTCCGCGAGCACGGTCACGCTGCCGTCCGGTTCGGTGCGTGTGACGCGGCGGTGGCCCTGCTCGCAGCTGACCAGCCGTCCCGCACGGTCTCTGGTGTGGCCGTTGGCGTAGCCCGAGGGCTGCCGGAACACGCCGACCTGGCCGGTGGTCTCGTCCCAGCGCAAGGTCCGGTCGTTCGGGATGTCGCTGAACACGAGGTAGCGGCCGGCCGGGAAATAGACCGGTCCCTCGGTCCAGCGGCATCCGGTGTGCAGGCGCTGCATCCACTCGTCGCCGTTGCAGCGCGCGAACCGCTCGTCCAGCACTGCGAACTTAGTCTTGACCAGGTCCACTGGTTACCCCCAGGTTCTGAATGTCATCTCGTTGAGAGCTTGTCGTGCCGAACCTGATATCGTCAAGGCGTGGATGACTTGGATCGCAGACTCCTCGCTGAGCTGCAGCGCGACGCCACCCAGGCCTACGCCGCGCTGGGGCAGGCCGTGGGACTGTCCGCGGGCGCCGCGCACGAGCGAGTGCGGAAGTTGCGCGAGCAGGGCGTCATCCGGCGGACCACCGTCGACGTCGATCCGGCGGCGGTCGGCCGGGGAGTGGCGGCGTTCGTGCTGGTGGAGGCCAACGCCTGGATGGGCGACTCGCCGACGAGCGAAGCGATCGCGGCGCTCCCCGAGGTCGTCGAGGCGCACGTCATCGCGGGCCCGGCGGCTCTGCTGGTGAAGATCCGCACGTCGACTACGGAGGAACTGCAGGCCTCGCTTCGCCGTCTCTACGCGATCGACGGAGTCACGAGCACCCAGGCGATCGTCGTCCTGGAGACCTTCTTCGAGCGTCCGCTCGACACTGCTTCCGGGAGCGCCGGACAGTAGAGACCGCGCCGCCCAACGATCACAGGTGCTTGCCGAAGAACTCGGCCAGCTTTTCCGCGGCCGGGCCGACCGCCGCCGGGCGGTCGTAAAGGTCCACATGGGACGCTCCGGGGACTCGGAACATCTCCTTCGGACCGGTGGCCCGCTGGAACGCCTCGATGCTCATCCACATGGTCTCGGCGCGGTCGCCGACGATCATCAGCAGCGGCCGCGGCCCGAGCAGCGAGAGCGGTGCGAACGCGTCGAAGAACGCGAGCCGGTCGATGCTGTCCCAGGTCAGCGTCTTGGCGGAGCGGGGGTGCGCGCCGCGCGGGGTGCGGTAGTACTCCCAGCCCTCGTAGGCGTGCTGGCCGGCGGCGCGGGCTTCCTGTTCGTTCGCGGGGAAGACCGGCAGGCCGCCGGGCGCGGTGCGGGAAGCGGTCAGCATCGAGTCGAACACCGCCGGGTCCTGGGTTCCGTCGGCGCCGAGGCGCAGCTGGCGGGAGACGTCGGCGGCACTGATCGTGGCGACGGCTCGCACTCGGCGGTCGGTGGAGGCGGCGGTCAGCGAGTAGCCGCCGGACGCGCAGATGCCGAGCAAGCCGATCCGGTCGGGGTCGATGTCCTCGTGGCCGGTCAGGTAGCCGACGGCGGCTTTGAAGTCCTCGACTCGCTGAGCAGGGTCTTCGAGTCCGCGCGGCAGGCCCTCGCTTTCGCCCTGGTAAGCGGCGTCGAAGGCGAGAGCGGCGTAGCCCTGCGCGGCCATCAGCTCGGCGTACGAGCCCGCGGTCTGTTCCTTGACACCGGTGCCCGGGTGCCCGACGACCAGCGCGGGGTGCGGGCCGGGGGTGTCCGGGAGATAGAGGTGGGCGGCGATGCGGAGGTTGTTGCTGAGGAAGGAGATGTCGTTTCGCATGTCTCCAGCTTCGGCGCGGTCCAGGGTCTGAACCAGGGACAGTGCTGCCTATGCATCCCAGTACCAGGCAAGCGGCCCGGCCCGCACGGCACACTGGTGGCATGGCAAGCGAACTGGGCGACTTCCTGCGCGCCCGCCGGGCGGCGCTCGATCCGCGGCAGGCGGGGTATCCGGACGACGGACGACGGCGGCGCGTCCCCGGGTTGCGGCGCGAGGAGCTGGCTCAGCTCGCACACCTCAGCATCGACTACGTCGTGCGGCTCGAACAGGGCCGCACGAACCGCGTTTCCCGGTCGGTGCTCGACGCGCTGGCCGATGCCCTGCAACTCGCGCCGGACGAACGCGCGTACCTCTTCACGGTCGCCGACGTCGCGCCGGTCTCCCCGCGGCAACCGGCCCGGCCCGAGGTCGCGCCCCGGCTGCGGCAGTTGCTGGACACGATGCGCGACGTTCCGGCCATGGTGCTGCACCGCCGGATGGACGTGCTGGCCTGGAACCGCGGAAGCGCCGCCTTGCTCATCGACTTCGAGAAATTGCCGGTGGTTGAGCGGAATCTCATCCGGCTGACCTTTGTGGACGAATCGTTCCGGTCGCTGTACGCCGATTGGCCGCGGGCTGCGCGCGAGTGCGTTTCGGTGCTGCGGATGGAAGCCGGACGCACGCCGCACGATCCGGCGTTGAGCGCGCTGGTCGGCGAGCTGAGCGTGCGGGACCCGGATTTCCGGCGGTGGTGGGCGGATCACCAGGTGCGCGGGCCGCGTGCGCTGTCGAAGGTCTATCGCCATCCGGTCGCCGGGCGGCTCGAACTCGACGTGCAGCAGTTCACAGTGGACACTCATCCGGAGCAGCTGCTGGTCGCCTATACCGCGGAACCGGGTTCGCCGAGCGAGGAGGCGCTGCGATTCCTGCTGCAGTGGTCTCCCGAGCAAGCTCGCTGAAACGCAGTTCTTCTGGTCCGCGGAATCGGGCGGGACGCATTCTCGGTTTCGCATGGATGAATCCGGCCGAATCGGGGCGATTCGGTCAGGGCATTGCGCACGGCGGGTCCGCTGTTAAGGTAAGGCATGCCTAACTTCCTGACCTGGCTTCGTCGACGTCCGGAACGGCTCCGGCCGGGCGCAGTCCTGCTGGCGGCGGTCCTGGCGGCCGGGGCGTGTTCGGCGCCGCAAGGCGCGGACGCCGGTGCTGCCAAACAGCCGCTCACCGACGTGCTGGGGCGGAAGGTGGAGGTTCCGGTGCCGGCGAAGCGGATTCTGCTCGACGGGGCGCGGATGCTGTACACGACCGCGTTGCTGGACAAGGAGGATCCGCTGCGGGGGATCGTCGGGTTGCCGAACGACCTGGAGCAGAACGATCCCGATTCCTGGCAGCAGTACCGGAAGGCGTT
This sequence comes from Amycolatopsis sp. VC5-11, assembly GCF_037034185.1. NCBI lineage: Bacteria > Bacillati > Actinomycetota > Actinomycetes > Pseudonocardiales > Pseudonocardiaceae > Amycolatopsis > Amycolatopsis sp. VC5-11. Next base: position 45,568 of record NZ_JBAGKF010000028.1, on the reverse strand, counting down.
CCCCGGGCTCGACCGGATCCAGCGCACCGGGCAGGTGTACGACGGGTCGTTCTCGGTCGAGGCGGCGCTCCGGCTCCGGCCGGACGTGTTCGTGATCAGCGCGGCGAACTTCAAGGCGGCGCAGGATTCGGGCGTCGTGGACAAGCTCGACCGGGTCGGCGTTCCGACCGTCGTGGTCGACTACTTCGAGAATCCGCTCGGGAACACGGTCCCGTCGGTGCGGTTGATGGGCAAGCTGACCGGCCGGACCGCCCGGGCGGACGCGTTCGCGGCTTATTACCAGTCGGCCATAGATCGGGTCCGGTCGCGGCTGGACAATGCTCACCAGCCGCCGACGCCGACATTCCTGTGGCGTGCGCCGGGGTATTTCGACTGCTGTTCCAGCTTCGCGAAGTCCAATCTCGCCAAGATCGTCACCTTCGCGGGCGGCGCGAATCTGGCCGACGACGTGCTGAAAACGCGGCAGGGGACGGTTTCGCCGGAGACAGTCTTGAGCCGGAACCCGGACGTCGTCATCGCGACCGGTGCGGACTGGGCACCCGGCACCCCGGCGAAGGCGGGTTCGTTCGTGTCGCTCGGATACGCCGAGAAACCGGAGGACGCCAAGGCCCAGTTGCAGTCGATCGTCCAGAAACAGGCGGGATTTCCGCAGCTGAAAGCGGTTCGCGAGCATCGGACGTACGCGGCGTGGCACCACTTCTACGATTCGCCGTACAACTTCCTCGCCGTGGAGTGGTTCGCCAAGTGGCTTCACCCGGACCTGTTCCAGGACGTCGATCCCGACGCGACGATCCGTGAGCTGCACGCGAAATTCCTGCCGGTCCCGTACCAGGGCACGTTCTGGACGGAGCTGCCGTGACGGCTCAGGCTGAGCTGGCGAGCCCGGAAGTCCGCGTCGCGGAGGTCGTCGACGCACACCGCGGCCGGGCCCGGCGCAAACGGCTGACCGTGACGGCGTTGGTGCTGCTGACGATTGCCGTGGCTGTGGCGGACATCGCGGTCGGCGGCGAGGCGCTCGGGATCGGGGACACGGTGCGGGCGATCTTCACGCCGTGGGACGCGCCGGCGATGGACACGGAGATCGTCTGGCACCTCCGGATGCCGATGACGGCGACCGCGGTGCTCGTCGGCGCGGCGTTGTCGCTGGCCGGGGCGGAAATGCAGACCGTGCTGAACAATCCGCTGGCCGAGCCGTTCACGCTCGGGGTGTCGGCCGCGGCGAGTTTCGGGGCGGCGCTGAGCCTGGTGGCGGGCGTGTCGGCGATCCCGGTTCTCGGGCTGGTCGGCACGGCCGGGATGGCGTGGATTTTCGCGATGCTGACCAGCGCGGTGATCATCGCGTTCAGCGTGGTGCGCGGCCCGCACACGGAAACCATGGTGCTGCTGGGGATCGCGATGGTGTTCCTGTTCACCGCGCTGCTGTCGCTGATGCAGTACGTGGCGTCGGAAGCGCAGCTGCAGCAGGTCGTGTTCTGGACGCTGGGCAGCCTGAGCCGGGCGACCTGGCCGCAGGTCGGGATGCTCGCGGTCGTCGTGCTCGTCGCGGTTCCGCTGGTGCTGCGGGCTTCCTGGAAACTGACCGCGATGCGGCTCGGCGACGACCGGGCGCGGGCGCTGGGCGTGCGGGTCGAGCGGGTGCGGATCGTGGTGCTGGCGGGGATTTCCCTCGTCGCGGCGACGGCGGTGTCGATCGCGGGCAGCATCGGGTTCGTCGGGCTGGTCGGCCCGCACATCGCGCGGATGCTGGTGGGGGAGGACCAGCGCTATTTCGTCACCGCGTCCCTGTTCGGCGGGGCCTTTCTGCTGTGTGCGTCGTCGCTGGTGGCGAAACTGCTCGTGCCCGGCGTGCTCGTCCCGGTCGGGATCGTCACCTCGATCGTCGGGGTGCCGGTCTTTCTCGGGCTGATCCTGTCCCGCAGGAGGACGCTGTGGACCTGACCCTGCACGTCGAACGGCTCGCGTTCGGCTACGGGCGCACTCCGGTGCTGCGCGAGGTGACGCTGCCCGAGGTGCGGGCGCCGGAGGTGACCGCGATCGTCGGGCCCAACGGTTCGGGGAAGTCGACGTTGCTGCGGTGCGTCGCGGGGTTCCACCGGGTCCGGGGGAGAGTCCGGCTGTCCGGGCGCGACGCGGCCGCACGCCCGGACGGCGGCGGAATCCTTTACCTGCCCCAGGATCCGCCGCCGCCGAGTTCGCTGACGGTCTTCGAGGCGGTGCTGGTCGCCCGGAAGCTGGGCGGCGGCGGACGGGACCACGACGACCGGGTGGCGGCGACCCTGCTGAGGCTGGGCCTGGACGGGCTCGCCACCCGGCGGCTGTCCGATCTCTCCGGAGGGCAGCGGCAGATGGTCGGCCTGGCGCAGGCGATGACGCGCAGACCCGACGTGTTGCTGCTCGACGAGCCGACGAGCAATCTGGACCTGCGCAACCAGCTGCGGGTGCTGCGGATCGTCCGGGAGCTCGCCCGCGACCAGCCCGCGGCGGTGGTGGCGGTGGTGCACGACCTGTCGCTCGCGGCCCGGATCGCGGACCGGATCGTCGTGCTGCACGAGGGAACGGTGCATTCGTCGGGATCACCCGCCGAGGTGATCACCGCGGACCTGCTCGGCGAGGTCTACGAGGTGGAGGGAACCGTCCAGCACGCCGCCAACGGGGTGCTGACGGTCGCGATCGCCGACAGCCTCTGAACACTTTTCTTGTGCCGCAACGGTTTTGCCGGGCGAGGCAGCGGTGTGAGGTGCTTCACGGCGCGAGTACTGGGGCGGACCGTTTTCCCAGGCCGGGCTGGGCCCGCGGTGCCGGAGGATACTTCGACGGCCGGAGAAAGTTAGGTGAGCCTTGCCTAAGTGTGACGGGTCGGTTACCGTCGCTGCGACGCGGTCGACGCAGCCGCCCGCGGACCGCCGGGAATGCGCTTCCCGGCCGGAGACCCGATTTCCACGCGCACGGTTCCCCGTTTCGATGGTGAGGGATTTTTCAGATGACGCAGCCCGATTTCCACGTGTTCACCCGCAGCGATCTGGCCGACGTGGCGCTGGGCCCGGAGGACGTGATTTCCGCGGTACGGCAAGGATATCTCGCGCTGGCGGCCGGGGATTCCCGCTGTCCGACGAAGCTCATGATGCCGCTGCCGGACCAGGCGCGGGACGCGGTCGCCTACTCGATGCTCGGATTCGACGCGAATTCCCAGCAGGTCGGATTCAAGACCTCGTACCGGCAGGGAAACGACAACCGGGACAAGTACTACACGGTGATCAGCCTGTACGACGACACGACCGGACTGCCGTTCGCGCTGATGGACTGCGACCGCGTCGGAGCGTCCCGGACCCCGGCGACCACGGCGCTGATCGCGCAGGAATGCGCCAAACCGGACGCTCGGTCGGCATTGCTGATCGGCACCGGAGTGCAGGGCCAGCTCACCCTGCCGTATCTGCAGACCGCGCTGCCCGGCCTGGAACGGCTGATGCTCTTCGGTACCGCGCCGGAGGGGATCCAGGCCTGCGTGGACGCGTTCCACCGGTATTTCCCGGACCGGGAGGTCGAAATCGTCGACGACGTGCCGGAAGCCGTCGCCGAGGCGGACATCGCGGTCGCGGCGTCCGGGCGGGCCGCGCATCCGAAGGTCAAGACGAGCTGGCTGAAACCGGGTGGATTGCTCATTTCGGTGTCCAGCAAGGGAGTCGACTCCTCGTCGCTGCGGGACGCCGACTACGCGCTCGCGACGAGCGAGGGCCAGCTCGGCGTGACCGGTTCCCGTTTCGACGACGGAGAAGGGAAGGCGACCATCGACGCGGAATTCCCGGACGTGCTCGCCGGGCGCAAACCTGGACGGCGTCATCCGTCGGACCGCGTGTTCGCCTTCAGCAGCGGAATGGTGATCACCGACATCCCGGTCGCGCACGCGCTGGCGACCCGTGCGATCGAGGCCGGCCGAGGGACGCGGGTGCGGCTGTGGAGCTGACGACGTCGACGATCTCCCTGCCGGCCCGCCAGGCGGACTGGGCCCGGCAGGCGCAAGAGGATCCGGTGCTGCTGGGCGAAATCACCCGCGCGGTGGGCGGTCCGTTCCACGTGCTGCACCCGCCGCGGTTCGCGGACAACCTCGCCGCGTTCACCGACGCGCTCGTCGCCGCGGGAGTGTCCGGGCAGGTGTATTTCGGCAAGAAGGCGAACCGTTCGGCCTGCTGGGCACCGGAGTGCGCGAACGCCGGGGCGGGCGTCGACGTGGCCAGCGTGCCCGAGCTGGTGGCTGCGCTGGCGGGCGGCGTGCGCGGCGAGGACGTCATGGTCACCGGGGCGGCGAAGAGCGGCGATCTCGTCTGGCTGGCGGCCCGGCACCGGAGTTTGGTGGCGGTCGACGCGCTCGACGAACTGGACCGGGTGCTCGCGATCGGCCGCTCCGCCGAGCCGGTCCGGATCCTGCTGCGACTGGTGCCGGACACCGCGCCGGGAAGCCGGTTCGGGCTCACCCCGGACGAGGTGACCGCGGCGCTGCACCGGTGCGCGGACGCGGGTTCCGCGGTGCGGATGGAAGGTTTTTCCTTCCATCTCGGGGGATACGAGGTCGCGCCGCGCGCGCGGATGGCCGCGGCGGCGCTCGCGCAATGCCTGCGGGCGCGGGAGTTCGGGCTGCCCGCGGCGGCGGTCTCGATCGGCGGCGGGTTCGCGGCGAGCTATCTCGAACCGGCGGATTGGACGCGGTTCACCGAGGAGTACCGGCCGTCCTGGTTCCACAATGGACAGACGTTCACCCACTTCTATCCCTACCACCAGTCGCCGACCGGCGCGGAGATGCTGGCCGAGGTGCTGGCGAGCCCGGCGTCCGGCGGGGAGACGATCGCCGCCGAATTCGCCCGCACCGGGACGGAGCTGCTGCTGGAACCGGGGCGGGCGCTGCTGGACCAGGCCGGGTTCACCGTCTTCCCGGTGCAGGGCTTCAAGGAACGCGGCGGCTACGGGATCGTGACCGTGGCCGGGCTCAGCATGAGCGTCTCCGAACAGTGGAAGGGCAGCGAGTTCCTGCCCGACCCGGTGCTGTGGCCCGCCGACGGGCCCGGCGAACCGGTCGCAGCCTGCGTGGGCGGTTCGAGCTGTCTCGAATACGACATGCTCAGCTGGCGGAAGATCCCGTTCCCCCGGCCGCCCGCGCACGGCGACCTGCTCGTGTACCCGAACACCGCCGGATACCAGATGGACAAGAACGAAACCCGCTTCCACGGCCTTCCGCTGCCCGCGCGGGTCGTGCTGGACCTGCCCGGCGCGGGCTGGCGGATCGAGGGGGAGGGCCGGTGAACGAGTTCATCCCGCGCCGCGGCCGCGGCATCGTCTCGCACGTGTCGGAGCTGATCGGGCGCACGCCGTTGTTCGAACTGTGCACGACAGGTACGGGCGTTCGCCTGCTGCTCAAGCTCGAACAGTTCAATCCGACCGGTTCGGCGAAGGTGCGCATGGCCGAGCAGATGATCGCCGACGCGGAACGCGAGGGCAGGCTGCGGCCGGGCGGCCGGATCGTCGAACCGACCTCGGGCAACACCGGGCTGGGGCTGGCGCTCGCCGCGCTCGAACGGGGGTACCGGTTCACCGCGGTGGTCGATCACCATGCCAGCAAAGACAAACTGCGCGCCATGAAGGCGCTCGGCGCGGAACTCGTCTACGTGGCCGACGACGGCAGCGGCACGCTTCGTTCGGTCGAACGCCGCCGGGTCGCCGCCGAGCTGGTCGCGGCGGACCGCGAGGCTTACTGGCCCGACCAGCACAACCATCCCGGAAACGGCGGCGGCTACCGGGAACTGGCGAAGGAACTGCTCGCCGACGCCGGGCAGATCGACTGGCTGATCGGCGCGATCGGCACCGGCGGGTCCCTCTGCGGCACGGCCCGGGAGCTGCGCCGGCTGCGCTGCCCGGCGCGGACGATCGCCGTGGAACCGGACGGTTCGATCATCTTCGGCGCCCCGCCCGGCCCGTACCGGCAGACCGGAAGCGGCAGTCCCGCGGGGTTCCCGGTCGGGAAGAACGTGTGCCCGGAGCTGATCGACGAGGGCGTGCAGGCGTCCGATGTGGACGCGTTCGCGACCGCCCGCGCGCTGGCGCGGCACACCGGCCTGATGGTCGGCGGATCCGCGGGCGGCGCGATTCACGTTGCGCTGGAACGGATCGACGCACTGCCGCCGGGCAGCACCGCGGTGGTGCTGGTGTGCGACGCGGGCGAGAAGTACCTGGACAGCGTTTACGACGACGAATGGCTGCGCGGGCACGGGCTGCTCGCGCCGGACGTCGAAGAGCAAGTCCTGCAACGGCTGACGCGACATACTGAGGTCGGCCACGCACTGCAGTGGGTGTCGTGAACACGAGGAAGGACCGCGCAATGCCCCCGACCCGCTGGCTGGCCGGGTACCGCCCGCTGCTCGCCGTGTCCGTGCCGATCGCCGGGATCCAGCTCGCGCAGGTCGCGCTCACCACGACCGACCTGGCGATGCTCGGCGGGATGAGCGTGCGCGCGATCGCGGCGGGCGGACTGGCGATCACCCTGTACAACCAGGTCCGCACGATGTGCGTGGGCACCGTCACCGCGGTCGGCAACCTCGTCGCCGCAGCGGCGGGCCGCGGCGAAACCCGTGCTGGCCCCGACCAGTTGGACGAGCAGGCGCGCACCGAGGTCCGCGACACCGTGCGCGCGTCCTTCCTCGTGGCGACGGCGGTCGGCCTGCTGGCCGCGCTGGTCCTGATCGGACTGGGCTACACCTTGACCTGGTTCGGCCAGGACGCCGACGTGCTCGCACTGGCCCGCCCGACGATGCTCGCGCTCGCCCCCGGACTGATCCCGATGCTGTGGCTCAACGTGCTGCGCCAATTCGCCGTCGGCATGCGCCGTCCGGGGTCCCTGCTGTGGGTGACCATCGGCTCGGTGGGCGTCAACATCCTGCTGGACGGCGGATTCGGCTACGGCTGGTTCGGGTTCCCGGAACTCGGCGCCCCCGGCGTCGGGCTGGCCACCACGATCGTGCAGTTCCTGAACTGCTTCGCGTTCCTGCTGATCCTGCGCCGCGACGACCATCTCGCGCCCCTGCTGTCGGCGGGCTTCAGCCGCCGGGAACTGCCGATGGCGCGCGAAATCCTCCGCCTGGGGATCCCGATCAGCCTCACCTACGGTTCCGAAGCCGGCATCACCTCCGTCGCGACGGTGCTCATGGGCAGCTTCGGCCCGGCGACGCTGGCCGCGCAAAGCGTGGTGAACCAGCTCGTCTACATCGTGTACCAGCTGAACATCGGCCTGTCCCAAGGTTCGTCGATCCTGATCAGCCGGGCGGTGAGCCGCCACGACCGTCCTGAGGTCACCCGGATCGCGCGGCAGGCGCTGACTCTGTCGGTGGCCGCGATGACGGCGGCGGGCCTGGTGTATCTCGTCGCGCCGGGCTGGGTGCTCGGGCTGTTCCTGGAGAAGCACCCGCCGCCGGAAGTGCTGTCGCTGGCGTACACGCTGCTGTTCTTCGGGATCGCGCAGCAGTACCTGAAGGGAGCGCAGAACGTCTGCGTCGGCCTGCTGCGCGGCCTGGGCAACACGAAAAGCGGCTTCCGCGCGACCCTGCTCGGCTATTGGGTGATCGGCATTCCCGTCATGGTGCTGTGCGGCTTCGGCCTAGGCTGGCACGGACCCGGGATCTGGCTCGGACTGTGCTTCGGCTTCGGTGCGACCGCGGTGCTGCTGCTCCGGAAGTTCACTCAGGAGCTCGCTAGTACGCCGACACTGTCCGCGGTGTGATCTGCGACGACACCAGCTTCGCGCGACGCCGGAAATAGATTGGGATTTCGCGGCACAATCCGGTAAGAACCGGGAATGCTCACCGGAAAATCGGTCGCACTCCGCGCCCGGCACGAGGCTGACGTCTCGATCCTGCAGGCCGAACTCTACGACGACGTCGCGGTCCGCTCGCGGGCCGATTCCCGCCCGTGGCGGCCGATTCCGCCGGGTTCCGCGGAGTGTCCGTATGCGGTATCCGATCCCGTCGACGACGCTGCGTGCTTCTCAGTGGTACGGCTCGCGGACAACACGCTGGCGGGAGAAGCGTTGCTGTGGGGCATCGATCTCCACAACCGGACCGCGCACGTTGGTGTCGCTCTCCGCCCGGATTATCGAGGTCAGGGCCTCGGTGCCGACGTGGTACAGATCCTGTGCCACTACGGCTTCACCGTCCGCGGTCTGCAGCGGCTCCAAGCCGAAACGCTGGCAGACAACGTCGCCATGATCCGGTCCGCGTCCGCCGCGGGCTTCGTGCCGGAGGGCACCTTGCGGCGCGCCGCGTGGGTCGCCGACCAGGTCGTGCTCGGGCTGCTCGCTGAGGAGTGGTGTGCCGAACAGGGGCTCCTTCACCGCTCCCCGTAGTGGTTCGCGTGCTGTTCCCGGACCACGTTCTTCTGGATCTTCCCCGTCGAAGTGCGCGGCAGTTCGTCGGCGACAATCACCGCCTTCGGCACCTTGTACCCGTCCAGCCGGTCCTTGAGCGCGGTGCGCAGGGTTTCCGCGTCGATCCGGCAGCCGGGTTTCGGGACGACGACCGCGGTGATCGCCTCCGTCCAGCGTTCGTGCGGCAGCCCTACGACGACGACCTCCGCGACGTTCGGCTCGGCGTCGTAGACCGCGCGTTCCACCTCCAGAGACGCGACGTTCTCGCCGCCGGTCTTGATGACGTCCTTCGCCCGGTCGGTGAACCACAGCACGCCGTCGGGGCCGAACCGGCCGACGTCGCCGGAGTGGAACCAGCCGTGCCGGAACGCGGTTTCCGTCGCGTCCGGGTCGCGCAGGTATCCCTCCATTGTGGACGGTCCACGGTAGACGATCTCGCCGGTTTCCCCGCGAGGCAGCAGCTCGCCCTGCTCGTCCATGATCGCGACGTGGACGCCGGTGAGCGGGGTGCCTACGGCGCCGACGTGGGTGAGCTGGTGCTCGGGCCGGAACAGGGTGGTGACCGGCGACATCTCGGTCTGCCCGAACAGCAGCGCGAATTCGCAGCCGTAGCCGTCCAGGCAGGCCTTGATCTGGGCTTCGGGCATCGGGGCCATCGCGTAGGTGGCGCGGCGCAGCGAAGACAGGTCCCGCGCGCCGAACGACGCGTGTTCCAGCGCTGCCCGGTACATCATCGGCAGGCCGAACACCTGGGTGATCCCTTCGCCTTCGATCGTTTCGAGGAAGCGTTCGGGCTCGAAACCGCGATGGATGTGCACTGTCGCGCCCACGAGGACCGCGGGCGTGCAGAACGCGTTGAGCTGCGCGGTGTGGAACATCGGCATCATCGCCAGGAACCGGTCGGCCGCGCTCCAGCCGTTGTCCAGGGCGGCTGACATGGATTCCAGGTAGATGCCCAGATGCGTGCCGACGACGCCCTTGGGGAACGACGTGGTGCCGGACGTGTAGAGGTAGCTCAGCGGATCGCGGTCGGCCACCAGGGTTTCTCCCGGGGCGGCCGGTCCAGCGGCGACCTCCTCCAGCGTGGTCCAGGAGCGGTCCGTCGGCGCCGGGGACCACTGCGCATCGGTGCCGGGCGCGACAAAGACGTCGGACACCTGGGCGCATTCGGCGAGCGACTCGGCCATCGTCGCGACCAGTTGGGTTTCCACGACCAGGCCGCGGGCTCGGGAGTGGGTCAGCACGTAGCCGACTTCCTTCGGCCGCCAGCCCAGGTTGATCGGCACGCAGACGACGCCCAGCCGGGCGCAGGCGTAGTAGGCCGCGAGGAATTCCGCGCTGTTGCCGGACGCGAGGGCGAGGACGTCGCCGCGCTCGTAGCCCTTCGCCGACAAGCCGCCGGCGAGGCGGTCGACCCAGTCGTCCAGTTCGGCGTAGGTCCAGGCGCGCGGGCCGTCGACGAGCGCCGGGCGGTCCGGGCGGGCGGCGGCGCTCCGGCGGAGGGAATCCGCGACGTTGACGCGCTGGATCAGGTTGGCGGCGAGCTCCATTGCTCCTCCACGGATCGCGGGAATCCCGACCGGGGCGGTCCTCCGGGATCTTCAGGTGAGTTCCCATTCACTAATGCGGCACTGTAACGCGTGCCCGGGCCGGATGCCAGCGCGGCGATCACGGCGCGGGGCTCGTCTTGACAGGCGCGAGCGGGATGTCCATAGTGAATAGCAATTCACTAGCGAGGAGGGGTCATGACCGGCAGAACCGTCTCGATCGGCAACGGCCAGGGCTTCTGGGGCGATTCGGTGCGCGGGCCGCTGCAGCTGGTGCGCGGCGGCGGCATCGGCTATCTGACGATGGACTTCCTGGCCGAGGTCACGATGAGCATCATGCAGAAGCTGCGGGCGCGGAACCCCGAGGCCGGGTACGCGACGGACTTCGTCGCGCAGCTCGAGCGGATCCTTCCGGACTGCGCGGAGCACGGCATCAAGATCGTCGCGAACGCGGGCGGGGTGAACCCGGCGGCGTGCGCGGCCGCGGTCGAGGAGGTCGCGCGGCGGCTCGGCGTCCCGGTCCGGGTCGCCACGGTCGGCGGTGACGACATCCTCGCCAGGCTGCCCGCGCTCATCGAGGACGGGCACGCGCTGGCGAACCTCACGACCGGCACTCCGCTGGCCGGCGAGCTGGCGCGCGTGCAGAGCGCGAACGTCTACCTGGGCGCGTTCCCGATCGCCGAAGCGCTGGCCGACGGCGCGGACATCGTCGTCACCGGGCGCGTGACCGACCCGTCGCTCGTGCTCGCCCCGCTCATCCACGAGTTCGGCTGGACCGCGAGCGACTACGACCGGCTCGCGGCCGGCACCGTCGCCGGGCACCTGCTCGAATGCGGCACGCAGAGCACCGGCGGCAACTACGACCGCTGGGAATCCGTGCCCGACCTGGCCGGCATCGGCTACCCGATCGCGGAGGTCGGCGAATCCGGCGAATTCGTCCTGACCAAGAAACCGGGCACCGGGGGACTGGTCGACGTCGGCACCGTCACCGCGCAGCTGCTTTACGAACTCGGCGACCCCGCCCGGTATCTCACGCCGGACGTCGTCGCGGACTTCACCTCGATCCAGCTGACCCAGGACGGCCCGGACCGCGTCCGCGTGCATGGCGTGCGCGGCAGCGCGCCCACCGACACCTACAAGGTTTCCGTCAGCACGCTCGACGGCTGGCGCACCACCGCGCAGCTGACCGTCGGCGGCCCGGACGCGGCGGCGAAAGCGCGCTGCACCGCTGATCTTCTGCTGGCGCGGCTCGCCGAGGACGGCGTGCGGTTTCCCGCGGAAGACTGCCGGGTGGAGGTCGTCGGCACCAACGTGCTGTACGAGGGAATGCTGCCGGAGCCGGCCGCGCCGCCGTCGGAAGTCGTGCTGCGGGTGTCGGTCCGGTCGCAGGACAAGGCGGCGGTCGACCGGCTCGGCGCGGAACTGGCCTCGTTGCTGACGTCCGGCCCGCCCGGGCTGACCGGTTTCGCCGGCGGGCGGCCCAAGGCCAGCGCGATCGTCGGGTTCTGGCCCGCGTTGCTCGAGAAATCCGCGGTGCGCCCGGCAGTGCGAGTCAGCGAGGTGGCGGCATGACCAGGACGACGCAGTTGCGCGAGTTCGCTTCGGCGCGCTCCGGTGACAAAGGCGCGGACGCGAACATCGGCGTCTGGACCGAAACCGACGCGGCGTACGAGTTCCTCCGGGAGAACCTGACCGCTGAACGCGTCGCCGCGCATTTCCGCGCGCTGTGCCGCGGCGAGGTCGTACGCTACGAACTGCCGAACCTGCGGGCACTGAACTTCATCCTCCACGACGCGCTCGACGGCGGCGGAGCGGCTTCGCTGCGCACGGACGCGCAAGGCAAAACCCTTTCGCTCGGGCTGCTGCAAATGGAATTCGACGTTCCCGCGGACCTCGCGCGATGACCGTCCGAATCGGACTCGCCGACGCGAGCGACGAGCGGGTGATCGAAGCGGCGGCCCGGCTGGTGGAGCAGGGCGGCATCACGCCGGTGCTGATCGGCGCCGCGCCCGGCACCGTACCCCCGGGCGCCGAGGAGCTGACCCCGCCGCCTGGCGAGTCCACAGTGGACTACCTGGCCCGGGTGCTGGAACCGGCCGGGCTCGCCGCGGGCGTCAGCGGCAGCCTCACCACCAGCGCGGCAGTGCTGCGGGCGGGCATCCGACAGCTGCGGACCGCGGACCTCGTGTGCGGCTGCTTCGCGATCCGCCACCACGGCACGTGGGCCACCTACGCCGATTGCGTGGTCGTGCCCGACCCGGACGCGGCGCAGCTGGCGCGGATCGCCGCCGCGGCGGCCGATCACCACCAGGCATTGTTCGGGACCGAGCCGCGGGTGGCGCTGCTGTCGTTCTCCACCAGCGGCAGCGCGGTCCACCCGCGCGCGGACAAGGTCCGGGAGGCGACCCGGCTGCTGCGCGCGGCTCGGCCGGACCTGGTCGCCGACGGGGAAATCCAGTTCGACGTCGCGGTGGACGCGGGCGTGGCGGCGCGCAAGGCGCCCGGCTCGGTGCTGGCGGGCGGGGCCAATGTGCTGGTCTTCCCGTCGCTGGAGGCGGGAAACATCGCGTACAAGGTCGCCGAACGGGTCGGCGGCGCCCGGGCGCTCGGGTCGTTCGTCCTCGGCCTGCGCCGGCCCTGGGCGGACCTCTCGCGCGGCTGCAGCGCCGGCGACATCGCCGAAACCGCCGCGCTGCTCGCCGGAGCGGCGGCGCGGACCCGGTGCGGGAAAGGAATCCAGGCCGGATGAAGACACTCACGAGTACGTTCGACTTCTCCTCGGCGACCGCGGCCGCCAACCGCGAGGGCAACCTCGAACGGCTGGCCGAACTGCGCCGCCAGCTCGGCCGCGCGGTCGACGGCGGCGGCGAGAAATACGTGGCACGGCACCGGAAACGCGGCCGGCTCCTGGTGCGGGAACGGATCGAGCTGCTGCTCGACCGGGACGCGCCGTTCCTGGAGCTGGGCGGCGTCGCGGCCTGGGGCACCGAATACCCGGTCGGCGCGAGCGTCGTCACCGGCATCGGCGTGGTCAGCGGGGTCGAATGCATGATCGTCGGGCACGATCCGACCGTGCGCGGCGGCGCGTCGAACCCCTACACCTGGAAGAAAGTGCTGCGGGCCATGCAGATCGCCCGCGAGAACCGGCTCCCGGTGATCAACCTGGTCGAGTCCGGCGGCGGCGACCTGGAACGCCAGGCCGAGCTGTTCGTCCCGGCCGGGCGCCTGTTCCACGAGCTGACCGCGCTGTCGGCGGCCGGGATCCCGACCATCGCGCTGGTCTTCGGCAACTCGACCGCGGGCGGCGCGTACGTGCCGGGCATGTGCGATTACGCGGTGATGGTGCAGAACCAGGCGAAGGTGTTCCTCGGCGGCCCGCCGCTGGTGAAAATGGCCACCGGCGAGGACGCCGACGACGAAAGCCTCGGCGGCGCGGACATGCACGCCCGCACGTCCGGGCTGGCCGACTACCTCGCCCGGGACGAGCACGAATGCCTGTCGCTCGGCCGGGAGATCGTGGAGCACCTGAACTGGCGCAAGCTCGGCCCCGGCCCGACCGAACCGGCCGACGAACCGCTGTACCCGGCCGAGGACCTGCTGTCGATCGCGTCGGTCGACCTGAAGGTCCCGTTCGACCCGCGCGAGGTGGTCGCGCGGATCGTGGACGGCTCCCGGTTCGAGGAGTACAAACCGCTCTACGGCACGGCTCTGGTCACCGGCTGGGCCTCGATCCACGGCTTCCCGGTCGGCATCCTGGCGAACGCGCGCGGCGTGCTGTTCAACGAGGAGGCCAAGAAGGGCAGCGAGTTCATCCTGCTGTGCAACCAGACCGACACCCCGCTGGTCTTCCTGCAGAACACCACCGGGTTCATGGTCGGCACGCAGTACGAGCAGAACGGCATGATCAAGGACGGCTCGAAGATGATCAACGCCGTCACCAACAGCCGGGTGCCGCACCTGACGGTCAACCTGGCCGCCTCCTACGGCGCGGGCAACTACGGCATGTCCGGCCGCTCCTACGATCCGCGGCTGCTGTTCACCTGGCCGAACTCGAAGACCGCGATCATGGGCCCGGAGCAGCTGGCCGGGGTGATGTCGATCGTCGCCCGGCAAGCCGCCGCCGCGGCCGGGCGGCCGTTCGACGAGGAGGCCGACGCGCGCCGCCGCGCCGAACTGGCGGAACGGATCGAGGCCGAATCGCTCGCGCTGTACATGAGCGGCCAGTGCTACGACGACGGCGTGATCGACCCCCGCGACACGCGGGACACGCTCGGCATCGCCCTGTCGATGTGCCACAACAACGAGATCGAGGGGACCCGCGGGTTCGGGGTCTTCCGGATGTAGGCGAGGGACACATGATCACCAAGGTGCTGGTCGCCAACCGCGGCGAGATCGCCCGCCGGGTCTTCCGGACGTGCCGCGAACTCGGCATCGCCACGGTCGCGGTCTATGCCGATCCGGACGCCGACGCGCCGTTCGTGCACGAGGCCGACGAAGCGGTCCCGCTCGGCGGGGCTACGCCGGCCGAGTCGTACCTGCGCGCCGACCGGGTGCTGGCCGCAGCGGAACGGGTCGGCGCGGACGCGATCCACCCCGGCTACGGTTTCCTTTCGGAGAACGCGGGATTCGCGCGGGCGTGCGAGGCCGCGGGCGTCACGTTCGTCGGTCCGCCCGCCGAAGCGATCGCCGCGATGGGCAGCAAGCTGACCGCGCGGGAGATGATGGAGCGCGCCGGCGTGCCGGTGCTGCCCGGGCGCGACCTGACCGGCGTCGCCGACGACAAGGTGCTCGGCATCGCCGCCGACATCGGCTGGCCGGTGCTGGTCAAGGCGTCGTTCGGCGGCGGCGGGCGCGGCATGCGGGTGGTGCGCGAACCGGGCGAGCTGCTCGAGGCGATCGCGTCGGCCCGCCGCGAGGCCGGAGCGGCGTTCGGCGACGACACGGTGTTCCTCGAGCACTACGTGGACAATCCGCGGCACATCGAGATCCAGATCTTCGGCGACCGGCACGGCACCGTGGTGCACCTGAACGAACGGGAGTGCTCGATCCAGCGGCGGCACCAGAAGATCGTCGAGGAAGCCCCGTCGCCGGTGGTGGACGAGCAGCTGCGGGCCCGGATGGGCGCGGCCGCGGTGGACGCCGGGCGCGCGCTCGGCTACGTCGGGGCGGGCACGGTGGAGTTCATCGTCGCGCCGGACGGAGGGTTCTTCTTCCTCGAGGTCAACACGCGGCTGCAGGTGGAGCACCCGGTCACCGAGCTGGTCACCGGCCTCGACCTGGTGCGGCTCCAGCTGGAGGTCGCCGCCGGGGCGCCGCTGCCGCCGGAGGCGCACGAGCCGCGGATCCGCGGGCACGCGATCGAAGCCCGGCTCTACGCCGAGGACCCGGCGCGCGATTTCCTGCCCGCGGCCGGTCTGCTGGACCGCTTCGAGATCCCGGAAACCGAGGGGCTGCGGGTCGACGGCGGCGTCGAGTCGGGTTCGGTGGTGTCCACCAACTACGACCCGATGCTGGCGAAGGTCGTCGGCTACGGGCGGACGCGGGAAGAAGCGACCGCGCGGCTCGTCCGGGCGCTCCGGCGGGCCCGCGTGCACGGCGTCACCACCAACCGGGCGCTGCTGGTCGGCATCCTCGAACACCCGGAGTTCGCCGCAGCGCGGATCGACACGCATTTCCTCGACCGGCGCCGGCCCTCGACGCTGATCGAGGTCGACGACGCCGAGGTGGTGCGCGCCGCGGCGCTCGCGACCGCGCTGGCCGAGCAAGCGCACGAACGGGCGTCGGCGCGGGTCCTGCCGCACGTGACGTCGGGTTTCCGGTCCTCGCCCGCGCAACTGCAGACGCGGTCGTACCGGCACCTGGACCGCGAACTGGCCGTCGGCTACCGGCTCGGCCGCGACGTCCGGTTCGAAGTGGACGGCGAGCCGCACGAGGTCGTCATCCACGCCTGCACGCCGCAGCACGCGGATCTCGTCGTGGACGGCGTGCGCCGGGCGTTCTCGATCGACCGGGCCGGCGCGACCGTCTACGCGGGCTGGCCGGGCGGGACGGTCGAACTGGCGGTGCTGCCGCGGTTCCCGGACGCCGCCGACCATCTGCTGGAGGGGTCGCTGGTCGCGCCGATGCCGGGCACGGTGATCCGGGTGGCGGTCGCGCCCGGCGAGCAGGTGCGGGCCGGGCAGCAGCTGATCGTGCTGGAGGCGATGAAGATGGAGCACGCCGTCACCGCGCCCGCCGACGCCGTCGTGGGCAGCGTCCCGGTCGCTGAAGGGTCCACTGTGGACACCGGAACCGTGCTGATCGTGCTCGAGGAAACCGGTGCGGGAGGCGAGAATGGCTGACGAGGTCCGATACGCGGTGGAAGACGGCGCCGCGTGGATCACCATCAACCGGCCGGAGGCGCGCAACGCGCTCAACGCGGCGGTCCGGCGCGGCCTGAAAGCGCGCTTCGAGGAGGCGGACGCTGATCCGGCGGTTTCGGTGATCGTGCTGACCGGGGCCGGGGACCGGGCGTTCTGCGCGGGCGGCGATTTGAAGGAGATGGCGAGTACCAAGCTCACTGTGCCACCGCCGGACTTCGTGCCCCAACCCGGCCGCACGCTGAAGCTCGCCAAACCGGTCGTCGCCGCGGTGAACGGCGGCGCGTACGGCGGCGGCTTCCTGCTCGCACAGTCCGCGGACCTGGTCATCGCGGCGGAAGAGGCGAAGTTCGCGGTGTCGGAAGCGAAAGTCGGCCGCGGCTCGCCGTGGGCCGCGCCGCTGCCGTGGCTGGTCCCGCCGCGCGTCGCGATGGAGATCCTGGTGACCGGCGAGCCGATCAGCGCCCGGCGCGCTTACGAGATCGGGCTGGTGAACCGCGTGGTGCCGGGCGCGGAACTGCTTGACGCGACACGGGAACTGGTCGCCCGCATCGCCGCCAACGCACCGCTTTCGGTCCGGGCGGCGAAGGAAATGGTGTACGCGGTCGCCGAGCACGGCCGGTCGGATGCCTTCGAGGTGGCTGAGCGGATCTGGGAACCGGTCTATCTGAGCGAGGACGCGCAGGAGGGTCCGCGCGCGTTCGCCGAGAAGCGGGCGCCGCAGTGGCGGGCGCGATGATCGACGGATTGCTGACAGACTTGGCGGCGGAGCACGACGCGCTCGCCGCGTTGCTGGCCGGACGCCCGGACCGCGACTGGTCCGCGCCGACGCCCGCGCCTGGCTGGACGGTTCGCGACCAGATCGCGCACCTGGCGCATTTCGACGGAGTCACCGCTCTGTGCGTCGGCGAGCCGGAGAAATTCGTCGCACTGCGGGATTCGCTCGAAGATCTGCAGTCCTATGTGGACGGCATCGGAGCGGTGCACGCGGATCGTCCCGGTGCGCAGATGCTGGCCTGGTGGAACGACGAACACCGCCGTTTGCGCGCGGCGGCCGAGGCGGCGGATCCCGCGGTCCGGGTGCCGTGGTTCGGGCCGTCGATGAGCCTGGCGTCGAAGCTGACGGCGCGGATCATGGAGACCTGGGCGCACGGGCAGGATGTCGCCGACACTTTCGGCGTGCGCCGCGAGGCGACCGCACGGCTGCGACACGTGGCGCGGATCGGAGTGCTGGCCTTCCCGAACAGCTACCGGGCGCAGGGTCGGCCAGTGCCCGACGCCGAGGTGCACGTGGCCTTGACCGCCCCGGACGGCGGCTACTGGACCTGGGGCGACCCGGGTTCCCCGAACTCGGTGACCGGGTCGGCCGAGGACTTCTGCCTGGTGGTGACCCAGCGACGGCACGTGGCGGACACGGCGTTGCGCACGCGCGGTGATATCGCGGGGGAATGGATGCGGGTGGCTCAGGCGTTCGCTGGCCCGCCTGGGGTTGGGCGGCGGGCGGGGCAGTTTCGCCGCTGAGCTGGGCCGGGCTGGGTTGTGGCTGGGTGTTCGCCGGTTCGCCGGGGAGGGTTGGAGGCCGGGGCAGTTCCTTGGTTGAGGTGGGTTCGGGCGGGGTTGTGGTCGAGTGTTCGTCGGTTGGCCGGGGAGGGTCGGTGGCGGGGCAGGCTCGGGGCTGAGCTGGGGCTGGGTTGTGGCCGAGTGCTCGCCGGTTCGCCTGGGGTGGGTCGGTGACCGGGGCAGATCCCTGGCTGAGGTGGGTCCGGGCCGGGATGTGGCCGAGTAGCCGCTGCGGGTTTGCGGCCGAGCCCTCGCCGGGGAGTGTCAGTGGTCTGGGCAGCGCCGCGGCTGAGCCGGGCCCGGGCGGGGGTTTAAGCCAGGCGTTCGCTCGTGGGTTTGCGGTCAAGCTTCGCCGCGCCAGTGCCCGCGTGGCGCTTCGTGGCCAACCCTTCGCTGCGACGGCGGGCGCTTCGGGCTTCCCGGCCCGCGTGGGTCTTCCAGCGTTGCGCCCGTCCTTCCACCCGAGCCCGTCCCGCCCACGCCCGTCCTCCCGCCGCAATCCCGCCAACCCTGAGTGACCCGCCGTTCACCCCGCGGGGTCCGCTTCGGCGTGCCCGTCGCGCGGCCGATATCGTGGCGGGAGCGACAGGCTGGAGGTGGTGGGTGTGGCACGTTCGGCCACCCGGACGCGGGATCCCGACCGGAGAGCGAAGATTCTCGTCGCGGCGGGCGATCTGATCAGCCGCAACGGCTACCACGCGGTGTCGATGGCCGAGATCGGCCGCGACGCGGGGATTGTCGGTTCCGGGATCTACCGGCACTTCGACAGCAAGGCGGCGATCCTCGTCGCGCTCTTCGACGACATCATCGACCGGCTCATCGCCGATCAGGAGGTCGCGCTCGCCGAGCATGCCGGGCCGCGCGAGACGTTGCGGCGGCTTGTGCGCGGGCAGGCCGAGTTCGTCGTGCGCCAGCGCGCGCTGGCCCGGGTCTACCACAACGAGATCGGCAGCCTTCCCGCCGAGGACCAGGTCCGGCTGCGCCGCAAGCAGCGGCTGTACCTGGAGGAGTGGGTGCACCTCACCCGCGAGGCGCATCCGGACCTCGACGACGCGGTGGCGCGCACGCTCGTCCACGCCGCGGTCGGCGCCGTCCAGTCGAACCTGTTCCACAACGTCGGCCTCGAAGCCGACCGGCTGCTCGACTGCCTCGCCCGCGCCGCCGAGCTCGTGCTGGAGATCGCCGCGGACCAGTGACCCCGGCCGCGGAGCCCCTTGCTTAGTGAATGATGATTCTCTAAGGTGAGGGGCATCCGAGCACGCGGCGTGCTCACCGCGGAGTTCCAAAGGGGGAGCTTCATGGCCTTCGATGTCACCAGCCTCTACAACCGCCGCGCGGACGACCGCTGGAACCGCATCTGCGTGTCCGATCTGGTCGAACGCCTCACCTGGAGCGTCCCGGACGCGACCGCGATCGCGGGCTGGCCCGGCGCGTTCGGCGATCCCCGCTTCGCCCGGCTGACCTTCGCCGAGCTCGACGCGCTCACCAGCCAAGTCGCGAACGCCCTGCTCGCCCGGGGTCTGCACCGGGGCGACCGGGTGGCGATGGTGTGCGAGAACTCCGTCGAGGGCTACGCCTTCAAGCTCGGCGTCGCGAAGGCGGGCATGGTCGCGGCACCGATCAACCCGGCCATGGCGCCAGACGTGGTGCGTTACCTGATCGACCGGGTCCAGCCGCGAATGTGCGTCGTGGACGCCGACATCTGGGCCGCCGCGCCGGAGCAGTGGCGCGGTGCCGGGGTTTCTCCGGACGTGGCGGTGGAAATCGGCGGACCCGCGCCGGAAGGCAGCGAGTCGTTCTCGCACTTCGTCTCCGGCGTCTCCGAAACCGCGCCGGACACCACGATCCACGGCGACGACATCTACGAAATCCTTTTCACCTCCGGCACGACGGCGATGCCGAAGGGCGTGATGTGCTCGCACGCGGCGTCCACGCTCGCCGCGCACGGCTTCGCGCTCACCCTCACCCGCGGGGTCCCGTTCGAGGGCGCGGTGAAGGTCGCCAGCTTCCTGCCGATGATGTATCACGTCGGCCATCAGATATTTCTCCTCGCGGCGTTCGCGGCAGGCGGCTCGGCCGTCATCGGCCGGCGGCCGGACCCGGTCGCGACCGCCGACTGCATCGAGCGCGAGCGGAGCACCGCGCTGTGGGGCGGTTCCCCGGCGATGCTCGGCGCGCTGCGGCAGGAACTCGACGCGCACCCGCGTGACGTGTCGTCCCTGCGGATCGCCGTCTACGGCTGGGCCGCGCTCCCGCCCGCGGTGCTCGCCGGTCTTCGCGAGCACTGTCCACAGTTGACGGTCACGGAAATCTTCGGGCAGACGGAATCCATTGCCTGCCACCGGTTCTGGCCCGACCAGCATCCGGACCTGTACGAACGGACCGCGCCGCAGGACAACTACGTCGGAGCGCCCAGTCCGCTGCTGGCGTCGCAGATCGTGGATCCGGAAGGCGTTTCCCTGGAGGGACAGGAAGGCGTGCCCGGCGAAGCCGTCTACCGTTCGCCGGTCACCACCGCGGGCTACTACCTCGACGAAGCGGCCACGCGCGAAGCGTTCCGCGACGGCTGGTTCCACTCCGGCGACAGTTGCTCCTACGGCGAAAGCGGCCAGCGCGTGATGGTCGACCGGTACAAGGACATCGTGAAATCCGGCGGCGAGAACGTCTCCACCATCCGCGTGGAGTCGGCACTGCACCTGCATCCCGGCGTCGCGAAGGCAGCGGTGATCGGTGTTCCGGACGAACGCTGGGGCGAGCGGGTGGCGGCGTTCGTCGTGCTGGCCGAGGACGCGGCGGTCACCGAGGAAGAGCTGATCGCTTTCGCGCGGGAACGCCTGGCTGGCTTCGAAACCCCGAAAACAGTGCGGTTCGTGGACGCGCTGCCGGAAACAGTCGGCGGAAAAGTCATGAAGTACAAGTTGCGCCGACAGTATGCGTCGGCTCCGGAAGCCTCGGGACGGCACTGATGGATTTCGACGAATCGCCCGAGCACGCTGACCTGCGAGCCGCGGTCGGCAAGATCTGCGCGGGGTTCGGCGACGGGTATTTCCGCCGCGTGCTGGACGAAGACGGGCGCACCGACGAGCTGTGGCACGCCCTCGGCGACGCGGGCTTCGTCGGTGTGAACCTGCCCGAGGAACACGGCGGGGGAGGCGCGGGCATCACCGAACTCGCGATCGTGGTCGAGGAGACCGCCGCGGCCGGGATGCCGTTGCTGCTTTTGCTCGTGTCCGCCGCGATTTCCGGGGAGGTGCTGAAGGAATTCGGCACACCCGCGCAACAGCGCCGGTGGCTTCCCGCGATGGCTTCCGGCGCCGAGAAAATGGTCTTCGCGATCACCGAACCGGACGCCGGGTCGAACAGCCACCAGCTGCGCACCACCGCGCGCCGCGACGGCGACGGGTGGGTGCTGTCTGGCACGAAGTACTACATCTCCGGAGTGGACGAGGCCGCGAACCTGCTCGTCGTGGCCCGCACCGGCGCCGGCGACTCCGGACAGGGCGAAATGACGCTGTTCGTCGTGCCCACGGACGCCGACGGCCTGCACCGCAGCCGGATCCCGGTCGAAATGCGCGCGCCGGAGAAGCAGTACACGCTCAGCTTCGACGACGTCCGGGTGGACGACGACCGCCGGATCGGCGAGGTCGGCGACGGACTGCGCATCGTTTTCCGCGGCCTCAACCCGGAACGCATCGGCGGCGCCGCGATCGAAACCGGCATCGCGCGGTACGCGCTGGCGAAAGCCGCGCGCTACGCGAACGAGCGCTCGGTCTGGGGCACGCCGATCGGCGCGCACCAGGGAGTAGCCCATCCGCTCGCGGAGGCGGCGGTAGACGTCGAACTGGCACGCTTGATGACCGCGAAAGCCGCGTGGCTGCACGACGCGGGCCGCCCGGCGGGCGAGGCGGCGAACATGGCGAAATACAGCGCCGCCGATGCCGCACTGAAAGCCCTCGACGCGGCCATCCAAACCCACGGCGGCAACGGCATGGCGACCGAATACGGTCTCGCGCACCTGTGGGGAATGGCGCGCCTGCTCAAGATCGCACCGGTGAGCCGAGAGATGATCCTGAACTACGTCGCGAGCCACACACTCGGCTTGCCGCGGTCGTATTGACCCGCTGTAACGGCGAAGAGTTCGAACCTTCACCTGTCGAGCAAGGCCGGTCGCGGCCAATGCTCGCGTGAGTCGCCGAGGACTGATCCCCCACCCGGGCATCATGCCGCGTCCGCCGGCCGCGGATGTGCGGACGGCACGGTCAAATGAGGACACGTGGATCGGGCCGACGCGAGCACGACGGTGGAGGTAAGCACACAGTGCGGTTCTTGGAGGATGCGCCAGCAGTTGTCATCGGTGCGGGACTGGCCGGCTTGACCGCGGCGTGGAAGCTGCGTCGCGAAGGGCGTGAGGTCGTTGTACTCGAAGCTTCCGACCGGATCGGCGGTCGCGCCATCCAGTCGGCGGTGGAGTGGGGCGGAGGGCAGTATGCCGACTTGGGCGGGGAACTCATCGACGACAGCTATCACGCGGTGCGTGCGCTGTGCGCCGAGGTCGGCGTGGAACTCCTTGCGCCGCAAAGGTACGGAGCTCCGCAGGACGGCGACGAGTCGCTCATGGAGGCTTATCTCCGGGTGAACCGGTTCGTCGTCGGCGACCGGGTCCTGAGCCAGGACGCGCGCGACGAGATCGGCGCGGAGCTTCGGGCCGCCGCGATCGCGCATCCGTCCGCGTCCGGCGAAATCGTCGAGCAGTGGATCCGGCGGGCCCGGCTTTCCGGCCGCGCGGCCGCGGTCACGCGAGCGCTGGCTCGGCTGTTCGCACAGCTCGATCCGTGGGACTGCGACGTGCACTTCCTCTTTTCCGCTCAGCGCGGGACTTTCCAGCGGTGCCGCGGCGGGACGCTGTCGTTGCTGCGGGCGCTTGCGGAGGGACTGGACGTCCGGCTCGGCGACCCCGTCGTCCGGGTGCGGCGCACTCGCAATGCGACCGTGACTACCGCTTCCGGCAAAGAATTCGCCGCGAGTTCCGTCCTCTGCGCGGTGGGGCCGTATGCCGTCTCGACGATCGGTTTCGACCCTCCGCTGTCGGACGACCGGGTCATGACCGCCACGTCGTTGCTGCCGGCGATGGCAGGCAAGGTGATCGCCCAGTATGCGCAAGGCGATGCGGTGCGCGAGGCGTTCGAGGCGTTGGTCTGCACCGACGGGGCGATCAACACGGCCTGGGTGAGCGTGCCGGGCGAACCGGGGACGCCGGCGATCGTCACCGCCTTCATCGCCGGTGCGGAACGCGGCCTCCTGGCCGATCCGCCCGCGGCGTATTCCAGGCTCGACGAACTGGTGGAACTTGTGGTCGGACAGCCGGTCACGCGCCTGCGAGGCGACATCAAGAACTGGTGGGCCGATCCGCTCCACTTAGGAGTGACGGTGGCACCGCCGGAAAGCGCTCGCGCCGAGGTGGCCGGGATTCTCGGCGGAGAAGAGCCCCCGGTCCACTTCGCGGGCGACTACACGGACGCGCCGATGTGCGGAACGCTCGAAGGCGCGGCCAGGTCCGGGCTGCGAGCCGCCGGGGAAATCCTGCGCACCGCGGAAATCTTCCATACCAGCTACGTGACGGAAAGGCTCTCGCACTCATGACCACGGTAGTCGTCGGAGCAGGTTTGGCTGGGCTCTTCGCGGGCCGGCGGCTCACCGCTGCCGGGGAGGACGTCGTGGTGCTCGAGGCCACCCCGCACCTGGGCGGGCGGACCCGGGGCGACCGGGAGGCGCTCCGCTTCGGCGCGGTAGCCGACCTCGGAGCGTCCTTTTTGGACCGAGGGCAGGATTTCCTGCTGCGCTTCTGCCTCGAGCACGGCATCAAGCTCTCGGCCGAGCTCGCGCTGTATCCGAAGGGGCCCGGCGAGCGCTACAGCGGCGCCTCCATCTTGCTCGGCAATCTGGTGGAAGACGGTCAGCGGGTGAGCGAGGAGGAGCGCGAACGGCTGGCCAAGGAGGTCGGCGAGGCGGTCGCGGCAACGCCGCCCGGCACGGCCGAGACGGTAGCGGCGTGGGGGCGCCGCGCCGGGTTGTCCCCGGCCGCCTTCGCCCGCTACACCATGCAGACGGGGTTCAACCCGGTCCAGCGCCCGGCCGTGACGTCGTCCTGGCACGTCCATCCCGGCGACATCGGCCGGCTTTGCTGGCTCCTCGACGGCAGCACGGACGTGATCGCGCGGCAGGCGGCCGAGGGCCTCGACATCCGCTACGAACAGCCGGTGCGGCTGATCTCGCGGATCGGCAGCTCCTACCGGGTCGCGACCGAGCACGACGAGTTCGTCGCGGACGAGGTCGTCATCACCGCGTCGGTGCACGCGATCAGGAGGATCGGCTTCGACCCGGTCCTGCCGGACTGGAAGACCTCGGCGCTCCTGCGGTCGCCGATGACCCAAGGCGGGAAGATCGTCGGCCAGTACCGCGACGGCCGGCGCATCTGGGACGCGGCGGGACCGTCGGTGCTGACCGACAGCGGTGCCGCGATGTTCTGGCTCCGGCGCACCGCGGAAGACACGGTCACGGTGCTGGGCACGATGCCCGACACCGGCGACGGGCTGCTGGACGACCAGGACCGGGCGCTGGCGGTGCTGGACGACCAGATCCGGGCGATGACCGGATTCGAGCCCGTCCGGATCGGCGGCATCGTCCAGAACTGGACCCGGGAAGAGTTCTTCGGCGGCGTGGTCAGCTCGCAGAGCGGGGGAGCCGCGCGACGACAGGTCATCGCGGCTCCCGTCGGAGGGCTGCACTTCGCGGGCGAGGCGACCGGCTCCCGATGGGCGACCGCGATGGAAGGCGCGGCGCGCTCCGGCGAGCGCGCCGCCGACGAGATTCTGCTGAAACACCGTGCCCGGCAAGGGCAATTGGCCTGATCTCGGAGCTGAGAGACCGAGGGACCCGGAACTCGAGACGGCTGGTGCGTCTCGTGCCGGGTCCCTTCCCTTGCCGCGATCCGCAATGACCACGAGGAGGTTGTTCCATGAACCCCGGCGACCATGACCCGTGCCCGTTCGGCCGTCTCCACCACATCGGCATCGTCGTGGAGCCGAGCCGCTATGCCGACACGATCGCCAATCTGTGCGCCCTGCTCGGCGGGGCGGTGACCGAGAGCGGGGAGGACGAACCGCTCGACATGAGGTGGGCATTCATCGCGTCAGCGGGCAATCCGCCGATCGAAGTCGCGGCCCCGCGCGGGAACCGGGCGACCAGCCTGGTGCGCTATCTGGAGCGGCGGGGCGGCGGCCTGCATCATGTGTCGTTCGAGACTTTCGATCTCGGTGCTGCGGCGCAGCACATCGACGCGGTGGGGCTTCCGCCGGTCGGTCGCGATGACGACCACGGCGGTTATGCGGAGGTCTTCGTGCATCCGAAGTCGTTGGGCGGCGCGCTTTTCCATGTGCTGGAGGACCGCCGCGGCTGACCGCGGTTCAGCCGCGCGCCATGCGCAGGGCCAGGCGGGCGTAGCATTCGCCGATCTCGGCCACGGACAGATGTCCCTCGGTGCGGTACCAGGTGAAGACGTACTCGCACATCGTCGAGATCGCCATCGCCGTCACGGTGACTTCGTGCGTGGTGAAGACGCGCTCGCTGCATCCCTGGTCGAGGATGTCCCGCAGGAGGTCGAGGTACGGCCGGCTGGACGCCCGCAGTTCCTTGCGCATCTCCGGGGTCAACGAGGACGCCAGGGTCGCATAGCCGAAATTGCAGTCCAATTCCGCGAGCTGGATGAGCACGTACGTCCGTGCGTAGTTCGCGAGGCGCTCTTCGGCGGTGCCTTCGCGAACTGCCTGCGCGAGAGCGTCGTACGCTTCTCGGTAAAGCGTCTGCAGTGCCTGGGCCAGCAGATCTATTTTCGACGGGAAATGCCAGTAGATATTGGCCGGGGTCATCCGGGCCGCGGACGCGATCCGGGAAACCGAGGTGCCCGCGTACCCGTATTTCTGGAAGTAGCGGATGGCGGAGGCGAGAATCCGTTCTCGTGCCCCGGCCAGGTCTTCGGAGGCGACGGCCGTCGATCGCCTCCGTCCGGTTTTGGCGGTGTCCATGGTCACCGGCTGGTCTCGCTCAGGCGGCTCATGCCACTAATCCGAGTTCCCGGGCCCGGGACGCGGCCTGGACCCGATTGCGCACGCCCAGCTTGCGATACACCGTGCTGGTGTGCTGTTTCACGGTGTGCCGGGAAAGATTGAGCGCCGCGGCGACCTCGGGATTGCTGAGCCCGGCGACCAGATGGTGCAGAACGTCCAGTTCGCGGCTGGAAAGCAGCCCGTTCGGTTTGGCGATCTGTTCCCGCGGAAACATCCGCGCACCCTCGGCGACTCGCTGGACGACGTCCACGATCACTTTCGCGGGCATGCCCAGCGAGACGAATCCGACGGCTCCGTTGGCGCAGGCGCGGGTGCGCGCGACCCGGCCCTGTCCGGACATGATCACGATCTTCGTCATCGGCAGCGCGGCGTGCAGTTCCCGGCAGAGCGCCAGCCCGGATTCCCCGTTGACGGCGGCGCTCACGAGCACGAGCTGCGGCTGGCGCCGCCGGGCGACGTCCCTCGCGGTCCGGACCGAGTCCGCCTCGAGGCAGCTCGCCACCCACGGCTGTGCGGCGAGCAGCGCTCGCAGCCCGACCTGGACCAGTTCGTTGTCGTCCACGATGAGGACCGTCTGGGGTCCGCAGCGATCAGGCTCCGGCTTGATCACGTCGGCAACGTCAGGGGAGCGGTCCGCGGTAATCGTCATGCCCGACCTCCTATTAAACGTTCATTTAGCGACCTTAAATGGACGATCAGTAAGTGTCAAGAGCACGGATTTCAGCTGCTCAGGCGAGGGACGGCGGGCCTGACCCCGGCGGGCGGCATGGGTCGCGCGCCCGGTTCTCGGCGTCTCGGGCGGGCTTCGTGGAGGGGGAGGTCGCGGTGATGGCGGTCCGGAACCTGCCCGTCGAGGGGAGTTCAGCTCCGGCGGCGATACGCGCCGGTGGACGCGGGTCCGGCCCCGTCCTCCTGGCGCGAAAAGGCTCCGCGGCGATTCCAACCGGGAATCGCCGCGGAGCCGGACAAGGAGCGCTGATCAGCCCGAGGTCATCGCGGTCCAAGCCGCGAACGCCTTGTCCGCGTTCTGGGCCCACCAGGTGCTGTTGGACAGCGCCTCTCCGTCCATTTTGGACACATTCTCCTGCGGGAGCCACTGGTGGAAGCTCGCCGGGACGTTGGGCTTCGAGGCCGGGGTCGTCGGGCCGTAGGGGATGTTCTCGGTGAAGGCGGCCTGCGCCGGCGGCGTCGCGATGTAGTTCAGCAGCGCGGCTTGCGCCTTCGGAGACCTCGAGCCCTTGACCGCGTACAGGGCCGCCCACGCGGCGAAACTGTGGTTCCAGGTGACGCCGACCGGCGCCCCGTTCTGGGCCGCGATGGCCGCTCGGCCCAGGTAGCACAGGCACATCGCGAAATCGCCCGCTTCGAGCTCCTGGGTTTCCTGGGCGAGAGTGGCGTCGAGGGTCAGGTTCCTGCCGAGCGTCTTGACGGTGGCCGCCGCCCGTCGCAGGTCGAGCGGGTACAGCTGGTCCGGCGCCACCCCGCTGGCGAGGAGCAGCGACTCGAGGCCGCCGGACGCGTAGTTGTACATGAGGCGCTGGCCCGGATACTTCTGGGTGTCCATGAAGTCGGTGATCTTCGCGGGCGGGTTCCCGCCGAATTTCTTGGTGTTGTACACGAGTGCGACGTTCTCGACGGAGACCGGCACGCCGCACTGGTCGGAAACATAGCGCGGGTCGACGTCCTTGACGCTGACGCCGAAGTCGGAGCGCTTCTCGTACAGCGTGCCGCACCCCTGGGCGCCGCTGCCGGTGTCCAGCCAGACGACGTCCCACGTCGGATTGCCCGCCTGGACCATGGCCTTGATCTTGGCGGGGTCGGACGGCGAATCCGTCGCGGTCTGCGCGCCGGTGTTCTTCGCGAAGGGGTCGAGCCACGCTTTCTGGGCCGCCGTCAAGGTGTCCCCGCCGTAATTGACGAAGACGATCTTCTCGCCGGAAAGGTCGCCGCCGGACTGGCCTCCGGCGCCCGCCGATGAACCGCACGCGGCGGCGAGAACGAGACTTACCGTGCTCAGCGCCGCGAGGATAACCTTGCCCTTGATGCTCATGTGTGACCTCAGTTCGGGTTCAGGGTGGGGAGATGATGCGCTTGATCGCCGGAGCCGCCGGGTTGCCGTCGCGCAGTTAGTCCACGCGGGGGAGTGCCAGGACCTCGGCGTCGCGGCGGCTCCCCCGGCTGGCGGGTAATGCCCGGCCCGGGGCGCCGGAAGAAGGCCGGGCGAAGGGAGAATCGGCCGTCCGGACCGGGAATCTGGGTGCCGCCTCGATCGCGCGGTTCGATGAGGAGGAGTTGTGGGAGACCCGAAAAGCGCAGGCGCCGCGCGCCCGGACGAACGGGTGGCGGCCGCGTCCGCTGAGATCCGCCGCACCACCACGCATTGGGGAACCTACGACTTCACCGTGCGGGACGGGCGCGCGCGGGCCACCGCCGCGCCGCCGGACAACCCGTTCGGCCAGACGCTCGCGAACGGGCTGCACGAGACGCTGGACCATCCGCTCCGGATCGTCCGCCCGCACGTCCGCGAGGGGTGGCTCGAACACGGTCCGCGGGTCGGCGGGAACCGGCGCGGCGGCGAGCCGATGGTCGAGGTCGAATGGGACCACGCGTACGACCTCGTCGCGAGGGAACTCGCCAGGGTGCGGTCCGAGCACGGCGACGAGGCCGTGTTCGGCGGCTCGTACGGCTGGGGCAGCGCCGGCCGGTTCCATCACGCGCAGAGCCAGATCCACCGGTTCCTGAACCTGGACGGCGGCTACGTCTCCTCCCGCAACAGCTACAGCGTCGGGGCGCAGGAGGTCGTGCTGCCGCACGTCCTCGGCGGCCCGGGCATGGGGATGTTCGACTGGAGCCCGCAGTGGTCCGAGATCGCCGGGCACGGCGAACTGGTGGTGAGCTTCGGCGGCGCGCCGCTGAAGAACACCCGGGTGAACCAGGGCGGGATGCGCCGCAACCGGGCGGCGGAGGCGCAACGAGCCTGTGCCGACGCCGGTGTGCGGTTCGTCCTGGTGAGCCCGTTGCGCGACGACCTCGCGCCGGAACTGCGGGCCGAATGGATTCCGATCCGCCCGGGGACCGACACCGCGCTGATGCTCGCGATGGCCGGCCACCTGGCGGCGGAGGGGCTCGAAGACCGCGAGTTCCTGGAGCGCTGCTGTGTGGGATACGAGCGGTTCCGCTCGTACCTGCTCGGCGAGCGCGACGGCGTTCCGAAGACCCCCGAATGGGCGGCGGAGATCTCGGGGGTCCCGGCGGCGACGGTCCGCGAACTCGCCGAGGCCGTCGCGCACCGGCGCACGGTCGTCTCGCTGACCTGGTCGCTCCAGCGTGCGCAGTACGGGGAGCAGCCGTACTGGGCGGGCGCGACCCTCGCCGCGATGTCCGGCTCGATGGGGCGGCCCGGGGGAGGCTTCGCCGCCGGGCTGAGCATGACCCACGGCATCGGCCTGCACCGCGGTTCGATGGGCGTCGCGAGCCTGCCCCAGGGCCGGAACCCGGTGCGCGCGTTCATCCCGGTCGCTCGCGTCTCCGACATGCTTTTGCGTCCCGGCGACACCGTCGACTACGACGGCGAGGTGCTCACGTATCCCGACATCCGGCTCGTGTACTGGGCAGGCGGGAATCCGTTCCACCACCAGCAGGACCTCAACAAGCTGCTGCGGGCGTGGAACCGGCCCGAGACGATCGTGGTCCACGATTCCTGGTGGACGCCCGTCGCCCGGTACGCGGACATCGTCCTCCCCGTCGCGACGCCGCTCGAACGCGACGACCTCGCCGCCGGGAGCCGGGACACGACCCTGCTCGCGATGCGCCGGGTCCAGGATCCGCCCGAGGGGGTTCCCACCGACTTCGGGGCCTTCGCCGAGATCGCCGCCCGTCGCGGTTTCGCTGAGCAGTTCACCGAGGGTCTCGACGCCGACGGATGGGTCCGCCGGCTCTTCGCCGAAACCGCGGCGCGCCTCGCGGCTCGGGGGGTCGAGCTTCCGGAGTACGACGAGTTCGTGAAGCTGCCGGACGGCGTCGAACTTCCGCTGCGCGGAGGGGACGACATTTTCGCCAAGCTGCGCGAAAACCCCGAGGCGAATCCTCTCGCGACCCCGTCCGGCCGGATCGAGATCTTCTCCGGCACCGTCGCCGGGTTCGGCTACGACGACTGTCCCGGGCACGCCGTTTGGCTGACGCCGGCGGAATGGCTGGGCAGCGCCGAGGCGGCGGCGGACGAGAACCTCTTCCATCTGCTGAGCCATCAGCCGCGGGGACGGCTGCACAGCCAGCTCGACTTCTCGGCGGCGAGCCTGGCCACGAAGATCGACGGGCGCGAGGCGATCGTGCTGCACGTCGACGACGCGAATCGGCTGGGAGTGGCCGATGGCGACGTGGTCCGGGTCAGCAATGCACGCGGCGCCTGCTTGGCCGCGGTCCGGACGACCGAAGGGATCCTCCGCCGGGTCGCCGTGATGGCGACCGGGGGCTGGTACGACCCCGTTAGTCCGGGGGAGCCGGGATCGCTTGACCTGCAAGGAAATCCGAACGTCTTGACGCCGGACATCGGGACTTCGCGGCTTGCCCAGGCCAGTTCGGCGCAGACTTGCCTTGTCCGTGTCGAAGCTTCTCCGGAAGCGCCGCAGAGCCGAGCTTATGAGGTGCCGGTGACGCGGCGTGCCGCACCGTGATCTCGGTCGAGGAGTAGCACCCGTGCCTCCCCGCGACGGACTGGCCTGGAGTTCGCCGCGCTGAAACGTCGCGGCTTGCCCAGGCCAGCTCGGTGCAGACTTGTCTCGGCGCATCTCGCCGCACCGTGATCTCGGGCGAGTAATAGCACCCGTGCCTCCCCGCGACGGACTGATCCACAGTCCGTCGCGGGGAGAAGACGCTAAGCCGTGCCGATGGCGACCCCAGCCCGGGCCGGAGCGTCGTCGGTGGCGAGCACAGCGGAGTGTTCCGGGTCCCAGGTCGCCAGAACCGCGTCGCCCACCGAGACAGGGGACTGGTTGCCGGACTGTTCCTGCGCGATCATCGAGAATCCCGCGTCGAGGCGGAGTTCGAGGCGGCGGAGGCCGCCCAGGTAGATCAGCTGGACGACCCGGCCGGGGAGCGCGTTGCCGGAAAAGCTCGCCCGGGTCGCGGCGGAGTGGACGAGCACGCGCTCGGGACGCACGGTGACGACCCCGCACGTGCCCGCCTGCAGTGCCGGGCCCGCCGTCGGCAGTTTCAGTTCGTATCCGGCGCCGCGCAGGAGGCGGCCCACCGCGGTGTCCTCGACGACGCCGGGCAGCACGTTGGAATCGCCGAGGAACTCCGCGACGAACAGGCTCTTCGGGTGTTCGTAGAGCTCCGTCGCCGTGCCGACCTGCTCGACGCGCCCGTTGTTGAAGACGGCGATCCGGTCCGACATCACCAGCGCTTCGTCCTGGTCGTGGGTCACGTAGACGAAGGTGATGCCGAGCTCGCGATGGATCCGCTTGAACTCGAGCTGCAGGCTGGCGCGGAGCCGCCGGTCGAGGGCGCCGAGCGGCTCGTCCATGAGGAGGACGCGGGGTTCGAAGACCAGCGCCCTCGCCAGCGCGACGCGTTGCTGCTGGCCGCCGGACAATTCGCGCGGGTACCTCGCCCCGAAGTCCGCGAGGCCGACCAGGTCGAGGCTGCGGGCCACGCGCTCGGCGATCTCGGCCTTGCCGGTCCGCCGGCGCTTCAGCGGGAACGCGACGTTGTTCGCGACCGTCAGGTGCGGGAAGAGGGCGTAGTTCTGGAAGACCATCCCGATGTTGCGCTTGTGCGGAGGGACCCGCTCGATCGGTTCGCCGTCCAGCAGGACGTGGCCGGTGTCGGGCTGGAGGAAACCGGCGATCATGTTGAGGGTGGTGGTCTTCCCGGAGCCGCTCGGCCCGAGGAGCGTGACGAACTCGCCGGCGGGCAGGTCCAGCGAGACGTCCGACAGCGCCCTCGCCTCGCCGTAGTGCTTGCTCAGGTTCCGGAGCCGGATGGCCGCGCCGTGGACGAGTTCAGACATTGTTGCCCTCTTTTCTGGCCGCGATGATGCCCGCGATGATCAGCAGCGTCGTGCTCACCGCGATGATCAGCGTCGACGCGGCGGCGATCGTGGGGGTCAGGGAGCTGGTCACGCTCTGGTAGAGCTGGACGGGGAGAGTCCTGGCGAACGGGCTGGCCAGGAAGAGCGAAACGATCGCTTCGTCCCAGGAAACGAGGAAGGCGAACAGGGCGCCGGTCAGGATCCCGGGAGCGAGTAGCGGCAGGGTGACGCGGAAGAAGGTCACGACCGGCCCCGCGCCGAGCGAAGCGGCGGCCCGTTCGAGCTGGCGGTCGAAACCCTGGAGCGAAGCGCGGACCGGGATGACGACCATCGGGATCGCCAGCGCGGTGTGCGCGATGACGTAGCCGCCGAACGAACCGGCCAGATGCCACTTCAGGAAGACGTAGTACACGCCGATGGCGATGACCACTCCCGGCACGATCATCGGAGCCATCAGGAAGGCCGACACGGGGCCGCGCCATCTGCCCCGGCCGCGGACGAGCGCGAACGCGCCGAGGGTCCCGAGCGTCGTGGCCAGCACGACGACGACGAGCGCGACCTGGAACGAGAGGACGAACGACTCGGTCCAGTCCGGGTCCGAGAAGAGCTGACGGAACCACTGCGTCGAGAAGCCGGGCGGCGGGAACTGGAACGTGCGCGCGCTGGTGAAGGCCATCGGGATGACGACCAGGACCGGCGCGACCAAGAGAAACGCGACGAGCACGCAGAAGACCTTGAGACTGATGCGGCGCGGTTCCTTCATCGGCGGGCCTCGCTATCTGTTGCCAGTGCGCGGGTCAGGGGCCTCCCGAGCAGCGAACCGGCGGTGAGCACCAGGAGGGTGAAAACCAGCAGCGCCAACGCCATCGCACCGCCGCGCCCGAAGGCGAGCTGTGCGGTCACCTGGCTGACGATCTGCTGTGACAGCAAGCTGTTCTGCGGAGAGCCCAGCAGCGCGGGGGTGAAGTAGAAGCCGAGCGACAGCACGAAGACGATGGTGCAGCTGGCGGTGATTCCCGGCACCGACAGCGGCAGGTACACGGTGCGGAACGCGGTCCGCGGGGTGGCGCCGTGGATCTGGGCGGCGCGCAGGAGCGTCCGGTCGATCTGGGTCAGCTGCGAGTACAGGGGGAGCACCAGGAACGGGAGCATGATCTGGGTCATGCCGATCGCCACCGCGGTCGTGGTGCCGAGCAGCTTGACGTCGCCGAAACCGAGCGCCCCGAGCGCTTTGGCGACCGGGCCGGTGCTGCCGAGGAGAATGATCCAGGAATAGGTGCGCACGATCAGGCTGGTCCAGAACGGCATCAGCACCGCGGCGAGCAGCACCATGCGCCAGCGGGTGGTCACGAGCGTCATCAGGTAGGCGTAGGGGTAGCCGATCGCCAGGCACAGGACGGTCACGATCGCGGAGGTGACGAACGTTCTCCGCAGGATCGTCATCTGCTCTTCGTTGGCGAAGAACCAGTGGTAGTTGGCGAGCCCGGAATCGCCGTGCCCGATGAAATCCGTGAAGCTGCGCACGAACATCGTGCCGATCGGATAGGCGAAGAAGACGGCGAGGAAGGCCATCGACACTCCTGCGGCGACGATCCACCTCGCTCGATGCAGCATGCCGATCAACCAGTTCATGGGGTGATTCCTCCTTCGCTAGCTTTCGCGTGCCGCGTCAGCCGGCGGTCATCGCGGTCCACGCCGCGAATGCCTTGTCGGAATTCGCGGTCCACCACTTCAGATCGGAGACCACTTCGCCCTGCGGGCCCATCTGGGCGAGATTGTCCTGCGGGAGCCACTTCTTGAACTCCGCGGGAACCTGGGGCTTCGACGCTGGTGTCGTGGGGCCGTAAGGCAGTTGTTCGGTGAAGGCGCTCTGTGCCTCAGGCGTCGCGAGGTAGTTCAGGAGCGCGCTTTGGGCCTTGGGCGCCTTCGAGCCCTTGATCGCGTAGACGGCGTCCCATGCCTCCCAAGCCTTGTCCCACACGACGCCGATGGGTGCGCCGTTCTGAGCGGAAAGGGCGGCGCGGCCGACGTAGCACAGGCACATCGAGAAATTGCCCGATTCGAGGTCCTGGGTCTGCTGTGCGAGCGTGGCCTCGAGGGTCAGGTTCTTGCCGAGCGCGCGCACGCTCGCGGCGGCGCGGTCGGTGTCCAGCGGGTAGAGCTTGTCCGGCGCGACGCCGCTCGCCAGCAGGATCGGGTCCAATCCGCCGAGCGCGTAATTGAAAATGAGCCGCTGGCCCGGGAATTTCGCGGTGTCCATGAAGTCCGTGATCTTCGTCGGCGGGCTGCCGCCGAACTTGGCGGTGTTGTAGACGAGCGCGACGGCCTGGACCAGGATCGGCACCCCGCACTCGTCGGTGACGTACTTGGGGTCGACGTCCTTGATGTCCACGCCGGTTTCGGAACGCTTCGCGAACATCGTGCCGCAGCCGTTGGCCCCCGAGGCCGTGTCGAGGTCGATGACGTCCCAGGTGGGGTTGCCCGCGTCGACCATCGCCTTCACCTTGGCCGGGTCCGAGGGGGAATCGGTGGCGATCTGGACCCCGGTCTTCTTCCGGAACGGGTCGAGCCACGCTTTCTGGGCGGCCTTCATCGAATCGCCGCCGTAGTTCACGTAAACGAGCTTCTGCCCGGACAGGTCGTCGCCCGTCCCGGGGCCTGAGCCGGATGATGAGCCGCACGCGGACATCGCGGCGAGGCACAGCGCGCTAACCATGGCGAGCGCCACCTTGGGCTTGGCCGTCACGATCTCACCTCTCGTCAGTTCGAAGCGATGTGTGAGGATGCCTCGGACTGCGGAGATCTCGGTGCGGTACGCCACACTTGTTGGCCCACCTGGGGGACGGTGCGGCCGTCAGTTCGGAGAGCCTGAAGTCCCGTCGCAGCAGCGGACGGCTGCGGCCTGCTTCGGGCGCTTTAGCGGCCCGGCGTGGTGCGGACCATGCGGAGCACGTATTCGAAGTGCCGGTCCGCCGCTTCGCCGATCGTGAGACGCCCGTGCGGGCGGAACCAGGTGAAGACGTATTCGCACATCGTCGCGATCGCGTGCGACATGACCGGCACGTCGACGGGGTCGAACTCGCCGCTCTCGACGCCCTCGTGAAGGATTTCGCGGAGCAGCTCGAGATAGGGGCGGCTGAGCCGGCCCAGTTCGCGTTGGCCCTCGGCGGTCAGCGAGGAGGAGAGCGTCGAGTAGCTGTGGTTCCGCCGTTCCCCGGCGTCCTCGAGCTGGATCCGGATGTAGGAGCGGATGTAGTCGCCCAGCCGCTCAGTCGCGGTGCCTTCGGCGCGCACCGAATCCCGGAGGTCGGCATAGGACCGGCGGTACATGTCCTTCAGCATTTCGGCGAGCAGTTCCTGCTTCGACGGGAAATGCCAGTAGATCGCGGCCGGAGTGATGTGCGCTGCCCGCGCGATCCGGGTCATCGAGGTGCTTCCGTAGCCGGACTCCTGGAACAGGGAGACCGCGGCGGCGAGAATGCGTTCCCGCACGCCGACGCCGTCGGCTGCGGGTTCCGCGTCCGGGTTGCCGGCGTCAGAAGCAGCGCTCATGGCCCGATAGTACGGCCGGTGCCGGGAGCTTCGCGAATCCCCCGCGCCGCGCGCATGCGAACGCCTCCGCCGCGCTGGGGGAGCGCGGCGGAGGCGTTCGGTGTGCGGTCGGGGCTCAGCAGTAGGCGGTGGCGTCGATCTCCACCAGGGCACCTTGGAAGGCGAGAGCGCTGATGCCTACGACGAGCATCGCGGGGACGCGCAGTCCGGTGGCGGCTACGGCGGCGCCGAACCCGCCGAATACCTCGTCGTTGATCTCAGGCCGATAATCGACGATGTAGATGCGGAGCTTCGCGATATCGCTGACGCGCGCGCCCGCTCCCTCGGCGGCGCGAACGACGTTGCGCAGCGCCAGTTCCGTCTGTCCGGCATAGTCGCCCGGATGCTGCAGCTGGTCGTTCACGTCGACGGAGATCTGCCCGCCGATTTCGACCACCTTGGCACCGGTGGCGACGGCGACGTGCGCGAAACCGCGCGGCCGGTAGAGACCTTCGGGCTTCACGTAATCGGTGACCGGCATCAGGCTGCCTCCATCCGGATGTCGAGCGGGGCGAGCGAGGCTCGGTCGCCTGCGAACGGACCGAGCCGGTCGAAGAACACCAGCGGGTCGACGCATCCTTCGGGGCCGAACACCCCGGTCGCCGAGATTTCGCCGCGCGCCAGCATGCCAACCGCGATCGCGGTGGGCACGCAGGTCGCTTCGCCCATTTCGCCTTCGGGCATGTGATTGGTCGACACGGCGACCCTCGCCGGGCGGCCTGCCTTGGTTCCCTCGGCGTACGCGAAGACCCCGGGGAACTCGGGGACCGGCCCCGCTTCCGGTCCGCGGCGGCCGGGTTCCAGGATGAAGGCCTTGCTGGCGTCGGGAACGGTCAGCTCGCCGGAGCGGACGCGGTCCCGGACCGCGCGGGCGGCGGCGATGAGGCCGGGGCGGGCGAACATGAGGTTCAGCGATTCCTTGACGTCGGGGAAGTAGCGGGGGAGCGTGATCGGTTCCGGATGGCCGCAGGTCCACACCGGGGCGGCTCCGATGCCGGGATAGTCCACGACCAGTTCCTCGAGGGCTTCCGAGTCCTGGAAGGCGCCGTCGCGCCAGACCAGGATCGGCTCGGCGAGGTTGTGGATCCAGTGTTCGATCGCGGCGGCGGGCTTGACCTCGTCGGGGTTCGACGGGGCTTTCGGGATGCCGGAACCCCCGCGCCACACCGTGTACAGCTTGCCGACCTCGTCGAGCTGCCGGTAGGCGACCGCGGCGAGCAGATTGGACATTCCCGGAGAGGCGCCCATGCCGATGATGGCCGTGACGCCCTTCGCGCGCGCGACCTCGTCGAGCTCGAGCATCTCCATCGTGGGTTCCCAGTCGTCGGCGATGTCCGTGTAGTGCTTGCCGGCGTCGAGGGCGGCCTCCAGCACCGGACGGCCGTAAAGGTAGAACGGGCCCACCGTGTTCAGCACGATGTCCGCGTCCGCGATCGCGGCGCGAAGCGCGTTCTGGTCGGTGATGTCGAGTTCGATGCCGCGGGCTTTCGCGCCCAGTTCCTCCGCGACCGCGGCGGCGCGGGCGCCGTCCCGGTCGGCGACGGTCAGCGAGGTGATCGCCGGATCGGCGACGGTCGTCCGGCAGGCGACCCGCCCCATGTCGCCGGCTCCTCCGATGATGATGAGTCGCACGCTGTTCTCCTTTCGCGTTGGTCACCGGACGGCCCGGTCCCGGGGTTTTCGGCCGTGCTGGACGGAAAAGGTCGGCTGTGTCCGAGGGGCGCGGCGGCGAGGGACCCGCAGCGGGTCGGCTGCGGAGGTTCGGACCGGCCGTGCGATGACTGCCTTGCGGCAAGAATCGTTGTCCGCAGCGGGTTTTCGCGCACCTGATCACCGAATACGCCCACCCGGGGGAAAGCCGCCGCGCGCAGATCCCCCCTGACTGGGCGTATTTCGCGGCGACGTGCTGGCGCGCAGCGGGCCCGGCTGGGGACGATCGCCGGGTGACCATGGATTTCGACCCACGAAATACGCCGGTTCGCGAACTGGCGCTCGCCGCGTCCGAGACCCCGGACCTCCCGCTGGTCTCCATCGAGGGCGCCCAAGCGACCTACGGCGAAGCCTGGGAAGCGGTCCGCGAGACCGCGGCCGGGCTCGCGCACGCCGGCGTGCTGCCGGGGGACCGGGTGATCATCCTGACGCCGAACCGGCTGGAGGCTGTCTGGGCGTGGTTCGGCGTGCAAGCGAGGGGAGCCGTCGACGCGCCGATCTCCGCGGA
Source organism: Amycolatopsis sp. VC5-11 (assembly GCF_037034185.1). NCBI lineage: Bacteria > Bacillati > Actinomycetota > Actinomycetes > Pseudonocardiales > Pseudonocardiaceae > Amycolatopsis > Amycolatopsis sp. VC5-11. The sequence goes on along the minus strand of NZ_JBAGKF010000028.1, from coordinate 7,738 downwards.
AGCCCCTGGCGCGTTTCTCCAGTACCTGGCCGAGGATCTGTCGCCGAAGGCCGTCATCGGGACCTGGTCGCTGCTCGCCCGGCTCGCCCAGGTCGTTTCCACGCCACCGGAACTGGCGGTCCTCATCGGAGAACCCGAGGGCGACGAGCTGCCCTTCGGCCCGGGCGTCAGGCACCTCAGCTTCGCCGAACTGCGTGCCCTCGGCGCGAACTCAGCTCAGGAACTGGTGCTGCCGGACGCGGACACCGTAGGCACGATCATGTACTCCTCGGGCACGACCGGCCCGTCGAAGGGCGTGATGCTCTCACAGGGCTACTACGCGGCGTTGCCGCCGGCCTACTTCGAGCTGTTCGGGCTCCGGCCGGGCGCGACCTCCTATTGCGTCCAGCCGCTGTGCCACGTCGACGGCCGGTCCGCGGTGGTCACGGCGTTGTTCCTGCGCGGGGAACTCTTTCTGGGCACGCGGTTCAGCGCGAGCCGGTTCTGGGCGGAAGTCGAGAACTACGACGTCGACTTCTTTTTCTACGTCGGCACGATGATCCACCTGATCCACAAACAGCCTCCCCGGCCGCTCTCGCCGTCGGCCCGGCCGCGGATCGGCATCGGATCCGCCACGCCGGCCAGCGTGCAGCGGGACTTCGAGAAACGGTTCCGCTGCACGCTCATCGAGGGCTACGGCATGACGGAATTCGGGCTCCTGCTGGCGCAGCGGGCGGGCGACGCCGAGCCGGGCAATCTCGGAACGCCGCCGCCGTGGGTCGAGGTCCGGGTCGTCGACGCCGCCGACCGCCCGGTTCCCGCGGGCACGCCCGGGCAGCTGCTCGCGCGGCCGAAGAAGGCGCATCTGATGACGGCCGGGTACTGGAACCGGCCGGACGCGACGGTCGAGGCCTGGCGCGGGTTGTGGTTCCACACCGGGGATGTGGTGGTGCAGCGGCCCGACGGCCGTTTCGAGTACGTCGGGCGGCTCAAGGATTCGATCCGGCGCCGCGGCGAGAACGTGTCGGCCTGGGAGGTCGAGCAGGCCGCGGTGCGGCACGAGCGGGTTTTGGAGGCGGCGGCGATCGGCGTCCCGTCCGACGTGGGCGACGAGGATGTCGCGCTGCTTGTCGTCCCGGCCGGTCATGGTGATCCCGACCCGGCGGAGCTGCGTTCGTTCCTGGCGCGCGATTTGCCGCGTTATGCGTTGCCGCGGTATGTGGAAGTCGTGGCGAGCCTTCCGAAGACTCCTTCGGAGCGGATCGCGAAGGGGATCGTGCGCGAGCGGGGTCTCTCGAGCGCGGCGTGGGACGCGGAGGCTGCGGGAGCCGCCTGATTCTTGCTCCACACGGGACCGCCAAGCACTGATCCGCCTGGCGGTCCCGTGGCCGTTCAGCCGGTTTCTTCGACGACCGCCAGCAAGTCGTCCGCGCCGCGCAGGCCCGGCTCGGTCAGCGGGGCCAGCAGGTCGAAGAAGGTGCGGGGATCGATCGCGGTCTCGGGCGCGTGAACGCCGGTGTCGAGCAGTTCCCCGCGCCGGAGCAGTTCGACTCCGACGGCGAGCGGGATTCCCGTGTTGCCGCCCATCTTCGCCGGGTGGAATGCCTTGGGGTACACCGCGACACGGCACGGGAGGCCGTTCTTCTCGCCGATCGCCAAGGACCATTCGACCGGCAGCGGGCTCCGCTCCGCGGGTGCGTCGCCGCGCGGCGGGTCGGCGAGCATCGCGGCGCCGGTGCGCAGGTCGAATTCCCCGGCCGCGAAACGAGTGCTGACCTCCCGGAGGTATTCGAGAAGCCAGGCCGGCCCGGACTGCAGGTTGAGCGACGAGCGCAGCCCGGGGTAGCGGCGCGGAAGGGTCACCGGTTCGGGGTGGCCCATTGTGTATCCCTTCACCTTGCCCAGACCGGGGAAAGCCAGTTCGACTTCCTCGACCGGCTCCACCCAGCTGGCGGCCCCGTCGACCCACGCCCGGACCGGCTGGGAACACTGGTGCAGCCAGTGCTCCACCGCCGCCGAGGCGGCGGGCGCGGGGAAACCGGGCTCGTCGACGATCGTCGCCCCGCTCAGCTTCCATCCGGTGTGGAGTTCGTGCACCGTGTCGAGCCTGCTGGCGCCGTACGCGGCGCACAGATTGGTGACTCCGGGACTGCCGCCCAGCCCGATCACCACGTGCAGTTCTCGTCGGCGGGCCTGCCCGTCGAGGTCGAACGCGTCGAGGGTGGGCTGCCAGTCGTCGTTGATGTCCAGGTAATGGCATCCCGATTCGACGGCGGCTTCGAGAATGGGCCGAGCGAACGTGGCGAACGGCCCCATCGTGTTCACGACGACGTCGTGGTCGGCGAACGCGGCGCGGAGCTGCGCGCTTTCGGTGGCGTCGAGCCGGACGGCGCGGCACGGTCCGCCGACCGACTCGGCGACCCGACGAGCCCGTTCCAGGTCGAGGTCGGCGACGGTCAGTACGGAAGCGCTGCCGAGGCGGGCGATCGTGCGCACCGCCCAGCGGCCCATGGACCCGGCCCCGCCGACGGCGATCACGCGGAGCGGGCGATTGCGGTTGCTGGCTGACATCTGTTCTCCGGTCTGCGAGTTTCGGGTGGCCCGGGGTTACTGCGCGGTCAGCCCTCCGTCGACCACCAGGGTTTGCCCCGTCATGAAGCTGGAGGCGTCGGACGCGAGGAACACGGCAGGCCCGATGTATTCCCCGGGCTGCGCCCAGCGGCCCATCGGGGTCATCCGGCGGATGTACTTGGCCACCGGCTCGTTGGCCTCCAGGTCCGGCAGCATCGAGGTCTCCACGTAGCCGGGGCAGACGGCGTTGACGCGCACCCCCTGGCGGGCCCATTCGAGCGCGACGGCTTTGGTGAGGCCGATGAGGGCGTGCTTGGCGGAGATGTAGGCGGTGTCGTTCCGGATGGCGACGAGTCCCAGGATCGACGCGATGTTGATGACGCGTCCCTCGCTCGCCTTGAGGTGCGGCGACGCGGAGCGGAGCAGGAGCCAGCACGATTGCAGGTTGAGTTCGAGGACGCGCTGGAAGGTGGCGAGATCGGTGTCCTCGATCGAGGAGTCGTGATCGTCGGCCGCGTTGTTCACCAGGACGTCCAGCCCGCCCAGTTCCTCGACGGCGGCGGCGATGCACGCGTCGATCGATTCCGGGGAACGGAGGTCGACCGCATAGGGCTGGAAGCTGCCCGGACCGTCCGCGACGAGGCCGGCGGTCTCCTTGAGGCCTTCGACGGACCGCGCCGCCCCGACGACGCGGGCTCCGCGCTGCGCGAGTCCGACGGAGATGGCCTGCCCGATGCCGCGGCTGGCACCGGTGACGAGAACGCGTTTGCCGGTGAGATCGAAGAGGTCGGCGGAGGTGGAAGTAGTCATGCGGCCACGATGGCCGGGCAACCGGCGAATCGGGCGGTTGCGATGCGAAGAGCGCCCACCTGGGTGGGCCGCCTGCGTCTCGGCGGCTTCTGGTGGCGCACGGGCTGTTTCGGCACCAGTGGTGTCCAATATGGAGCGTCTGGCGGCCCGCGGTGCACGTGCCGGGGAAGACCAACAGTGCCCAGGCGGGGGATGAATCCGGGAGGAGTCACCCCGCATGCTGGTGGCATGAGCTCTCGCATCAGAGTCGGCATCTACGGCACCGGGCGCACCGCGGCGGAACTGCTGGCGGCCCTTCCGCAAACCCCGTTTCTCCTGACGAGCGCGATCGTGCACTCGCCCGGCAAGGCGGGCAAGGACATCGGCGAACTCGTGGGCCAAGCTCCGGTCGGCGTGCTGGCCACCGCGGACCTCGAAGCGGCGCTGACTAGTGGCGAGTTCGACGTCCTCCTCTACGCCGGTCTCACGGGCGAACGCCATGAGCAGACCCTGGCCGCCTGCGCGGCCGCAGGGGTGGACCAGGTGCACGCCTGCTTCGTCGATCCGCGCGCGGCGCTGGCCCCGGAGGTCCGCGAGCGCGTCGAGGCCGCGGCGCGGGAATCAGGATCGCGGATGGTCGGCACCGGCATGATCCCCGGTCTGTGGCTGGACGTGCTCCCGGCTCTGCTTTCCAGCGGTGTGCCCGGGCCGGTGTCGGTGCGGGGCCAGCGGGTCTCGAACATCTCCTCGTGGGGACGCGACGTCCTGGCGCAGGAATTCGGCGTGGGCACCAGGACTTCGGGACTGTCGTGGCGGGCGGACGCGTTGCTGCGCGAATCGGCTCGCCTCGTCGCGGACGTCCTGGGCCTGGGAGACCACGCCCTGGTCTCGGAGGGCGGTCTGGCGGCGGCGGAGACCGAGTCGACGATCGGCGACATCGTGGTGCATCCAGGCGAAGTGGAGGGTTTCGCGCAGAGCGTCGTCCTCCACGACGGAGAGAGCGAACGGCTTCGACTGGAGTGGTCGGGTTTCGGCGGCTCGGCGGCCAAGCCGGGACAGGCCAGCACCGACGTCGTCCTGACGCTCACCGGCGGCGACGGCAGCGAACTGGTGGTGCGGGTGAACACCCCTGTCGACCCGTACCCCGGTACGGCTGCCCGGATGCTGCAGGCGGTTCGCGGACTCCGATTGCTGCCAGCGGGCCTGCATCCGCCGACCGCGTTGCCAGTGGGCTGACCGGAGGCGTTGGGCGTGCCGGAAATCTTTCCCCCACGCGGGCATAAGGCGAGTGCGGACAGCCGTTTCTCCGCGGCGGAGGAGCATCATCGGGACATGAGCATCGAGAACAGCCTTCTGCTGACGCTCCGCGCGGCCGCCGCGGAAGATCCCGGTCGGGAGTGCCTCCGGATCGTCGGGGAGAGCTTCACGCGGCAGGAGGCGCTCAGGTGTGTGGAGCAGACGGCTCGCGGTCTGCGTGCGCTCGGTGTCGAACCCGGCGACCGGATCGGCGTGATGTGCGGCAATCGGGCCGAGTACGTGTGGACGTGGCTCGGCGCCAACGCCGCCCGTGCCGTCGACGTTCCGTTCAACGCGGAAGCCCGCGGCAGGCTCCTGGAGTACTTCGTGGCCGACGCGTCGCCGCGAGTGCTGGTCGGAACTGAGGACTACCTTCAGATTCTCGCGCAGACGAGCACCTGGGATCCCGAGTTCGTGGTCTGCGTCGGCGAGTGCACTTCGCAGCCGTTCGGCGACCGCTGCCGTCAGCTTTCGTTCGAGGACTTGTTGGCCTTGGGTGCCGCTTCAGCCGAAGAACTGCCCGACCCGGCTCCGGGCGATATCGCGACGATCATGTACACCTCGGGGACGACTGGTCCGTCGAAGGGCGTGATGCTGCCGCAACGGTCCTATGTGGTGCAAGCGCACAACATGGTCCAGGTCATGGAAGTCGACGCGGCGGACGTCATCCTTTGTGTACAACCGTTGTTCCACATCGACGCCCGCGCTTTCCTCACCGCCGCGCTGGTGGCGGGAGGCACCGGAGTGCTCGGCCGCAAGTTCAGCGTCAGCCGGTTCTGGGACGACGTAAGGCAAAGCGGGGCGACGGTCTTCGCCACCATCGGCACCATGCTGTGGATGCTGTACAAGCAGCCGCCGCGACCCGATGACGCCGATCTGCCCGCACGCACGGCGATGTGCTCCTCGACGCCGAGCGAGATCCTGCGCGGCTTCGAGAAACGCTTCGGGGTCCAGATCGTAGAGGCGTACGGCATGACGGAATGCACGCTGCTGACCGCCGCTCCGCCCGGAAGCACCGTGCCGGGACGCGTCGGCAGGGCAGTTCCGGGCATGGAGATCCGCCTGGTCGACGACCACGACTTCCCGGTCGCACCGGGAAAGGCGGGCGAACTCGTCTACCGGACCGGCGAACCGTTCGCAATGATGCAGGGATATTGGGCCAAACCGGCGGAGACCGCCGAAGCCTGGCGCAATCTCTGGTTCCACACCGGCGATCTGCTCCGCCAGCACTCCGACGGGATGTTCGAATACGTCGGCCGCAAAAAGGATTCGATCCGCCACCGCGGCGAAAACGTGTCCTCCTGGGAGGTCGAGCAGGCGGCCAGTGCGCACCCGCAGGTTCTCGAGGTCGCGGCGATCGGTGTCCCGTCGGAGGTCGGGGAGGAGGACGTCGCCGTTCTCGTGGTCCCGTCGCCCGGTGCGGTGATCGATCCCGCCGAACTGGTGGAGTTCCTGCGCCGAGACCTGCCGCGGTTCGCGGTTCCGCGTTACGTCGAGGTCGTCGAGAGCTTGCCGAAGACGCCGTCGGAACGGATCGAGAAGGGCAAGGTCCGGGAGCGCGGGATCACGGCGGCTTGCTGGGACGCAGCCCGAGGATGAAGTTCGAGAAGCGTCCACTATGGACGGTGGCCGGTCCGGCAGATGTGGGGCGGCGGAAGGAGACGGAGTGCTGATCGGGGTGCTCAAGGAGGCCCTGCCGGGGGAGACGCGCGTCGCGGCGACTCCGGAAACGGTGGGCAAGCTGCGCGGGCTGGGTTATGAGGTGGCGGTGGAGCCGGGCGCGGGTCTGTTGTCGGGGTTCTTCGACCAGGCGTATGCGGACGCGGGCGCGACCGTGGGGTCGGTCGCCGAGTCGGACATCGTGTTCGGAGTCAACGCGCCGTCGTCCGGGCAGTTGGACGCGGTGAAGCAGGGCGCGACGGTGGTCAGCCTGCTCGCCCCGGCTCTGAAACCGGAGCTGGTGGAGGATCTCGCGAAGCGGCCGATCACGGCGTTGGCGATGGATGCGGTGCCGCGGATCTCCCGGGCGCAGTCGTTGGACGTGCTGTCGTCGATGGCGAATATCGCGGGGTATCGGGCGGTGGTGGAGGCGGCGCACACGTTCGGGCGGTTCTTCACCGGCCAGGTGACTGCGGCGGGGAAGGTCAACCCGGCGAAGGTCCTGGTCGTCGGGGCGGGTGTGGCGGGGTTGGCGGCGATCGGCGCGGCGGGGTCGCTGGGTGCGATCGTGCGGGCGACGGACCCGCGTCCGGAGGTCGCGGATCAGGTGAAGAGCCTGGGCGGGGAGTATTTGTCCATCGAGGACCCGAACGCCGAAGTCTCCGCCACCGGTTACGCCAAAGAGATGGGCGAGGACTACAAAGCGCGCGAGGCTGAACTCTATGCCACGCAGTGTCGCGAGGTGGACATCATCGTGACGACGGCGTTGATCCCGGGGCGTCCGGCGCCGCGGATCGTCACCGGTGAGATGGTGGCGTCGATGAAGCCGGGTTCGGTGATCGTGGACATGGCGGCGGCGAACGGGGGCAACGTCGAGGGCTCCGTCGCCGGGGAGAGCGTCGTGACCGACAACGGTGTCACGATCCTGGGCTACACGGATCTCGCGGGGCGGCTTCCGGCGCAGGCGTCGCAGCTGTACGGCACCAACCTGGTGAACCTGATGAAGCTGATGACCCCGGAGAAAGACGGCCGGCTGGTCGTGGACTTCGAGGATGTGGTGGTCCGGTCGATCACGGTGGTGAAAAACGGCGAGTTGACGTGGCCGCCGCCTCCGGTGCAGGTCTCTGCCGCGCCGCAGAAACCCGCGGCGCCGGTGAAGAAGGAGGAGCCGGAGAAGCAGCCGATGTCCTCGGGTCGCAGGCTCGGTGTGGTGTTGGGTGTGGCGGCGGTGGTGTTGGTGCTGGCGGCGTTGGCTCCGGCGGCGTTGTTGCCGCATCTGACGGTGTTCGCGTTGGCGATCGTGATCGGCTATTACGTGATCGGGCATGTGCATCACGCGTTGCATACGCCGTTGATGTCGGTGACGAACGCGATTTCCGGGATCATCGTGGTGGGTGCGCTGGTGAATCTGGTCAGCGGGAACACGGTGGTCGTGGTGCTGGCT